>CAZOGK010000007.1:116110-123580 GCA_964579295.1 uncultured Ardenticatenaceae bacterium
AAGAGGATCACGGCGGCCGCGCTGGCCGCATTCAACGACTCACTGGCCGCGTGCATGGGAATGTAAATCGTGCCGGCGGCCAGCGCCCTGGCCTCCTCACCCGCGCCATGCGCCTCGCTGCCGATAATCAGCCCGGAAGGCTGGCGCCAGTTGACATCGTTATAAGGCAGCTCCCCGCCGGCCGCGGCCAGCCATACCTGCAGCCCGCTCGCCACGCCGGCGATTTGCGCCCACTCCATCTGCTGCAGCGCATTGCGCAGGTGGGCGCCCATGCCGGCCCGCACCACCTTCGGATTGTAGGGATCGACGCAGCCAGGGCTGAGCAAGATGCCGTCGGCGCCGGCTGCGGCCGCCGTACGCAGCATCGTGCCCAGGTTGCCCGGGTCGCGAATTTCGTCGAGGATCAGGAGCAGCTGGGGCCGGCTCGGAAGTGGCCGCGGTTGTATCGGCAGCACAGCGAGGACGCCGGGTGGCGTCTCCGTGTCGCTCATGGCTGCCATGACCGGGTCGCTCACCGCTTGAACCGGGCCGCCAAGCTGTTGTAAAATCTTAGAATGGCCGGGCCTGTCGCGCCACTCGCCGGTATAGTAGACGGCCAGTGGCGCCAGCTCTTGCTGTACCACGTCGGTCAGCCAGCGTGTGCCTTCGACGACGTACGCTCCCTCCCGCGTGCGAAAGCGCCGCTCGCTCTGCAGGCGCGCGACATATCTGACCTTTGGATTGTTGACGCTGGTAATCATGCTGCTCTTTTCTACCCTGTAACAGCCACATAAGCGTCGTTCGGCTTACGAAGATAACCTGTGATACACTGCTCCGGGTTTTCCTGGACCAGGAGATGAGAGGAGTGACGATGATACGGCGAGTCAAAGGAATGTACAAGCTGGCCCGGCCCTTCAACGCCCTCAACGGCGGCCTGGCTGTCTTCCTGGGCGGGTACGTCGCCGGCAGCGGCGAGTGGGGCAAAGTAGCGCTGGCTGCGCTGGTCGCCTTTCTCGTGACCGGGGCCGGGAATGCCTGGAACGATTACCTGGACATCGAGATCGACCGTATCAACCAGCCGCACCGGGCGCTGCCCGCCGGTATGCTCAGCCCGAGGCTGGCTGTCTGGTACGCGGTGGGCCTCAATGTCATTGCCCTGCTCATTGCCGCCTGGATCAACACCGGCGTCTTCGTCATCACCCTCGTCTTTAGCATTCTTCTCTACATCTACTCGTGGCGCCTGAAGAGCACGGTGTTGCTGGGTAACATCACCGTCGCCGTCACCTCGGCAGTTACCGTGATCTTCGGCGGTGTGGCCGCCGGCAACCCGCTGCCCACCATCTGGCTGGCGGTGATCATTGCCACCGGCATTCTGGGCCGTGAGATATTAAAGACCATTGCCGACTATGAAGGGGACTTGCGGCAGCAGGTCCGTACCATTGCCACGGTCTGGGGCAAGCGCGCGGCGCGTGTCGTCTTCTACGTGGTCACCGGCGCCACCATCTGGGTGATGATGGTTCCCTACCTGGTGAAGATGTACCAGGACAACCTCTCCATCTGCAGTTTCTATGACATCTGCCGCCGGCTGGCGCCTGCCCCGCTGGTCGAGACGCTGCCGGTCTACAATCCCATCTATGCCTACATCGTCGCCCTCGGCGTCTTCCCGGTCGTTGCCTACGTCATCCTCAACGTGCGGCGCGGTGTATCGGGGCGCCGCCTGGAGCAGCTCAGCCAGCTTTTGAAGTATGACTTTATCGTCTGGTTCGTGGCCGTCGTGTTGGGAGCTTCGGGCGGCGGTTAGTCGGTTAGCTCGACAGGCAGGGGTTGGGGCAGGGGCTTTCTCTGGTTCAGGAACCAGTCCTGGCTGCCGAAGAGCGGCTCGCCGGCCGGCGTGAGCGCTGCGAGAGGCGCGTAACTCCCATCGGCATGCAGCAGGTAGGCCTTAGCCGTGTCGCGCAGCTGCGGCTCCAGCAGATTTTGCAGGATTTCGGCCTGCAGCGCCGGCTGTTCAATGGGGAAAAGCACTTCTACGCGGCGGTTGATATTGCGGGGCATCATGTCCGCGCTGCCCACGTACAACAGTGGCTCCCCGCCATTGTGGAAGTAATAGATGCGGCTGTGTTCCAGGAAGCGCCCGACGATGCTCGTGACGCGGATCGTCTCGCTGATCCCTGGCAGGCCGGGCCGCAGACAGCAGATGCCGCGCACGATGAGGTCAATCTGCACGCCCGCCTGCGAGGCGCGGTATAGGGCGCGGATCATCTGGTCGTCGACCAGCGCATTCATCTTGCAGATGATCCGCCCTTGCGGCCCGAATTCCGCTTCGCGATTGATGGACGCCAGCAGCGACTCGCGCAGGTTGACCGGCGCCACCAGGAACTTGCGGTAGCTCTTTTGCTTGGAATATCCCGTCAGAAAGTTGAACAGCTCGCTGGCATCGGCGCTCAGGCACTCGTCGGCCGTCAGATAGTCAATGTCTGTGTAGACGCGCGCCGTGAGCGCGTTGTAGTTGCCGGTAGAGAGGTGGACGTAGCGCTGGATGCCATCCCGCTCGCGGCGGATGATCAGGGCCACCTTGCAGTGGACCTTCAGACCAATCAGGCCGTAGACGACGTGGACCCCGGCTCGCTCCAGCGCCCGCGCCCATTCGATATTGCTCTCTTCGTCAAAGCGGGCTTTCAGCTCCACCAGCACCGCGACCTGTTTGCCGTTTTGCCGGGCGCGCATGAGCGCCTGGACGATAGGAGGGTTCGGCCCGACCCGGTAGAGCGTTGTCTTGATGGCCAGCACGTCCGGGTCGGCAGCGGCCTCTTCGATGAGGTCAATAACCGGCGTGAAGCTGTCATAGGGACGGTGCAGCAGCAGATCCTGCCGCCGCAACAGGGAGAAGATATTCTCCTGGCTGCGCAGGGCCGGCGGCACAACCGGGTGAAAGGTTGGGTCCTTAAGCTCCGGGCGCTCCAGACGGTGTAGCTGCATGAGGCTGCTCAGTCCTACCGGCCCGTCTACCGTGTAGACGTCAAAGGCGCTGACCCGCAGGTTGGCGATGAGAATGTCGCGCAGCCATTCGGGCATCGTACTGTCTACTTCCAGCCGCACCGCGAAGCCAAAGTGACGCCGCCGCAGGCTCTCCTCGATGGTCAGCAGCAGGTCGTCCGCTTCCTCTTCCTGAATCTCCATATCGGTGTTGCGCGTCACGCGGAACGGGTGCGCGGCGATGATCTCCATCCCTGGGAACAGCCTGTCCAGGTTGGCGGTGATTACCTCTTCCACCCAGGCGAACTTCTGCACCGTCGGCGTGAGCAGCTCGTCCGGATCCAGCGGCTTCAGCGGCACCAGGCGGGGCAGCGTCGAGGGCACCTTGACGCGGGCAAAGTGGCTGGCGCCGCTGTCCGGGTCGCGGATGAGCACGGCCAGGTTGATGCTGAGGTTGGAGATATGGGGAAACGGGCGCCCTGGGTCGAAGGCGAGGGGGGTCAGCACTGGGAAGATCTCCTGCTCAAAGTAATCGCGCAGCCGGTCCTGTTTGCGCCTCTTCAGCTCACCGTAATTGAGAACCTGAATGCCGGCTTCCATCAACATGGCGTGCAGGCGGCGCCAGGCGTTCATTTTGCGCTCCACCAGCGCGCTCACGGCCCGGTTAACGGCGACGAGCTGCTCGCGCGGCGATAGGCCGTCGGCTGGGCGTTCGGTAATTCCCAGAAAGACCAGCTGTTTCAGGCCGGAGACGCGCACCATGAAAAACTCATCCATGTTCGACGCGGCAATCGCCAGGAACTTGACCTGCTCCAGCAGGGGATGTTCCTCGTTGAACGCCTCGTTGAGCACCCGGCAGTTAAACTCAATCTGGCTCAGCTCGCGATTGATGTAGAGAGCGGGGTTCTTTAGATCCTGTGGAGCTGTGGTATCATTGGTCACGGCTTGCCTTTCCTTGCCTCAGGGTAGGGAGCTTCCACTATAACTGTAACGGTCCCAGCGCGCATTGTCTAGATAGCGCGCCAGCTTTCCAGGCATTTCGCATATGACTCTGCGCCGCTTCCGTCACTCCGCACTCTTGCTTGCTGCCATTCTTGTCGCCGGCTGTAGCTCGCCAACCGTGCCCACCCGCGCTCCTGCAGCCCCGACGGCGGCGGTGGGCAATGATAATGCCAGTGCCGGCGCAACCAGCACTGCCGCACTGGCCTCGCCGCCCGCCACGGCGCCGGCTGCAGCGGCAGCCGTTTCGGCGACGCCCGCGCCAACCGCCACGCGGGCGCCGTGGCGCGTCAGCGCTGCCGCCAGTGTGCCCGCCGACCTCAAAGCGGCCGCGCAGGAAGTGGCGGCGGCGCATGGGGCTGATTTCGTCTGGTCGGAGGAGGCTGGCGCAGACGTGCTGCTGCAGATCACCGCGCCCGGCGCGCAGCCCGCCCTGGCGACCTGGGTCTACGCCGTGGCTGTGCCCTTTGCCACCGTTCCCGACGGCATCTCTCTGGCCGAGCTGCAGGCGTCCTGGCGCGGGGAAGGGGGGCCGCCACTGCTGACGCCGGATACGGCCGCGCTATTGACGGCGCTGTGGGGAGAGGGCCAGGCAGCCACTGTCGACGCCGCGGCAGTGGAATCCGCTCTATGGGAGCAGCGGTCCGCCTGGACGCTGCTGCCCTTCCACCAGCTGCGGCCCACATTCAAGGTCTGGGAAGTTGACGGCCTGTCGCCGCTCGCGGCCGATTTCGACCCTGCCGCCTATCCACTGGCAGTCGAGCTGGGAGCGACTGGAGAGCCGGACGCGGTGGCAGCCTTCGCGGCGCTATGGCCGGGGCCGGTCACCAATCGCGATCCGCAGAAGATGACCCGGGTTGCGATGACGGGCGTCACCGCCCTGGTGCGCGCTACCGCCTACCAGATGGAGATCCGCGGCCTGACCTATCCGGGCGAGGAAGTAGGGCCGGTGCTGCGCGCGGCGGACATCGCCCACGTCAGCAATGAAGTGGCCTTTGTGCCCGATTGCCCGCCGCCGCACTACATCGGCGGCACCACCTTCTGCTCCAGCCCGCGCTATATGGAGCTGCTGCAAGCGATCGGCGTTGACGTCGTGGAGCTGACCGGCAACCACGTGAACGACTACGGCGCCGGCCACATCCCCTACACGCTCCAGCTCCTTGAGAACGCCGGGATGCGCTATTTTGGCGGTGGGCGCAATGAGGACGAGGCGCGCCAGCCGGCTATCTTTGAACACAACGGTAACCAGATTGTTTTCCTCGGCTGTAACCCGGTCGGTCCCGGCGGCGCCTGGGCCGGGCCAGAGTGGGGTGGGGCGCGCCGCTGCGACGAGAACTTTGCCGAGCAGATTCGCCAACACGCGCAGGACGGCGCCGTCGTCATTGCCACCCAGCAGCACAGCGAGCATTACGGCTACGCGCCGCTACAGATACACCGCGACGACTTTGCGGTATTGGCTGCGGCCGGCGCCGCCGCCGTTAGCGGCAGCCAGGCGCACCACGTGCACGGCTTCGCCTTTGAACATGGCGCCTTCATTCATTACGGGCTGGGCAATCTGTTCTTCGACCAGATGGATCAGCTTGGAACCCGCCAGAGCTTCGTCGATCTGTACACAGTCTACGACGGCCAGCTGCTCAACGTGACGTTATGGACGGGCCTGATCGAGAACTACGCCCGGCCGCGGCTGATGACGCCTGAGGAACGGGCCGATCTACTACAGACCGTATTCCAGGCGAGTGGCTGGTAGGGCAGACTAACGAAGAAAACGGTAGTTGCAGTCGGGCGGAGGGGAAGGTGGAGCTGTGGTCTCCCGAATCTGCACATAAGCGGCTGTTTCGGCTTCGAGGGTAAAGTAGTCGGCCAATATCCGGTCGATACCCCAGCCTGACTCTGGAATGAAGTAGACGGGGATGCTTTTCCGCAGCAAGGCCGACAGGGCATCAACCACGCAGCCCTCCATGCTGGACACGTCGAATCCATCGCTGCCGGGCGCAGCCTGAAGGGCGCGGCGGTAGTTCAGCGTGGAGCGATTGCCATAGTAAGTGATGATGTCATTGTAGGCTGCCGAGAGCCAAACACTCTCACCTGGGCTCGTGGCCACTAGCTCTTTGATGGAGCTGACAGTCTGGCTGGCAGTCTTGTTGCGTTGGTCTAGTTCACCCGGAATCGAATGCCAGAGTAGCGCCAGTAGCGCCAAAAAAGCAACGGGAATCGTGGCCCTCAAAATAGGGGTAGGCAAATGGCTCCAGACGGCCTCCAGCCCGCCAGCGATACCGGCTGCGATGAACGGAAAAGCTGGAAGGAGGAAACGCGCATTGACGCCTAGAGGAGGGAATGCATAGACAGAATAGAGGGCAACGGCCGACAGGCTGAGCATAGCGGCGAATAAACCACTGGTGCGGCCCATACGCCACCATCCGACAAGTGCAAATGGGAGCAAAAGTGAAAAGTTGTCCCAGAGTGTCGCCAGACTCCGCAACAGGCTAGCATTTCCGATCGGCGAGTCACCGAAGGCGTAGCCCAATGAGAAGAGCGGCCAGGGATAGGCGCCGAGTTCTGGCGTACTGTAGATGCTGTTCAGTGGGCCCCCTAGTACAAGCCGATTGTAGAAGAAGGCAACCACCAAAAACAGCCCGATCACCGCATACGTACCCCAACTCCATCCCATGTGGAGCAGTGACTTGCGTGTCAAGCGGAACTCAAGCTGAGCAAGGTCGGTGGCGATGAGAGCTGGGCTCAGCAATATCAGGTTCGTGAGCCGGAGTAGGAGCGCGTAACCGAAGAGCAAGCCTGCCAGGACTGCCCACCAACCTCGTTGCCGACGCCCTTGTTCTTGGTCACGTGACCGGAGAAATGCGAGAGCCCCAAGGGCAATCATGACAAGACTCGGCAATTCGGACCAGGGCTCGGTGCCAAATCGCCAGAGTGAGACAGAGGCAGCCAGCGTAAGCGTTGCGGCAAGTGAGGTCCAACGAAACTGACCCCCAGATCGACCAAGAAAGTATGTGGCGATGAGCGCCAGTAGCGCGAAGAGCGAGTTCGCGTACAAGGCAGCACGGATACTGCCGCTGACAACGATAAGAAACGCAATCAGGATAGGATAGCCTGGGGGATAGCCAAATGACGCTCGGGGAGAGCCGGTTTCAACTGCTCGGAAACTATGCAGATAAAATAAGGGGGCCAGATCGCGATTGAGAGGGTCATGATGGCTCAAGCCCTCACCCTGGGCCAATTGCTGCCCAGCGTAAACGTACCCAATCGAGTCTGGAATTGTGGGATAGAGGTTCGTGAGGCTAAGGAGGCCAACCCCAGCAGCAATGACGACGACTACCAGCGCGACCGGAACAAGGGCCCCGTCGTGCAGGGACCAGGATGGTACTCTCGTCAGCTTTCCCACGACAGACAAGTATAGGTCGTTAGTGGGGAGCCGGCACCCCGGGTGCGCGGTTCATTCCTGCTTGTAGCCAAAAAAGGAAAAAGAAGGCAACCTGGCGATGGCCTACTCTCCCAACGGCT
>CAZOGK010000008.1:0-117292 GCA_964579295.1 uncultured Ardenticatenaceae bacterium
CAGCGCGATGTCCAGCGACAGCGCCCCCGTCGGTATCGCTTCTACCTGCAGGTGGCTGGCGTCTCCCAGCCGCATAATAGCGCCGTCGCCAAACCTTTTCTGGATATTCGCAATCGTCGTATCGAGAACGCGGTTACGCTCGCCCATACACCTCTTCGAGCCAGTCCGGCTGCACGTGGGATTTTCTTGCTGATTATGTAGTGTACAATAGCGCCATGCAAATGGCAAGCGAGCGATGGCGCGTGCGCACGGCCACCCGCGCCGACCTGAGCCGGCTGGCATCCTTGCTTCGCCACGCCTGGTGGACCCATTTTCACGCCGATTGGCGCTTTCCCGCCGACTGGGTTGGCTATCCCGGTTTCGTGGTCGCCGAACAGGCTGGCGGCGGCGCCCTGGCCGGCTGTCTCTGCATTGCGCCCGACCCGCCGCCCGCGGCCTGGGTGCGCCTGGCCGCGCTGCGCGACACGGCCGACCAGCCGGCGCTGCTGCGCGACCTGCTTGACGCCGCCCTCGTCGCCCTCGCCGGCGAGCCCATCGCCGAGGTTGCCCTGCTGGGCAGCGACCCCAAGCTGGAAGACTGGCTCCCGCCGCTGGGCTTCCAGGTGGTCAACGAGGTCATTACCCTGGTCAACGACAACCTGAGCTCGGCCATGCCCCCGGCGCCCGCGGCCGGCCCTGTCATCATCCGTGGCGTGCGCCTTGACGACCTGCCGCGCCTCGTCGCCATCGAAGAGGCCGCCTTTGACCCGATCTGGCGCCACAGCCGAGAAGGGCTGGCGCTCGGCTGGCAGCACGCCATCAGCTTCCACGTCGCCGTACTGGACGGGGCCGTAGCCGGCTTCCAGTACAGCGCCCGCAGCGATCGTCCCGGCGCGGCCCACCTGGTGCGCCTAACGGTCGATCCTCGCTGCCAGCGCCGGGGCGTGGGCAGCGCCCTGCTGGCCGCTGCCATCGCCAGCTACCGCGACCACGGCTGCCGCGTTGTCTCGCTGAACACGCAGGCGGACAACGTCGCCTCGCAGCGCCTCTACGAGCGTTTCGGCTTCTCGCTGGCCGGATACCCAATCCCCATCTGGCAGCGCCCGCTCTCATAAAGGAGAAACAGCCATGTCCCGCGATGTCCAACCACTAACGCCCGCACAAGTCGACGCCGCCCTGGCCGACCTTCCCGGCTGGTCCCTGGAAGATGGCATGCTGCACAAGACCTTTACCTTCAAGAACTTCAGCGAAGCGTTGGCCTGGATGGTCCGCGTCGGCCTCGAAGCCGAAAAGCTGGATCACCATCCGGATTGGTGCAATTCCTGGAATCGCGTTCACGTCCACCTGCTGACGCACAGCATCGACGCGCTCAGCGAGCTTGACCTCAAGCTGGCCGGCAAGATGGAAAAGCTGGCCCCGTAGGCCTGCCACCGGAACGCCGGCATCCTGCCGGCCTCACCCGTACATATCTCCATCAGTGTGGTAGGGCGGCTTTGTAAGCCGCCGCCATCCACTCCGTCAGATTGAAAACCTGACTACCACTGCTTCGGCGCGCCGGGTACCGTATCCCCAATTTACGGAAGTTGTGTTACACTAGCGTCATCCAGTCCTGCGCCTGGCAGGGGATCTCATGCCGCCGCACCTGAAAGACACAATATGAATCCAAAGCCACAGCTTCCAGACGGACCTGAGTCAGAAGGGGATGCGAAGGGCGAGGCCAGGCGCAAAGTCAGCTTCCCTCGCGCTATCGATCCGGGCTGGGCCTCCGTAATCACAGCCCTCATCGCCCTGGTCGGCACACTGGGGGTCGTGCTCCTGTCGAACGGTGGTCAGCAGGCCAACAACCCGCCGCCCTCGACGATGGCCGCGGAAGCGGCGGGCGCGCCCAGCGCCACGCCGACCGGCGAGCCAACCGCAACCACGCCCGCTTCGCCCACCCCGGCCCCGTCTGCCACGCCGACGCTGGCGCCCACGGAGCGCCCCAGCGAGACGCCAGCTCCGCCCGCGACGGCCACGGCCGAACCGGCGCCGCAGCCAACTGTTCACCTTCTAAGCGTCCTGCCGCCGGCGCAGCTCGAGGCGTTCCAGAGCGCGGCGGCCGGCGTGCTCACGGCAGCCGAGACGCTGTCCCTCATCATGAGAGACGGCTTCGACTCACGGGACTACGCCTGGCCCGAGTTTGACGAGACCTTTGCCGGCGGCATCCAGTGCCGGGCCGCCATCACGGACAGCCTCTTTGGCCTGCGCGTGCAGACGACGGCGACGAGCGGCCCTGGTTGGTGCGCTCCCTTTGTGCCGCGCACGGCCCATCATTTCTATCTATCACTGGAAACGCAGCTTCTGCACGACCGCAACAGCGATATCCTTCTCTACTACGGCTGGACTGACGATTACAACTTTTCGTATGTGATGCTGCAGCCGCAGACGCAACGGCTGTGGCTGGGCGTCTGGGAAGACGGCGCGGAAAGCAACCATATTGCCGGCACTTATATTCCTGCCATCGACAAGACGGAAACGAACAAGCTCTCATTGATTGTCATGGGCGACCAGCAAGTGCTCTACATCAATGACCGCCTTATCGCCATGATAGCCAATACCGTCAGCGTCGAAGGAAGCCTGCGGCTGGGAGTGCGCCTCAATGAAGCCGACGAAGCGGAAGAGCTGCAGATAGACGAATTCGTGCTGCGCGGCCAGTAGACAGACGGGCGCCTGCCACAGAAAACAAAAAAGTCCCCACACCATGTGGGGACTTCCCTAGTAGCGGGGACAGGATTCGAACCTGTGACCTCCGGGTTATGAGCCCGACGAGCTGCCTCTGCTCTACCCCGCAGCGACTGGGGAGATTATACCAGATGTGTGCGCGGCGTCAAACGGCCTCACATGGGGCTCATCTTATGGCTTGACGCCCTCCCGGCCCTTTGCTACACTCAGGCCGTTAACAATTACCGTAACTTGGTTCAGGGTGTCCAACGCCCCGGATGGCCGGACGCAATGGCGAAACTGGTGGTCGGCGCCTCCCCAGAGGCAGCCGAGAGCCCAGTACTGTCCCCGCAACTGTGAGGCGATGAGTACAGCAAGCGCTCATCGCTGAGTCAGGTCGCCCGCCCTGGACAGGTTTCAACCCGCGTGGGTAAGGGTTGGGAACTGGCATGCTTTGGCATTCTCAACCCGCTGGCAGTTTGCGCTGCAGCGGGTTTTTTGTTGCCAACGGACCTTCGGCCAGCCGACCTCACGCTAACAGGGCCGCCTGCCGCTGCGGAAAGGCCCTGACGACCCGAAGGAGGAATCATGAGAAGAGGCGCGCGCGCGATTGGGCAGGGCGTCATCCTGGCCTTATTACTTCTGGCCGGCTGGCTGGCCGTGGGCAGGGCATCGGCGCAGGAGACGACTCCGGCCGCGGCGACGGCGGCTGCGGCCGATTGGCTGGTGGCGACCCATCAGAATGACGACGGCGGCTACACTGCTTTTGGCAGTGGCGCGGGGCAGGCAGCCTCCGACGTGGCCGGGACGGCAGACGCGCTGCTGGCCCTGGCGGCAGCCGGCCGCCCGGTCAGCGCGCCGCTTGGTTACCTGGAGAGCCAGCCAGAGGCCGTCGAGGAGTTGGTGGCGCAGTCGGCCGGTAGCGCGGGCAAGCTTGTGCTCGCCCTGGTCGCCGCCGGCGCCGACCCGGAGCGCTTCGCCGGCATCGACGCCGTGGCCGGCCTGGTACAGCATTTCGGTCCTTCCGACGCCGCTGCGGCGGCAACTCCCTATGACCAGGCGCTGGCAATTCTGGGGTTAGCCGCCGCCGGCGAAACCATTCCCGATGCGGCGCTGGAGGGCCTGCGCGGCCGGCAGGAGACGGCGGGCGAGCTGGCCGGCTCCTGGGACGATGGCTTTGGGACAGCGGGCAACGTCGACGCCACGGCGCTGGCAGTCATGGCCCTGCGCGCCGCCGGGACGGCGCCGGACGCGGCCCCGCTCGCCGCCGCCGCCGACTTCCTGGCGCGCGTGCAGCTTGAGGGCGGCGGCTGGGGCTTCGCGCCCGGCCTGCCGGAGAGCGCTAACAGCACCGCGCTGGCACTGCAGGCGCGCAGCGCGCTGGGTCAGGACTACGACGACGCAATGGCCTCCCTACTCGCCTGGCAGGAGCCGGGCGGCGCGTTTGCGGCCGATTTTGGCGAGGGTCGCTTTGACAACTTCTTTGCCACCGTGCAGGCATTGCCGGCCCTGACCGGCCAGCCCTATCCGCTGGCGCATGGCGGCGACGGCGCCGCCGCGTCGCACGCCGAGATAGAGCGCGAACTAACAAACCCCACAGTCGCCTGGATACTCATCGCGCTTGCGCTGCTCGCCGCGGCGGCCGTCGTCGTCTGGGTCAGGAGCGGCAAAGGGCTGTGACGCCCTGGCGCGCCCGGCTGCTCGTCCTGGCGCTACTCGCTCTGCCGCTGCTGGCGTCGTCGGCCCTGCAGACGGATGGGCCGAACCGGGCCGCCGTCGTCGTGCGCGCCGGCGACGATCAGGTCGAAAGCCGCTGCGTCTCCTTTGCGGAGGAGTCGATTAGCGGGCACGAGCTTCTGAGCCGCTCGGGCCTGGACTATGTCGTCAACGCCGCGGGCGCGGGCGTCATGGTTTGCAGCATTGCCGGCCAGGGCTGCCCGGCCAACGACTGTCTCTGCCACTGTCAGGGCGAGCCGTGTACCTATTGGTCCTACTGGCGCCGCGGCGACGAGGGGTGGCTGTACGCGGGCCTCGGCGCCTCTATGTCTGAGGTGAGCCACGGCGCTGTCGATGGCTGGTCCTGGGGCCCCAGCTCGGCGACGAGCGCCATTGAACCCCCGGCCCTTGACTTTGCCGACATCTGTGACGCTGCCGCGCCGCTGGCAGCGCCGGCTGCCGGAGCGACGGAGCAGCCGGTGGCGCCGTGGCTCACCTACGCGCTCTTTCTCCTCTTCGCGCTGCTGCTGGGCGGCGCCTTCCTGCTTGTGCAGCGGAGGAGAACGGAATGAGTCGCGCGCTGGCGGCGCTCATCTACAGCCTGAGCGCGCTCATTGGCGTCGCCGCGTTTGCCTACCCGTTCATCCTGGTCTCCTTTCCCGGCGCCAGCGAGGAGGGCATGCGCGCCGCGCCGCTGCTGACGACGACCCTGCTCGGCCTCTGCCTGCTGGCCCTGTTCATCGAGCTGCAGGGCGAGGCCGTGAGCGCCAAGGTCGTCGCGGCGCTGGGGATGCTCGTGGCCCTGGCGTCCGTCCTGCGCTTTGTGGAGACTGCGATTCCAGGACCCGGCGGCTTCTCGCCCATCTTCGTGCCCATCATCCTCGGCGGCTACGTCTTCGGCAGCCGCTTCGGCTTCCTCATGGGGGCTATGACGCTGCTCGTCTCCGCCCTGCTGACCGGCGGCGTCGGGCCGTGGCTGCCCTACCAGATTTTTGTCTCGGCCTGGGTTGGCTTCACGGCGGGCTGGCTGCCCCATCTGCGCCGGCCGCGCCTGGAGCTGGCATTGCTTACGTCTTTTGGCGTCCTCTGGGGACTCCTCTACGGCGTGCTGACCAACCTCTACTTCTGGCCCTTCTTTGCTGGCGAGGCCGCGCTGCGCTACCAGCCGGGGGAAGGTCTGCGCGTCGCCCTCGCCCACTACACGGCCTTTTACCTGGCCAGCTCCCTCTGGTGGGACCTGCTGCGCGGCGCCGGCACGGCATTCCTGCTGCTCGTCCTGGGACAGCCAGCCATCCGCGCCCTGGCCCGTTTCCGCGACCGCTACCAGTTTACCGTCGTGGAGGCAGGCCGTGGCTAACGGCGGCAATGCCCGCGCCTGGCTTGTCTGGACAGCCGCCGCGGCAATACTGGCCCTGGTGACGCGCAATCCTCTCTATGCCCTGCTGCTGATCCTGGCGGCGCGGCTGGTCGAGGCTGCCTGCGGCCGCCGCGAGCCGGCGCTCGAGCTGCCCTGGCGGCGCATCGCCGTCGCCGTGCTGCTCTTCTCGACCCTGTTCAACGCCCTGCTGGTGCACACGGGCGAGACGATCCTATTCCGGCTGCCGCGCGCTTTGCCCGTCGTCGGTGGCCCCATTACCCTGGAGGCAGCCGTCTACGGGCTGACGACCGGTCTCGTCCTGCTGGCGCTGCTCTTCGTCTTCCTGGCCTTTAACCGCATCGTCCCTGTGAGCGAGCTGGTGCGCCTCGTGCCGCGCGCCTTCCACGACCTCGGCGTCGTGCTCCTGATCGCGGTGACCTACGTGCCGGAGACCGCGCGGCGGCTGGAGCATGTGCGCGAAGCACAGGCCATTCGCGGCCACCGCGTGCGCGGCCTGCGTGATTGGCGCCCGCTCCTCGTTCCGCTGCTCGTCGGCGGCATGGAACGCGCGATGGGGTTGGCCGAAGCGATGGTCGCGCGCGGCTATGGCTCCGCCGCGCCACGCGCCCATCAGCCGGCTGTCCTGGCCGGCGTGGCGCTCGGCCTGCTGCTGCTCCTCGGCGGCTGGCTCTACACCATTTGGGAGGGAACTCTGGGCTGGCTTTTCTTCATCGCCGGGGCGCTCCTCTTGCTGGCCCTCGTCTGGCGGCGCGGCCGCGCCGTGCAGCACACCCAATATCGCCAGCAGCCCTGGCGGCGCCAGGATAGCCTGCTCGTCGCCGTTTCGCTCGTCGTGCTCATCGCCGGCCTGTGGCAGCAGGAGGCAATCGCCGGCTACTCGCCTTATCCGCGCGTGCAGCTTCCGCCCTTCGCGCCCGGTGCCGGCGCCCTTTTCCTGCTGCTGGCGCTGCCGGCCCTGCTCTGCCGGAGGCCAGCATGATTGAAGTCAGCCGGCTCACGTACACGTTTCCCGGCCGCACGGAGCCGGCGCTGCGCGATATTTCGCTGCGCATTGAGCCGGGCGAATTTGTGCTGCTGACCGGCCCCTCGGCCGCCGGCAAATCGACCCTGCTGCGTGCACTGAGCGGACTGGCGCCCCACTTTAGCGGTGGCCAGATTGCCGGGCGCATTCGCGTCGGCGGCCTGGACCCGGTGCGCCAGGGCCCGCGCCCGCTCAGCCAGGTCATCGGCCTGGTCTTCCAGGACCCGGAAGCCCAGGCTGTGGTCGAAGAAGTGGAAGCCGAGATCGCCTTTGGGCTGGAGAACGCTGCCATTCCCGCCGCCGAGATGCGGCTGCGCGTGGAAGAAGTGCTGAATCTCCTCGACCTGGAGCCGCTGCGTCACCGCCCCCTGCGCACCCTCTCCGGCGGCGAGCGGCAGCGCACGGCCATTGCCGCCGCGCTAGCCCTGCGGCCCCAGCTGCTCGCTCTCGACGAGCCGACCAGCCAGCTCGACCCAAAGTCGGCCGAGGATGTGCTCAGTGCCCTGGCCCGCCTCAACGAAGAGCTGGGCCTGACCATCATCCTCGCCGAACATCGCCTGGAGCGGCTGCTGCGCTACCCTGACCGGATTATCGCCCTGGCCGAGGGCCGCGTAGCCCTGGACGCTCCGTTCGGCGAGGCCCTGGCGGCCCTGCCCGATCCGCCGCCGCTGCTGCGGCTGGCCAGAGCCCGCGGCTGGGCGCCGCTGCCGCGTACGACGAAAGAGGCGCGCCGCTTTGCCGCCCGCGAAATGAAGGAGGGCGCCGCCCGGCGCCCTGATCCGGCTCGCCCGGCGCCACAATCGCCCCTGCTGCAGGTCGAAGATCTGCATTTTTCCTACCCGGGCGCGCCGGTTCTGCGTGGGGTTCAGTTGGAGGTCCACCAGGGTGAAATCGTGGCGCTGCTGGGGCGTAACGGCAGCGGCAAGACGACATTGCTGCGTCTGGTCATGGGACTGCTCAGGGCAGACCAGGGCCAGATCCGCGTCGCCGGCGAGGCGATCAACGGCCGCGATGCGGCCAGCATCAGCCGCCAGGCGGCCTACCTGCCGCAGAATCCTGACGACCTGCTCTTTGCCGAGAGCGTCGCCGCCGAGCTGGCGATTACGTTGCGGAACCACGGCCGAGCGGCCGGCCAGCCAGGAATCGCCGCCTTTCTGCAGCGGCTCGGCCTCGATCGCGTGAGCCAGGTCTATCCGCGCGACCTGGCGGTGGGTCAGCGGCAGCGCGTTGCGCTGGGAGCGGTGACCGTTACGCGGCCGCCGCTGCTGCTGCTGGACGAGCCGACGCGCGGGCTTGACTACGCCGCCAAGCGACAGCTTGTCCGGCTCTGGCAGGAATGGCGCGCCGAGGGGAGGGGGCTGTTACTGGTGACCCACGACGTGGAGCTGGTCGCCGAGGTCGCCGACCGCGTGCTGGTCCTCGGCGACGGCGAGATTATCGCCGCCGGCGCGCCGCAGCAGGTGCTGCCCGGCTCGCCGCTCTTCGCCCCACAGATTGCCCGCCTGTTCCCGGAACAGGGCTGGTTGACAGTCGCCGATGCCCTGGCCGGGTTAGCGCCGCGCCCCAATGGCACGGCCGGAGGAAAAGATGCCACGACTAACGAAGATTTACACACGCAAAGGGGATGAGGGCCAGACGTCCCTCAGCGGCGGCCAGCGGGTGCGCAAAGATGCGCTGCGGGTTTCCGCCTACGGGTTGGTAGACGAGCTGAACTCCGTCCTGGGGATCGCCCTGGCGCATGGCCTCAGCCCGCGGCTGGCAGCTGTGCTGCCCGAGCTGCAGAACGAGCTGTTTCATCTCGGCTCGGACCTCTCCTTCGTCGAGACCGATAAGGCGAAATTCAGCGTGCCTCAGGTGGAAGCCCGTCACGTGGCCCGCCTGGAGCGACTCATCGACGAGCTGAATCAGATTGTCGGCCCGCTGCAGAACTTCATCCTGCCCGGGGGGAGCATCGGCGCCGCCCATCTGCATCATGCGCGCACCGTTTGCCGCCATGCCGAGCGCGCGGTTGTCTCGCTGGCCGCCGAGGAGCCAATCGGCGAGCAGACGCTGCCCTACCTCAACCGCCTCTCCGATGCGCTGTTCGTGATGGCCCGCTATGAAAACCACGCTAACGGCGTCGCCGAGCCGCTCTGGGACTCACGCGCCTAGCCTGAAGCAAAATGGGCGGCGCGCGTCGTGCCTGCCGCCCGCTTTTCGTGTAAACTGCTCTGCGGCGACGGCTGCCGCCCGGCTGCAGTCGGTGGATTCAACAGGGAATGAGGAAGGGATGTTCGAGAACCTGACACTACTGGCTGGTATCATCATCGTCGCTTGGGTAGCGGCATTGGTCTACTTCTTCTATACCTCGCGCCAGCAAACGGAGATACGCCGCGAGCTGGACGAACTGCGCGAACTGATGGACCGAAAGGAGAAGGAGGGGTAGCGTGGCTCGGCCATTCCTGCTTTGCGCTATGCTCTGCTTGCTGGCGGCGGCGGTGGCCTGCCAGGGCGCCGAGGCGGATGCCTGTGACGAGGGCGGCGCCCTCTTCTTTGATGACTTCCGGGCCGACACCGATTGCGGCTGGGTACAGTACAACCGCAGCGGCGCCAGCGTCCGCCTCGAAGGGGAGACGCTGCGCCTCGTTTCCAGCCAGCCGGGGCAGATCTGGTGGACGAACGTGGGACGCAACTTTGACGATCTCATCCTCACCGCCGACATACAACATATCGACGGGCCGCCGGACAATGCCTACGGGCTCATCTGCCGCTACCAGAGCAGTGAGAACTTCTACGTCTTCCTGATCAGCAGCGACGGCTACTACGCCATCGGCAAATACCAGAGCGGAACGAGCCAGATTACCTACCTGAACGAGGGCGGGGAATATACCTTCAGTGAGGCTATCGACCAGGAATCGGGCGCCAATCGGCTGCGCGTCACCTGCATCGGCAGCGAGCTGACACTCTCGGTCAATGGCGTCTTGTTGGCAAGTGTCAGCGATCCTACCTTTGTGACCGGGGATATTGGGCTGGCCGTCAGCACCTTCGAGCCCGGCCGTCTGGAGGTTGCCTTCGACAACGTGCGGGCCATTGCTCCATGAGAAGCTGGCTCCCGGCTGCGGCTCTCTTGCTCGCCCTCGTCGCCTGCCGCCCGCAGCCGCCCAACGAGGCCGGGCTGAGCGCTGACGGCGCCGTCCTCTATGCAGACGATTTCACGCCGGAGACGACCGGCAAATGGCAGCTAGAGGGGGATGAGCGCGGGCAAGCGCTGCTGCAGGACGGCCAGCTCGTCGTCGAGGTCAACGAGCCGAATACGGTGCAGTACGTGACGCTGGCCGAGCAGACGTTCAGCAACTTCGCGCTGGAAGTGGACGCGACTCTGCTCGCCGGCAGCGCCGACAGCAGCTATGGCCTGCTCTTTCGCCTGACTGGCCCGGAGCAGTTTTACCGCTTCGACATCACCGGCAGCGGCCTTTTCCTCGTGGAGCGCTATGATGGCGGTGGCGTCTGGACGCGGCTCAGCGACGACTGGCAGGAGGCCGCCGGCCTGCAGACCGGCGCCGGCGCCGTCAATCGTCTGGGCGTGCTCGCCGTCGCCGGCACCTTTAGCTTCTACGGTAATGGCGAGCTGCTGCTGCAGGTGGCCGATGGCCGCTACAGTGAGGGCAGCATCGCCCTCGACGCCGGGACCTTCGGACAGCCGGGCCTTCGCGTCGCCTTCGACAACCTGGTGGTGCGCCGTCCTTAGCGCCTCCTGACCTACCGCCAAAAAAAAGAACCCGGCGTCATGGCCGGGTTCTCATCTGGCTGGACGATCAGCCTGCTTGCTCATCCCCTTCATCGCCGGCGGCGACCTCCTCGCTGGCAGCAGACATCTCTACATCCGGCGCCGCCTCATCGGCGACGGCGACAGCCTCAGCGGGCTCCTCCGATTCGCTCTCGGCCTCGACTGCGGTCGTGGCCAGGTCACTCTCGCCGGCCTCGGCGCCGTTTTCCTGCTCAAGCGCCATCTCGGGCTGCTCGTCGCTGGCAGGCGCTTCCGCATCTTCTTCACCGGCCGCCTCTTGCGCCGCCGGTTGCCGCTGCATCCAGGCAATCTGCTCTTCCGGCGTAACGCGGCGCAGGCTCAGGCTCAGCCGCTCCTCAGCCGGTTCCATGTCGATAATACGCACCAACACCAGATCGCTCTCGTGGACCACGTCGGTAATCTTGGCCGGGCCAAATACGTCGATCTCGCTCACGTGGACCAGGCCAACCACGCCGCTCTGAACCTCGACAAAAGCGCCGAAATCCTCGACGTTGGTCACGCGGCCTTCGACCAGATCGCCAATATTGTAGCGCTCTTCGACCGTATCCCACGGATTAGGCAGGACCGCTTTGCGGCTCAGGCTGACCCGCTCGCGCTCCACGTCGACGTCCTGAATTTGCACGTCTATCTCCTCGCCGACGCTCAGCGCTTCGGACGGATGATCCACCCGATGCCAGGCCATTTCTGACACGTGCAGCAGGCCGCTGACGCCGCCGCCCAGGTCGACAAAGGCGCCATACTTGACGATATTGGCGACCCGTCCGCTGACGACACTACCGACTTCCAGCTCTTCCAGGGTCCTATGGCGATGCTCCTTGTGGGCCGCCTTGGCAGAAAGGATAAGCCGGCGCCGGTCCTGGTCTACCTCCAGCACCTTGAGCAGCAGCTCTTCGCCCATTTTGCGCGCCTTGCGCGACTCGGCGGCGGTCTGTCCGCCGCCATAGCGCAAATCGGGCACGTGCGAATTGGGCACGAAGCCCTGTAGCTGGCCGAACTGGACAATAAGCCCACCCTTGTTGTAGCCGACGACCTCAAGCTCGACTGTCGTCTCCTCATCCATGAGCTGCTCGGCCCGCTCCCAATCTTCCTGCTCCAATCCCTTGTTGATAGAGACGAGCAGATCCCCATCCCCTTCGGGAGAGGTCAGAATGTAGACGGGAAGCTCCTGGCCGCGCTCCAGGCTGGCGACAAGCTCCGGCTCCAGGCGCTCCAGGTCGTCGCGCGGCACAATGGCGTCACGCTTGGCGCCGACGTCAAGGAACACCACATCGTCGGCGACGCGGATAATGGTGCCGCGCACAATACGGCCGCGCTCGGGCATGCTGTATTCATAGTCGTCAAGCATTGCGGCGAAAGAGGCTTTTTCCTCTTCGAGCGAATGCAACTGGTTATTCTCGGGAATGTCTGTGGTCATAATCTCCTTACTCGACAACATCTCTTGTGGTGGACGGCCGCTCGCGCGGGGCGAGCCGGCTGTCCCTGCAGCGCCAGGCCGTATTCTGTTACCCGGCGCGGTCACGGCGGCGCGCCCGGCGCAGCGCCTTCTTCATCTTTAGGCGCTTTAGCTCGCTCTTGGAGATATGCCAGCGCTTGCGGCGCGCCGAGCTAAGCACCTGGCTTGATACAACCTTCTTGCGGAAGCGCCGCAGAAGCTGTTCCTGGCTTTCACCCTGTCGTAATTCAACCTTTGGCAACGAATTCACCTCCTTGCTCACTGGTTTCTGCGGGCGGCGGACGATGATGACCGGCAGGCGCGGCCCAGCGGCGAGCCACGGCTGCAGTGGAAACCGGTCTAAGATGACTGCTTTTTTCGCTGGCCTTTGCGCGGATGGTCGCCTTCGCTGGACTCTCCCCCCGGCGAAGGCGCGCTGGCAAAAGGAAACGAAGCAAACCCAGGGGACACGGTCCCGGCTGGGCTCATGAAGGGTTTACTCGATTAGCGGCCTGACAAGAAAAGCTGCCAGTGGTTCCGTCACCTGCCTTGATCTAATTGTGCCTGGCTACCTGGGCCCCAAGCAGCCAGATACCCATTGTGGGCATATTAGAGTATAACAACCGGGTCCACCTTTGTCGACCGAGGGGCCGATGCTGAGCGAAGAACTTAGGGAACGATTAGGCGCGGCTGTGCGCCGGCTCGAGCCGCTGCACGGCGGCTGCATCGGCGAGGTCTACCGGGCCGACCTCGACGATGGCCGGCGCGTCGTCGTCAAAGTCGCCCACGGGCCGGCCGCGCGGCTGGACGTAGAAGCCTATATGCTGCGCTATCTTGCCGCCAACAGCGAGCTCCCGGTTCCCCAGGTCACTTGGTCGCAGCCGGAGCTACTGGTCATGAACCACATTGCCGGCGAGAGCCGCTTTGACCGGCGCGCACAGGAGCACGCCGCTGAGCTCCTGGCGCGCCTGCACCAGAACAGCGCCGCACGCTTTGGTCTGGAGCGCGACACGCTTATCGGCGGCCTGCGTCAGCCGAATCCCTGGACGGCGTCATGGCTCGACTTCTTTGCCCAACAGCGCCTGGTCTACATGGCGCGCGAAGCTGAGGCGAAGGGTAGGCTGCCGGCCGCCGTGCGCCGCCGCGTTGAGGGGCTGGCCGCCGTACTGGGTCGCTGGCTGCAGGAGCCGGCGCAGCCCTCGCTGATTCATGGCGATGTCTGGACGACCAACGTGCTGGCCCAGGGCGGGCGCGTCACCGGCTTTCTCGACCCCGCTATCTACTATGCCGACGCCGAGATTGAGCTGGCCTTTATCACGCTGTTCGGAACTTTTGGCGAGCCCTTTTTCCGCCGTTACCAGCAGTTACGGCCACTTGCGCCCGGCTTCTTCGAGGAACGGCGCGCGCTCTATAACCTCTATCCACTCCTGGTCCACGCGCGTCTCTTCGGCGGCAGCTACGTCAGCTCCGTCGAGCAGACGCTGCAGCAATTCGGATTTTAGCCGGGCCGTGCAACCCCGCTAACGGCCTGCAGATAGTGCCCGGCTATACTGCGCATAGCGTGGTGGCCGGCACTGCTATCAGACTAACGCTAACGTTATCAGAACGGGCCGACCGGCCGACCGATTGGAAAACATGGAAGAAGAAACGGAACGGAGACTGTTAGCGCTTAATCGCAGCTTTTACGAGAGGCTGGCGCTGCCGTTCGCGCGCACGCGGGCGCAGCCGCAACCCGGCTTTGGCCGCCTGCTCACGTATCTACCGCCACGCTGCGCCGCTGTCCTTGACGTCGGCTGTGGGGAAGGGCGCTTCGGGCGCTTTCTGGCCACAAATGGCTTCTCCGGCAGCTATCTAGGCCTGGATTTCAGCGAAGCGCTGCTGGTGCGCGCCGCCGCCGCGCTGCCGGACACACTCTGCAGCGCCTTCCTGGTGCGCGACCTCGCCGCCCCCCACGCGCTCGACGGGCTGGAAAGCTTTGACCTCGTCGTCTGTCTCGCCGTGCTGCAGCATATTCCGGGGCGGGCGAACCGCGCGCGCCTGCTGCACGATATGGCACTCCGCGTGGCGCCAGGCGGGCGGCTCTTTCTCTCCACCTGGCAGTTCCTGGATAGCGAGCGGCAGCGGCGCAAGCTGATTCCCTGGCAGGACGCCGACCTGGACCCAGCGGCGGTTGAGCCGGGTGATTACCTGTTGAGCTGGCAGAGCGGGGGCTCCGGCTATCGCTACGTGGCTCATATCGACGCCGCCGAGACAGAACGGCTCGCCGGCCCCGCCGGGCTGGACGTGGTCGCCCAGTTCCGCAGCGACGGCCGCGAGGGCGACCTCAATCTCTATACGGTGCTGAAGCGGCAGCGGCCGGGCGACGAAGCAGCGCTATTTGGGTCAGACAGACCGCTGGCGGCCTGAGCAGGCGTTAGCGGCAGCCCGCCACTTCCGTCGCTCGTTCATAATGCACTTCCATGCCCAGGTACGGGGATGGGTCCAAGGTGTTGGCGAACTCCAGCTCGTTACGATAGCCGCCGGAGCCATTGTCCTGGACGATGGAGAAGTGCAGGTGCGTCCATACGCTGCGGGCACTGCCGCCGTTGTAATCGCCCGTGTAGCCCAGCAGCGTGCCCTGCTCCACGAACTGCTCCCGCGCTCCCGGCGGGAAGGCAGCGACGATAAAGCTGTCGCCGTCACGCGATGCCATGTGTGTATAGTAGAGCCATAGCGGCCGGCCTGGCTGCAGCGGGTCGTCCGGCACGCGCTGGATGAGGCTGCTGACCCACGACGCCTCGCGGGTGACGTAGCCGTCATAGGCGGCATAGACCGGGGTCACCCCCGGCTCGCCGGCGCTGAAGATGTCGATGCCCTGGTGCGGCCGGCTGGCCGAGTAGGGGCCGCGCGGGTCGGCGTAGAGCAGGCCGATGAAGCCATCGGCCGGCAGGATAAACGGCGCGCCCGGGCACGCATCGCGCTGCACCGTGACCAGCGCGGCGCGCGTCGCTTCGCCGCCGCGCCACCAGGCGACGAAACGGCGACCGGCCGGGTCGCGCAGCTCTAGCAGCAACCCGGCGGCGCGGATGCCAGCATAGAGGAGGGCAAGGGCCAGCAGGCCGGCGAGGAGACGTCGGCGCGTCAGCATAAGGCCGGAAGTGTAGCACGTCCCCGGCCGGCAGACATGCGGCCGATAGGCTGTGAGACCTGTCAGCTATCCCAAAACCTGCACTGGTCTTGCTAACGGTGTTCTGGCGTCGCCGGCGGCGTTCCTGCTAAAATGGTCCCTATGGACCTCACGATTCTCGGACCGGCAGTACTGGGGGTGGCGCTGGGTTACATTCTCATGATGATGTTTGTAGACCCGGACTACGATGGCTACTATGGCTTTTCCGACCGCTTTGAACCCTCCTGGAAAGGGGTGCTTATGTTTGTCGCGGTCGCCCTCAGCGCCGGCCTGATCGCCCAGTTCCCCGAATCACTGCGGCCATTTTCCGGCTATGCGCTGGGGGTCGGCATTGGCGTCTTTGCGCGGGAGCTGGTCCGCGTCGTCGCCATGCGCTTCTTTGACTGACCGTTCGCGCACCAGGGGCTGCCAGGCGCCTGGCAGCCCCTGGTGTGTCGCCTAACTTTGTGGTTCCAGCTCGAGGGCAAAGTCCATCCACGCTGGCTTGGGCTTATAGCCAAGCTGCAGGTTGAGCTGGAACATCGGGTTGTTCTCCTCATTTCCCGTCTCAATCGCCTTAGCGCCGTAGGCCTGGGCGAAACGGACGCCGTGCACCTTTAGCGCCGTGGCGATACCGCGCCGCCGGTAGCTGCGCTTCACGCCAGTCAGACCCGTGTTCAGCCGCTCAGGATTAGCCAGGTTGCGCCATAAGTTGCTCATGCCAACGTAGTCGTCGCCGTCGAGCGCGACGTAGTAGGCTTCCGGCAAGAACTCTGGATTCTGCAGGACCGTCCGCTCATAATGGTCCAGGGCGATCGGCGTGAGCGGATCGGGCGAGGGAACATCTTCGGTGAGCGTCGATTCCAGGTCATACGCCTTCTGCTTCCAATCCTCATCCTCGTCCTGCAGGGTCGCCAGTGTTTTGATGGTGATGCCATTCTCCAGCACCGCGCTCACCGTTGGCTCAAACCGCTTGAAGTCGAAGGCGGCGACCTCCAGCTCGCTGATCGGGTAGCGCATCAGGGGCTGGAAGCCGTGCTTCTCCAGAAAGCGCACCCCCTCCACCTGGTCCTCGCGCGTCTCGGCGACGATCTTCGCCGGGCGGAGCGGCTGCACCGTCTCGCAGAGCTGCTCGTAGAGGGCGCTGCCGATGCCGCGGCGGCGGTAGTCGGGATGGACGGAGACGATGAACAGGTACTTACCTTCCTGGAATGACCATTCCGGCTGGCGTATCGTGGCCCAGGCTACCATGCGCCCGCTCTCTCTGGCAACGAAACGCCGGAAAAAGTAGTCCAGATTGCGATTTTCGTCCCCATAGCGAATCTGGCCGACGGTATTCTTATCGTCGGGCCAAATCGCATTATAGACTTCCACCAGCTGCTGGTAGCTATCGTCATCTGGCTCGAAAGGCTCAATTTGCATCTTCAGTTCTTTTCCTATTCCTGTCACAGTTCGTGTTCCTCGTATTGATTGCGACACGGCGGGCCGTCGCTGATCCACATACGCCGTTGTGCGAGGTCCATGATGACCGAGGTGACGGTGCGGTATTGCTCGTCAATTGGCGCGGCCGGGTCCTCGTGGCGACAGATGGTGCGCGGCTCCGTGGTGTGGTCGCGCAGCGCCTCCTGCACATCCGCCAGCGTAACGGGCATGGCGGCGCGCAGCTGCTGCTCCAGCCGTTCGTGCCGGCCGCAGGAGTAGCGGCGAAAGTCCGGGTCCGGCGGCTCGACCACGCCCAGCGCCTCCGGATCGACAAAGTGGTTGGCGTGGACAATGCATCCCTCCTGCCACTGCAGCACATGGCTGCGCGTTGGCGCGGCTTCCACGTTGACGGCTGCGCCAGAGGCGGTGGCGATGAGGAAGTTGCCGGAACAGGCGCGTTCGCTGCTGTCCAGCACCGCCTGCGCCGCCGCCAGCGTCGTCTTTTGCAGGATCTCATAGCAGCGGACGTGAAAGGGCTTGTGCAGCCTGGCCCAGTTGTCGCCGATGGTCGATAGACCGTTAATAGCCAGACCAAGCCCGGCGTCGTTCAGCCCAATCTTGCCGCCAAAGATGCCGGCTTCGGTGAAAGCCAGCGTCGCCGGCTGGCCGGCAGCCGTCGTGTGCACCACCGCGCCCTGCACTTCGGGAATCCAGTCCCAGTTCTGCCCCAGCAGCAGGCGACCGCTGGCCGTGGCCTCCGGCGCCAGGGCGAAGGCGGTGCAGCCGTCGCCGTAAAGCTCCTGGGTGCGTACGACAAAGGCATCGTAAAGCAGCTCGTAGCGCACGTTCAGTGCTACAACCTCCAGCTCCGCGATGCCGGCGCCGGCGGCGATGCCGCGCATACCCTCCACATAGGCAGGGTTATGCGCGGCCATCGCCTGCGCATAGAGGGCGGCGCGCCGCAGCACTTCGCCGCGCGCCACGCCGCCCTCTCGCCAGAAGCGGTCGAAGTAGACGTCACGATTGTGCAGGACACGGTCGCGCAGGGTTACCCCGTGCGCGCGGCCCTGCTCGTAGGGAGTGCCGCTGGCCCGCAGGAGAGGGAGCGTCATACGCTTTCCTTTCCCTTAAGCTGGTTGCGGTACTCGACCATCGCGGGCAGCGAGCGGAAGCCAAGCTGCAGATTGAGGTCGAGCATCGGGTTGTTCTCTTCGTTGTCCGTGTCGACTTCGACCGCGCCGAAATCACGCGCATAGGTCAGTGCGCGCACCTTCATCGCCGTCGCTAGGCCGCGGCGGCGGTGGCTGCGCACCACGCCGGTCAGGCCGGTGCCCAGCTTGTCGCCGCGCGTCGAGTCGCGCCACAGACAGCTCAGTCCCACGTACTGGTCACCGTCGACGGCGATGAACCAGCCTTCGGCCAGGAAGTTGGGGCTGCTGAAGAGCTTCTTTTCCCACTCGTCAAACGGCATCTGGGTATGCCCATCCACCGAAGGTACGTCCTGTACGCAGGCCCAGTCGAGGTCGTACACCTTGCGCTTCCACTCCGGGTCGCTCTGGCTCAGGTCGGCCAGGCTCCTGACGACGATGCCGGCCTGCGCAACGCGAGCCACTTTGTCGGCAAAGGGCGCCGGGTCAAACTCTTGCGGGTTGATACGCGAGACAGGCATACGCAGGGCAGGGCTAAAGTCGCGCTTCTCCAGGAACTGCACGGCGCGCGTGCGGCTCTCGCGGGTCCAGCTGACAAGCTCTCCCGGTTCGCGCTGCGCCAGGTCGGCCATCAGGTAGCCCCAGAGAGCGCTGCCGTAGCCTTTGCGTTCCTGCTGCGGATGGACGCCGACCCAGATGAAGTATTTGTCCTCGCGAAACGACCACGACTGGTGGCCGTACTGGCCGAAGGCGACAACCTCGCCGTCGCGCTCGGCAATGAAGCGGCGCAGCAGGTGGGCGGGATTGCGACCGCTGTCCCAATGGCGCCAGTTCTCAACGGAATCGGCATGTTCCGGGTCAATGGCGTTGTCCACGCGCACTACCTCTTCGTAATCGGCGACACTGTTGAAGTCAAACGGCCGGACCGAAAGGGTCTTACCGCTGCGCAGCTTGAGGGAGGCGACGGCCTCTGCCGGTCGCTGCTGGACTGTTGTAGCTGACTGTTGTGAATACATGGCTAATTCTCCTGAGCCGGTGAGTTGTCTGCTGGTAGCTGGCCGTTTGCATGTGCCAGCCTGCCGTCAAGTTGATTGGTCATGATCAGCTCGGCAGGAAGCGGCCGGAAGCCAAGCTGTAGATTAAGCTGGTACATCGGGTTGTTTTCCTCGTTGCCGGTGTCCACCGTGACGGCGCCGTAGGCGCGCGCAAACGAGAGGGCGTTGGCCTTCATGGCCGTCGCCACGCCGCGGCGGCGATGGCTGCGCTTGACGCCGGTAAAGCCGGTACCCAGGCGCCGGTCGTCGGTCAGGTCACGCCAGAGGACGCTGAGGCCCACGTACTCGTCGCCGTCCACGGCGACGAACCAGCCTTCGGGCAGCAGGTTGGGCATCCCCAACGTCTGCTGGTCGTAGACCTCGAACTCCACTTTCGTCACTTCGTCAATCGACGGGACATCCCTTTCGACTTCGGCCTCCAGCTCGTACATGCGGCGCTTCCAGTCCGGGTCGCGCTGCATCAGCTCGGCCAGGGTAACAACCCGGATTCCCGCGCGCTCGGCCGCAGCAATCTTCTCGGCAAACGGCGCCGGGTCGAACGTCTGCAAGTCGATGCGCGACATCTGTTCGCGCATGCGCAGCATGAAGCCCCGCTTCTGCAGGAAGTCGAGCGCCCGCGGGCGGTTCTCCCGCGTAAAGGTCACCAGCTCGGCCGGCTGGCGTTCGTCGAGCTGCTGCCGCAAGTAGTCCCACAAGGCGCGGCCGTAGCCCTTGCCCTGCTCGTCGGGATGGACGCCAACCCAGATATAGTAACGGTCGGGATGATAGGCCCAGTCGAGGTGGCCGTAGGAGCCATAGGCGACCATCTCATCATCCTGTTCCACGACGTAGCGACGGAAGAGATACTGAGGGTCGCGGTTCAGGTCCCAGTGCCGCCAGGAGTCGGCCGACTCCGGGAAATCGGGGTCAATGGCGTTGTTAATCGCCACGACGCGGCTGTAGTCTGAGCTGGCGCCAAAGTCGAACGGGCGCACGCGCACGGCGGCGCCGCTGCGCAGGCTGAGTGTCTCGCCCTGAGTCGCCGCGCGGGGCAGGTCGCTACTGGTCTGTTCGCTAATCATGGCTACTTTTCCTCATCTTGATGTCGTTCTTCAGGTCGGGAAGGGCGGACGCCGAGGGCGGCCAGGGCCGCCGGCACGTCCAGGCCGGGCCGATAGTGCACGGCGTGCATACCAATGGCCTGGGCGGCGCCGACGTTGGCGGCGCTATCGTCGATAAAGACAGCCTCCGCGGGCTGCCGCCCGAGTCGGTCCAGGGTCAAGAGATAGATTTGTTCATCTGGTTTCATGACTTTCTCCTCAGCCGAGACCACGATCAGGTCGAAGTCGCCGGCTATCGGGTAGGTCCGCTCGAGGCTCACACGCAGACTGTCATTGAAATTGCTGATGATCGCCGTCTGGTATTGGGGTCGAAGCGAGCGAATATACGCTACCAATTCCTCGTCAAGGGCATCGCCGGCCCAGAAGTCGCTGCGAAAAGCGGCAAGCCGCTCTTCGTCAAGCTCTAGCTGGGCGGCCACGTCCTGCCACAAAGCGGCTTCTGTCATGCGCCCTAGCTGCGCCCGTAGGCCGGCCGTGCTGTGAAAGACGAGCCATTCTGCCTGGCCCGGCTGCAGCGCCAGCTCACGTTCCCAGCGTTGCCGGCCGCTCCAATCATGGGTACGGACCAGCACGCCGCCGACGTCGAAGATGACCGCCCGGATGCCGGACGCAGACTCGCTGTAATTAGCGTGTGACATGATTTGCCTTGTGCCGCCTGTCATTCAGGCGCTCCATCTCAACGACTGATGGCATCATGATGGTCATCTCCTGACTCACGGGGCGCCCAAACAAAAAAGGACGCCGCTCCTGTCTCTCCAGGCGCCGGCGTCCTTTTTCGGGTCGGCTGGCGCGGGTCGCGCCAGCAAGATGGATCAAAAAGGGCCGCAGGCACCTGGTGGTGCGTGCGGCCCTGACATTCACGGAATCGTTATGTCAACAGCGCGCAAGCGCACCACTCCCAGGCAGGGGGTAATCTCCGCCGGCACGGCTGCCGACGGCGGTGATGAAGTGACGGGTGTGGTCATTCACCTGGTACGCCTCCATGCAAAACCTCACAATACTGCTGCGCACAATCGCGCTAACCCAGACACTTTAGCATAGCCGTGGCGCGGCTGTCAAGAGGGCCCTGGAATTTGTGTGACTGTCTGGGACTCACAGGGGTAGGAGGTGAAAAGTAGAACGTTGAAAGCGGCTTTCTTCCAGCCTCTTACTTCCAGCTTTCAACGTTCAATTCCCCAGCTCACTCATCCAACAAAATCACCGGCTCCTGGTAATAGCGCAGCCGGCTGCGCGCCAACTTCTGGGCCAGGAAGTCGTTGAACCAGGCGCGCTTGGCGGGGAGGGGCTCGTCGGCGCGCAGCCGGTCCAGGTCGGCGTTGAGCCGCAAGATGCGGCCGGGGATCACAAATCGTGTCAGGCCGGCCGGCAGCAAGCGCCCGTGGCTGGCCGTCTCGAATACCTGCTCTGGCGCAAACTGCGGAAAGACGGCGACAGCCGCCATCTCCGGGAACTGGCCGCGCAGGCGTTCAATCTCTGTAACCAGCGTGCGCTCCACGTCGCCCCACATCGTGTAGCGCGCCACAATCTCGTTCAATACCGCCAGCCTGTCGGCCCCGGCGCCGGCGGCGGCCAGCGTCGCCTGCCCATCTCGGTCCAGGAAGAAACAGAGACCGGCGCCCTCGTTCAGGGCGCTTTGCGCGGCGTCCACGTGCATGGGGCAGAGCGTCAGGCCGGGGACCGTTCCTAGCGCGGCCAGCAGCTCTGCGACCGGCCGGTCACTGGAGATAACGTGGTACCAGGTATGTAGCTGGAAGTCATCGCGCTGCGCGTCGACCACCTGCACGATGACGTGCGGGCAGCCGATTCGCTGCAGCGCCGTAAAGCGCGTGGCGCCGTCGAGAATGATATAGCGCTCGTTCCAGTAGGTGACGATGGGCGGGTTAATCAGCCGGCTCTCCTGTTCCAGCCGCTCGGCCAGGCGGCTGACGCGCTTCTCGTCAATCTGCTCGTGCGGCGAGACCTGCTCAGCCGGCACAACTTCCAGCGACAGCGTTTCGCTGGGCCGCTTCACGCGCAGCAGCTCGACAACCTGCCGCACCACCGCCAGCACGTCCTCGCGGCGCCGGCTGCCGATGATGCGCGTCACGTGCGGCGCCAGCAGCACGCGCGGGTGCTGCCGCACGCGCTCGCTCGCCGCGCCGGCAGTGACGCCGGCCGGAAGCTGGGACAGCGCCGCGCCGGCAATCTGCCCGCTGTCCAGCGCCCTCAGCAGCGCTTCGTCGTCCACCAGGTCGGTGTGCCCGGTGTTGACCAGGAAGGCATGGGGCTGCATCTGCGCCAATTGCGGGGCGCCAATGATGGCTTCCGTTTCGGTCGTGAAGGGCACATGCAGGCTAACAAAATCCGACCGCTGCAGCAAATCGTGGAAGTCTGCCTGGGCCACACCGGCCGCCAGCGCCAGCTCTGGCGTCAGGCGCGGCTGGTTGACCATGACCTGCATGTCGAAAGCCAGCGCGCGCCGGCCTACCTCACGGCCAATCCCGCCAAAGCCGACGATGCCCAGCGTCTTGCCCGCCAGGCCGGAGCCCGACTCGTCCTGGATAGCCAGCCGCAGCATGAAGGCCAGCGTATGCTCGGCAATTGCCACGGCGTTGCTGCCGCGGATATTGCATACTTCCACGCCCATCGTGCGCGCCGCGGTCACGTCCACGTTGTCCAGGCGCGGGCTGAGCGAGCCGATGACCCGTAGGTCCAGGCCCTCCTCGATGACGTCGTGCGTGATCGTCGCCTCCGGGCCGACAATGAGCGCGTGGTAGTCGCCAATGACCCGCTGGATTTCGGCGTCGGGCAGGCCCGGCCGCACGTCGACGGCGGCCACGGCCTGCAGCAGGCGCAGCGCCTCTTCGTCAAGCGCTTCACAGACGAGGATGCGTTGCGGCTGGGTCATGGCGCGCCCTCCGGCTGGTTGGCAAGCTGCAGCGCCAGCGCCAACAGGTCCACATTGCCGCCGCTGATGATGACGCCGGCGCGCCGGCCCGCTTCCCGGTAGCGGCCGCCGAGCAGCGGCGCCAGGGCCACAGCGCTGCTGGGCTCGATCACAATCTTGAGACGCTGCCAGACAAAGCGCAGCGTATCCACAATCTCCGCCTCGCTCACCGTGAGCATGTCGTCAACTAGCCGGGTCATGACGGCCAGATTGCGCTCGCCAATGAAGCGGGTGCGCAGCCCATCGGCAAGCGTGGCGGGCGTCTCCTCCAGCCGGTGAATGGCCCCGGCGCGCCAGGAGATGCCGGCGTCGCCGCCCGCTTCCGGCTCGACGCCAACGACGCGGCAGCGCGGCGATTGTCCGGCCGCGGCCAGCGCGCAGCCGCTTATCAGCCCGCCGCCGCCTACCGGGACAAACAGGTAGTCCAGCTCGCCAACCTCCTCGAAAAGCTCCCACGCTGCTGTGCCCTGGCCGGCGATAATGTGGCTGTTGTCATAGGGATGGACAAGGGCCAGTCCTTCGTCGCTGGCAAGCTGCGCGGACAGCCGCTCCCGCTCGCGGGCCGGGCCGGAAACGATACGCGCACCGTAACCAGCCGTCGCCTCCCGCTTAACCGCCGGCGCGTCGTCCGGCATGACCACTGTAGCCGGCACGCCGAGGAGCCGGGCCGCCAGGGCGACCCCCTGCGCGTGGTTGCCGCTGGAATGGGTCACGACGCCAGCCGCCTGCTGAGCCGCGCTGAGCTGGCTGATGGCGTTGTAGGCGCCGCGGAACTTGAATGAGCCGGCTCGCTGGAAGTTCTCGCATTTGAGAAAGATCTGCACTCCGGCCCGCTCGTCCAGCGTGCGCGATGTGTGCACGGGCGTGCGGTGCGCCACCGGGGCAAGCCGGCCGGCGGCGGCGGCGACATCAGCGGGAGAGAGATTCATACTGCTCCTCAGTCGGGGGTCGGCCTGGCAGCGCCATGCTGTCCTGGCCTCAGTGGGCGCCTGGCTGCGCCTCGTCCTCCATTTCCTTCACCATCTCAATGCGCCGGAACGCCTCGAAGTAGCCGGCTTCGACAAAGCCGGCCCACTTCGGGTCGTCCACGGGGATATTCTCGGCAATGGCGTCCTGGGTCGGGTAGTAAGCGTGCAGCGTGCGCAGAATGGTCGCCGTAACGGCCGCCGGGTCGCCGCGCTGCACCTCGACGATGATGCGCGTGAGCCGCAGCAGGCTTGCTTTGTAGGTCACCCAGCCGGCGCCGCCCTCGTCGGTCTCTACCACCAGGGCCGAAACGTCGGCGGCATTTTGCACCGACTCCGTCTGGTTGATCCAGTTGGGCGCGTCGCCGCGGCCGGCCAGGAGCTCTACCGTAGCGCGGTGGTCGAGCGTGCGCACGTCACGCACGTGCAGCTGCTGAGCGGTGTCTCCCGGCGCCATTTCCGGGAAGCGTGGCGGACGGCGGGCGACAATCAACATGCGCGTCTCGACAAAGTTGAGGCTGCGAAACAGCTCGTGCGCCGGGTTATTGCCGTCAATCACCTCCAGCCAGGTGCGCGGCGCGCCATGCCGGCAGGCCGCGTCGAGGAGAAAACCCATGATCGCCTTACCCACCCCCTGTCGCCGGCCGGAAGGCAGCACGCCTAGGCGCGTTACCCAGGCGCGGCGCGGCCGCAGACCGAGCATGCCGATGCCCAGAATCTCGTCGGCAGTCGCCGCCGCACAGGAAGAAGCGAGATCCACGTCGTAAACCTCGATATAGTCGCGCAGCCGCTGCACAGTCATCGGCATCGGGATGATGTAGTCGATGCGCGTCTCATTATAGGCATCGGCCAGTTCTTGCAGCGTGAACTCGGTTGCCGGGATCAGCTCTATGTCTGGACTCTTACCATCCATGACTCAGCTTGTACAACGTCGAACTGTCTCTCTCACTCGCCTTCGGAAGATAGGTAACGGGAAATTTGCTTCGGGAAATTGCGCACGCTGATCGGCTTGATGATCACGCCGTCATAGCCGTAGCGCCGGCACATATCGTGGGCAATGTCGGCAGGCCAGGCCGTAATCGCCACCAGCGGTACGCCGGCCAGCTCCGGAATCTGGCGCAGCAGGGCCACCACTGTGTGCCCGTCGATGTCGGGCAGGCCAATGTCGATGAGGATGAGGTCTGGCGTCTCGTCGATAGCCAGCTGGATACCCGACTCGCCATCGGCGGCAAAGCACATCTGGTAGCCGCTGGCGCCGAGGACCCGATCGACGAGGATGCGGCTTTCCATGCTGTCCTCGATAAGCAGTACCTTTTCAGCCATGTCAGAGCGCTCCTTCTGGTTGCCTGACGATACCAGATAGGGCGGGTGCAGGCAAAGGAAACCGTCGCTGCGCCGGCGCGCCGGCGGTTCGGCAGCCGCCCCCGTCCGCGGTAAGATTCTGGGCGCGATGTCCGCGTCACAGCACGGCCGGCAGGCCGCTTCCCCACCACGCACTCTCTGGCCCATCCTGACGGCGGGCGCCGTCGCCCTGGCGCTGCTCGGGCAGCGCCAGCTCACCGGCGAGCAGGCCGGCCGCGGGCTGCTGCTGCTTATTCCCGCGTTCCTTCTCTATCTGCACGTCAACCGGCGGTGCAACGGCCCGCTCACGCCGCCACGCCGGGACGAGCAGCCCCAGGGGCAACTGCTGGCGCCGTCCCGCCTCTGGCGGGCGCTCTTCCTGGTGGTGAGCCTCATCCTGGCGCTGCTGGCCTACCAGGGCTTTGCCGGCAACAACCTCGGCGGCGGCCTCTGGTATTGGCTGGGCAGCCTCTTCTATTTCGTGGCGGCAGTCGCCGAGCTGCCGCGGCGCCCGCGCCCCGCCGGCTCGCTGCGCTGGCCCGTCGCGCTGCTGGCTATCACGGTCCTGGGCATCTTCTTCCGCTTCTACCAGCTGGAGGCCATCCCGGCGGAAATGACCAGCGACCATGCCGAGAAGCTGCTTGACGTTCACGACCTCCTGACCGGCGCGCGCCCCATCTTCTTCCCGCGCAATACGGGCCGCGAAGGGCTGCAGTTCTACCTGACAGCGGCCATGATCCGGCTCGGCGCGCTGCCGGAGAGTCATCTGGCGCTCAAGATCGGAACGGCCCTGTTCGGCGCGGTCACCGTGCCGCTCACCTACTTTTTGGGCCGGGAGCTGTTTGGCCGCCTGGCCGGCATCTATGCTGCGGCGCTCATCGCCATCTCGCACTGGCACGTGGCGATCAGCCGCGTGGGGCTGCGCTTTCCTTTCACGGCCGCCTTCACGGCGCCGGCCCTGGCTTTCCTCGTGCGCGCCCTGCGCGCCAACCGGCGCAATGATTGGCTGGCGGCGGGGCTCATCCTCGGCGTCGGCCTGCACAGCTATACGGCCATGCGCGTGGTTCCCGTGCTCTTTGCCCTGCTCGTGCTGCTCAAGGTCGCCGCCGACCTGCTGGCGCGGGCGCGCCGGCAGCCGCTCGCCGAAGCCAGCAGCCTCACCGTCCGCTTCTGGCACAACGCGGTGCTCGGCGCCGCGCTGTCTCTGCTTGCCTTCCTGCCGCTGCTGCGCTTTATGACCGAAGCGCCCGAACTGTTCTGGTTCCGGGCCGCCTCGCGGGCGCAGGGCGCACTGGCGCCCGGCGCCCTGTGGGCTACTTTCTGGAGCAATGTCGGCAACGCCCTGCTGATGTTTAACGTCCGCGGCGACGTGGTGCCGGCCAATACCATCCCCGGCTCGCCGCAGCTCGATCCCGTCACTGGCGCCCTCTTCTTGCTTGGCGCCGTCTACCTGCTCTGGCGCTGCCTCGCCTGCCGCGACCGGGCGGCCATTACGGTTCTCGTCAGCTTTGGCGTGCTGCTCCTGCCCAGCATCCTCAGCCTGGCCTTTCCGGAAGAGAACCCCAGCGCGGTCCGCACAGGCGGCGCCATCCCGATTGTGATGTTGATGGCTGCTCTGCCACTGGCGCAAATGACGGCCGCCGCTGCCGGCCGGCTGCGCGGCCGCGCCGGGCGTCTCTTCCTGCTGCTGCCGGCCGGCCTCGTCCTCGCCGCCATCGCGCTCAACGCCAACTGGTATTTCCAGCGCTACCGGCTGCACGAGCTGTCCGCCTCCTGGAACGCGACGGAGATGGGCGCCGTCGTGCGCTCCTTTGTCGCGGAGGGCGGCGCGCTGGAGCACGTCTATCACATCGCCTACCCGCACTGGGTTGACACGCGCAATATCGGGATCAACGCCGGGCGAGTTACGTGGGAGAACGCCGTGCTGGAGCTGGACGACATTGCCCTGCACGCCCTCGACCCGGCGCCCAAGCTCTATCTGCTACACCCGCAGGACCAGGCCGCGGCGGGCCGGCTGGCCGATGTCTATCCGGCCGGCCACCTCGACCGCTATCAGTCGCCGCGGCCGGGCAAGGATTTTCTCCTTTTCAGAGTTGGGGCTGGCCCATGAAAAAGGCGCCGCGCCGGCGCCTTTCTCTCCTACGATTTTCCGTCAGGCAGCCCCCATCAGGCCGGCGGGGGCGGCACCGGCAGCTCCTCTTCGGCAACGTCCTTCCACTTTTCGCCCTCCTCGATGAGCATCACCGGGATGCCATCGCGGATAGGGTACTTGTAGCCTGAATCGTCGCTGACCAGCCAGCTATCCCTGACCAGCCGCAGCCGGCCGGGGTCGTCGCCATACTCATCCGACTGCACCGCTTTGGGGCAGCGCAGGATATCCAGCAGCTCGGCGCTAATCGCCATTTCGCCGCTACCTGTTTGCTCCTGTTCTGTCATGGGCATCCTCTCTCTCTTGGTCTGATTCGCCAATCATAGCGGCGTGGCGCGCGCCTGCAAATTGGCAGCGGCCCGCTCAGTGCGGCTCCACCAGAATCGCCTCGGCGACAGCACGCTCAATCGCCTGCTCACGGCCGCCGGCGACAATCGTCAGCGGCCCGTCCAGCGGCGCGACAGCGGTAACCGTAATCACGACCTCCGGCACCAGGTCAAGCTCCGCCAGATAGCGCAGCAGCTCGCTGTTGCTATCGTCGAGGATGCGGGCGATGGTAGCCTGGCTGCCGGGCGCCAGCGAAGCCAACGGCGCCAGCAGCCGCTGCGGCACCGTGCCATCGCGCGCCGGAATCGGGTCGCCATGCGGGTCCAGCGTGGGGTGGTTCAGCGCCGCCGCGATCCGCTCCTCCAGCTTCTCGCTGATGACATGCTCCAGAATATCCGCCTGCTCATGCACCTCGTCCCAGGTGAAGCCCAGCGCTTCAATCAGGTACAGCTCAATCAGGCGGTGGTGGCGGATCACCTCCAGCGCAATCTGGCGGCCGGCCTCAGTCAGCGTTACGCCGTAATGTTTCTCGTAATCGACTAGGTTGAGGCTCGCCAGACGCTGGATCATGCTCGTGGCCGACGCCGGCCGCACATCGCGCACCGCCGCAATACGCGAGGTGCTGACGGGACTTTCCTCTTCCGCGAGCATATAGATCGTTTTGAGGTAATCCTCTATCGCCTGGTGGTTGAGATTATTGCGTTGGGCCGACGAGCCGGCCGGGAGATTGTCAATACGCGGCATAGCTCTCCTTTCTCGACGCCGCTGCCAGCATCCATTATACACGACCGGCAGCGGCTGGCGATGACGGCCAGGCTTTGTTGCTGGCGGCGACTTTGGCTTACAATGGAGCGTGGCTGCGCCCGGTGGCGCCGCCAGGAGTAGCTGTGTGAGACAGATCTGGATTACCCGCCCGGGCCCGCCGGAAGTGCTGCAGGAGCGCGAAGCGCCAGACCCGTTGCCGCGAGCCGGCGAGGTGCGTATCCGCGTCGACGTGTGCGGGCTCAACTTTGACGACGTTCTGGCGCGTACGGGCGGCCTGCCCGGCGCGCCGGAGCTGCCCTTCGTGCCCGGCGCCGAGGTAGCGGGCGTGGTCGATATGGTGGGGCAGGGGGCGCCGGAGATTAAAGAGGGCGACCAGGTACTGGCGGCGACGCGTTTCGGCGGCTATAGCGACGTGGTCTGCGTTCCCTGGAAGCAGGTCTTTCGCCGTCTCGACTGGATGAGCGCGCGCGATGCAGCCGCCCTTCCCGTCAACTATATGCTGGCCTACGTCCTGCTCATTGTCATGGGCTCCCTGCGCAAAGGGGATACCGTCCTCGTCCACCGGGCGGCGGGGGCCACGGGCCTGGCCGCGCTCGACATCTGCCGCATCGTCGGCGCCGAGACCTTTGGCACGGCCGGGCCCGACAAGCACGACTTCCTGCGCGCACGTGGGCTGGACCATGCTATCGACTACTATCACTACGATTATGAGCGGGAGATACGCGAGCTGCGCGGCGGGCGCGGCGTGCAGCTCATCCTCGACGGCTTTGGCAGTGACTGGCGCAAGAACTACCGCTTGCTTGAGCCCGCGGGCCGGCTGCTCCACTATGGCGCCAGCGGCGGCCGGCAGCGCTGGTGGCAGCGGCTCTACGCCTTCCTCAGCGCGCCTGCCTATACGCCGCAGCGGCTCATGCAAGACAACAAAGGCGTGCTCGGCGTGCGCCTGAGCGAGCTATGGGAGCAGGGGGAGCTGGCGCGGGAATGGATGGCGCAGATTATTCGCTGGTACGACGAAGCGCTCTTCCGCCCCCACATCGACCGCACCTTCCCCTTCCACGAGGCCGCCGCCGCGCACGACTACCTGCAGAAGCGCAAGAACGTGGGAAAAGTGCTGCTCATCCCCTGACGGCGCCGGCGCCACGCCCGTTTGCACCTTAGCCGGCAAGGTGGTTTCCTGGAAGCTAGGAAATCACGATAGCTGACCCCGAAACACAGTCCCTGTAGAGCGATTATTCCAGGTTTCTACCCAACGCACAGGATGCGATTTGGTTGGCCCTTTCCGAACTTTGAGACATTGGACCACCTACCCAGGTGACCGACACTTCCACAGCGCCGGTCACAGCTGTTGGTGAAAGCCACGTGCCCCTAAGAATGCCTCATATTTTAGCTAAATGACCAAGGGAATCGCGCTACGCCTCTGCAAGTACGTCGCTCTTTGATAAGGCTCATTCAAGAGCCGGCCGGATGGGCGACGACGATCAGCCGGTGTGTGTTGTCGGTGCGCGGCCAGCAGGTAACGATGGTGATGCGCTCATCCGGCTTGCGCTCCATCCAGTGGGCGTTGGCCCGGCGCAGTGCAATGGACTCATCCCGCTCCGGCACAAGTATCTGCTCACTGACCTCATAATGGTAGCGGTTGCCCCCCTCGTCGTAGAGGTAGATGTCGCCGCCGACCGGCAGGGAAATCAGGTCACCGAAAATGGCGCCATGCACGTTATGATGGCCGTTGAGCACGGTGTTGCCGCGCCGGCCCAACGCGGCGCTGTCGTTATGCCAGCCGGCCGCAAATTCGTCGGGCACCCGCCAGCGGAACAATATCTGGCCTTCGTCGTCAAAGGGCTCCAGCGCCACCTCGCGGATGGGCGCGTCTACGTCGAGCGCCGGGATAACAACGCGCGCCGGCCGGCCCGGCTCTGGCGCGTAGAGTATGGTAGGCGCCTCGCCGGCGCGCGCCTCCGAGGGCAGGCCGCCCGCCAGGAAGCGCGCCGGCCGGAACATCTCGCCGGCGTCGCCGTCGCCGGCGCGCGCCATCACGGTCGGCAGGGGGACAGGCGTGCTCACCCAGGAGCGCCCGGCAGGCGCGATGAGTTCCGGCAGCGGCGGCGGCGCCACCGGCAGCAGGGCATAAACGGCCGCGACCGTGGCGACGACCAGCGCGCCGATGGCGATGAAGACAACCCCCAGCGGTATTCTCGTCTCGCGCGGCCGCCTCTGTTTGCTCCCCACCAGGTCAGCTCCCGGCGACCCTGTCCGGCCAGGCGGCGGCCAGCAGCCGCGGCAGCACCACGCCCGCCGGCCCTTCGACCACGTAGTCCATCATGATCGAGACGGCTGTCTGCTGCGGGTTTATCTCCACGGTGGTCGCGCCGTGCTCCACGGCTTCCAGGGGCAGGGCGGCCGCGGGATAGACGACGGAAGAGGTGCCGATAGAGAAGAACAGGTCGGCGTCCTTCGCGGCCGCGACGGCGCGGGCCAGCGCGTCAAACGGCAGCGCTTCGCCAAACCAGACCACGTCCGGCCGCAGCGCGCTGCCGCATTCGGCGCAGCGCGGCGGCGCCTCCGGCCCGTCCTCCCACTCGCGGGTCAGGTGATCGGCGTCCGCACAGCGGCAGCGGTGAATACTGCCGTGTAGCTCGATAGGGTCATGGCTGCCGGCGCGCTGGTGCAGCTCGTCAATATTCTGCGTAATCAGCGTGAGGCGTGGCACGTAGCTTTCCAGCGCCGCCAGCGCCAGGTGCGCCGGGTTCGGGTCGCACCGGCGGATGAGCTGGCGCCGATAATCGTACCAGTCCCAGACGAGCCGCGGATTGCGCGCAAAGGCCTCCGGCGTCGCCAGCTCCTGCGGGTCGTATTGCGCCCACAGCCCGGTCTGCGCATCGCGGAAGGTAGGCACGCCGCTTTCGGCGGAGGTGCCGGCGCCGGTAAGCACGACGACATGCTCGGCCTGGCGCAGCGCCGCCAGCAGCTTCTCGGGTATTTTTATGTTCGCATTCGCTGCGTCGTTCATCTTTATAACCCCAGTATAAACCTGGCGAGACTGAAGTAAATCAGGAGCGCTGTGGCGTCGACGATAGTGGTAATGAGCGGCGCGCTGATGACAGCCGGGTCAATATTATACTTGGCGGCGGCAATTGGCACGAGCGTGGCGACCGTATTGGACCAAAGCACTACCAGCGGCAGGCTCAGCCCCAGCACCAGTCCTAGCTTTGGGCTGCTGCCGGTCAACAGGGCGTGGAGCGCGCCAATCGCCATGCCGACCAGCCCCAGCAGGATGCCGAGCATGACGCCCACGGCCAGCTCGCGCCGCCAGGCGCGCAGGACATCGCTCGTACGCACCTCTTCGACGGCAATCGCCCGGATAATCGTGGTGACTGTCTGCGAGCCGGCATTGCCGCCGGTGCCCGTAATCAACGGGATAAAACGGTTGAGCACGATGGCCGCCGCCAGTACCGTGCCTTCGTAGGCGCCGATGACCGCGCTCGTCAGCAGCGAGGCGACGAAGAGCAGCATCAGCCAGACAATCCGCTTGCGCGCCATCTGCACGGCGGAGACGGCGAAGTAGGGGTTCGCCAGTGGCTGCGAACCGCCGAGCCGCTGAATGTCCTCGGTCGCTTCCTCTTCGAGGATGTCCAGCGCGTCGTCTACGGTGACCACGCCCAACAGCCGGTTGTCGGCGTCCACAATGGGGAGCGCCGTGAAATCATACCGGGAAATCTGCTCGGCCAGCTCTTCCTGATCGGCGTCCACGCGAACGCTGACCACGTCCGCATCCATAATCGAGGCAATGGTTGCTTGCGTTCCCGAAAGTATCAGCGAGCGAACGGGCACGACGCCGATGAGCCGTCTTTCGGGATCGACAACGTAGAGATAGTGTAGCGTCTCGATGTCACGCACTGCGCGCATATAGTCGAGCGCTTCGGCCACGGTCCAGTCCGGCTGCAGGGCGACGACGTCCGTAGACATGAGGCGGCCCGCCGTCTCCTCTTCGTAGCCGAGCAGCGCCTGCACTTCGCGCGCTTCTTCCGGCTCCATCAGGTCCAGCAGGCGCGCGGCGGTGACGATGGGCAGATCCTCCAGGAACTCGGCCGCGTCGTCCATCGGCAGCTCGTCGAGCAGATCCGCAAGGCGCTCGTCGTCCACCCTTTCCACCAGCTCCTGGCGCACGAGACTGCCGGTCTCGTCCAGCACCTCGCTGGCAATCTCTACGTTGAGCAGGTTAAAGAGGACGACGGCGTCATCCGCGGGTAGCTGGTCCAGCAGGTCGGCAATATCGGCCGGGTGGTAGCCGTCCAGCAGCGCGTGCAGCGTGGCAAGCTGGCCCTGCCCGATGAGGAGGCGAATCTCCTCGGCGGTTGGAAACTCCGTGGGTTGCTCAGGCATGGCGCTCTTCCTCCATGGTGAGGTGTAGGGTTAGCTCGACCGCGCCGCCGGTCATTATAGCCTACCGGTGTCATCCACAACAAAGAAAACGCAGCCCCGCGACCTGTGACGGACGCGGCGCGGACGGCTTTTAGCGCCCAGGCCAACAATGTACGATAATCTGGCGCGCCGGGCGGCCGCTGCCGGCAACCCAGACGGCCACCGGGCGTATAGAGGGCAATGATTTACCTGCTGTATACCCTAAGTGTATTGTTGATGCTGGCTATGCCGCTGGCGCTGGCGCGCTGGCTCGCGCGCCGCTACCGGTTAAGCTGGGGTCTGTTTGGCATCGGCGTGGCGGCCTTCATCGGCAGCCAGGTTCTGCACCTCCCCTTCAACGGCGCCGTGGCGAGGGCCGGCGTGCTGCCCGATCCCGCGCTGGGGCTGCGCAACCTGCTTATCTATGCCGCCTTCCTCGGCCTGTCGGCCGGTTTCTTTGAAGAAACGGCCCGCTACGTGGTCTATCGCTGGTGGGCGCGCGATGCCCGCAGCTGGGCCCAGGGGCTCATGGTGGGCGCCGGGCACGGCGGAATCGAGTCGATCGTGCTCGGCTTTCTTCTTGCGCTGAACATCATCGCCCTGGCCGGCGTGCAGGCGGGCCTCTTCGCCAGCCTCTTCCCCGGCGAGCAACTGGCCCTGGTGCGGGCGCAGGCCGAGGCACTTTTTGGCGGCCCGGTCATCATGGGCATTCTGCCCGCCGTGGAGAGGGCGCTGGCGATTATTCTGCACCTCTCGCTCTCCCTGCTCGTCCTCCAGGTGCTGGTGCGCGGACAGCGGCGCTGGTGGTTGTATGCAGTCGGCTGGCACGCGCTGGTGAACGCGCTGGTGTTGATCGTCGCCGTGCACTATGGCGCAGTCGCCTCCGAAGGCGTGCTGGCTCTTCTGACGGTTGTCAGTGTCCTGATTATTCTACGGCTGCGTCCGCCCGCTTCCCCGGTTGTCGAGCCGGTTGAGGACGCCCCTGCCGGACCTATCAGGCTGGAAGCCGCGCCGCTTACCTCGGAGAAGCTGGACGAAAGCCGCTACACATAATGTCCGCCGAGCCGCGAGATCTAGACTATGATTGAAACACAGAATCTGACGAAGCATTTTGGGGACACCGTCGCCGTCGATGGCCTTACGCTCTCTATCCCGGCAGGTGAAGTCTTTGGCTTCCTGGGGCCCAACGGCGCCGGCAAGACGACGACCGTGCGCATGCTGACGACCCTGATTGCGCCGACGGACGGAACCGCCACGGTCGCCGGCTACTCGCTCGACGGCGAGGAACAGGAGATCCGGCGGCGTGTGGGCATTCTCACCGAGACTCCAGGACTTTACGACCGGCTGACGGCGCTGCGCAATCTAGAGATTTTCGCCCGGCTCTACGAAGTAGAGGATGTCGACGGCCAGGTCGAAAAATATCTGCGCATGCTCGGCCTCTGGGAGCGCCGTCACGAAGCGGCCGGCGGTTTCAGCAAAGGTATGAAGCAGAAGCTGGCGATTGCCCGCGCGTTATTGCACGAGCCGCAAATCCTTTTTCTGGACGAGCCGACGGCCGGCCTCGACCCGGAGGCGTCGCGCCTGGTACGCGATTTTGTGCTGGAGCTGCGCTCGGAAGGGCGGACCATCTTCCTGACCACACATAATCTGGACGAGGCAGAGCGCCTCTGTGACCGCATCGCCGTGATTAACCAGCGGCTGCGCGTGGTCGATAGCCCGACGGGCCTGCGGCGCGGTCTGTATGGGCGGCAGGTCGTCTTCCACCTTCGCGAGGTGGCCGATCCCTTTGTTAGCGCGCTCTCGTCCCTGGACGCCGTGCAGACAGTCAACCAGGTAGACAACAAGCTGGTTGTAGCCGTCGCCGACCCGGAGCAAGAGAACCCGGATCTGATTCGCGCCCTGGTCGCTGCCGGCGCCGACATTCAGTTCGTCGGCGAGCTGCGTCACTCGCTGGAAGATATCTACCTGCAAATTGTCAATACGTAGGAGACGCCGCCGTGAAAAAAGTATGGACCATTATTAGCAAAGAGTGGGCCGAGGTCTTTAAGAACCGGCTCGTCCTCTTCTCGGTCGCTTTCCTGCCGCTGATGTTCATCGCCCTGCCGCTGATTACGGTGCTCACCACATCCGGCCTGAGCGAGGGCGAGGCTGAGAGCGTCGGCGGCGCCGACTTCCCGGGCCTGTCCGAGCTTTGCGCCGGCATGTCGGATGCGGATTGTGCGCAGGTCTACATGCTCAACCTCTACACGATGATGTTCATGATTTTGCCCGTGGCGATTCCGGTGACCATCGCCGCCTACAGCATCGTCGGCGAGAAGACGACGCGCAGCCTGGAACCTTTGCTGGCGACGCCGATTACGACGGTCGAGCTGCTTGCCGGCAAAGCGCTGGCAGCCATCATTCCTGCCGTGGTTGCTACGTGGCTCAGCTTCGCCATCTACATCATCAGCATGCGCTTCCTGGTCAGCGACGCCGTATTTGCGATTCTCCTGGACCCGGTCTGGCTGCTGGCTATCTTTGTGGTCGGGCCGCTCCTGACCTTCCTTTCGGTCAGCGTGGCCATCATGATTTCGTCAAGAGTCTCTGATCCGCGCGTGGCCGAACAGCTCTCTATGGTGGTGATCTTGCCGGTGATGGTCGGGGTGATCGGCCAGTCCGTGGGCCTCTTTCTGGTTGACCGCAGCACCATCGTCCTGGTCGGCGTGGCCGTGCTGCTGTTGGACCTGGTATTGGGTTACCTCGCTCTGCAGGCGTTCCAGCGCGAAACGATTCTCACACGCTGGAAGTAGGGATGAGCCGCCTCTGAGCACTTTTTGCACCGGCAGGGAGCATGGCTATAATCGTCCCGCTGCCCTATGGTAGTTGCTGCCTCATGGCAGAAAATAAACACGCGCCTCGACTGTTGCAGCTGTGCTCGTATTGTTTCCCGGTCAGAAGCCACTTCCCCGGCGGCTGGCAGGGTACACCGGCCGTACGAGTTCTGCGACGGAAAGAAAGGCGCGGAGGCCAGAACAGATAAAAGGAGAATAGACCCCATGGCCGTAGTTTCGATGAAAGCACTGCTGGAAACCGGCGTGCATTTTGGTCACCGTACCCGCCGTTGGAACCCGAAGATGAAGCCATACATCTTCACCGAGCGCAACGGCATCCACATTCTTGACCTGCAGCAGACAATCGTCATGATTGACGAAGCCTACAATCTGGTGCGGGACATCGTCGCCGACGGCGGCGCCGTCCTCTTTGTGGGTACCAAGCGGCAGGCGCAGGACACTATTGCCCGCGAAGCCTCGCGCGCCCGCCAGCCCTACGTCAACGAGCGCTGGCTGGGCGGCATGCTCACCAACTGGCAGACGATGAAACAGCGCATCCGCCACCTGGAAGAGCTGGAGCGGCGGCGTGATGCCGGTGAGTTCGCCCTGCTCAAGAAGAAAGAGCGCCTCATGGTCGAGCGCGAAATTGAAAAGCTCAACCAGAGGCTCGGCGGTATTCGCAACATGGGCGGCCTGCCTGACCTGCTCTTTGTCGTGGACGTGAATAACGAAGAAACGGCCGTGCGCGAAGCCAACGTGCTGAAGATCCCGGTCGTGGCGATGGTCGATACAAATTGCGACCCGGACGTGATTGACTATGTGATCCCGTCCAACGACGACGCCATCCGCGCTATCAAGCTGATTATCAGCAAGATGGCCGACGCGGCCATCGAAGGGATGGCGATGCGCGAGGCGGCGCTAGTAGACGAGATCCGCGACTACGAGGATCGCGACTACGAAGATTTCAGCGGCTACGAGGACGACGAAGAGCTCTCTGACGAGGCGCTGCTCGGCGAAGCCACCCTGGCTAAGATTCGCCGCGCCGGTGGCGTTGAAGAGGAAGAATAAGCGGCGGGCTGACTGCTGACAGGACAGGGTGAGCCGCCACCGGCGGCTCGCCCTTTATTCGCAAGCGATATACTCCCTGGAGAAGGAACTCATGGAAATTACAGTTGAGAAGATTAAACAGCTGCGCGAGGCCACCGGGGCCGGCGTGCTGGATGCCAAGAAGGCTCTGGAAGCCGCCCAGGGTGACTTCGACAAAGCGGTAGATACCCTGCGTGAGAAGGGGCTGGCCCGCGCCGCCAAGCGCGCCGACCGTGTCGCTAAAGAAGGCATTATCGAGATGTACGCGCATCTGGCGAACCGCGTCGGCGTCATGCTGGAGCTGAACTCGGAAAGCGACTTTGTGGCCCGGACCGATATGTTCCGCGCCCTGGCGCACGAGATCGCGCTGCACATTGCCGCTATGGACCCCAAATATCTCTCGCGCGACGAGGTGCCCCAAGGCGACCTCGACCGGGAGCTGGATGTGCTGCGCGCGCAGGCCAAGGCTGAGGGCAAGCCGGATGCTATTGTCGAGAAGATCGTCAGCGGCCGCCTGGAAAAGTTCTACGAAGAGACAGTCTTGCTGGAGCAGCCGTTCGTCAAAGACGACAAGAAGACGATTCAGGATCTGATTAACGACGCGGTCGCCCAGCTGGGCGAGAATATCGTATTGCGCCGGTTCATCCGCTATGAGCTTGGCGAGGCCATCGAATAAGACCGGCCGACAGAGAAAGGGCGTTCGCTAGAGCGCCCTTTGTTTTATTCTTACCGCGCTCCGCGCCGTGACCGTGGCCCGGGCCGCGACCAGTGGGAGAGGAGATCATGTCAAGCCCTGTATACAGGCGGATATTGCTGAAGCTGGGGGGGGAAGCCCTGGCCGGCCCTGGCGGAGTCGGGATCGATCCCAGTCGCGCGGCCGCGGTTGCCGAGATCGTCAAGGATGTTTATGATCTCGGTGTTCAGGTTGCGATTGTCATTGGCGCCGGTAACCTCTGGCGCGGTTCTATGGGCGTAGACCACGGTATGGAGCCCGCCACTTCCGACCATATTGGCATGATTGCCACGGTCATGAACGCTCTTGCCCTGCAGGATGCATTGGAGCGCCTGGGCATCGCAACGCGAGTGCAGACGGCCATTGAGATGCGCACCATTGCCGAGCCCTACATCAGGCTGCGAGCCATCCGCCATCTGGATAAGGGGCGGGTGGTTATTATTGGCGCCGGTACGGGCAACCCCTACTTTACCACCGACACGGCCGGCGCCCTGCGCGCTATGGAAATAGGCGCCGATGTCCTCGTCAAGGCCACGAAAGTGGACGCCATTTATGACGACGACCCCGTTCGTAATCCTGACGCCCAGCGCTTCGAGCGCCTGTCTTACATCGACTTCTTGAACCAACGCCTGCGCGTCATGGATACCACGGCCATCTCGCTCTCGATGGAACATAACGTGCCCGTAGTGGTGCTCGACTTCTGGCAGAAAGACAGCGTCAAGCGGCTGGTGATGGGTGAATCGGTGGGGACAACGATCGGCCATTTTCAGACGGTTCGGGCGGGCGCCGACGCGGCCGCCGGTGCGGGCTAAATCGGGACGAAGAAGTGTGAGTCGCACAAGGAGATAACCATGATCCGCGACGTGTTGCAGGAAACAGAGCTACGGATGATGACAGCCATCGACGCCCTGGAGTCTGATCTGGCGACATTTCGCACCGGCCGCGCCTCGCCGGGCCTGCTTGATCGCGTCGTCGTCGAGGCTTACGGAGCGGAGGTTAATCTCAAGCAGATCGCCCTGGTGAGCATCCCCGAGCCCCAGCAGCTGGCCATCCGGCCCTACGACCCCAAGCTGCTGGGCGCTATCGAAAAGGCGATCCTCAAGTCCGACATTGGCATTACACCCAACAACGACGGGCACGCCATCTGGCTGACGATGCCGCGCCTAACGGAAGAGCGCCGGCGCGACCTGGTGCGCCAGGTTGGGCGCCGGGTGGAAGAGGCCAAGGTTGCCGTGCGCAATATCCGGCGTGACGCCCTCAACGAGCTGCGCAGCCTGAAGAACCAGCACCAGGTGGCGGAGGATGATTTCTACGACGGGCAGGAAAACCTACAGAAGTTAACCGACCGCTACAATAGCCAGCTAGACGAAATCGGCGAGAAGAAAGCGGCTGAGATCATGGAAGTGTAATGCGCGCAAGCAAAAAGCCGCTGGACCTGAAAGGGCTGCGTGTGCCGCAGCATGTGGCAATCATCATGGACGGCAACGGCCGCTGGGCCCATAAGCGCGGCCTGCCGCGCATTGCCGGCCACCGCGCCGGGGCCGAAAATCTGCGTCGCATTATCAACGCCTGTGTCGAGTTCGGCATCAAAATCCTCACCATCTATGCCTTCTCCACCGAGAATTGGGACCGTCCCGAGCGTGAGATTCGTGGCCTGATGAACATTTTCACACGCGTGCTGGACCAGGAGCTGGGCGAGATGCACGCGCAGGGCGTCTGTCTCCACCACCTGGGCGACCTCAATGGCATCGAGCCGGCCCTGCAGCAGAAGGTCCGCGATGCGCTGGAGCTGACCCAGAACAACGACCGGCTCATACTCAACGTGGCCTTTAACTATGGCGGCCGGGCCGAAATCCTGCACGCCGTGCGCCAGATGCTGGCCGACGGCGTTTCGCCGGACGACCTGACGGAAAAGCTGTTCAGCAAATACCTGTTCACCCGGGACTTACCCGATCCCGATCTTGTCATTCGTACCAGCGGCGAGCTGCGCATCAGCAACTTCCTCATCTGGCAGGCTGCCTACGCCGAGTATCTGGCAGCGCCGGAATATTGGCCGGATTTTGGCCGGGAGCAGCTGTACGAGGCAATCGTCGCCTATAGCCAGAGAGAGCGCCGCTATGGCCGTGTTCCCGAAGAGGGTTAGCTCTGTTTCCCTGCCGTCTATGTTCGTCAAACGTGCCGCCACGACCTTCACTGTGGGTCCGCTTGCTCTGCTCCTGATTTACCTCGGGGGCTTCTTTTATTTTATCCCGCTGCTCCTGATTATCTCCCTGGCGACCTATGAGTACGCGACGCTGCTGCGCGCGGTGCGCATCCGCGTGCCCCTCTTCCTACTCATGCCCGCCGTCTGGCTTCAGCTCACGGCCAGCTACTGGCCGGAGCGCCAGCTGACCGAGCTGTTTATGGTCATCAGCCTGCTGGCCGTTATGGTCTACGCCCTCTGGTCCTATGAGAAGCAGCGGACTGACTCGGCGCCGGCTGAGCTGGTCGCCACGATGGCCGGCATCCTGCTCCTGGGCTGGGTCGGCGGCCACTTCTTCCGCCTGCGGCAGATAGACCTTGCCGACGTCGAAGCTGCCAAATGGACGATTCTGGCGCTGGTGTCCACCTGGCTGGCTGACTCCTTTGCCTATCTCATCGGTAGCTGGCGTGGCAAACACAAGCTGGCCCGCCGCCTCAGCCCTAACAAGACCATTGAAGGGTACGTCGCCGGCATCGTCCTGGGCACCGGCTTTACGCTGCTTCTCGGCTACTTCCTGGGGCTGCCCTGGCCGCTCGTGCTGCTGATCGCGCTGCTGGTCTCCGTGATCAGCCCGGCAGGCGACCTCGGCATCAGCCTCTTTAAGCGGGAAGCCGGCGTTAAGGATTCCGGCAATTTGCTGCCAGGACACGGCGGCGCGCTTGACCGTATTGATAGCCTGCTCTGGTCGGTGACCATGGCCTATTACGTGGTCCGCTTTCTGGTGTAGTGAACTGACTATCCCCGAGGAATGGAGGAGTCCTCATGCCCACTGGTATCCAGCCCAAGAAAATAGTCACCATCGAGCGTTTCATCCTGGACCATCAGCCCAGTGAGGCGCGCGGCGAATTCACCAACCTGCTCTATGACATTGCGCTGGCCGCCAAGCTGATCGCCCACAAGACGAACCGGGCCGGCCTGCTCGACGTGTTAGGTGGCGCGGGCCAGACCAACGTGCAGGGCGAGCATCAGCAGAAGCTCGACGTCTATGCCGACCAGGTCATGTTCCGCCTGTGCGACCACACGGGCCGCGTCTGCGTCATGGCCTCGGAAGAGCACGAGCATCCGCTATTTCTGCCCGCCGGCTTCGAGAAAGGGGGCTACGTTCTCGTCTACGACCCGCTCGATGGCTCCTCGAACATTGACGTCAACGTCAGTATCGGCACCATTTTTGCCATTTTCCGCTGCCTGGACTGGGATAAGCGCGGCCGTTTGGAAGACATTCTGCAGCCCGGGCGCGACCTGGCGGCGGCCGGCTATATCCTTTACGGCGCCAGCACGATGATGGTCTATACGACCGGGGCCGGCGTGCACGGCTTCACCCTGGACCCCGAGATTGGTGAGTTCCTGCTGACACACGAGTATATGACGCTGCCGGAGAAACCCGTCTACTATAGCGTTAACCACGGCTACTTTAGCCGCTGGTCGCCCGGCGTGCAGAGGTTCATCCGCTGGCTGCAAGGCTCCGAGGAGGATTCGCCCCGCCTGTCCGAGCGCTATATCGGTTCGCTGGTCGCCGACTTCCACCGCAACCTGCTGCGCGGCGGCGTCTTTGCCTACCCGGCGGAAGCAACCAAGCCAGACGGTAAGATTCGGCTCCTGTACGAAGCGGCCCCGCTGGCCTTTCTCATCGAGCAGGCGGGCGGCAAGGCATCGGATGGGCGACGCCGTATCATGGACATTGAGCCAGAGCATCTGCATCAGCGGGTGCCCTTTTACATTGGCGACCGCGGGCTGGTCGAGCGCGCCGAGCAATATCTGCGCGAAGAGGCGGCCCAGCTGGAGCAGCCAGCCGGGCGGCTATCATAGGCGCCGAGAAGGCGAGTGTAGGAGAGTGATAAGACAATTGACGCTCTGAAAGGCCCGTGCTATACTGAGGTCGCCCAGAATTGATTTCCGGCCTACTCCTCGAGAGCCGCTTTCAAATTAGCAAAAATCTTGCCCACCTTTCCGTCTATCGCCAGAAAGTCCCTCTGCCATCATGTTGGCGCCGCCAACTGATCCCTCACCTCTCTTGAGATTGAGTTAGCCGACGGGTCCTGACTGTTGTTAGTGGAAAGTAGCTAAACCTGAGGGTCAGGGAAACACTACCCGATACCTTGTCTAACCACATAAATCAACGGCGCGCATGACAGACGCAGTCTGCTGATCCGCGCGCGAACCCAATCCTGAGCTGCGGCTGGCAGGCTGTAGCTGGAGAAAATCGGATGGATATTGCTGAATTAGAATCACAACGACTGACAGAGTTGCGCGAGACGGCGCGTGAGATGGACATCTCCGGCTTCAGCACCATGAAGAAGCAGCAGCTCGTTTATGAAATCATGCGCGCCGATGCGCGCAAGAAAGGGCTGGAGTTTCGCGGCGGCGTCCTGGAGATTATCCAGGACGACAAGCAGCCGATGGGCTTCCTGCGCGCCGACCGCAACTATCACCCAAACCCGGAAGACATCTACGTCTCCAACTCGCAGATTCGCCGGCTTGGCCTGCGCACGGGTGATATGATCATCGGCCAGGTGCGCGAGCCGAAGGACAATGAGAAGTATCATAGCCTGCTGCGCGTCGAGGCGGTGAACGGCCTCGACCCGGAGACGGCGCGCCGCCGCCCGCGCTTCGAGAAGCTGACGCCCATCTTTCCCGATCACAAGATTAAGCTGGAAACGAAGCCGCACATTCTTTCCACGCGGCTGCTCGACCTGGTGGCGCCCATCGGCCGTGGCCAGCGCGGTCTCATCGTCTCCCCGCCCAAGGCCGGCAAAACCACCGTGCTCAAGGAAATCGCCAACGGCATTTCTGAGAACTATTCTGACATTTTCATGATTATCGCCCTCATCGGCGAGCGGCCGGAAGAAGTGACCGACATGGAACGCTCGGTCGAGGGCGAAGTGGTCAGCTCTACCTTTGACGAGCCGGTCAAGAACCACTGCGCCGTGGCCGAGATGGCCCTGGAGCGCGCCAAGCGGCTGGTTGAATCGGGCAAGGATGTCGTCATCCTGCTCGACTCGATTACGCGGCTGGCCCGCGCCTACAACCTTACCGTCGCCCCCAGCGGCCGTACCCTCTCCGGTGGTCTCGATCCGACCGCTCTCTATCCGCCCAAGCGTTTCTTCGGCGCCGCCCGTAACCTGGAAGAAGGCGGCAGCCTGACGATTATGGGCACCTGCCTCGTCGATACCGGCAGCCGTATGGACGACGTCATCTATGAGGAGTTCAAGGGCACGGGTAACATGGAGCTGGTGCTGAGCCGCCGGCTGCAGGAGCGCCGTATCTTCCCGGCCTTTGACATTGAGCGCTCCAGCACCCGTCGTGAAGAGCTGCTCATGTCCGGCGACGAGCTGCAGCGCGTCTACATGATGCGCCGTATGCTGGCCCACCTGATGGACACGCCTGGCTACGACATCAGCAGCGCCACCAACGCCGTGCTGCAGCGGCTGCGCGGCACCAACGATAACTACGAGTTCCTGGAGACGCTGACCAAAGACATGGGCTAATCCCCCGCCAGGGATGAGTTCTCTTTTAATAAACGGGCCTCTACACGAGGCCCGTTTTCGTTTGGTTCTCCCTTTGTGGTAGCATCCACAATGGTCAGGCCTGGAAGAGGGCTGGCTCCTGAAGGAGGATCCACTGATGGATGACAACCGAACGCTTTGGGAGCGCTTCGGCGGCCATATTGTCATGCTGCTGGTCGCTGTGATGGTGTTGGCCGCCAGCAAGACGACAACCGTGCGCAACCTGCTCGCCTTCGACCGCGCCGAGGAACCCGCCGCCGCCGACTTCGCCTGGCAGACGAGCGCCGCCGAGCCGGCGGCGGGCGAGAGCGCCGAGCCGGTAGAAGCCGAGGACGGCGCGGCCGGCTTTGACGTGAGCAGCGTGCCCGTCCTCACCGACAGCAGTCTCGTCGCCGCGCCCATGCCCATTACCTACAAACCGGCGGTGCCAGAGCACGAGCTAACCATCTACCGCGTGCAGAGCGGTGACACGGCCATTCGTATCGCCGACCGCTTCGGCATCCGCGAAGAGACGATCCTGGGCGGGAACAGCTTCCTGAGCAACGACGCCGGCCAGCTTATGACCGGCGTGGACATCGTCATCCTACCGGTAGACGGCGTGCTGCACGACGTGACCGAAGGGGAAACGGTGGAGAGTATTGCCGGGTTCTATGGGGTGCCCGTCGAGGACATCATCGCTTACGAGCCAAACAGGCTCGAGTTTCCTTACCGCCTCTTTCCCGGCACGCAGATTCTCGTCCCCGGCGCCATCCGCGAGGAGTTCTACTGGGACCCGCCGGTCATGGTCAGCTCCTCCAGCTCGCCCGAAGCGGGCCAGGGTGGCGTCTTCGTCGCTGTCCCCGGCACCGGCACCTATATCTGGCCCACCGGCGGGCGCACCATCACCCAGTATTCCTGGTACGGACACACGGCGCTGGACGTGGCCCTGCCCAACGGCTCCCCGATTTACGCTTCGGACACGGGCACGGTAACCTACGCCACCTGGAGCCCGCACTGCTATGGCAACCTGGTCGTCATCAACCACGGCAACGGCTACGAAACCTTCTACGCTCACCTCAGCAGCTTCAATGTCTTGCCGGGGCAGACCGTCTACCAGGGGAATACCATTGCCTTTTCCGGCAATACCGGCTGCTCCTCTGGCCCGCATCTGCACTTTGAGATCCGCTATAACAAGGCGCGCTATAACCCGCTCAGCTATCTGCCCTGACGCGCGGCGCAGCAAATCGTCAGTCAGGTTGAAAACCTGACCTACCAGCTGGGCTGGTAGGTCGGGTCTGTAGCCCGACAGCGCGAGCTCTACTCCTCTTCCTCCCCTAGCAGCCCCTGGCGCGCGGCCCGGTCGCGCACCATCCTGTCGCGCAGCTGCCCGCAGCCCGCCTGGATGTCGATGCCGCGCCGCACGCGCACGGTGCTGCTGACGCCATAGCGCTCCAGCGTGTCGCGGAAGGCGGCAACGCGCGCCCGCGAGCTGGGGGCGCCGCCATAGCCCGCCGTCGGGTTGAGCGGAATCAGGTTGACGTGTACCAGCATGCCCTGCAGCAGCTTGCCCAGCTTCTCCGCCTGCTCGCTCGTGTCATTCTCGCCGGCGATGAGCGCCCACTCAATCGTCACCTGCCGGCCTGTTTTCTCAATGTAATAGCGCAGTGTATCCATCAGCTCGGCGATCTTCCAGCGACGGTTGATTGGAATCAGCCGGTCGCGCTCTTCGTCGGTGGCGGCGTGCAGCGAGACGGCGAGGCCGACCTGGCGCTCTTCGTCGGCAAAGCGGCGAATCGCCGGGACCAGGCCGACCGTGGAGAGTGTGATGCGCCGCGCGCCCAGGTTAAACCCTTCGTCGTCGGTCAGCCGGTCGATGGCAGATAGCGTCTGGTCGTAGTTGTGCAACGGCTCGCCCATGCCCATGAGCACGATATTGGTCACGCGCTCGCCCTCGGCGCCCAGCTCGCGCGCGAAGTGCATCACCTGGGCCACAATCTCGCCGTCCGTCAGGTGGCGGAAGAAACCCATCTGGCCTGTCGCGCAGAAGACGCAACCCATGGCGCAGCCGGCCTGCGTACTGATACAGAGCGTGTGGCGTTCGTCATAGTCCATACGCACCGTCTCGATGAGCTGACCATCGGGCAGCTGAAAGAGCACCTTGGTCGTCTGTCCGTCGTTGGACTTCATCACACTGACCGGCTGCAGCAGGTCGAGCCGCGCCGCCTGCGCAAGCTTCTCGCGCAGCGACCGCGGCAGGTTGGTCATGCTGTCGAAGTCGGCAACATGGCGCCGGTAGAGCCAGCTCCACACCTGCTCGGCGCGAAAGGCAGGCTCGCCCAGCCCTTGCAGCAGCTCCTGCAGCTCAGACCGGCTCAGGTCATAGAGATTAACCCGTGCGTCCACTGACCGGCTCCTCATGCGCCGCGCGCAGCCGCTGCGCCAGCTCGCGGATATCTTCCAGGACCATGTCTGCCTGCACCACCGCACCGGCCAGCTGCTCACGCCCGGTCACACCGGAAAGGAGCAGGATACCGGCCAGGCCGGCTCGCCGCGCGCCAGCTATGTCCGTATCCAGCCGGTCGCCAACCACGGCCGTGGCGGCGGCCGCCCCGCCCAGCCACCGTAGCGCCTCTTCATACATAGCCGGCGCCGGCTTGCCCATAATCTGCGGCGCGACGCCCGTCGCCGTCTCCACCAGCGCCAGCAGCGCCCCGGCGCCAGGCAGCGGCCCCATCTCCGTGGGGTAGCTCACGTCGCCGTTGGTGCCGACAAAGTGGGCGCCGTTCTGAACGAGATAGCAGGCGCTGGCAAGCTGCTCCCAGCAGGCGCGCCGGTCAAGGCCGACCACGACCAGCTCCACGCGCGTGCCGGGTACAACCAGGCCCTCATGGGCGGCAAGGGTAAAGCCCTGCGCCGCCAGCGCCTGCCGCAGCCCATCCTCGCCGACGACATACATGCGCGCCTGCGGTGGGTAGCGGCGCGCGAGATTGGCCGCCGTGACCTCGGCCGAGGTCATGATCCGCTGCGGCGGCACGGCGACGCCGAAGCCGGCCAGCTTGTCGCTGTATTGCGCCGCCACCCGCGTGGCGTTGTTCGTCGCCAGCACATAGCCGATGCCCAGCTCGTCGAGTGTGGCAAAGAAAGCGCCCAGCCCGGGCAGGGGCGTATCGCCGTGCCAGAGCACGCCGTCCATGTCGATGATCAGATTCTCAATCGTCTGCAAATCCAAGCTCATAGGGCGCGATTATAGCGGCTGGCGCACTGCTGCCCATGTCTGGAGACGCGATGTTAACGCTTTCATGTATAATGCCGCGCGGCGTGCCGTACACCATAGTTGTCAGGGAAGAGATGCGAGGACTGAGCCGTCACTGGCTGGTAGCGATTATTCTGCTCGGAGCGCTGCTGCGCTGGCCGTCGCTATTCGCCAATACCTTTCATGCCGACGAGGCGCTCTTCGCGTCTTGGGCCCGGCTCATTGCCGTCTGGCGCGATCCCTTGCTCGAAAGTCAGCTCGTGGATAAGCCGCCACTCCTCTTCTACCTGCAGGCGCTCTTCTACCCCGTGCTCGGCACGCCCGCGCCGTGGGTAGCCCGGCTACCCAACTTCATCGCCTCACTCCTGCTTATCCCGCTCACGGCCCAGCTGGGCTGGCGGCTCTATCGCTCCTGGCTGCCCGCTCTGGCCGCCGGGCTTTTCGTCGCCCTCTCGCCCTACACCGTGCAGTTCAGCGCCACTGCCTTTACCGACCCGCTGCTGGCGTCGCTGCTGGCCGCTTCCCTGCTGGCGACCGTTGTTGTGCGGTCAGCGCGCCGCGCCTGGTGGGCCGGGCTGCTGCTGGGGCTGGCTCTGGCTACCAAGCACCAGGCGCTCCTTGCCGCGCCGCTGCTGCTGGCGGCCGGCTGGATGCACAGCTGGCCGCGGCGGCGCTGGGCGGCCTGGCTGGCCGGCCTGCTGGCGCCGCTCGCCGCGCTGCTCATCTGGGACGCCGCGCGCGCGGCGCCCGCGCTCTGGGCCGTGCAGGGCCAGAACTATGGCGCGCTGCGGCTCGCCTGGTCGTGGGAATTGTGGCCGCGGCTGGAAGAATGGGCCGGCTGGTGGCAGCTCATGTTCGGCTCCCAGCTCCTCGGCTTTGCTCTGTTGCTGGCGCTGCCCGTCTTCCTTGCCCTGCTGATTTACGACCGCGACTGGTCTACCGCCTATGACCAGCTCCTGCTGCTCTACGTGTTGGTCTATGCTGGGCTGCACTGGTTCCTGGCCGTGCCCGTGTGGGACCGCTATCTGCTGCCGCTGGCGCCGCTGGTCGCGCTGCTGCTCGGCCGCTTTGGTGCGCGCGTCATCACCTTTATCGGGCCGCATCTCGGCTCGGCGCGCCGGGTCGCGGCCGTGCGCGTCGCCGCCCTCCTCTTTCTCTTCCTGCTGCTGCTGCCGCCGGGGTGGGCGGCGCGGCGCGGCGCCTTTCCCGTGGGCGGCTTTGCGACGGCCGACGGCGGCGCGGCGTCCCTTACCGCCCTTCTCTATGATGCACCCTATGGCACCGTCCTCTACGACCACTGGTATAGCTGGCAGTGGCGCTACTACCTCTTTGATAGAGGGGTGCTGATCCACTGGTTCCCCGACCCGGCCGCGCTGGCTACCGACCTGGAAGCGTTCGGCGCGCAGGGGAGCCGCTACCTGGCGCTGCCGGCCGGCCCGGCCGGTGTCCCGGCCCGCCAGGCGGCGGCGGACGCCGGTTTTTCCACCGTCCCGCTGCAAGCGGCGGGCAGCATTGTCCTCTATCGCCTGGAGGCCGCGCCATGAAGCTGCCGCGCTGGCTGCCCTTCCTCTTGCTGGCCGCGGCCATCGTCCTCTTCCTGCACCGGCTGACCCTGACCAACCGCATTCTCGCGCGCGGCGACGTCTTTCTCTACTTCTATCCGTACTGGGAAGCCGCGTCGGCGGCGCTGCGCCAGGGGCGGCTGCCGTTGTGGAACCCGTACTTGTTCATGGGCGCGCCGCTGCTGGCAAATAGCCAGGTGGGCTTCTTCTACCCGCTCAACTGGCCGCTCTGGCTGCTGCTGCCCGTGCCCTATGCTGCCACGGCGACCATTCTACTGCATCTGTTGTTGGCCGGCGCCGGCTGCTATCTGCTGGCGCGCCGCGCGCTGCGCCTGAGCGCCGCCGCCGGGCTGCTGGCCGCCCTCGTGTTTGCCCTCGGCGGCTACCTCACCGCGCAGGTAGAGCATCTCAACCAGCTGCAGGGGCTTGCCTGGCTGCCCTGGGCGCTGCTCGTTATGGGCGTGCCCGGCGACTGGCGCGGGCAGCGCGCTTTCACCCGTCGCCTCGCCGCCCTCGCCTTCGTCCTGGCGCTGCAGCTTGCCGCCGGCCACAGCCAGACCGTGCTGATTACCGGCGTCGCGCTCTTCCTCTGGGGACTGGGTAGCATTGCGCCGGCGCGGTCGTGGCGCGCCGGCCTCACGCCGCTGGCCGGCCTGGCCAGCGCCGCCGCTCTGGCCGCCGCGCTGGCGGCCGTGCAGCTGCTGCCGACGCTGGAGCTGGCGCGCCTGTCCAGCCGCCAGGGTGGGCTGCCGCTTGACGAGGCGCTCAGCTTCTCGCTGCACCCGCTTCTGCTCGGCCGGGCGTTGCTGCCCGGCTATGGCGAGGCGCTCTTCACCGAATATGTCACCTTTCTGCCGCTCACGGCGCTGCTGCTGGCGGCTGCTGGCGCCTGGCGCTGGCGCGCCGAGCGTTCGCTGGCGCCACCACTGCTGCTGCTGGCGGCCGGCCTTTTCCTGGCGCTGGGGCGCTTCAACCCCGTAGCCATTGGGCTGGCCTGGCTGCCCGGCTTCAATCTCTTTCGCGCTCCGGCGCGCTGGCTGGCGCTCTATGCGCTCGGCGCGGCGCTCCTGGCCGGCGCTGGCTGGCAGCGCTGGCGCGGCGCAGACGAGCTGCCGGCGCGCCCTATGAAATGGGCGGTCGCTGCCATCCTTTTGCTTGGAGGCTGGAGCATTCTCGCGCCCACGTTGGCCCGCTTCGTGCCCACGGCGGCGGAGGCGCCGGTAACGCTGCCCTTGCCGCTGACGCTGGTGGGCTGGCTGCTGGAGCTGCTGCTGGCCTCTTTCCTGGTGCGGCAAAGACGGCGGCGCTGGGCCCCGCTGGCGCTGCTGGCGCTGGCCCTCGCCGCTCTCTATCTCGGCGGGCGCGCGCTGCCCTACCACCGGCTGGCGACCGCGCCGCAGGCCTATTTCTCGCTGCGCCCGCCGGTTGCCCGGCTGCAGGCAGCGGCTTGTGTTGGCGCAGCCGGTTGCCCGCAGCCGCCGGGCCGCGTGCTCAGCCTCTCCAACATCTTCTTCGACGTGGGTGATATGGCCGAGCTACAGGGCGCTTATGGTCCCTACCTCGACGAACCCGCCTTCCAGCAATTGCTCGTCGCCGTCAAACATAAAGAGGTGCTGGACCCCAACCTGCCGCTGGCCTATCGCCTGCCCTCTGTCGATGGCTTTGACGGCGGCATCCTGCCACTGCAGGCCTACAGCCAGCTTACCGCCCTCCTGCTGCCGCCCGGGCAGATGACGACCGATGGCCGGCTGCGCGAGTTCCTGCCGGCTGTCCCCGAGGCCCGCTGGCTGGACCTGTTCCAGGCGCAATATCTGATTACAGACAAGACGGCCGATGTCTGGCGCGATGGTGTCTTCTTCGACCGCCAGCATCCCGTGCGGCTTGCCGTGGGGGAGGCGGCGCCGGTGGGATCCCTGCCGCCCTTTGCGGCCACAGCCATCTGGCTGCTGGCGGACGGGCCGGGGGCGCTGCTGGCAACGGCCGGCGAAAGCCGCTGGGAGCTGGCGGCGGTAGAGCGCGCCGCCGGTCTCTGGGAGGCGCGCCTGCCGCAGCCCGCGACGCTCGACAGCCTGACGCTGCAGGCGACGGCTGCGCCGTGGCAGGTGGAAGGGCTGGCCCTGGTAGACGAGCATGACGGGGCATTCCAGCCGCTGGTCCCCGGCGCTTACCGGCTGCTCCACTCTGGCGACGTGAAAATCTATGAGAACGGCGACGTGTTGTCGCGCGCTTTTGTCGTCCACCGCTGGCAATGGCAGCCCGACGTTACCGCCAGCGTCGCCGCGCTGGCAGCGCCAGACTTTGACGTGCGGCGCGAGGCCGTGCTGCTGGGTGAGGGGCAGGCGGCGGGCGGCGCGGACGCGAGCGGTGCGGCCCTCAGCAGCCGGGCGACGATTACCGCCTACGAGCCGGAGCTGGTGCGCATCGCAGTGGAGATGGCCGGCGACGGCCTGCTCCTGCTCACCGACGCGGCCTATCCGGGTTGGACGGCTACCGTGGACGGCGCGCCGGCGACCATCTACCAGGCGAACGGGCTGTTCCGCGGCGTGCTGCTGGCGGGCGGGACCCACGAGGTCGTCTTTCGCTATGAGCCGGCCTCGCTGCGGCAAGGCACGGCCATCTCGACGCTGGCCCTGCTCGTCTGGCTGGCGCTGCTTACGGCTGGCAGGGTGGGCCGTGCCGGTCGAGCAGATATTCGGAAATAGTCAGCTGATTTTCGTATAGCAGAGTGGCAAGCTCCGGGCCGACATAGCGGAAATGCCACGGCTCATAGTTGAAGCCGGTCTCTTCATAACGCCCGTCGGGGTAGCTCATGGTGAAGCCATAGTCGTGGGCGTGCGCCGCCAGCCATTTGCCCTCGCCGGAAACGGCAAAGGCCGGGTGGAACTCGATGAATGGCTCGCCGACCATAGTGGGCAGGTCGGGCGTGCTAAAATCTACCGTGGTGCCTAACTGGTGCTCGCTGTGGCCGGCGCGGGCGCTGATATTCTGTACCCAGTCGGGAAACTGCTCGGCCCACTTGTTGCGCGCCGCCGCCTGGTCGTAGTAGCTGCGGAAGCCGGAGACGACGAACGGACGCAGCTCGGCTTCGTGCATGGCGGCGATCAGCTCCTGCAGTGGCGCGATAATCAACGCTCGCACCTGGGTCGGGTAGCCGCGGGTGACCGCCGAGGGAAAGTAGTCGCCCAGGGCTACCAGGTCGTCGGGCCGGTACGCGGCGCTCAGCCCATACTCATGGCTGACCAGCGGCAGCAAGTCGTTGGCGGCGGGAGTTCGCTCCTGGCAGAGGGGGATGGCCGTGGCGGTCGGCCTCGGCGTCACCGTGGGCGTGGGTGTGCTGGTTGGCGTAAGCGTGGGCGTATCCGTCGGCGTGGGCGTGCGCGTGCCTGTCGGCGACGGCTCCGGGGACGGCGTGGGGGTCTGGGCCGCGGCCGCCATGGTGGCCGTCGCGGCGACCGTGGGCGCGGCAGCCACGGCAGTGCCCGCCGCCGGCTCAGTCGTGGGAGAGGGTGCGCAGCCGGCGAGCGCCAGCAGCAGGATGAGCGCCAGAAAGATGGTGCGCACGCCGGCTCTCAGGATTCGGGCGCGCCCCAGCCGCCGCCGCCCGGCGTCGCCACGTGCAGGATAGCGCCCGCCGGGAGTGCCAGCGTGGCCTTGCCCGCTACTTCGCTACGTTCTCCCGCCAGCTCCAGCCAGTTTTCGCCGCATTGGCCAGGCTCGCCGTCCTGCAGGCCATACGGCGGGCGGCGGCGGCGCTCGCTGGTCACGGTGACCGTGGCCGGCGCCAGGAACTGTAGCGCGCGAACAACGCCGTCACCGCCCGCGTAGCGCCCGCGGCCGCCCGACCCGGCGCGCAGGCAATAGGCCGTCACTCGCACCGGCAGGCTGTGTTCCAGCGCTTCCACCGGCGTATTGCGTGTATTGCTCATGTGCACGTGCAAGCCGCTGGCGCCGGCTGCAGCCGGGCCGGCGCCGCCGCCGCCGCCAATCGTCTCATAATAGGCAAATGGCTCGCCATCGACGACGCCGCCAAAGCTGACATTGTTCATCGTTCCCTGGCTGGCGGCAGGGATGATGGCGGGCAGCGCCTGGGCCAGGGCGCCAAAGACGACGTCGACCACGCGCTGCGACGTTTCTACGTTGCCGGCGGCCACCGCGTGCGGCGGAGCCGGGTCGAGCAGAGAGCGCGGCGGAATCCGCACGCTCAGCGGCTGAAAGGCGCCCTCATTCATGGGCAGCTCGCTGCCCAGCAGCGCCAGCGCCACACAGCGCACACAATAGGCCACCGCCGACTGCACGATGGCCGGCACGGCGTTGAGGTTGCCGGCGACGGCCGGCGCCGTGCCGCGGAAATCGGCCGCCAGCCGCCCCTCGCCAATCTCCAGCGTCACCGCGATGGGCACGGCACTATCACTTTGCCCGTCGTCGTCCAGGTAGTCGCGGAAGCTGTAGCGCCCCGGCGGGCAGCGGCGCAGCGCTGCTTCCGTCATCTGGCGCGCATAGCCGATAAGCGCAGCCGCCTGCGCCAGCATCGTCTCCAGGCCGTAGCGCTCGCGGATGGCTTCCAGGCGGGCGGCCCCGGTGGCGTGCGCCGCCAGCTGGGCGGCCAGGTCGCCAGCCCGCTCGCCCGGCGTGCGCACATTGCGCAGGATCAGCCGCCAAAGCGCCTCATTGCGCTCGCCCGCGGCGACCAGTTTCACCGGTGGGATAATCAACCCTTCCTGGTAGAGTTCAACGCTGCTGGGCATGGAGCCGGGCGCCATGCCGCCCACGTCGGCGTGGTGCGCGCGGCTGGCGACAAAGAAGGCGGGCTCGTGCGCGCCGGGGGCAAAGACCGGCGAGACCAGGGTTATGTCCGGCAGATGCGTGCCGCCCAGATAGGGATCGTTGAGAATGACGACGTCGCCCGGCGCAAACGGCGCGGCGTGGGCCAGGGCGGCGCGCACGGAAGCGGGCATAGCGCCGAGATGGACGGGGATGTGCGCCGCCTGCCCCAGCATTTGTCCATCGCCGAGGAAGAGGGCGCAGCTAAAATCCAGCCGCTCTTTGATATTGGGGCTGTAGGCCGCCCGCTCCAGCGTGAGGCCCATCTCTTCGGCCACGGAGGCAAAGAGGTGGTGGAAAATGGAGAGCGTCGCCGCCGCTGGAGCCTGCACTAGCTGGCTTCGACGAAGACAGGCAGGTTGCCCAGCGCCACGATGTCTCCCCAGTCGTTCTCGCCCTCGGTAAATACGGCTGCCACTCTGGCAACGCTGCCGCCCGCCTTGCGCACGACCTCCTGCATCCCTTCTAGCGTGCTGCCGGTGCTGACCACATCGTCTATGACGATGGCCCGTTTGCCGTGCACGCGCTCAAAATCTTTCTCGTCCAGGTAGAGCGTCTGCTTCTTGCCCGTGGTAATCGACACCGTATCGGCGCTAATTGCCTGGCCCATATAGGTCTTATAGGCCTTGCGCAGGACGACATAGGGCAGCCCCATCAGCGCGCTCATCTCGTAGACCAGCGGCATGCTCTTCGCTTCCGCCGTCAGCAGCACGTCGGCCTCTACGTCTTTCAGCCGTTCGGCCAGCGCCGCCGCCGCCGCCTTTGCCACGTAGGTATCGCCGAGCATGTTGAAAATGGCAATACGCACCCCGGGCGCCACTTCAAAGAGGGGCAGGTGACGTGTGAGGCCGGCGACTTCAACAGTGTAGACGTCCCGCGTGCTCATGGACGGCAGCTCCTTCTCGGCGAACTCCAGGCAAGAAAACAGTAGTGACCGCGAAAGTTTACCTGTTCCCGGCAGCGGTGCCAACTCGCCTGAGCCCGGCTACAATGGTGCTCGATAACCGCGTCAAGGAGGCAGCCATGCGCGCAATCACAGTATACGGGGGCCGGCCCGGCGAACCGCCCGCGCTTGTCTGGGAGGAGGCGCCCGATCCAACCTACGGCCCGGAGGAAGTCCTGGTCGAGGTTCGGGCTGCCGGCGTTAACCGCGCCGATCTGCACCAGGCGCGTGGCGGCTATGCCCCGCCGGCCGGCGCCAGCGACATCCTCGGCCTGGAGATTGCCGGCGACATCGTGGCTGTGGGCGCGCAGGTAACGGGCTGGCAGCCCGGCGACCGGGTCTGCGCGCTGCTGCCCGGCGGCGGCTACGCCACACTGGCGGCGGTCCCGGCGGCGATGCTGCTGCCGCTTCCGGACGACTGGGATTACGTGCAGGGGGCCGCCGTACCCGAAGCCTGGTATACGGCATTTATCAACCTGTTTATGGAGGGGGAGCTGAAAGCGGGCCAGCGCGTGCTCATCCATGCCGGCGGCAGCGGCGTGGGCACGGCCGCCATTCAGCTAGCCCGCGTGGCCGGCGCCGACGTGTTCATCACCGCCGGCCAGGAGCAGAAGCTGGCCCGCGGCCGCGAGCTTGGCGCCCGGCTGGCCGTGAACTACAAGGAGAGCGATTTCGGCGAGCTCATCCATGCCGCGACGGAGGGCGAGGGCGTCGATCTCATCCTCGATCCGGTTGGCGCCGACAACCTGGAGCGCAACCTGAAGCTGCTGCGCGCCAACGGGCGTCTCGTGCAGATTGGCCTGCTCAGCGGCGCCAGGGCATCCATTGACCTGGGACTGGTGCTGGGGAACTCCCTGCACATTGTCGGCTCGCGCCTGCGACCCCGCCCGCTTGCCGAGAAGATCGCCATCACCCGGCGCTTTGCAGCGGAGGTCTGGCCCCTCTTGCTCAGCGGCGAACTGGCGCCGGTGATAGACAGCGTCTTTGCCATGGAGGATGCCGGCGCCGCCCACGACTACGTGCGGCAGAATCGCAACCTGGGCAAGGTCATCCTGCGCCGTTAGCCGCCGCCCATCTGGATCAGATTGCGCAGGGCGCGCTCGTCCAGAATCGTGATCTGCCGTCCTTTCACGGCCACCCACTGGGCGCGGCGGAAGCGGCCCAGCGTCTTGTTGATGCTGACCCGCGTGGCGCCCGTCATCTCGGCCAGGTCTGTCTGCGTCAGCGTCAGGTCAATCACCATCCCGTCGCCGCTCTTGCGCCCGTAGCGCTGCGAAAGGTTGAGCAGCGTCCGCGCCAGCCGGCCATTGAGGTCGAGGAAAAAGACGTCGTTAATCTGGTCGTTGAGGTGGCGGATGCGCCGCGCCAGTGTCTGCAGGACGTGGTAGGCGAATTCCGGGTTTTCGCCGAGAAAGCGAATGAAGTCATCGCGGTGCAGCGTTACGGTCTGCGTCGGCTGCAGCGCTTCCGCCGTGGCCGAGCGCGGCGCATCGTCCAGCAGCGCCAGCTCGCCGAAGAAATCGCCGGCGCCGAGGATGGCAAGCAGCGCTTCCTGCCCATCGGGCGTCGCGCTGAAGATTTTCACGGTTCCTTCGGTGATGATGTACAGCAGCCCGCCGGGGTCGCCGAGGTGAAAGATGACCTGCCCGCTGCTGAAGCGGCGCGGTACGAGTCGCTCCGCAAGTTCGCGCAATTCATCCGGCGCAAGCCGGACGAAGAAAGGCACGTTTTTCAACGCCTCGGCCGAGGGTTCAATTTGACCTGGCATTTCCTCGCTCTTCCTCATCCATCTTCCCAATGGATCGTCTGGCTGGCTGTAACCAGCGCAGATGGGTAACCGCATTGTAACTCAATGGCAGCCAAAGCGGAAACAAGTTCTGCGCCTATGGGTGAGATTCTGGCTCTCGCGCGGCGGCGAAGAGAGTTGCCGTGTCCGCAGCGCCGGCGTCCCGTTGGCCAGCGGTTAGGGCAACTGTGCCAACAGCAGTTTCTCGGCCTGGGCCAGCGCCCGCTCGACCAGGCCGGCCGGCGCCGGCGGCCCGCCGCCCTGCGCAAACTGCGCCGAGCCGCCGCCGCCCGCTGTGCCCAGCAGCGGCAACACCTGCTTCAGCAGCTGGTCCATCTGCCCCGGCGCGTCGGCCGCGCGGCTGAGAATGAGCAGCGAGCGCTGGCCGCCGGTCCCCAATAAGGCGATGGCCCCACTGCGCGCGCTGATACGGCTGGCCAGCGCCTTTAGCTCCGCCGCATCGCGATTGTCGAAGGCGCAGCGGACAATGCGCAGGTCGCCAACCTCCAACGCGGCATCCAATAGCCCGTCCGCTTCGAAGTCGAGCAGCCGGTTATCCTGGTGGCGCAGCTGGCGCCGCGCCGCCTGCAGCTCGTCGCGCAGGTTCTCCACGCTGGCGGCAATCTGCTCGGCCCCGGTTGTTAGCGTGGCCGAAAGCTGGTTCACCAGGCTATTCTTTTGCCTGTAGTCGAGTAGGGCGCGGCGGCCGCAGAGAAAACCTACTCGCAGGTGGCCGCGCTGGCGCTCCAGCTTGATGAGCTTGATCATGCCAACTTCGCCGGTGCGGGCCACGTGCGTGCCGCCGCAGGCGGAGAGGTCAAAGCCGGCGATGTCAATCAGGCGCACCAGCTCGCCGGCGCCCGGCGGCAGCTTGCGCAGCGGCAGCGACGCCGCCTCGTCTCGGCTGACCATACGCACCGCCACCGGCCGGTCTTCCCAGATGATCTGATTTGCCAGCAGCTCAGCCGCTTCCACCTGCTGCGGCCGCAGCGCGTCGCTATCCAGGTCGATGGTCACGCTATTGTCGCTCAGGTGGAAGGAGACCGTCTCCGCCTCGGCCACGCGAATAAATGCCTGCGAGAGAATATGCTGGCCCGTGTGCTGCTGCATATGGTCAAAGCGGCGCGCCCACTCTATCTCCCCCGTGACGGCATCATCCCAGACTTCGCCGGCGACGACGTGGACAATAGCCCCGTCCTCTCGGATGAAGACGTCATGTACCGGCTGCCCGTTGAGCCGCCCCTGGTCGGCCGGTTGCCCGCCCGAAGTGGGGTAAAAATACGTGCCGTCGAGAACTAGCGCCAGATTGCCCTCGTGCTGTCTGCGCTCGACCACACGCGCAGCGAATGTGGTGCAGTAGGCGTCCTGGTAGTAGCGCCGGCTCTCCACGCTGCTCAGCTCCCGTACGCTGCCGGCGCTCCGGCGCGGGTCGGCAGGGTAAACCAGAAACAGGCCCCGCCGCCCGGCGCATCCTCAATCCCGATAGCGCCGCCATGTGCTTCCACGGCGAGCCGGCAGAAGGCCAGCCCCAGCCCCAGCCCCTTGGGCGCGCCTTCTCCCTGGCCGCGGCGGAACTTGTCGAAAATCACCTCGCGGAAGTGCAGGGGCACGCCGCCGCCCCTGTCGCTGACCGTCACGCGCAGGAAACCGCCCGCGTCTGGCCCGGCGGCCGTGACCGTCACAGGATTACCCTCCGGCGTGTACTTGCTGGCGTTATCCAGCAGATTGATGAAGACGCGCCGGATCATATCGGGATCGACGTAGACAGGGGCCAGGTCGGGCGGAAGGTCGGCCTCCAGCGCAGCTTGGCGGCGCTGAAAGATGGGCTGCACCGCCTCGAACGCGTCTGCAATGAGCCGCCGCAGGTCGACGAACTCCAGGTCGGTAATCGAGCCGCCCGCCTCTAGATGCGAAATGTCCAGCAGCGAGCGGATTAAGGTCTGCAGCCGGCCGCTGCTGCGCACGGCAATATCTACGATGGAGAATGTGACCTCATCGCTGTCCGGCGGCAGCTCGTAGCGCAGCAGCTCAAGGCTGGAGATGATGTTGCCCAGCGGGCTTTGCAGGTCGTGGACCAGCATCGCCATGAGGTCGCTCCGCATCTCCTCCAGCTCCACCTGCTCGGTAATGTCACGGTAGATCCACTGCAGCAGCTCGACGCCCGCCGAGAGTGTCCGCTTGACGTAGCCTTCCACCGGGATGGCGAGGCCGTCGGCGGCGACGATTTCCGTGGTGAATGTCCGGGCCTTATCGGCGTTAATCTTCTCCAGCGGCGGCAGCGCCGCTGCCCGTTCCTTGCCATGCAGCGCCGCAATCGGCAGCCCCAACAGCTCGTCGTGGCTGATGCGCAGGAAGTCTCCGGCCCGCCGGTTCGCTTCCACGATATAGCCCTGCGGATCGGTTAGCAGAATCGGGTTGATGCTGTCTTCAAAGAGGTCCAGATAGCGTTCTTCGGCGGCCTGCGTCCGCGCAAACTGCCGGGCATTGTTCAGCGCGCTGCTTGCCAGATTCGCCAGGTTGACCAGCAGCAGCAGGTCGGTCTCGGAAAAGGAGCCCTTGCGCGGATTGATAGCCTGAATCGTGCCCAGGACTTCGTCCTTTACCTGCAGCGGGGCGCAAATCATCGCCCGCGTTGTCTGACCGGTGCGCCGGTCGCCTTCGGCGTCGAAGCGCGGGTCCTGGCTCATATCAGGAACCAGGGCCGGCTCGCCGTGCTTCATCACCCAGCCGGAAACACCCTGATTGGAGGGCAGGCGCAGGCCAACGATCTCCTGGCTGCCGATACCCGCGGCGACCGTATAGACCAGCTCGTCCTGCTGCGCGTCGACCAGCGCAATCGAGATGGCTTCGGCGTTGAGCAGCTCGTTCATCTGCGTCAGCAGCGATTGCAGGATCTCGCTCGTGTTCAGCGAGGAGTTGATAACCTTGCTGGCCTCGTTGAGCAGGGCCGAGACGCGCAGCTGGCGCTGCGTGTCTTCATAGAGCCGGGCGTTGTGCACCGCGATCGTCGCATGGTTCGCCAGCATCCGCGCCGCCTCCACTTCCGGGGGCGTAAAGTGGCGCGCCTGCTTGAGGTCGAGCAGAATGAGTAGCCCGATGGGCCGCTCCGAGGCGATGAGCGGCAGCAGCAGCAGCGCGTGTATCCCGGCCTCGGCCATCCGTTCCTGCTCGGCCGCGTGCAGACGTTCGTCATCCCCCCTGATTTCCACCGGCGCGCCTTCCTCGAGGAGCTGGCGCACGGCGTCAGTATATTCCAGGGAGCCTAACGCCCGATCAATCGCAGCCGCCGCCTCCTCGCCCTCCGTGGCGAAGAGGAGGAGCGGCGTTAGCTCCAGCCCGCTCTCATGCCAGTCATAAATAAGGCAGACGTCGAGCGCCAGCAGGCGCGTCATCTGCTCGGCCATGATTTTCAGCACCTGTTCGCGCTCGAGGCTGGTGGAGACGACGGCTGTCGCCGCGACCAGCGCGGCAAGCACTTCCGCCCGCTGCTGGCTCTCCTGATACAGGCGCGCGCTCTCGATGGTCGTCGCCGCATAGCCTGCAATGGCTTCCAGCAGCTCTACCTCGCGCCGCCCAAAGCGGTTGGTCCCCTGCCGCGTCATGGTGATCGCGCCGGTGGGCCGGCCGCGCACAATTAGCGGCGTGCAGACGGCCGACCAGGAATCCTGCGCCGTAGGATGTTCCGAGTGCGGCAGCCAGCGCTCGTCGCGGCGCGTGTCGGCGACGACCTGGGTCTGCTGCAGTCGCATGGCCCAGGCCATCAGGCCGCGAGCGGCGACCTCTTGCAGGAAGGGCGAGCTGCTCTCTGCCGAGCCACCGTCTTCCAGCAGCCAGGCGTGCTGCACGACGTTGGCTTCGTCCACGACGATGATGCTACCGGCCGCCGCCTGCAGCTCGTCCGACGCGACGCGCAAGACGCCGGGCAATATTTCCGCCATGTCCAGCCCGCCGGAGACCACCTGGCGCAGCAACTGGTTGACCGTGTAGAGGGTCCGCAGGCGACCATCGTCGCCAGTGCTGAGCAACTGAGGGGTAGTTTGCGAGCCGGGCATGGGTCCTATTGTAGTCGTGCGCAGGGCCGCCTTCAACTAGACGAGGCGCGGGCCAGGTGGCGCCGGAGCAGCTCAACCTGCTCAGGCTTGTCGGCGTCCATGGCCAGGTCGGCGTGCGGGCTCAGCAGCACGCGCACCGGCGCGCCGAAAAGACGGCTGGCCGTCGCCTCAATTTCGGCGATGGTCAGGCGACGGGTGAGCAGGCGCAACAGCGTAATCGGCCCCACCAGCCAGGCCAGCCGCCAGGCATGCTTGCGCGCATCTGCCAGCGCCTGCCACAATGCCTCGTTGCTCTCCACGACTGTGGACTTGACCAGAACAATGTCGCCGCCCGCGACTTCGGCGTCGCGCAGCCGCACGAAGGTGCGCCGCGACTGGGGAAAACGGGCTTCCATTGTCTCGCGGGTGACCAGATTATAGTAGGCGAGATGGTCAAACGGCCGGCATTGCTCGACAAAGGTATCGACCAGCTCGGCAGTCAGGAGCGGAATATCGCCGGTCGTAATCAGAATCTCGCCCCCTGGCCGGCCGTGCTCCAGCCGCCAGCCCAGGCCGGCCTTGACGTTGCTGATCAGCCCGCCCGTGTCGGGCAGCGCCGCCAGCAGCGGCGGCAGCGCCAGGCCGTCCAGCTCATTGGGGCCGAGCCCGACGATAATCAGGCCGTCCACGTAGCGGCTGCCGGCGCAGGCGGCGGCTACGCGCTCCAGCATGGTGCTCCCGCCCATGTCGATGAGCGCTTTTGGCCGGCCGAGGCTGTAGGGAAAGAGTGGGTCATCCGGCCCGATGCTCCCGCCGGCGGCAATGATGCAGTCCATTACGCGCTGCCTCCCAGAGCATGCAGGGTTGGCTCCAGCCCCAGCCGCTGCAGCCACCGGCCCATCTCGGCGTCGTCGAGCGGGCGCTGCTGGCCGGCGACCGCCGTAATACCCGCCTCCAGCAGGTTGGTGCCAAAGGTGCGGCCGGCGAACTGCGGCGTCGTCGTGAGGACGTAATGCACGCCGCGCTCGCCAAAGGCGGCCAGGTCGGCGCTCGTCGTCGTGTTGGTCACAATGATTTTGCCGCGCAGGTCATCCGGCATGTGGCGGCGGATATAGTGCAGGTCGCCGGCAATGATATCCGCCCAGCGATACCAGCGCTGGAAGCGGGGGCGAATCTCCTCCTGGCGGCTGCCGGTCGGATAGAGCAGGGCAAAGGGCATACGCCCCAGGACCGGGAGCAAGAGCCGGGCCATAGCGTGCAGGCTGCCGAGCCGGCGCAACGGGATAGGCAGCCCCAGGCCGAACATGAGGTCGGCGCAGATAACGTCGTGCCCGGCGTCGAAGAAGCCGCGCGCCATGCCGTAGCGGTCGACGGCAGCCGTCACCAGGACCCGCGCCGGCCCCACCTGCAGGCAGCGGGCCAGCGTCGCCGCGCACTGGTATTCCAGGCTGTTCTTCAAGCCGCTGCCGTCGACAACCGGCGTCTGGGTCACGCCTGCGACCAGGCGGTGGGCGCTATGCAGCGGCGAGCGCCGCCCGTTTACGGTGAGCCACAGGTCTATGCCGCCAACGCCGAGCGCGTCTACCTGGCCGTCGAGGGCGCGAAAGAGGGCGGCGGCCCGGCCCGCGTCGCCGTCTGTGCCCCGGCGCTCCAGGCTGACGGCAACGCCGCCCAGCTCGGCCTCGACGCGCTTATCACGCGTGGAGCTGCCGAGACTGACGCTGACTGCCTGCTTCATGGCTCATTTGACATGATGGGCAGGTGGAGCGAATAGCCGGTCTCTTCGGCGAGGATCGGCGTATGTACCGGCGTTCCACTGCGCGCCTCCACCTGGTCGCTGCTCACCATGTATATCTCGTTGACGACCTCGCCAATAGCATCGGGCGCCACGTCCACGACGAAAGTGACTTCCCAGCTTTCGCCCACCGGCAATGAGGCCCGCGTCCAGGTTAGCGTGTCGCCATCCTGCATATACGGCTCCGTGGCGGACACAAGCGTGACGTTGGCCGGCAGCGTGTCCGTGAGGACGAGCCCGGTGGCAGGCGCAGAGGCATGCGCATCGTTGACGCTGATCGTGTAGGTAAGCGGCTCGCCGGCAGAGACTTCGGCGGGTTCGGCAACCTTGTCGATGAACAGCTCGTGCGTGTTGCTGATGATCGGTGTCTGCACCGGCGTTCCACTGCGCGCCTCCACCTGGTCGCTGCTCACCATGTATATCTCGTTGACGACCTCGCCAATAGCATCGGGCGCCACGTCCACGACGAAAGTGACTTCCCAGCTTTCGCCCACCGGCAATGAGGCCCGCGTCCAGGTTAGCGTGTCGCCATCCTGCATATACGGCTCCGTGGCGGACACAAGCGTGACGTTGGCCGGCAGCGTCTCGGTCAGGACCAGCCCGGTAGCCGGGTCGAGCGGCTGCGGGTCGCTGACGCTGATGGTGTAGGTGAGCTGCTCGCCCGCATTGACGGCGGCGGGTTCGGCCACCTTGTCGATGAAGAGCTCGTGGCTGTCTTCAAGCATCCGCAGCGCATCGATGCGCCCGTAGCCGTAGACGTGATTAGGTACGGCCGCCGGTTCGAGGCCGCCGCAACCAGCGGAGCTGGTCAGGGGGACCGCCGTTTCTCGTATGAGCGTCTCAATGGCCTCCACGTCCCCGTCCAGATCGGGACGGGCCTGTAGCAGCAAAGCGACCAGGCCCGCGACGTGCGGGGTCGCCATGCTGGTGCCGCTCTTGCTGGTGTAGCTGGTGCCCAGACCGCTGGAGCGCACACCGGAGCCCGGCGCCGTGACGTCTGGCTTGAGGCGGTTGCTGCCGTCGATCAGGACGGGGCCGCGGCTGCTGAAGCTGGCAATGACATCGGAATTGGTGGTTGCGCCGATGGTGAACGAATCATCGTAGATAGCGGGCGGCGTGTTGATGGTGCTGCAGCCCGGCCCGCTGTTGCCCGCGGCCGCGACGACGACGATGCCCGCCTGACGCACATTGGCGACCACCGTCTGTAGCGCCTGGGGAGTGACACAGCCTTCATCTGGCGGGCAGGACCACGAGTTTCCGATGGCGGCGGGGGCCAGCGCCGGCTGGGGATTGTCTCCCTCAAGGTCAGTCGGGGCAATGAACCACTGGAAACACTCGCTGTAGGTAGCCGGCGTGCCAACGCCCTGCTCCATGTTGCGGCAGCCAATCCAGCGCGCGCCCGGCGCTACGCCAATCTGATTGACGCCGCCGTCGTCGCCCAGGATGGTGCCCATTGTGTGCGTTCCGTGGCTGTTATCATCGCAGGGTACCTGCGAATCAAAGCCGCAGGGATTTGTCCCATTGCCGCTCAGGTCAAAGTGGACGGCATCATACCAGTTGTAGTCATGGTTGGCCTGCGCGCCGTTCCAGCCGCGATATTGGTTGATCAGCGCCGGGTGGTTCCAGACATAACCGGTGTCCTGCCCCCCGACGACAACACCGGAGCCGTCGATACCCGCCGCCCAGGCAGCCGGCGCCTGAATAACGCTGATGTTCGGCTCGACGGCGGTCGCGCTCATCGGCGCCTCTTCCGACTCCGGCAGGGCCATCTGCACCCGCGGATTGGCATAGAGGTGAGCGACGTCGCCGCGCTGCGCCAGCAGCTCCACCGCTGCGGCGTCGCCGCGCACCCAGATCATGTTGGCGACCCAGTAGGGGCGGTAGTCCACGCCCAGGCGCTCCAGCTCCGCCAGCACGGCGGGCTGGGTGCGCTCGGCCACGGCCCGTAGCTCCTGCATCACGTAGGCGCCGCGAGCCGCCCTATCGCCGAAGGCCGCGGCGGCCGAGAGATCGGCTTGCTCCGACAGGAAGACCAGGAACTCGGCCTCCCCTGTTTCCGCGACTCTCTCCAGGACCCAACCGTCTACCGCCGCGTGCCACGCCGGCGCGGAGAGAGCCGGAAAGGCGCTCCAGATGATGGTCAGTAGCAAGAGCGGCAGAGCCGCGAGGGCAGCGAAGCGATTCCAGAAGCGCACGATTCTTTTCTCTCCTTTGTCAGTTACAGGCCCCAGTCACGCAGATAGCGGAAGTCGTGACCGATACTGCGCGCGCTAATTTTGGGGATGATCGTCATGGTTCGTTTGAACTGCGAGCGCTGCACCATGCGCAGCACCGTATCGACAAAGCTCTCCGCAAAACCGGCGGCAATCGCCTCCCGGCGTGAATAGCGCTCGTCCACGAGCAAGTAAAGGAGCCGGTCCACCCGGTCATAGGTGAAGCCGAAATCCCCCTCGTCAGTTTGGCCGGGAATGAGATCGGCGCTGGGCGGCTTGTCGATAATGACCTGGGGCACGCCGACCCGCACTGCGAGCTGGCGCAGCTGCGTCTTGTAGAGGTCGCCCAGCGGATTGACCGCCGAAGCCAGGTCGCCAAAGAGGGTGCCGTAGCCGAGCAGTAACTCCGTCTTGTTGCTGGTGCCCACGACCAGAGCATCCCAGGCCGCCGACCGATCGTAGAGGACGATCATGCGCGCCCGCGCCATCACATTGCCCATGCGGTTGGGGCTGATGTCCGGCGTCACGGCGAACAGCGGCTCGACAAGCGGCGTGATATCCACCGTCTCACTCTGCACGCCGAGGTCGTCAATCACCAGCTGGGCGTGTTCCAGGCTTGCCGGCGACGAAGCCGCGTACGGCAGGCGCATGGCCAGCACATTCTCCGCGCCCAAAGCGGCTGCCGCCAGGTAGCAGGAGACGGCCGAATCGACGCCGCCCGACAGGCCGAGCACGGCCCGCTGAAAGCCGGCTTTGGTCAGCTCGTTGTGGATGAACTGGGTCAGGAGATGGTAGACGACATCGCCTTCAATCTGCAGCTTCTCGGCAGCGCGCTGCATCCCTCCGTTGGCATGTGCCATGGTTGTCTCTTCCCTTCAGACTGGTCGGGCGGCCCTGGTCGCCGCCGGCTTGAATTGTAGCTTTGGCCGCAGCGGGCGGCAATATGGCTCCAGAGTCAGGCGACTCTGGCCGAATTAGGACTGCACCTCGACGATGACGCCGGCTTCCGCCCATTCGTAGAGCAGCGCCTGGTTCTCGTTGGCGACGAGAATGCAGCCGTAAGTGACCGGGCGGCCGATGCTGTTCGTCCACAGCAGATTATAGCCGTTGCGCGTGGGAAAGCCGTGGAAGCCGTTCATGAAGTCGCTGCTGGGCACGGGCCGGTAAATGCCAATAAACTGCGGCATCCACAAATCCCAGTTGGCCGCGTAGGCGTTTTCCTCGTGGCTCTGTACCTGGAAGACGCCGGGCGCGGTCGGGCTCGTCTCGATGCCGGTGCTGACCGGCCACTCCCACTTGAGCGCGCCGTTCTCATAAGCCCACATGCGCTGCTGGCTGAGGCTGACGACAATACGCTTCGACTCGACCACCGGCAGCGGCAGCAGCACGTCTGGCGAGGGGATGGTAATCGTCTGGCCCACGCGCAGGGCGTCGTCCACGCCGGGGTTCGCCTGCTGTACCCAGGGGTAGGGGATGCCGTAGTCGCGGCCGATGCTGGAGAAGGTCTCACCGGGGCCGACGGTGTGGGCGCGCTCATGATGATAGAGACGCAGCCGCAGCGCCAGCGTCTCGCCGGCGATGGCCTGCTCGATAGCCGCGGCCGCCTCCTTCTCGCCCACGTAGCGGGCGTCGCCCAGGGCGGCCACCTGCTCGTTCAGGTAGGCCACGGCCGGCGCCGTGTTCACGTCCAGCCGGTAGCCGCTGGGGCGCGCCGCATCAGCCGCCAGCGCCAGCCAGCCGGCCCATACTTCCGGCGCGATCTCCGCTTCGCGCTGCTCATTGCGCACCGGGTCAAAGAGCGTCACCGCCAGCGGCCGCGACAGCAGCCTGTTCGCCTCGGCGACGAGCGCGCTGCTGTCGGCGATAGCCGGGGCTACTTCGGTCAGCGTCAGCGGCAGCCGTCCCTGCTGCACCACCTGCACGGCATTTTGCTGCAGCCAGGCCAGGGTCGCCGCCACGTCGAGCGCCTGACCGGGCAGGGCCGGCGTGGCGACCACGCGCCCGTTCTCCAGGGCAATGCCGGCATCGACCGGGGCCACGGCCAATTGCGGCGCCATGCTCTCGAGCGCCGCGCGGGCCATTTCCGGGTTGAACGCCCATACGGGCGGAAAGCCCTGCTCCGAACTGCGGTATTGCAGCGCCTGCGGCAGAGTCGCCAGGTCGCGCCCCTGCGCGTGGGCGCGGCTGGCCGTCGCTTCACTGTCCAGAATCAGTCCCAGCTCGGCCGGCGGCAGGGCGCGGCGCACGTCGCCGCCTTCGACGCTAATACTTCTCGCCTGCCAGCTCGACGCCAGCGCCGACGCCGCGCCCTGCTCGGTGCGGCCGCCCAGCGCCACGCCCAGCGTGTGCACGCCGGGAAAGATGCGCGGGCTGCGGTAGGCGAGGAAGCCGGCGCCGGCAACCACGACGACCGCGCCCAGCAGCAGGAAGGCCAGGAGCAGCAGCGGCAGCCAGAGCGAGCGGCGCGGCTGCTGCACCGGCACGTATAGGTCCGGCGGCGCGGGCGGGGCCGGCCGATGGGCCGGGCGTCGCCCGTAGACGCGAGTAGGCTGTTCGGCAATCGGTGTGCGCTTACTCATTTATTCCACCATACGGGATAATCCGCTCTCGGCTCCCGAAACATAGTATAGCAGATAGGTTGCGCAATGGAGCCAACGCCAAGCATCAGTTCAGCCGCCGCTTGCCCTACGGCGTGGCACCCCGGCCTGTTTTGTTATCTGTCTGGGAGACGGTGCGCGGCGCCGGCTCAGCGCCAGCGCAGCGAGAAGGGGAGCAGCAATAACGCCTCCTGCTGCAACCGCCGCAGCGCCGCCGCCAGCTCGGCCACCTGTCCGCCTGGGCGCGCCGGCAGCGGCAGACGGAATCCGCCGCGGCCGTGGTGCAGGTTTGCCACTGGAACGCGCTGGTACGGGCCGGCCTGCAGCTCGGCCAGCTCCGCCGCTTTCGCCACCGCGTCGGCCATGTCGCCAAAGCTATCGACCAGCCGGTATTGCGCCGCCTGCCGCCCCGTCCACACGCGCCCGCCCGCGACCGGCTCCAGCTCTTCCCGGCTGAGCCCCCGCCCCGCGGCGACCACGTCCAGAAACTGGCCGTAGACTTGCTCGATGCGCTGCCAGAGCAGCCCTCGCTCCTCGGGCGCCAGCAGCCCGGCATCGCTATGGAGATGGGCATGCTCGCCGCGCTGCAGCACAGTGCGGTTGATGCGCAGCCGCTCGTACAGCCCATCGGTGTTAAGGCGGGCGGACACGACCCCGATGGAGCCCGTGACAGTCGTCGGCTGGCACATGATGTGCGCGGCGCCGGCGCTGACATAGTAGCCGCCCGACGCTGCCACGTTGCCCATGTAGGCCAGCACCGGCTTCTTGCGGGCCAGGCGCTGCACCTGGCGCCAGATCAGGTCGGAAGCCAGCGCCGACCCACCCCCTGAATCGACGTGAAAGACGACGGCCGCCACGCGCTTGCTGCGCTCCGCCCGGCGCAGCAAGCGAGTAATCGTCTCGTGCCCGGCCAGCACGCCGCCGACAAACGGGATCGGTACGTCCACCGGCGGCTGTTGGCTCTCACCGGTAACAATCATGCCTTCGAGGCTGACGACGGCGACGTAGCGCGGCAGCGGCAGCCACACGCGCTCGGTCAGCAGCGGCGCCGCGCGCTTCCAGCCGAGGAGCCGCGCCTTGGGCCGCTCTGGCTCGCCACCCGGCTCGTCCTGCGGAATGCCTTCATCGCCTTCATCCACATGGGTCGGGGCCGTCTCTGTGGCTGGTTTATCCGCCAGCAAATAAGGCAGTTCGTCCTCGTAGGCCAGCGCGTCGACCAGCCCGGCCGTCAGCGCCTCGGCGGGGGTCAGCGGCGCGCGGTCAATCAGCTCCCGCACCGCCTCCTGGCTCAACCCGCGATTTTCGGCGATGGCGGCTGTCAACAGGTCGTAGTTGTCGTCCAGCAGCCATTCAAGCTGTTGGCGCTGCTCCGGCGTTATCTCCGCCTTGTCGAGCATATTGGCGGCCGTCTTGTAGGGCGAAATCTGTAGGACATCGGCCTGCACGCCAATCACATCCAGCGCTTCCTTCAGAAAAAGCGCTTCCACGCGCAGCCCCAGCAGGTCGAACTCGGCGCTGGGCGGGATGACGATGCGGTCGCCGGCAGCCGCCACAAAGTAGTGAGCCAGGTCGAGGTAGGGGGTGAAGACAATGGCCTCTTTGCCGGCGGCGCGCAGCCGCTGCAGCGAGCGGCGCAGGTTCTGCAGGGTCGCCAGGCCGGCCGGGCTATAGTCGCCCAGCAGGAAGACAACGCCGCGCACATTATCGGCTTCGCCAATGGCGCGCAGCCGGGCGTTCAGCGCCTGCAGGCTGAGCGGCTCCGGCGGCAGCAGCCGGCGCTGCAGGAAGCCGCGCGGCGGTCCCGCCCGCTCTGGCAGGGGTCCAGAGATGGGCAGAACTACGTAGTCCAGCCGCTGCCTCCGGGCGCGCCGCAGCCCGTTGCGCAGGCCGACCACGCCCCTGGCCCACCACAGCCGGGCATCCCGCACCAATGCGTCAAGTTCACGGTCTAACGCCTGCCAGTATGTTGCCATATGAATACCTCGGCGTGTAATGATAGGGGCCATTGCCCGCCCAGGCAACGCGCGGGTCAGGCATGCCGGAACAACGTCCATTCGCTTCCTGCCAACGCCTGGCCGGCATGCTTTCCCCCTACAGTCCGCCGCGCCCCCTGTAACCTGTACCTTGTACCCTGCACCCTGCCATTCGCCATTCGCCCCCTCCCTCGTTATAATGGAACCAACAAACCTACCTTATGCGCACAGGGAGCCGGGGTTAGCCCGGCTGAGAGGGTGGCCGTCTGCCGCCGACCTGCGAACCTGATCCGGGTAATGCCGGCGTAGGGATGTGAGAACATGCTTACGAAGCTACCCACAGGTAGCTTTTTTGTTGGCCCGCGCCGGAGCCGTGATGACGAAAGGAGATGGCTGTGACGGTGTTCGTCCTCGCCAATGGCGACCTGGAATCGCTCGAATGGGCCCGCTCGCTGCTGGCCGGAGCCAGCGCGATTATCGGCGCCGATGGCGGCGCCGCGCACGTGCTTGCCGCCGGCTTCTGGCCGGATGTCGTCGTTGGCGACATGGATTCACTCGCCACCGCCGACCGCGGCCGGCTGGACGACCGCGGCGTCGCCCTGCTGCAGTACCCGGAGGCCAAAGACGAGACCGACCTGGAGCTGGCGCTGCTGCATTCCGTCGCCGCCTACGAGCGGCCGGTGCGCGTGCTCGCCGGTCTGGGCGGCCGTCTGGACCAGTGGCTTGCCAATATTCTGCTGCTGCTGCACCCGGCACTGCGCGGGCGAGACATCCGATTCCTCTCGCCCTACCAGCAGCTCTGGGTGGTGCAGGGCCGCACGGAGATTCGAGGCGCGCCCGGCGATAAAGTGTCGCTCATCCCCCTCGGCGGCGATGTTCAGGTACTGGAGACGACCGGGCTGGCCTGGCCGCTGCGCGACGAGGTCCTGAAAGTGGGACCGGCGCGCGGCGTCAGCAACGAGATGACCGGCCCGCTGGCGACCGTCGTCGTCGGCAGCGGCGACCTGCTCTGTGTGCATACGAGCCAAGAATGGGGACGGTAACCGGCTATCGCCCGGCCGCCGTCTTCCGAGGAGAACACCCATGCGCAACCTGTGGATAGTACTGCTATTCCTGCCGGCCTTCATTCTGGCCGCCTGCAACACGACGAACAACGACGAACCGACCGGCCCCGACAATGGCAGTTTGGAGCCAGAGACAACGCCCGCGCCCGGAGGCCCGCGCCCTGAGCTGACGCTGATGACGCACGACAGCTTCGACGCCAGCGAGGAAGTCATTGCCGCCTTTGAAGAGGCGCATAACGTCCGCCTGGTCCTGCTGCCGGCCGGCGACGCCGGCACCGCCCTCAACCAGGCGCTGCTGGCGCGCGACAACCCGCTGGCCGACGTCTTCTTTGGCGTTGACAACACCTTCCTCAGCCGGGCGCTGGAGGGGGACATTTTCGAGCCCTACCAGTCGCCGCTGCTGAGCGAGATCCCGGAGCGGTTCCACCTCGACCCTGACTACCGGCTGCTGCCCGTCGATTATGGCGATGTCTGTCTCAACTACGACGTGGACTGGTTCGCCGAAAATGAGCTGGCGCTGCCGGAGAGCCTGGCCGACTTGACCGACGCGGCCTACCGTGACCTGCTCGTCGTCGAGAACCCGGCCACTTCCAGCCCGGGCCTCGCTTTCCTGCTGGCGACCATAGCCGAGTTCGGCGCGGAAGGCGACTACACCTACCTCGACTTTTGGCGCGAGCTGCGCGCGAACGGCGTGCGCGTCACCAATGACTGGAACGAGGCCTATTACGGCCACTTCAGCGTCGCCGGCGATGGCGACCGGCCGCTGGTCGTCTCCTACGCCACCAGCCCGCCGGCCGAGGTCATCTTTGCCGACCCGCCGCGAGACGAAGCGCCCAGCGCCAGCATCACGGCGCCCGGAACCTGCTTCCGCCAGGTGGAGTTCGTGGGCATCCTGGCCGGCACCGAGCAGCGCGAGCTGGCCGAGGCGCTGGTCGACTTCTTGCTGGGGCAGCAGTTCCAGGAAGATATTCCCCTGCGGATGTTCGTCTATCCGGTGAACGAGAACGCCGCGCTGCCCGAGGCTTTCGTGCTCTATTCGGACGCGGCGGAAGCGCCGGCCGCGATTGCGCCGGCGGAAATCGACGCCAACCGCGAAAGCTGGATTGACGCCTGGACCGATGTGGTGTTACGCTAGGCGCTACACCTGACAGGTCTCCAAGACCTGTCAGGTGTAGCCGGCATCCGGTAGCAGACAACCCGGAGAAAAACTGCGGCGGTCGCAGCCTACCCGCCTCATCAAAACAAGGAGAGAAGCCAGTGGCATCCCCCACCCAGGCGCGCAAAGCGGGCGCCTCCCTTTCCATCCCCCCCATTGCCATTGTCGTCGTCGCCGCCTATGCCGCCGCGCAGATGATGGCCGACATTACCAGTGTCCGCGTCGGCCAGGTGGCCGGCCGGGCCGTGGACATGGGCACCTTTGTCTATCCGATCACCTTTACCCTGCGCGACCTGGTGCACAAGGTGCTGGGCAAGCGCAATGCCCAGGTGTTGATCATTACCGCCGCCGCCGTTAACCTCGTCATGGTCCTCTACACCTCGTGGACGGCGAGCGTGCCCGGCGACCCCGGCGCCGACCCGGACGGAACGTTTACCGCCGCCTACCGACTTGTCTGGGGCCCCTTGTGGCGTATCACCCTGGCCTCGATTATCGCCGAGGTGGTCAGCGAGCTAGCCGACACGGAGGTCTACCACTGGTTCGTCACGCGGATTACCCGCGACAGACAGTGGCTGCGCGTCCTGCTCAGCAACGGCGTCAGCGTGCCGCTGGACAACGCCATCTTCGCCGTCGGCGCCTTCGGCGCGCTGCCTGGCCTGCAGGATCACTTCCTCACCGCGCCCTGGGGCACCGTCTGGGAGATATTCGTCTTTAACCTGCTGGTAAAGTTTGCCGTGACCCTGCTGAGCATGCCGCTCATTTACCTGGCGCCCGGCCGCCGGCACGGCGAAGATTAGGATAGCTCTGAGCCCTGTGTCATACTATTCTGGAAATCTCGTATTGTATGTGAGAGCGGGACATCACATGACGGGAGGCTTCAATGAGAAAGGGCGCACTTAGATTCCTGATTATAGTGACCTTGATAGCGACCCTGGCTATCCTACTGGTAGCGGCCACGATGGCTGATGGCGGCGGAACACCGGAGTCGCCTCAGCAGGAGGAGTTTGTCGAGTGGGATGGGACAGTCCTCACGGTCCGTCAAGTACCTGTCGGGTCAGAAGCGGAGCGGGAGTTCCTGATTGAGCATAGCCGGAAAAACCGCATGCTCCTCGATGCTGCTATGGACTACTCGCAACGTTACCAGGATGGTGGTTCGCCTGCACACGAGGTTATCGAAACCGAATACGGAACAGTAACGACTGAGAGAACCATTACTGAGGGCAATCAGAGCAGCGCCACACCGGCTGAGGTCAGCGTAGAGGTCGAACATATCGAGACCCCACATGGGTTGATCACCATTGAGACGCAGAGCTTTGGCGAGCATGACGAAGAGGCCGCCGCCAGGTCGGGTGGGCAACCTCTGGGGCTGAGCGAGTATACAGACGGCCTCTTCGCCAGTTGTGGCAGCAACGGCGTGGAGTTCAACTTCGGCTCTAACCAAACGCAACCAAGTTATGTGCTGAACTGGAGCGGGGGCTCGTTTGCCGATTACGTTGTCTGCCCTTCGAGTTCCTGTTCGTTCAAGATTTCGACGAGTTGGTCTGCTTACTATACAACTGGAAGAGCCTTTACAACCTCACCTGGCTATGTCCACGGCTTCGGGTTTGATGATTATCGCTGCCACTAATCGTTGACGGTATGGCCACATCCAGCTTGCGTGTGTTGTTGGTGCGAGAGAAGGAACTGGATAGAGAGGCATTTCGCCTTCTCTACGAAGAACACGTGCATTCCGTTTACAGATACGTGGCTTACCGGCTGGGTCGCGACAACGCTCAGGATGTTACGGCAGATATATTTAGCAAAGCATGGGCCAGACGCGATAGCTTCCATCCCGATAAGGGAACTGCAAAGGCCTGGCTCTGGGCCATCGCTCGCCACGTCGTGATTGACCAGTATCGGAAGAGCAGCGCAACCCTGGTTCCGCTATCTGACGAGCTTGCGGCGACGAATAAGGTTTCCACCGAAGTAGAGCGCCGTGAAGCGTGGCGTCACATTCACGATGCTTTGTGCCAGCTAGATGCTGTTGATCAGGACATCATCTCCTTGCGCTTTGGATCTGGGGAAACAAATCGCTCTATTGCGGCCGTCCTCGGGCTGTCAGAGGCGAATGTCGCTCAACGATTGAGACGGGCGCTGCGCAAAATGCGCGTCTACCTGGACGAAAAATGAAGCAACTACCAGACGACGAGTTCGATAAATGGCTTAACGCCATCGAGCACGGAGAGGAGATTCCACCAACGCTTGCGCCGGACGATGCTGCCGACCTGCGCTTCGCCCGGCGTCTCTTTGGCCTTCGCGCTGCTGCTCCACAACCAGTCTTTCCTGATCTGGCCCGCTCCCAACAACGTTTGACCGGCCAGCGGGCGTGGCGGCTGGCAGCGGCTGCCTTGTTCGTGCTCCTGATGCTTGCCGCCGCTATCAGCAGTTCAGGGAGTGCCAGAGCACAAATCCTAAAGTCACTTGGTGTGACCGACGATGATTCCTGGTTCTCTCCCGTGCCGGTCATCTTTGAAGGGCGCCGTTATGAAGGGGAAGCGTTCAACTCTCTTTACAGGGCACAGCTGCAGGAAGTGGATCTGGTGCTGGTACCGGATGAAGATGAGGATGGAAATCCGATCCTGTACGCTTTTCGGAGTCCAGAAGAGGCCCGCCAGTTTCTAATTAAGACGCGAGGCATACCGCCGGGCCCGTAGCCCACTATGGGCGATAAGAAACCGAAGACTCACTGTAGAGATGTCACCCGCTCCCGCAGCTGTCCGCAGCCGGCTTCGATGTCCAGGCCGCGGCGCTGGCGTGTGGTACTGGGCAGGCCATAGTCGCTCAGAATGGCCTTGAAGGCGGCAATCGCCTCGCGCCGGCTGGGCGCGCCGCCATAGTCGCCGGTCGGGTTGAGCGGGATGACGTTCACGTGGGCGTCAGTCCCCTGCAGCAGCCGGCCCAGGGCGTGCGCCTGCTCCGGCGTGTCGTTCTCCCCCGCAATCAGCGTCCACTCAAAGAAGATGCGCCGCCCCCGCTTCTCCGCGTAATAGCGGCAGGCGTCCATCAGCTCCGCCAGCGTCCAGCGGCGGGCCACCGGCACCAGCGCGCGCCGCTCGGCGTCGGTCGCCCCGTGCAGGCTGACGGCGAGATTCACGCCGCGCCCCTCGTCGGCCAGGCGCCGGATGGCAGGAGCGAGCCCGACCGTGCTCAGCGTCAGGTGGCGCGGCGCCAGCGCCAGACCCTTATCGTCGGTGAGGATGTCGATGGCCGTCATCGTCGCGTCGTAGTTATGCAGCGGCTCGCCCATGCCCATGAAGACGACATTGCGCAGCTCGCGCTGTCCGGCCGCTGCTACTTCTTGCAGATAGAGGATCTGGCCAACAATCTCGCCGGCGCTGAGGTGGCGATTGAAGCCCATCTGCCCGGTGGCGCAGAAGACGCAGCCCATGGCGCAGCCGACCTGGCTGCTGATGCACGCCGTGTAGCGGTCGCGGTAGGGCATGAGCACCGCTTCGATCAGTTCGCCGTCGGCCAGGCGCAGCAGGAACTTGCGCGTGCCGTCCCGGCTCTGCTGTTCCAGCGCCAGCTCCGGCCAGGCTACGGCAGCCTCCGCCTCCAGCCGGCGGCGCAAATCGGGCCGTAGCTCCACCATCTCCTCGACTCGCAACGTCCGCCGCCGGTAGAGGTAGTCCCAAACTTGCTCCGCATGGAAGCGCCGGTAGCCCCACGACGCTACCAGCGCCGTCAGGGCAGGACGATCGAGGTCTAATAGATTCAAACGCGTCATTGGCTGGGATGAAAAAAGCCCCGGCCTGGAGCCGGGGCCGCCTGCATGGGCATTGCTAGAAGAGTCCCCAGTCGCCCCCGGCGCCCTCTTCCATTAGCGACGGGTCCCACAGCTCGGTGCCCATCTCCACCGTGGCCCGCATGCCGCTGGCCTGGGTCGCCTTGACCCGCACCTGCTCGATGAGCTGCGGCGCGTAAGGGCAGAAGGGGGTGGTCATGATCATGACGATGTGGGGGTTACCCTCGTCGTCAATCTCCAGGTTGCGGATGAGGCCGAGCTCGACCACGTTGAGGCCAATCTCCGGGTCGATCACCTCGCGCAGGGCCTCCATGATTTCTTCGTCTTTACTGGTAATCATTCCTCATTATCCTTTTGGCGGCGGCGCTGGCCAGAGTCGGCGTTAACGGCCGACGGGGGAACAAATGAAAATTCGCAGCAGCTATCCCCGCCGAGCATACAGCTATGCTGCTCTACTTCAGTATTCAGGACGGCAATCATCAGGTCGCGGTCGAGATTGCAGATCTCCGCGTGCTCGCTCCCCAGCGAGCGGTAGGGGCAGCTATATTCGGTGAGATGGTAGCGGCCGTCACGCTTCTCCCAGCGGGCCAGGAAGCCCTCCTCGGCCAGCAGCTCCACCAGATAGGCCACGCGGCCTTCGAAGCTCAGCGACTCAAAGTCGGCGCGGTGCTCCGCCACAATCGTCTCGACCACGCCGCGGAAGATATTGCGCACCACGTCGGGCGGGAACTGCTGCTTCAGCGCTTCCAGCAGCCGCTGGCTGAGCGTGGCATAGCGCTTGGGAAATAGCTCCAGCCCTTTCTCGCTGAGGCTATAGACGTGATAGGGACGGCCCACCTTGCGCCGCACGCTCTCCAGCTCCAGCAGGGAGTCGGCCTGCAGCGCATTGAGGTGGTGGCGGACGGTGACCGGCGAGACGTCGGCTGCTTCCGCCAGCTCGTTGACCGTCGCCTGGTGGCGCTGCCGAATGGTACGCAAGATGATGTCGCGGGTCGTTACCTTATGGTTGTCCATGCCAGATTTCACGATACAATCCCTGGACGCTATTGTGGCATCCCGCAGGGCGGGGCCGGCCGGCGACGCGCACCGTACCAGGCTGAGAATCCGCCGCCACGATGGGCAGATTCTAGCACGCCCCCTGGCTTTTGTCAATTTGTGCTATTTTTATGATTATTATCATAAATATTGACCCTGTGATCCCCCTGTGATATACTCGAGGCTGCTCGACGATAGGCAAATGGAACGACCATGCCTGCCTGCGGCGCCATGCCTCAGGAATCTGGGTAGCAAAGGAGATTGTAGAATCGATGACGGCACTGGAGATCAGAAACCTGCATGTAGCCATTGCGGATCAGGAGATCCTCAAAGGTATTGATTTACTGGTCCAGGGGGGCGAAATCCATGCCCTCATGGGGCCTAATGGGTCGGGGAAGAGCACACTGGCTTACGCGCTGGCCGGCCATCCGGCTTACGAAGTGACGGCGGGACAGGTAATTTTTGAGGGCGAAGACCTGCTGGAGATGGAGCCGGACGAGCGCTCGCGTGCGGGCCTCTTCCTCGCCTTCCAGTATCCGGTCGCCGTCCCCGGCGTCACGGTGGCGAACTTCCTGCGCCAAGCGATGAATGCCCGCCGCCGCAGCGCCGACTCCGAGGACAAGGGCATTTCCATCCCGGCCTTCCGCCGCCTGCTGAAGGAAAAGATGGACATGCTCCACATGGACCACAAGTTTGCCGGCCGCTATCTCAACGAAGGCTTCTCCGGCGGCGAGAAGAAGCGCAACGAGATCCTGCAGATGGCGACGCTGGAGCCGAAGATCGCCGTTATGGATGAGACCGACTCCGGCCTGGACATCGACGCCCTTCGCGTCGTCGCCGAGGGCGCCAATACGCTCAAAGAGCAGCTCAACATGGGCGTCCTGGTCATCACCCATTACCAGCGGATTCTGAATTATATCAAGCCCGATTATGTGCACGTCATGATGGGCGGGCGCATCGTGGAGAGCGCCGGCCCTGAGCTGGCGCTGGAACTGGAAGAGAAGGGCTACGACTGGCTGCGCGAGAAGCACGGCACTGCCCAGGAGGCGTAAATGACGGATCTATTTGAACGCCAGGACCTGACCGAGGAAGAAGTTGTCGCCGTCGTCAACGCCGATTACGCGTCGAAGTATGGCTTTGCCGACGACGAGGACTATGTCTTCAAGGCCGAGCGTGGCCTGAGCGAAGAGGTCGTGCGCTCGATAAGCATGATGAAGAACGAGCCGGAATGGATGCTGGAGCTGCGCCTCAAGGCGCTGCAGCATTTCCTGGAGCGCCCGATGCCTGAGTGGGGCGCTGACCTGAGCGGCATCGACTTCGACAACATCTACTACTACATTAAGCCGGCGCCGCAGCAAGAAGACGACTGGGACGACGTGCCCGAATACATCAAGCGCACCTTCGACAAGCTGGGCATCCCCGAGGCGGAGCAGAAGTTCCTCTCTGGCGTGGCGGCCCAGTATGAGTCCGAGGTCGTCTATCACAACATCAAGAAGGAGCTGGAGGATAAGGGCGTCATCTTCCTCGGTATGGACGAGGGACTGCGCCAGTATCCCGAGCTGGTACGCGAATACTTCACCACCATCATCCCCCACAACGACAACAAGTTCGCGGCGCTCAACACTGCCGTCTGGTCGGGTGGTAGCTTTATCTACGTGCCGCCGGGCGTGCACGTGGAGATGCCGCTGCAGGCCTACTTCCGCATTAACGCCAAGAACGTGGGCCAGTTTGAGCGCACCCTGATCATCGTGGATGAAGGGGCTTACGTGCACTACGTCGAGGGCTGCACCGCGCCCATCTATACCTCTGACTCGCTGCACTCGGCTGTGGTCGAGATCGTCGTCAAGAAGGGCGGCCGCTGCCGCTACACCACCATCCAGAACTGGTCGAACAACGTCTACAACCTGGTCACCAAGCGCGCCGTCGCCTACCAGGACGCGACGATGGAGTGGGTGGACGGCAACCTGGGCTCGAAGGTGACGATGAAATACCCCGCCGTCTACCTCATGGAAGAGGGCGCGCACGGCGAGATTCTCTCCATTGCCTTCGCCGGCACGGGCCAGCACCAGGACGCCGGCGGTAAGGTGGTGCACGTGGCGCCGCGGACCAGCAGCCGCATTATCTCGAAGTCGATTTCCAAGGCCGGTGGCCGCAGCTCCTATCGCGGCCTGCTCAAAGTGCACGAGGGCGCGGAAGGCTCGCGCTCCAACGTCGTTTGCGACGCGCTGCTGCTGGACGACAAGAGCCGTTCCGACACCTATCCCTACATCGAGATTGACGAGGCCGACGTGACCATCGGTCACGAGGCGTCCGTCAGTAAGGTCGGCGAAGAGCAGCTCTTCTATCTGATGAGCCGTGGCATTGACGAGCAGATGGCAAATACCCTCATCGTCAACGGCTTCATCGAGCCGCTCGTCAAGGAGCTGCCGATGGAGTACGCCATTGAGATGAACCGCCTCATCCAGCTCCAGATGGAAGGCTCGATTGGTTAGTGAGCGATAGAGATATGACGATCAACCTGGCAAATACAGAAACCACCTATAGCAGAGAAGCCGTCGAACAGCTTTCGGCTATGTTTGGCGAGCCGGACTGGATGCGCGAGCTACGGCTGCGCGCCTGGGACCAGTTCGCGCAGACGCCCGTGCCTACCACTCAGGACGAGCCCTGGCGGCGCACCGACCTGCGCCGCTTCCGACTGGACCAGTTCGGTCCCTCGCTGAACGGCGCCGGCGCCGGCGTGGAAGTGCCGGCCTACCTGGCCGAGCAGCTCACCGAGGACCAGGCCGGCGGCGTGCTGGTCGAGGTCAATGGTGTTGTCACCAAGTACGAGCTGAGTGATGAGCTGAAGCAGCAAGGTGTCATCTTCACCGACATGCACACCGCCGTGCGCGAGCATCCGGAGTTGGTGCAGCGCTACTTCATGACCCAGTCCGTGCGGCCTGACGAAGGCAAGTTCGCCATGCTGCACGCCGCCTTCTGGCGCGGCGGCACCTTTGTCTACGTGCCGCGCAACGTCAAGGCGGCCGCGCCGCTGCACAGCGCCCTCTGGGCCGTCAACGGCAATACCTATACCCACACTCTCGTCGTCCTCGAAGAGGGCGCGGAAGCCACGGTCATCGACGAATACGCCTCGGAGACCGGCAGCGCGCCGGCGCTGCATAACGGCGTTATCGAGCTGATTGTCGGCGATGCCGCCAGCCTCATCTACGTCAACCTGCAGGACTTTGGCGAAAACACCTGGCTGTTCACCCATGAGCGCGGCCGGGTGGGGCGTGACGCCCGCCTGGACTGGGTGATTGGCGCTATGGGCACGCGCCTCAGCAAGTCGTTCCAGACGGCTGAGCTGGACGGACGGGGTAGCTGGGCGCGCATGTCCGGCCTCTTCTTCGTCAACGGACGCCAGCACTTCGATCTGGACACGCAGCAGAACCACAATGCGCCGGACACGGTGAGCGACCTCCTCTACAAAGGCGCGCTCAAGGACCGCGGCCGCTCGGTGTGGCAGGGTATGATTAAAGCGCTTCCCGACTCGCAGCGTATCGACGGCTTTCAGGCTAACCGCAATCTGCTCCTGGACCGGACGGCGCGCGCCGACTCTATCCCCGGCCTGGAGATTGAGGCCGACGACGTGCGCTGCACCCATGCCTCGACGGTCGGCCATCTCGACGAGCTGGAGATCTTCTACCTGATGAGCCGCGGTATCGACCGCGAGACGGCTATCCGCATGATTGTCCAGGGCTTCTTCGATCCGGTCATGCAGCGCGTTCCCTTTGCAGGGGTGCGCGAGCGCATTGCCGGCCGCATCCTGGATAAGATGGGGTAAGGTGGGGCGGGTTTGTTACCCGCCGTCGGGTCGAAGACCCGACCTACCGGGGTGCGAACTACAAGGCGGTGGCTGGCGGCGGGGAACCGTTGTCCTGCCACCGCTTTTCATCATTAGAGGCGCCGACACATAGTAAAGGAGACCGCGATGGAGGATAGGGGATACACCGAGCCAGATGTGCTGGTCAGCACAGAGTGGGTAGCGCAGAATCTACACCGGACAGACGACATCCGTCTGGTCGAATCCAACGAAGACGTGCTGCTCTACAGCACGGGCCACATTGCCAATGCCGTCCACATCGACTGGGTTGCCGACCTGAACGACCCTATCCGCCGCGATTATATTGATGCGCCGGCCTTTGCAGCGCTCATGCAGCGGCACGGCATCGGCAATGAGACGACCGTGGTCTTTTATGGCGATAAGAACAACTGGTGGGCGGCTTACGCGCTCTGGGTCTTCAAGCTCTTCGGCCACGAAAAGACCAGAATCATGGACGGCGGCCGCCAGAAATGGCTGGCCGAAGGGCGCGAGCTGACCCGCGAGACGCCTTCCTTCGCGCCAACGGACTATCGCGCCGGCGAGCGCAACGACGCCGAGATCCGCGCTTTCCGCGACCAGGTGCTGCAACATATCGCCGGCGACAACCCGCTGGTAGATGTGCGCAGCCCGCAGGAGTTTAGCGGCGAGCTGCTGCACATGCCCGGCAGCCCGCAGGAAGGCGCCCTGCGCGGCGGCCACATCCGCGGCGCAGTCAACGTGCCCTGGAGCCGCGCCGTCAACGAGGACGGCACCTTCAAGAGCGCCGCCGAGCTGCGCGCCATCTACGAGCAGGAACAGGGCCTGGCGCCCGATCAGGACGTGATCGCCTACTGCCGTATCGGCGAGCGCAGCAGCCATACCTGGTTCGTGCTCCGCTACCTGCTGGGCTACCCCTCGGTGCGCAACTACGACGGATCGTGGACCGAGTGGGGCAACCTCGTCGGCGCCCCCATCGAGAATCCTTCACGCGACGGCGGCGCCACGTAACCAGACCCGCCACGGCGGCCGGGCAAGGCAAGCCGGCAGAAGTTGTAAGGGTCAGGCCATAGCGGTACAAAAGAGCGAACAAAGAAGATGAGTGTGAGCTATGCTTGACGTCGAGCGCGTGCGCGCAGACTTCCCTATCCTGCATCAGGAAATACGCCCCGGCGTGCCGCTGGTCTATCTCGACAGCGCGGCGTCGTCGCAGAAGCCGCGCCAGGTGATTGAGGCGATGGACCAGTATTACCGGGCCCACCACGCCAACGTCCACCGCGGCATCCACCATCTCAGCGAGGCGGCGACCAACGCCTTTGAAGGCGCCCGCCTGAAGATTGCCCGTTTCATTGGCGCGCCCGACCCGGCAACCATTATCTACGTGCGCAATGCGACCGAGGCCATCAACCTCGTCGCCAGCAGCTGGGGACGCCGCCACATCGGCGCGGGCGACGAAATCCTGCTCACGGAAATGGAGCATCACGCCAATCTCGTGCCCTGGATGATGCTTGCCGCCGAGACCGGTGCGACTATTCGCTATCTGCCGGCCACGGCCAACGGCCTGCTCGACCTGAGCCAGCTCGACAGGCTGCTCACCCCGCGCACGAAAATCTTCGCCTTCACGGCCATGTCCAACGTGTTGGGGACGATCACGCCGGTCAGGGAGCTGGTAGCCGCCGCGCGCCAGGCCGGCGCGCTGACGCTTGTCGACGCCGCGCAGTCAGTGCCCCATATGCCCGTCAACGTGGCCGACCTGGACTGCGACTTCCTCGTCTTCTCCAGCCACAAGATGTGCGGGCCAACTGGCATCGGCATTCTCTATGGCAAGCGACCGCTGTTGGAGGAGATGCCCCCCTACATGGGCGGCGGTGACATGATCCGGCGCGTCACTTACGAGGGTTTTGTGCCCAACGACCTGCCCTATAAGTTCGAGGCGGGCACGCCGGCCATCGCCGAAGCGGTGGGCCTCGGCGCCGCCGTGGACTACCTGAGCGCGCTGGGCATGGAGAACGTGCACGGGCACGAGCAGTTCATTACCAGCTATGCTCTGGAGGCGCTCAGCGAAATCGAGGGGTTGACGCTCATCGGCCCGCCGGCCGCGCAGAAAGGTGGGCTGGCCGCCTTCACCCTCGCCGGCCTGCACCCTCACGATATTGCCCAGCTGGCCGACGAAGATGGCATTGCCATCCGCGCCGGCCATCATTGCGCTATGCCACTGCACCGCAAGCTGGGCGTTTCCGCCTCGGCGCGCGCCAGCTTTTACGTGCACACCACCACTGCCGAAATTGACCGGCTGGTGGAGAGCCTACAGCGCGCCCGCCAGGTCTTTCGGCTCTAACCGCCCGGCAAGGAACTGACCATGAGTAGCAGCGACCTTTACCGCGAGCAGATAATCGACCTCTACGAAAACCCACTCAACTTTGGCGAGCTGGAGCCGCACGACTTCTCCTATGAAGAGGATAACCCGCTCTGCGGCGACGTCATCCGCATTGAGGTGCGGCTGGACGAGCAGCAGCGCGTGGCCGCTGTCTCCTGGCGCGGCGAAGGCTGCGCCATCAGCCAGGCCTCGGCTTCCCTGCTCACCGAAGAGATTAAAGGCATGTCACTGGCCGAGATTAAGGCCTTTCCCAAGGAGCGTCTGCTTGACCTGATTGGCGTGCCTCTGAGCATGGCGCGGGTCAAATGCGCCCTGCTCTCGCTAAAAGTGCTCAAAGCGGGCGCCTACGGGCTGCCCGAGCCGGGAGATATTCATGACCCATAGCCCGCCGGCGCCCGGGAGCGGCGAGCGGGCTTCATTGCAGCTTCCTGGAGGCCAGATGGACGACTTTGTCAAAGTATGTAAGGTAAGCGACATCCCCGAGGGGGGACGTCTTTGGTTTGATTTTGAAGAAGAGACGGTCGTCGTCTTCAACGTGGGCGGCCGTTTCTATGCCATTGCCGACATCTGCACCCACGACGGCGGCCCGTTGGAAGAGGGTGAGCTGGATGGCTACGAAATCGAGTGCCCCCGGCACGGGGCGCGGTTTGACATCCGGGATGGTGACGCGGTAAGGTTGCCGGCGGTTACGCCGGTGCCGTGCTACCGCACGCGGGTGGAGGGCGACGATCTCCTTGTGGAATCGCCCGACGTCTGGTAGCGAAAACCCTTCAGCAGCCTGAGAGCGCCGCAATGGGGGGGCCGGAACCGGTCCACCCATTTTTGTTGCCAATTGCCTGGTAATTTCGCCCTGAAGGTGCAGACATGGAACGTGAGCTTGTCCGAGAAGTGAGCATCGACGCAGAAATGCGCGAGTCGTACCTCAGCTATGCCATGAGCGTGATCGTCTCGCGCGCCCTGCCGGACGTGCGCGATGGCCTCAAGCCAGTGCAGCGCCGCATCCTCTACGCCATGCACGATATGGGGCTGCGGCCCGACCAGCCCTTCCGCAAGTCGGCGCGTGTGGTCGGCGAGGTGCTGGGCAAATACCATCCCCACGGCGACCAGTCGGTCTACGATGCCATGGTGCGCATGGCCCAGGATTTCTCGCTGCGCTACGTGCTGGTCGAGGGACAGGGCAACTTCGGCTCCATCGACGGCGACGCCGCCGCCGCCATGCGCTACACCGAGGCGCGCATGACGCCGCTGGGCCAGGACCTCCTCGCCGACATCGCCAAGAATACGGTCGATTTCCTGCCCAACTTCGACGAGACCATGGAGGAGCCGGAAGTCCTGCCGGCCAGCGCCCCCAACTTGCTCATTAACGGCTCCTCGGGCATTGCCGTCGGCATGTCCACCAACATACCGCCGCACAACCTGGGTGAGGTGGTCGGCGCGCTGGTCTACATGCTGGACCAGTGGGAAACCGCCGACCAGATAACGGTGAAAGAGCTCATGCGCTTCGTCAAGGGCCCGGACTTTCCCACGGGCGGCATCGTCTTCCGCCAGCGCAGCGACATGGAGCAGGACGCGCTGCTGAACGCCTACGCCACCGGCCGGGGGCGCGTCACCGTGCGCGCGCGGGCCCATGTCGAGCAGATGGGGCGTAGCAAGTCGCGCATCGTCATTACCGAGCTGCCTTACCAGACCAACAAGCCCAATCTCATTGCCAAGATTGCCGACCTGCACCGCGAGGGCAAGATTGAGGGGCTCACCGACCTGCGCGACGAAAGCGACCGCACCGGCATGCGCATTATCGTGGAGACGACGCGCAACGTGGAGGCCGAAGAGGTGCTGGCCGAGCTGTTCCGGCTCACGCCCCTGGAGAGCACCTTTAGCATCATCATGATTGCCCTGGTCAACGGCGAGCCGCGCGTGCTGACGCTCAAGCAGGCGCTGCGCCACTTCCTCGAGCATCGCCTTGAGGTGGTGCGGCGGCGCAGCCAGTTTGACCTGACGCGCGCCCGCGAGCGCGCCCACATCCTGCAGGGGCTGCTCACGGCGCTGGACCATCTGGACGCCATTATCGATCTCATTCGCCGCTCGGAGAGCGCGGAGACGGCGCGCGCCAACCTCATGCGCACCTTTAACCTGACCGAAATCCAGGCCCAGGCCATCCTGGACATGCAGCTGCGGCGGCTGGCGGCGCTGGAGCGGCAGAAAATCAAAGATGAGTACGACGAGAAGCTACGGCTCATCGCGCGCCTGGAGCAGCTGCTGGCGACCCCCCAGCTCCTACGCGCCGTCATCAAGGAGGAGCTGCTGGCGCTACGTGACAGATACGGCGATTTGCGCCGCACGCAGATTGTCGGCGGCAGCCGCGACGAGCCGGGGGTCTCCGCGCTCTTCAGCGCCAGCGAGCCGACCTGGGTCGTCGTCGGGCAGGAGGGAACGGTCGCCCGCACCCCGTCGGCCGAGATGATGCCGGTCCCGGCCAAACCGCGGGAGCTACCGCGCATCATGCTGGAAGCGCGGACGGACGATCTCCTCTACCTCTTCACGGCCAGCGGGCTGGCGGCCGCCGTGCCCGTACACCAGATTTCGCAGAGTCGCGAGCTGGGCAGCGGCGACCACTGGGCTAATCTCACCCGGCTGGCGCGCCAGGAATACCTGGCCGACGCCATTGTCGTGCCTGCCAGCGCCGCCGGCTTTCTCTTGCTGGCGACGCTGGGCGGCGTCTGCAAGCGCATTGACCTGGCCGACCTGCCCGGCGTCACGGCCGAGCCTTTTGTCGTCGTCCACGTTGGCGAGGACGATGCCCTGGGCTGGGCTCGCTTGACGACCGGTGCAGATGAGGTTATTCTGGCAAGCGCTACCGGGCAGACCATCCGTTTCGCCGAGAGCGAAGTCCGGGTCATGGGGTTGCGCGCCGGCGGCGTCATGGCTATCAAGCTAGACGACCTGGTTGACGGCGTGGTCGCCGTAGACCTGGTAAGCAACGGAACGCACCTGTGGAGCATTACGGACAATGGCATGGCCAAAGCCTCGCGGCTGTCCGATTACCCATTGCAGGGCCGCCACGGTAAGGGTGTCATTAACCTGGCCCTACCGGCCGGGGCTGCGCAGGTCGTGGCCGCCGTCGCCGGCGACGAGGATACAAGAATCATCATCACGACAGAGTTGGGCACGACGAAAACCATCCGGCTGGGCAAGACCAAAACAGGCGGGCGTCACATCAAGCCTGCGCAGCTCCTCAAGCTGGGACCGGGCAACGGGGTCAGCGGTATCGTGCGCATCTCGGGCCGGGCTCCTCTGGAGAGTGACGACGCCGGAGAGGGCAGCGCGGGACAACTTTCACTCCTGGCATGATTGCCTCGCCAGGAGCTGCGGCAAAAAGGAGAAGCAGACCATGAACTATCGAGACCAGTGGGCGACCGACGACGAGGGCAACCGTTTCGTCTTTACGGTGGAGATGCAGCGGCGGCTGCAAGCGGCCGGGCTACCGGTCGAGCCGGAATCGTTGAGCGAGCTTGGCGAGGCCCCCAGCGCGCCGGCGCCCGCCACCCGTGAGGCCGTCGTCAGCTCCGACGGACCGGAGCGCGATGACCTGATGCCGGATACGGTGCAGATTGACCCGGAGACGGGCAAATACATCGGGCGTCTGAAGTGGTACAACCCGTCGCGCGGCTACGGCTTCATCGCCCGCGGCGCAGGCGAGGATATCTTCTTCCACAAGTCCAGCGCCCTGGTAGACCCGATGGCGCTGGAAGAAGGCCAGTGGGTCCTTTACGACGTAGAACAGCGTAAGAAAGGGCCGGAAGCGACCGAAGTCGAGACCTACGAGGGCGACCTGGCGACCTGAGCGCCGGACCCGAACTCTCCAGGCAGCAAGGCGCCCGGCCATGCGCCGGGCGCTTTTCGTTCTATTCTTTGCCTGCTCGGGCCGCCGCAATCGCCGCTAGCCGCGCCGGCGCCGTCTCATGCGGCTGTGCGTCAGGTGCGGGTCCAACGCATCGCGCAGCCCATCGCCCAGCAGGTTGAAGCCGAGAACGATGAGCATCGTCGCCAGCCCCGGAAAGACGACAATGTGCGGCGCGGAAAAGATATAGGTGCGGCCCTTCTGCAGCATATTGCCCCATTCCGGCACGTCCGGCGGCGCGCCCAACCCCAGAAAGCCGAGCGCGGCCGAAGCCTGGATGGCCGCTGCCAGCTGCAGCGTGGACTGGACGACGATGGGCGCAAAGGTGTTGGGCAGGATATGGCGCACCAGAATCGACAGGTGGCCGGAGCCCATGACGCGGCTGGCTTCGATGAACATCTCCTCTTTCACTGCCAGGGTCGAGCTGCGAATAAGCCGCGCGTAGACAGGAATCGAGACAATGCCAATGGCAATCATGGCGTTATTGAGGCTGGGCCCAAAGACGGCCACCACAAGGATTGCCAGCAGGATGCTGGGGAAGGCCAGCAGGATGTCCACCAGGCGCATGCTGAGCATGTCCAGCACACCGCCAAAGTAACCGGCCAATAGCCCCAGCGGCACGCCGACGACCAGGCCGATGCCCACAGAAATGAAGCCGACAATCAGGGAGAGGCGCGCGCCGTGCAGCAGGCGGGAGAAGAGGTCACGGCCAATCTCGTCGTTGCCCAGCCAGTGTTCGGCGCTGGGCCCCTGCCGCGCCAGGGAAAAGTTCGCCAGGTCATAATCATGCGGCGCAATGTAGGGGGCCGCGATGCTGATGAAGAGGAAGACGAGGACGATGATGCCGCCCAGGGCCGCACCCGGGCTGCGCGCCAGCCGCCGCACCACCGTAACGAAGTACGGCTCGCGCATCGGCTGCAGCTCGTCGCGGACAGGGGCAGAGGTGGGCAGGGAGTCGGTAGCCATAGGTCGCTCAGTCGTAGCGGATGCGCGGGTTAAGATAGGCGTAGAGAATGTCTACCAACAGATTAACCAGCACAAAACCGACGGTAATGAATAGCACCGCTCCCTGAATAATCGGATAATCGCGGTTGCGGATGGCTTCAATCAGTAACCGGCCAATGCCCGGCCAGGCGAAGACCGTCTCGGTGATGACCGCGCCGCCGAGCAGCGTGCCGAACTGCAGGCCAATAATGGTCACGATGGGCACCAGCGCGTTGCGCAGCGCGTGTTTGTAGATGACGTCGCGCTCTTTCACGCCTTTGGCGCGGGCGGCGCGCACGTAATCAGAGCGCAGGATGTCGAGCATGGTCGCCCGCGTCATGCGCGCCTGGATTGCCATCGAGTTGGCGGCCAGCGCCACCGCCGGCATGACGAAATGCTTCCAGCTCTCCGTGCCAGTCGGCGGCAGGATGGGGCCGCTCAGATTCAGCCATCGCGGAAGCTGCACGGAAAAGAGGCCCATTAGCATCAGGCCCAGCCAGAAGATAGGCATGGAGACGCCGAGCAGGGCAAAGAGCATCGAGCCGGCGTCAACCCAGGAATTGGCGCGCGTCGCCGAGACGACGCCAATAGGGATGCCAATGGCCGCCGATAGGACGAGGCTGATGGCCGCCAACTGCAGCGTTCGCGGCGTGCGCTCCATCACCTCGTCGACGACCGGCGCCCGGCTGCGCACCGACCGCCCCAGATCACCCTCGAAGACGCGCTGCAGGTAGATGCCGTACTGCACCAGCAGTGGCTCGTCCAGCCCCATCTGCTCGCGCACCTGCGCCCGGTATTCCGGCGTGGCCAGCTCGCCGGCCAGGGCAACAGCCGGGTCGCCCGGAATCAGGCGCACGCTGGCAAAGACGATAAAGGACGCGCCCAGAAGCACGGGTATAGCCAGCAGTAGGCGGCGTGTGATGTAGGAAAGCATGCGAAAAGTCCTGACTCTGTTCGCCTTCCCGGCGCGGCGCCGCTGGCGCTGCCGCCAGGGAAGCAGGTTGAGCAGGCAGGAGCATGGCCGGGTGGAGGCGAGCACCGCACCGCTAACTCGCCTCCAGCCCGGCTATTTACTCGCTGTTACTGCTTGGTCGCGTACGTCGCGATCAGCGATTCATCCGGGTGGACGATGAAGCCTTCCACATTGCTGCGAACGGCGGTGAGCTGAACCTCGCTGTAGAGGAACAGCCACGGCGCATCTTCCCAGATGATGGCAATCGCCTCATCATACAGCTCGCGACGGCGCGTCTCGTCCAGCGTGGTGCGCGCCTCGTCGAGCAGGGCGTCAACTTCCGGGTTCTGGTAGAACGAGCCGTTGAAGCCCGGCGGAATCTCCGTTGAGTGGAACAGGGCGAAGAGGCCGTAATCGGCGTCCATCGTCACCGTGCCCCAGCCGAGCATGGCGAACTGCACGTCGTTCTCGGGCGCTTCACGCCGCACATGCGGCACGTACTGCGTCCATTCCAGTGTCTGCAGCTCGACGTTCAGACCTACTTCGGCGAGCTGCGAACGCACGGCGTCGGCCACCAGCGCGTCCTGGATGTAGCGGGCCGTGGGGTGATAGAGGGTCACGGTCGTCCCTTCCTCGATGCCGGCATCGGCGAGCAGCTCGCGCGCCCGCTCGACGTCGCGCTCGTAGGCAGGCTGCGCGCTATAACCGAAGACAGCCGGCGCAATAGGCGCATCGCTGACGCGGGCGGCTCCTTCAAAGAGCGCGTCCACGATGCCCTGCACGTCCACCGCGTAGTTCACGGCCTGGCGTACGCGCACATCGTCAAATGGCTCCTGCGTGGTATTGAAGAAGATGTAGATGGTGCGCAGGCCGGGCACGTTGGTAATCTCGATGTCCGAACTGGCGGCCAGGCGCTCTGCTTCCGCCGGGGGCACACGCACGGCCACGTCAACCGTGCCGGCTTCCACCTCGATCAGGCGGGCGCCGTCTTCAGGAATAACACGGAAGACCACACTCGCCAGCGCTGGCGCTTCGCCCCAGTAGTTGGGATTGCGCACCAGCGTGACTTCCTGGTCGCGGCGCCACTCGGAGAGCATGAATGGGCCGGTGCCGATGGCGTTCTCAGCCATGAAATCAGCACCCTGCTCGATAGCGGCCGGGCTCATCATGCCAAGGGAGTCGTGCGAGAGGTGGGCTCCCAGCGGCGCGAAGTCGCTGGTCAGGCGCAGCTCGACGGTGTAGTCGTCGACAACCACCACTTCCTCGACACGATCGATCAGGAAGCGGAACGGCGCAGCATTCTCCGTGTCGAGGACCCGATCCAGGTTGGCCTTAACGGCATCCGCATTGAACGGCGTCCCATCGGTGAACTCAACGCCCTGGCGCAAGGTGAGGATGTAGGTGTTCTCCTCGTCGCCTTCCTCCAGGCTCTCGGCGAGCAGCGGCTCAAGCTCGCCTTCAGGGCTCATTGAGAACAGCGGCTCGTAGATGTGCCCCAGAACTGAGAAGGAAGGAGAAGCCGTCGCCGCATGAACGTTCATGCTTTCGACGTCGACGCCGCCAGCAATGATCAGCGTCTGCCCATCACCGGCCGGCTCCTCTGCCTCGTCGGGCGGCTCTTCCGGTTCTTCCGCCGGCTCCTCTGCCTCGTCGGTCGGTTCGGTGGGCTCTACTTGCTCCGCCACCTGTGTCGCGACGCTCTCAGCTGCGTCTTCAATATCAGTCGCCACGTCGCCGCCACAGGCGACGACGAGCAGGGCGACAATCAGAAGGGTAACCAGCAATACAATGCGTCTCAAAACTGGCATATCTTTTCTCCTTTCGGTTTTTCGTCTAACAGGAACTGGTGCGGCTTTGTACACGTGTGTCTGGACAGTGCCTGTATATCCTATCATGTCACGATCCGCGGAGCAACGGGAATTGACCGGATCTACCAACGACCCGATAGAGAAGGGGGTGCGGGCTTCTTACCCGGACATGGCGTGCAGGAGGATGGCTGTCCGTCTGGCAGCCAGTGCACTGACCCTATCTGAAAGAACAGTGGGGAAAATGCCCGGAGGCCGGCCGTGCGACCGGCCCTAACGCTTAATTCCGGCCTGAGCCAGCCGCGGATCGAGCGCATCGCGCAGACCATCGCCGAGCAGGTTAAAGGCCAGCACAGTCAGCATAATCGCCATGCCAGGGAAGAAGACCAGATGAGGCGCGCTGAACACCTGGTTGCGCTCGCTGGAGAGCATGTAGCCCCATTCTGGCGTCGGCGGCTGGGCTCCTAGCCCGATGAAGCTGAGCGCGGCCGTGTCCAGTATCGCCGTGCCAATTCCCAGCGTCCCCTGGACGATAAGCGGCGGCAGCGCATTAGGCAAGATGCGGCCAAACAGAATCTGTGTGTGGCTGGACCCTAACGCCCGCGATGCCTCGACAAAGTCCATTTCGCGCACGCTTAACACGCTGGCGCGCACCACCCGGGCGTACTGCGGTATGGTGACAATCGCAATAGCCAGCATGGCGTTCGTCAACCCTGCCCCTAAAATGCTGACGATGGCGATTGCTAAGAGCAGGAAGGGAAAGGCCAGCACCACGTCCAGTATGCGCATGATGATCTGATCGACCCAGCCCCCGAAATAACCAGCGACGGCGCCGAGTAGCGTGCCCACCATGATGGCAAAGGTTACGGTGAACAGGCCGACCCGAAGGGAAACGCGCGCACCGTAGAGAATGCGAGTGAACACATCGCGGAAGTTGCCATCAACGCCGAGTATGTGCTGCGGCTGCTCTTCGGGGCAGCCCAGCAGGTGAATGCAGGGCCCTTCACGGCGGCCCACGTCGCGCAGCCGGTCTTCCGGCCCGTATGAGGTAAGCAGGGGCGCGGCAACGGCGCCGAAAACCAGCAGGCCCAGAATCAGCGCTCCTACAATGGCCGAGCGCTGCCGGCGCAGCCGCCGCAGCGTCAGCCGCCAGAGGCTATTGGCTCGGTAATCACCCACCGTTGTCACCGACCGATCGTCAACGTTCAGGTCAGACTCTGTCATGGTTGTCATCAAATACTCTCGAAAGCTGGGCCGCCGGTCAACTCGTCAGGAACGGTTGCAACCAGCTGCCTGGACTACTCCAGCCGAATCCGTGGATCGAGATAGGCGTAAGAAAGATCGACAATCAGATTGATGAGCACGTAACCAACCGAAATGACAATCAGGAAGCCCTGGATAATCGGGAAGTCGCGTGCTGTAATCGCCTCGTACATGGCCCGGCCGACGCCGGCCAGATTAAAGATCGTCTCAGTGAGAATGGCGCCGCTCAGCACGAGGCCCATCTGTAGACCCGTAATCGTCACGATGGGCAACAGGGCATTACGGAAGGCATGTTTGAACACCACCTGGTTACGCGTCGCGCCTTTCGCCCGCGCCGTTCGGATGTAATCCAGCTCCAACACTTCCAGCATCGACGAGCGCGTCATGCGCGCGATGATTGCCATTGGAATCGTACTCAGCGCCACCGCGGGCAGAATCAAATGTCTCAGGGCATCCGTGAATAGATTCCAGTCCATAGAGAGCACGGCATTGACGATATACATGTTGGCGACAAAGGTCAGGAGGGTGGACAGCAGCCCGCTCTGCGCAACATCCCAGCCATGCACCTGGTAGAATGGCGTGGGCACGACCCCAGGCGAGATGCGGCCGGTCGGCGGCAATGCAAGCGGCGTGTCTTTGAGGAGCAGGGCAAACACGTAGGCCAGCATCAGGCCCAGCCAGAAGACCGGCATTGAGACGCCGATATTGGCAAAGATCATGGTGAGCACGTCGGCGATGCTATTGCGGCGCGTGGCCGCGAGGATACCTAACGGCACGCCGATCAGCACCGCCAGCGACACCGCCATAATGCTCAGCTCCATCGTCAGCGGCAGGCGCTCAAGGAGAATGGTGCTAATCGGTCGCTTGAAGCGGATTGACTCGCCGAAATCGCCTCGGGCCAGGTCACCCATATAGATGGTGAACTGCTTCCACATAGGCTCATTCAGACCCTTGTTTTCATTGAAACGTTCACAGGCTGCCGCCGTTGCCTTCTCGCCGAGAATGGCGCGGCACGGATCGCCCGGAATGACACGCGCGAGTATGAAGGCTACGGCTACCACGCCCAGTATCACCGGAATCGCCGCCAATAGACGACGCAAGGTATATTGGATCATCGCATCATCCTGAATGAAACAGGCGAGGCGGTAACGGAGTAACCCGGACCACCTCGCCTGCTGCTACTCACAGCCTAGCAGAAGTACAGCTCGACAAGGCAGCGCTTGCTTATTCAGCCGGGACGTTCATCAGGCCCCAGAGCGTGCCATAATACTCAAACGCGCCGGTGTTCCCTACATGCAGGGGGTTAGATGCGTCGAGCCCCATCGAGAAGGTGGCCACGACGTCATTGGCGTCAAACGCTGAGCCGTCGTGGAAGGTTACACCCTGACGCAGGGTGCAGGTCCACAGGCTCAGATCCTCATTCGGCTCGCAGACCTCGGCCAGATGGGGAATGGGATCGGTGCCGTTGATCTCGTAGCCGTAGAGCGCTTCCATGACCTGCTCGCAGCCGCGCAGCGATTCACCGTCCGTCTCATCGGCGCAGAACAGGCTGATGGGCTCGCCGTTCTGCATAAAGACAAACTGGTCGCCGCCGTCGCCTGGGTCGGTGACATAGAAGAGCTCGCTGGTGAGCGGGCTGGCCTGCGGATTGCCAACTGTGGCTTGATAGGCCGCGGCCGAGCCGCCGTTGGCAATCGGGACCATCGGCACCAGGTCGCGGATGGCGTTGTTGGCGCTCTCGTAGAACGTGGCCGCCTCGTCCAGGTCGGCTATCGACCGGCCCTGGTCAAGCTGTTCGTAGATCTCCGGATAGGGATCGCCGAACTGCGTCTGCGCGGAGCCAAAGTGGTAGTCGAGGAAGTTGGTCACGTGCGGGTAGTCCGCGCCCCAACCAAGCAGGTGAATGCCGTTCAGGTCCCCAGCGGCCGATGCCTCGATAAAGGCGCCTGATTCCATGACTTCAATCGCGGCCGTGATACCCAGGTTCTCCTCGAGCTGGACCTGCAGCTCCTGGGCCACAACGCCCGGCTCGGGCAGGTATCCGCGCACGACGTCACGGTAGTAGATCGTCGTCTCGAAGCCATCGGGATAACCGGCCTCGGCCAGCAGCTCGCGAGCCGCTTCCGGGTCGAACTCATACCACGCTTCACCCACGCAGGCGTTGGTAATGGCGCAGGGCACGAAGTGCGTCGCCACCGTCGATCCCGGCGGGTAGAAGTCGTCTACAATGCGCTGCCGGTCAAGGCCCATAGCGATGGCCCGGCGCACATTCACGTCGTCGAACGGCTCAAAGGTGTTGGTAAAGCCGACGTAGAAGATGTTTAGGGGGTCTCGCTCGACCAGTTGGAGGTTCGGATCGTCGGCAATCGTCTCGAAGTCGTCAGGGCCCGGGTTGTCGATGCCGTGGACGGTGCCCGACTGCAGCTCCAGCAGGCGGGCCGCCGCCTCGCTGCTCCAGCGCAAGACGAACGTCTCGGCGATGGCCGGCTCGCCCCAGTAGTCAGGATTGCGCCGGTAGATGATGCTGTCGCCACGGTTCCAGCTCTCCATCATGTAGGGGCCGGTGCCAATGGGACGCTCCAGCAGCTCACCGCTGCCGCCTGTTGATTCCAGGTATTCCGAAGGCCAGATGGCGAAGGCCGTAAAGGCAATCTTAGAAAGGAACGCCGGGTCAGGGTTACACAGCTCAAACTCAACTGTGTGCTCGTCCGTCGCCTGGATCCGGCGGAACTGGCCCTGGCAATCGGGGTCTTCAAGCGTGAGCAGCTCGCCGGCCGGTTCCTCGGCCGGAGGCGTGTCCGTGGGCTCCTCAGGAGCCGGCTCCTCCGCCACCTCTGTCGGCACGTCATCCGCAGTATTCCCGGCGTTGGGGGTCGCGCCGCTACAAGCGACGGCGACCAGCGCAAGCACGAGAAACACCACCAATAACAGGTAGCGATTCGCGGTTTTCATTTTTCTTCTCCTTCCATGTTTTCGACGTTCATCACACTTCTGCTAGACGGCGCGTCTAGTAAGCGCTGAGAATAGTAACATGTGGCAGGAGCCATTGCAATGAGGGCGCGCACGCCCAACTGACGCTATAATCCCAAAGATATGAACAACCGTGAAGTTGCCACTATCCTGGAACAGATTGCCGATATGCTCGCCATTCGCGGCGATAGCTTCCATCGCATTCTCGCCTATCGCAATGGCGCCGAGAGTATACGCGGCCTGGGCCGCGATGTGAACGCCGTCTATGCCGCCGGCGAGCTGCAGCAGATACCGGGCATTGGCGCCACGCTTGCCGAGAAAATCGAGGAGATGTTGACGACCGGGGGACTGGCTTTCTACGATAAGCTGGCGAGTGAAGTGCCGCCCTCGCTGACGACGCTGCTGCGCGTCGAAGGGCTGGGGCCGAAGCGGGTCAAGACGCTTTATGATGCCCTGGGCCTCACCACGCTGGACGAGCTGAAGGCAGCGGTCGAGGCCGGCAAGCTCAGCACACTGCCGGGCATGGGCCGTAAGACCGAGGACAATATCCGCACGGCGCTGGCCGCGCTGGAACGGCACGGCGACGATCGGACGCCGTTGTGGAAAGCCGCGCCCGTAGCCGAAGAGCTGCTGCTGGCCCTGGCCGACATGCCCGGGGTTACCCGCTGGGCTGTCGGCGGCTCCCTGCGCCGCATGCGCGAAACCATTGGCGACATTGACCTGCTGGTGGCGGCGCACGATTCGGCCGATATCATGGCCCGCTTTAAGCAGCTGCCGCAGGTAGAGGAAATTGTCGCCAGTGGCCCCACCAAGACGACCGTGCAGCTATACAGCGGCATGCAGGCCGATTTGCGCGTCCTGCCCGAGGAGCGCTGGGGCACGTTGCTCTCCTATTTCACCGGCAGCCAGGCGCACAACATCCGCCTGCGCGAGCTGGCGCTCAAGCAGGGGCTGAGCCTCAACGAGCATTCCTTCCGGCCCATCGTCGACGGCCAGGTCACGGCCGAGGGCGAAATCCTGTGCGCGACCGAGGAAGAGGTCTACGCCGTGCTCGGGCTGCCCTTCATTCCCGTGCTGCTGCGCGAGGACCGGGGCGAGATTGAGGCAGCGCAGCGCGGGCGGCTGCCGGCCCTCGTCCAGGATAGTGACATCCGCGGTGACCTGCAGATGCACACTACCTGGTCAGACGGCAAGCTCAGCGTGCTGGAAATGGGCCGCGCCGCTAAAGAGCGCGGGCTGAGCTATATCGCCATTACCGACCACTCCTACAGCCTCGGCGTCACCGGCGGCCTCACCGTCGAACGCCTGCTGGCCCAGGGCGAGGAAGTGCGCGCGGCCAACGAGGCGCTTGGCCCCGACTTCCGCATCCTGCACGCGACGGAGATGGAAATCAGGGCCGATGGCACGCTCGATTTTCCCGACGAGGTGCTGGCGCAGCTTGAATTCGTCGCCGCCAGCCTGCACACTGGGCTGAGCCAGAGCCGCGAACAGGTGATGCAGCGCGCCCTGGCCGCCCTGGAGAACCCGCACGTCGACATGCTGGCCCATCCGACGGGCCGCCTCATTCCCGACCGGCCGGGCGCCGACCTCGACATGGAGACGTTACTTAAGGAGGCGCGGCGGACCGGCACAATCATGGAAATCAACGCCAATCCCCACCGCCTGGACCTGCGCGATAAGCACGTGCGCCTGGCCGTGGAATTGGGCGTGAAGATGTCCATCAACACAGACGCCCACCGCGCCGAAGAGCTCGACCTCATGCCCTTTGGCGTGGCGACGGCGCAGCGCGGCTGGGCAACCGCCGCCGATATCGTCAACACCTGGCCGCTGGAGCAGTTGCTGGCCTATCTCGCCGACAGAGATGCAGGCTAAACCACAGGAGCGAACGACAGCAGATGGCTCGCTACGAGAGACCCCCTGACCCACGGGACAGTGAGCTGCGCCCGCGGCGGCCACGCCGTTTTGGCGGCGACGGCGAGCCATTCCCCTGGCTCTGGCTGGGGCTGGGCATCCTGGTAACCATTGTCGGCATCGCGCTGGCCTTCCTGCTGGTCAATCGCATGCTGGCGCGCGAGCCGCTGGCCGTCGCCTTCCCCACGCCGGAAATTATCCGTCTTACCGCGCCGCCCACCGCGCCCCCTTCGCCGACAGTAGAGCGGGTGGCGCCAACGCCGATTCCCACTTTCACGCCGGCCCCCACGCGCAATCTGGCCCAGCCGCCGGATACGGTGACGGTAGGCTATTTCGCCCGGGTAGTGGGCACCGGCAACGCCGGCCTGACGCTCCGCGGCGGCCCCAGCACGCTGACCACGAGTCTGCAGAACGTCCCCGAAGGGACGGTCATGCAGGTTATTGGCGGGCCCGAGGAAGGCGGCGACTTCATCTGGTGGCAGGTACGCTTGCCGGCCGGCGCCGAAGGCTGGGTCGCCGGGCAGTTCCTGGAGCCGTCTGCCGCCCCCGGCTCGGAGCCTGTTACCGTTGAGCCGACCGCCGAGGGCACGCCCGCCGCGCCCGGCGACGAGGGCGCCGCTACCGCCACGCCCAACAGCTAAGAGGAATGACACTATGCACTGCCGACGAACTATCTGGCTGACACTCTTTCTCATGCTGCTCCTGGCTCTGCCCGCCGCCGCCCAGGAGGAAGAGCCGGCCGTGGCGCTGCGCCTGCGGCGCGATTTCGGCTATGGCAGCGGGCTGCGGATGCAGGGTCGCTTCTCCATGCGCGTCACCGCGCCCGAGGACGTCGTCCGCGTCGATTTCGTCATCGACGAGCACGTCATCGGCGTAGACGACGAAGCCCCATTCGCGCTGCAGTTCAGCACCGGGGGCTACCCTGACGGCTGGCACACGATGCAGGCCATCGGCTATACGGCCGCGGGCGAAGCGCTGCCATCGAACACGATACGGCGAGAGTTTGTGCCGGCCAGCACTGCCAACCTCTTCTTAGTCGTCGTCGTCGGCATCTCTCTCGGCCTGCTGGCGCTGCGTTATTTCCTCACGCGCAACGAGTCGGGCGCCAACTACGGCCTCATTGGCGGCACTGTCTGCCCCCACTGCGGCCGCCCATTTGCCTACCATATCTGGTCATTCAACCTCCTCGCCGGCCGTTTCGACCGCTGCCGCCACTGCGGCAAGTGGAGCTTCACCCGGCGTGTCGCTCCCCAGCAGCTGGCGGAAGCGGAGCGCGAGCTGGCCGGCGACGAGGTAGAAGAGCCGGCAGCCCTCTCTGCCGAAGAACGGCTGCGGCGCGAGCTGGACGCTTCCCGTTTTGAGGATTTGCCATGACTGCCTCAGGAGACGTTGACTGGGAAAGGCGAGCCGAACAGCTGCGGCAGGAGATTGACTATCATCTCTACCGCTACCACGTGCTCAGCGATCCGGTCATCTCCGACGCCGACTACGACGCCCTCTTCGCCGAGCTGCAGGCGCTGGAAGAGGCCCACCCGGAGCTGGCGACCGCCGACTCGCCCACCCGGCGCGTCGGCGCCGAGCCGCTGGGCGCTTTCGCCAAAGTAGCGCACCCGGCGCCCATCCTCAGCCTGACCAGCGCCCACAGCGTCGAGGAGCTATATGCCTGGCGCAAGCGCCTCGACCGGCTGCTGCCCGCCGGCCGGGAGCAGATTGATTACGTGGTCGAGCCGAAAATCGACGGCCTGACCGTCGTGCTGACCTACGAGGACGGCCGCTTTACCCAGGGGGCGACGCGCGGCAACGGCAGCGTTGGCGAGAATGTGACGCAGAACCTGCGCACCCTGCGCGCCCTGCCCAAACGCATTCCCGCCGATCCGCGCGCCGGAGTCAAGGCGCCCGCCTATTTCGTCGTGCGCGGTGAAGTCTTCTTCCCCCTGGACCGCTTCGAGTCGTTCAACAGCAGCCTGCTCGACGCCGGCGAGCGCACCTATATGAACCCGCGCAACGCTGCCGCCGGCTCGCTGCGCCAGCTTGACCCGCAGATAACGGCTGCCCGCCCGCTGGCCCTGTACGTCTACGATGTGGTGGCCTGGGAGGGTGGCGACGTGCCGGAGCGCCAGTGGGCGCGGCTTGAGCTGCTGCGCGCGCTGGGCTTCCCGGTCTCCCCGGACGCCCGCTGCTGCGAGACGCTGGACGAAATCGCCGCCTGCTACGAGGAGTGGCGGCGCGAGACGCGCAATGCCATCAACTACGAAGTAGATGGCCTGGTTATCAAGATTGACGATCAGCCGCTGGCGGCCGGGCTCGGCTACGTGGGCAAAGACCCGCGTGGGGCGCTGGCCCTCAAGTTCCCGGCACAGGAGAAGGTGACCCGCTTTAAGGAGCTGGTGGTCAATGTGGGCCGGACCGGCGTCCTGGCGCCCAACGCGCTGCTGGAGCCGATAGAGATTGGCGGCGTGGTCGTGCAGCACGCAACGCTGCACAACTTCGAGGAGATTGCCCGCAAGGACATCCGCGTCGGCGACGCCGTGATTGTCAAGCGCGCCGGCGACGTCATTCCCTACGTGGTCGGGCCGGTTGTCGAGCAGCGGCAGGGCGACGAGCAGCCGATTACGCCGCCGCAGCGCTGTCCCTTCTGCGAAGCGCCGACGACACAGGTGCCGGGTGAGGTAGCCGTCTACTGTGAAAACCCGGCCTGCCCGGAGCAGCTGGTGCGCCGCGTGGAATATTTCGTCAGCCGCGGCGCAATGGATATCGCCGGCTTTGGCAAAGAGACAGGCGTCACGCTCATCGACGAGGGGCTCATTCATGATGTGAGCGACATCTATTACCTGGAGCGCAACGCTTTGCTTGAGCTGGAAGGCTTTGGCGAGAAGAAGGCCGACGCCGTGCTGGCGGGAATCGAGGCCAGCAAGCAGCAGTCGCCGGTGCGCCTGCTGACCGCGCTGGGCATTCCCTTTGTCGGCGGCGTGATTGCCGGCCTGCTGATCGACGCACTTGGCAGCATCGACGCGATCATGGAAGCCAGCGAAGAGGAGTTGGTGGCGATAGATGGCGTTGGCCCGCGCACGGCGGCATCCATCGTCGCCTGGTTCGCCGACGAGCGCCACCAGCGGCTGCTGCAGCGGCTGCGCGAGGCCGGGCTGCGCTTCGCCCAGGAGGGCCGGCCGGAAACCGGACCGCAGCCCTTTGCCGGTAAGACGTTCGTCATTACCGGCACGCTGCCTTCGCTGACCCGCGACGAGGCGCGCGCCTTTATCGAGGCCCGCGGCGGTAAAGTGACCGGCTCCGTGAGCCGCAATACCGATTACCTGGTTGCCGGCGAAGCGGCCGGCGGCAAGCTGGAACGGGCGCAGGAGCTGGGGACCACGATCCTGGACGAAGCGGCGCTGCGCGCGCTGGCGGCCGGCTAAGCCATGCCGGAGTTCTTCAACGTGCTGCCGCCGGGCGAAGCGCTGGCGCTGCTGCTTGCCCACCTCAGCCACCGCACGCCAACCGAGCTGGTAGCCACCCAGGATGCGCTGGGCCGGGTCACCGCCGCGCCCATCCACGCGCCGCACGCGCTGCCCTCCTTCCGCCGCAGCGTCATGGACGGGTACGCCGTGCGGGCCGCCGATACACACGGCGCCTCAGAAAGCCTGCCTGCCTTCCTCACTGTGATCGGTGAGGTCCCCATGGGCCGCGCGGCTAACCTTACCCTGGCCCCAGGCCAGGCGGCCCTGGTCCACACCGGCGGCATGATTCCCGAAACCGCCGACGCCGTGGTCCAGGTGGAGCTGACCCAGCAACTACAGGAAGGCGGCGCCTTCCCCTATGAAATTGAGGTGCTGCGCGCGGCGGCTGCCGGCCAAAACGTGCTGCAGGTGGGCGAAGACGTACAGGCCGGCGCGGCGATTCTGCCGGCCGGTCAGCGGCTGCGCCCGCAAGAGCTGGGCGGCCTGCTGGCGCTGGGCATTGTCGAGCTGCCGGTGGCGCGCCAGCCGCGCGTCGCCATCCTGGCGACCGGCGATGAAATCGTGGATCCTGACCTGTCGCCGGCGCCGGGCCAGATACGCGACATCAACAGCTACACCATTGGCGGCCAGACAGTGCAGTCCGGCGGCGTCCCTATCTACGGCGGCATCGTCGGCGACAACCTGGCCGATTTGCTGGCGGCGGCCCGCATGCTCCTGGGGAAGGCAGATATGCTGGTACTCAGCGCCGGCTCCTCGGTCAGCGCCCGCGATCTGACGGCGCAGGTGCTGGACGCCTTAGGCGAGCCGGGCGTGCTGCTGCATGGGGTCGCCACGCGGCCGGGCAAGCCGACGATTATCGGCGTGGCCGGCGGCAAGCCCGTGCTTGGCCTGCCCGGCAACCCCGTTTCGGCCATGATCCAGTTCGGTATGTTTGGCCTGCCGGCCATGTACCGGCTGCAGGGCATGGAGCAGCCGCCGCAGCGCGGCCTCGTCTGGGCGCGCCTGGCCCAGAACATTGCCAGTGAGACCGGGCGCGAAGATTACGTACCAGCGCGCCTGCAGACAACTGACGACGGCCTGCACGCTATCCCCGTCTTTGGCAAAAGCAACCTCATCTACACCCTGGTCAATGCCGACGGCCTGATCCGGGTCCCGCTCAACAAAGGCGGCCTCGTCGCCGGCGAGCTGGTCGAAGTCCTGCTCTTCTAGCGAACAAAAGATGAGGTAATGGCTCCTGTAGGGCGATTCTTCAAATCGCGCCAGGCGCCGTGCAGCAGGGAGCCACTTGCACAATCGCTGGTCAAGAGGCGCTTCAGTCACTTTGGCGCCGCCGCAGCGTGCGGCGCTGGCTGGCCGGCGTCCACAGGTAGAGCGGGCCGCCCGGCAGCCCTGCCAACCTCTCCAGCAGGAAGACGAGCGTGGAGAGGGCAAAGCCGGCGCCGGCCGCCAGTGGCGCCGCACCGCCGGCCACGATAGCCCCGTCAAAGAGCAGCGTCGCCGCCGTCTCGCGCGCGCCAAAACCGCCTATCGCCGGCACAAGCAGGCTCAGTGCCAGCAAGGGGACGACCAGGAACAGGTAGCTGAAGGGAATGTGCGCGCCGATGGCCCGCGCCGCCGCCCACCACCAGCCAATCTGCATCACGTTAAAGAGGAGGGCGACGGCGAGCGCCGCGCGCAATGCCGGCCAGCCAATGGCCTGCACCGCCTGGAGCAGGCGGGAGACCGCGCCACTCCCGGCCGGCGAGAGCGGCGCCGGCAGGAAGCGGGCCAGCCGGCGAAGGAGACGACCGTCCAGCAGTATCGCGCCGCCAAGTAGCCCGACCAGCGCCACTACCAGGATTACATTGGCCTGATAAGCAGGCAGCGTAGCCGGCCGCCAGGGCAGGGCCGCCAGCGCCAGCACGAAGAGCATGAGCAGGCCGCTCAGCCGGTCGACCAGCACCGTGCCGGCGGCAATATCAGCCGGGACGTAGCGCTTCACTTCCACAACGCGCAGCACGTCGCCGCCAATGCCGGTGGGCAGGAAGGCGTTAAAGAAGTGGCCGACGATGTAGAGGCGTACGAGCTTGAGCAGCGGCAGGCGCACGCCCAGGCCCAGCAGCAGCAGGCGCCAGCGAAAGGCGCGAACGATCAGGCTGAGCATCACCAGCAGCAGCGCCGCCGCGACCCAGAGCGGGTCGGCGCGCAATATCTGGCGCAGCGCCACCGCCGGCTCTATCTGGCTGATGATGAAGGCCAGGCCGCCCACGGTAATGGCAATCCGCAGCAGGATGCCGAGATAGGTGCGCATCGCCCAACTAGCCTTGCACTTGCCTGGCCTGGCGCCGGAGGCCGGCGGCGGCGACGACGACCAGCGCCAGCGCCGCGATGCTTATCAGGCCGCCCGCCAGGAAGATGGTCGGCGCGAACTCCCAGGTCACCAGATGATTGCCCGCGGGCACGCAGACGGCGCGCAGCGCCGTGTAAGCCAGCAGCGGCCGGGCGTGCGCGCCGTCGATGCTGACGCGCCAGCCAGGGTAGGCCGCCTCGGCAACGATCAGCAGGGCCGCGCTCTCGCTCTCCGTCTCAATCTCCCAGCGCGCCGGCTCGTGGGTGAGCAGCGTCGCCGTGCCCGGCTGCGCCGCCGGCTCCAGGTCACATGGCGGCCGCTCGGCCACGATGGCGACGGCGGCCGGGTCGAAGTCGCCATCGTGCAGCCGGCTGATAGCCGCCGCCGGGTCGGCCAAAACCTCGACGCCCGTGACGAGGCGCACCGGCGGCAGCGTGCGGGCGCGCCGGTAGACCCAGGCGTTGCCCTGCTGGCCGAGCAGCGACAGTGCGCGCTCGCCATCGCCGTAAGCCTCTTGCGGCGTTTCGGCGACCACATAGCCTACCGAGAGCAGGTCATAGGCGGTGGAGCGCGGGTCGGGGACGGAGCCGGTCAGCGCGGCGATGCGCGCCGGCTCCAGAGCATTGTAGCCAAAAACGGAGCGCAGCCCCGCCTGGCCGGCGCCGTTCTGCTCGAAGATGGGCAGTCCCCACGGCAGCACGCGCTCTTCCGTGTCGCCGATGAGCGTGTGCGCGTCAGCCCAGAGGGAGTTGGGCGCCGCCGGCTCGAGCCGCACAAACTTATAGCTGAGCTGCCACAAGTCGGCCAGAACCAGCAGTAGCAGCGCCGCCGCCAGCACGCGCCGCACCGGGGGCCGCGCCGGGCGCAAATAGGCCCAGAGCAGCGCGCCGCCGGCAAGCAGCATGAGCAGCAGCCAGCCCCAGCCGCCCACCTGGTGCCAGAGGCGGCCGCTCGTCTCGCTGGGATGCTGCGCGGCAAAGAGCGCACCCGTGGCGCCCAGCGCCGCCGCCGTCGCCACCGCCCCCACGGCAACAGTGCCGCGCAGCAGGCGCCCCGCCAGAGCCGGCGCCGGTGCGCGCTGCCAGTAGCTGAGCGTGAGGCCAGCCAGGGCCGCCGCGGCGAAGGTATAGAGCAGGGCAAAGCGGCCCGGCGCCCGCGCCAGCCGTAAAGGCGGCAGCAGCTCGTAAGCCAGCGCGTAGAGCGGGCTGTAGCGCCCCATTGCCAGCAGCAGGCCGAGCGCCAGCAGCGGCAGGAAGAGCAGCAGATAGCGCCGCGGCCGGCGCACGGCCAGCGGCAGCAGCAGCAGCGGCGTGATGCCCGCGTAAAAGGTCAGCTCCTCGAAGACGGGAACGCTCCAGTAGCCGGCGCGCGTCGGCTCGCCGAAATATTCGGGCACCAGCGCTGTGATCAGGTGCGCCGGCGGCAGCGAGTAGTTGCTGGCAAATTCGAAGCCCCCCGCGGCCGCCCGCGTCGAAGCCAGACTTAGCTGTACGAAGGGCAGGAGCTGGATGGCGCTGAGCGCCGTGCCGGCGGCCATGGCCAGAAGCAGCTGGCGCAACACATTGAGGTCACGCCGCCAGGCGAGATAGAGGGCATAGGCCAGCCAGACCAGCGCCAGATAGATAAGAGACGCCGTATGCCCGGCCAGTATCGCCAGCGCCAGGGGGATACCTGCCAGAACGCCGGCCTGCCACCGCTTCGCCTGCGCCGCCCACTGCAGCGCCAGCAGCAGCCAGGGCAGCCAGGCGATGGTAGCCAGCAGGCCAACGTGGCCCGCCAGGAGGCGCGCCCCGCTGAAGCCGCTGAAGGCGAAGGTGAAGGCGCCGGCCAGCGCGCCCGTCTGCGTCGCCCCACTGCGGCGGAGGAAGAGCCACATGCCGGCGCCCATCAACCACAGATGCAGCAGCAGGTTGAGGCTGATGGCGAGCCGCACCGGCAGCAGCCCGGCCAGCCAGGTCGGCGGATAAAAGAGGGCGGGTTGCGGGTTGCTGAGGAACGGGTAGCCGGCGAAATGATAAGGGTCCCAGAGGGGCAGGCGATTTTCGTGTAGGGCATCCCTGGCAAAATTGAGCCAGGGCACAAAGAGGGCGCGTATATCCGCGCCGCCGGCCGCCATGCCTTCCGGGGGCCAGAGGATTCTGCCCAGGAAAATGATGCTGACCAGCCCCAGGAGGAGCATGGGCCACCAGCGGCGCGGCCAGTTGCGGCGCAGCATCAGCCAGACAGAGATTGAGACTGAGACGCCCGTACCGCCAGTCCATAGACGATGTGGGCCTGTCTCTGCTGCACAGCGTAGGGGATGAGCCGCTCGCCGCGGGCGCACAGCTCCATCACTACCATGGCCGCGGCTTCCAGGCGGCCGCGCGTTGCCTGCTCCCGCTGCTCTTCGCTGCGCGTAATGCCCGGCGGAAAAGGAGGCATGTCCACGTAGCCACTCTGCGGCGCCGGCGCCGCCAGCGTGTAGGGCTGCGCGCCCACGAACCCGTTCATCTCGTCGCGCGTCAGGCCGGCCAGCCCGCTGTGCGTCGTGTGCCCGGCGTTACCGGCGTTGGGCGCGAAGAGGGCCACCGCCTGCGCGGCCCGCAGCAGGCCACTGGCGTAGGCGCGGCGCTCCGCGGCCGGCAGCCGCTGCAGCACCTCGGAAGAGAGCGCCAGGTCATAGGGCGCCGCCGCCGGCAGTTCGGCCAGCGAGCGCACGGCCGTCACGGTGGGCGGCCCGCCCGGCAGCGCGCCCTCGCTCTGCAGCACGGCCACCGTGCTCTGCAGGAAAGCCAGCCGGTCGGGCCGCTCGTCCACAATCGTCAGCTCGGCGCCAAACTCTCCGGCCAGCGCCACGAAGTCGAGGCTGAGGCCATAGCGCTGCGGCAGCCCGGCGATGAGCAGGCGCCGTGGCGGGGGCAGCGCCGCCAACCAGGGCCGCAGCACCAGATTTTTCGCGTAGTATTCGTACGCGGTGCCCAATCCCTCCCCCTCGGCCAGGGCCAGGGTATACAACGCGCGAATGGAGCCGGCGCGAAAGCCTTCTGTCATAAGAGTCCCTTTTGTCGATACCAGGAGACCGTTTCCGCCACGCCGCGCGGCAGCTCATATTCTGGCCGGTAGCCCATCTCGCGGCCGGCCTTCTCAATGCTGAAGCGGCGGTCCTCGCTGAAAAAGGCAACACCGGTCCGCGTTAACGGCGGCCGTCGCCCGCTTACGCTACTCGCCGCCTCCAGCACCGCAGCGCCCAGCCAGGCTACCGGCCGCGGCAGCGAAAGGCGCGGTGGCGCAACGCCTAACGACGCGGCCACTGTTTCCGCCAGCTCGCGGAAGGTCACGGCCCGCGGGCCGGCAATATGGTAAATCTCGCCGCTGCGCCCGTGCTGCAAGCAGCGCAGCAGTCCATCGACGGCGTCGTCGATGTAGGTCGGGTGGCAAAAATGGACACCGCCGCCTACGTAGAAGAAAGTCCCCTTCTGGATGGCGCGGAACAGCCCCAGCACGTGCTGGTCGCCGGGCCCATAGATGAACTCCGGCCGGCCGATCACCAGGTCGATCCCCTCGCGTCCGTAGCCAATGGCAAGCTGCTCGGCCGCCGCCTTGCTGCGCTCGTAAGGGTTAGACGGCGCCAGCGGGGCGTCTTCGCCGGCTGCCTGTCCGGAGATGGGGCCCAGCACGCCCGGGCTGCTCACCAGCAGGACGCGGCTGGGGCGGCCCGAGCGACGCACTGCCTCCAGCAGGTTGCGCACGCCGCCAACGTGCAGCGCGTAGTAGGCCGCTTCGGCTACGCCGTGCTGTCCCAGCATCCCGGCCGCGTGGATGACCTGGTCCGCCTCCAGAAACGCCGCGGGGATGCCATCCGGCTCGCTCACGTCGCCCGTAACCCAGTTGACCGTGACGTCCGCCAGCCAGCTGCGGTCCGAGCCAGGCCGGGCCAGCGCCACGACGTCGTGGCCGCGCTGCGCCAGCTCCCTGGTCAGCGCGCCGCCGACAAAACCCGTTGCGCCCGTAATAGCCGTCGTGGTCATCGTCCGCGCCCCGGATTACTGCTCTGGCCCTGCCTCTTGCTCGCCCGGCGCCGCCGCGCCCGCCTCATAGCTCATGACGGGCCGGTAGACACACGGGCAGCGCTGCGGATGGGCGCAGTCGGGCAGGGGTAGGTGCGGCGCGCTGTCGGGATGGTAGACGGCGGCGGCCGGCAGCTCGTGGGCGGCCGGGCAGCTCGCCTCGTCCACCAGCACGCTCACGCCCGTAATCGAGCCGCGGGCGCGCATGCCCAGCCGGTAGGACGCCAGCGTCTTTTCCGCGTAATCGGGCGCTTTCGCCATGCTGCGCTTCAGTCGGTCGAGCCACTCAAATGACATTGGCCTACCCTTTTCGCACCTCTATCTGGCTGGGCGCGATGACCTTCGCGCCCACACGCGCCACCGTCGGCGCGTCGTGCAGCATGTTCGTATAGGAGGCGTTGGCCAGTGGGCAGTAGCACTCCTTGGCCGCAATGCTGCGCCGCACCTCCTTGATCCGGTCGCCGAACCATATCTCCTTGAAATCGTAGCCCACATCACGCAGATTACCCAGGTCGTCGGCGCGCACGCAGCAGGGCCAGACCGTGCCATCCGCATAGATTTGCGTGCTGGCCCAGCCGGCGTAGCAGTCGATAACCTGGTCTTCCTCTTCCAGGATGCGCTTGACGAGCTGATAATATTCGACGCGGAAGGCTTCGGTAATGCGCGCGATGCCTGTATAGCGCTTCGTGTCCACGTAGGCGATGAGGCGGTCGATGGCGGCGGCGTAGCTCTCCGCATCGGGCGTAATCGGCAGCCCCACCGTGTCCAGTTCCACCCGCGGCTCGGCAATCTCCGTGATGAACTGGTCCGCGCCCGACTGGTCGGCGTAGGCGATCAGCTCGTCCAGATGACCCACGCTGAAGACGCTGACGACCGAATGGATGCCCACGGTCAGGTTCGGATACTGGTCGCGCATCTCCAGATACTGCTTCAGACGCTCCTCGAACTTGACAAAGTTGCCGGGGACGCCCCTGATATAGTCGTGTTTCTCGCCAACGCCGTCGAGCGAAAGGTTGATGATGAGCTGCGACTCCTTCACCGTGTCCAGAATCTGGCGCACGCGCTCCGGCCCGCTGGGCAGAATGGCGTTGGTCGGGATGTTGATGATGCCGGGGCGGCAGCGCTCGTAGACGAGCTTGGTCAGCTCCACAATGTGCGGAAACATGAGCGGCTCGCCGCCGCTGATTGTAAACCAGTAAGGCGCCTGCCCGAGCGAGGTCAGGACGCGGTCCCACTCGTCCAGCGTTAGCTCGTTCTCGCGCTTCATCCAGATATTACAGGTGAGGCAGCGCGAGTTACATTTGGGCGAAGGGGAGAGGGTGATGTTGAGGGGCAGCATCTTCGGCCAGCCAAAGCGCCGATAGAGCTTGAAAAGAGGCACGCGTGCAAGCACGCCGAGCATAGAGTTCATGATGATGCGAATCAGCCGTCCTGGGCCACGCGGCGCGGTTCGGACCCTTCGGGTGACGAAAGCGTCTTGGTCGTGGCTGCGATTTCCCACACCGAGTGATCGCGCCGGCTGCGGAAATCTCGCCAGCCCAGGAAGCGGCCATACACTTCCAGGGCTACCACCAGCCAGGTCCAGACGAACGGCCGCGGCCGCAGTTCCAGCCGTCGCAACAGCAGACGCAGCAGCGTCGCGCCGCTCATCGTGCTGACGGCATAGCCCAGCAGGCGCCGGATGTCGAGGTGCCCGGCATAGATGCGCCGCCGCTGGCGCAGGAAGTCAGCCACGGTCTCCGGCCCCTTGTTGTGTACCACGGCCTGTGGCGCATACTGCACGCGGTAACCCTGGCCACGGATGACCGGTTCAATGCTGGCCTCGTCTACCGACGTGCGGTAGGGGATACGCTCGAAGATCTTGATGAAGGCGACCATCTCGCCGGCTTTGAAGCCCCCGTGGGCGTTCACCTCATGGTGCAAATCCCAGAGCAAGTGGGCGGCGAAGCCCATAAAGGTGTTGGGATCATTCACCGGGATGGGTCGGCTGCTGGTCATGCCCATTTCCGGATCGGCAAACGGGGCGACCAGATATTCGACCGCATCCAGTGACGGCTGAAGGTCCGCGCTGCAAAGCACCAGCACGCGCTCCGTCTGGTGGCGCAGCAGCAGATTAATGGCCGACGCCTTTCCTTCGCGTCGCTCCTGCGAGAGCAGCTTGATGCGCGGCTCCCGTGCGGCGTAGCGGCGCACAATGTCCTCTGTCCGGTCTGTGCAGCCGCTGGCGACGACGAAGATCTCTGCAATAGCGACCGTGCGCAGCTCCTGGTTCAGGATGCAATCCAGCAGCTGGCCGATATTGGCTTCTTCGTTGTGGGCCGTAATGCCTACCGTGCAGGCGACTCGTTCCATGTGCCCTGACGTGTGACCTTTCGTCACCTAGACAAAGTAAAAAGTAGCCATCATTCCCGCCCGTACGGGGGACGGCTACCGGGGCCCAAGTATAGCGCAGCCGCCATAAGGTTGCTACCGCGTCCCACTGGCGGCCGTATATCGCAACGCCGCAAGACAGGTCGTAGGGGTCTGGCAGGCTGGCAGAAGGGCAGCGCGCTCACCAGCAGCGTCGCTCCCGCCGGCCCGAGGCGCGCTTACGAGAGATAACCGAGCCCACGCAGTGTTTCTCGCAGCGCTTCCTCGTCGTCGGCGCTCAGCTCGCCGCCGGCTGGCGCCGCCAGCGGCTCCATCTCCAAATAGCGTACCGGCCGCTCGTCCGCAAAGCAGTCGCTGAGCACCTGGCCGTCCATGTAGCTGGGCACGGCCTGGTCGAGCAGCCATAGAACGGTCGGCGTCAGGTCGAGGAGGTCGGCCGCAAACCGCTTGCCAGGCTGCACGCTGGGACCGTGAAAGAGAAAGAGCCCATCGCGGCGGTGCCCGGCATAATCATTGGGGACCGGCTTGCTCACCTGGTAGCTGCTGAAGCGCGTCTGGAAATAGCGGGCATCCGTTGCTGGATCGGCCCACTGAACGACGAGATCTGGCGCGCTGGCCAGGGCATCCCCATGCCACAGCTCGTCGGCGTTGGAGACCGTGCCCACCAGGGGCCAGCGGCGCAGGGCGGCGGCTATCTCCTCGCGCGTCCGTTCATAGTCGGCGCCCGGCGCTACCATGCCCTGCGGATCGCGCCCGCGCACGTTCAGCCAGACGTAGCCAACCGACGTCGTGCCCGTAGAAAAAGCTCGCGTTTGCTCCCAGTCCAGGTCGTAGAAGTCGATAGCCAGCCGCTCGGTCAGGCGGTCGAAAAAGCCTTTGCGGGCCACGCCGGCCGCATCCCGTTCCAGCGTGTCGGCCAGCGCCCGTCCTTTCTGACGTTCGAAGAAGCGCAGAATCGCCAGCTTCAACCGCTCCGGCGCCGCTTCGCGCAGCGCAGCAGGGGTCAGGCCGGCCTGGTACAGCCGTTGCTTGGCGCGCACGCCGGGCGTCTTCTTTAGCGCCAGGTAACCGTTCTCGCGGAGCCAGTTGTTGAGCCAGACCTGCCGCCGCGTGGGACCGAAGCCATGGTCGGACATCAGGCAGAGGGTCACCCCGTCACCGGCGGCGGACAGCAGCTCCGCCAGCCCCTCTTCGACAGCCTGGTACAGCTTGAGAATAGCGGAGCTGAGGGGATGGCCCGGCCGGTAGCGCGGCTCGCCGGGCAGAAACTGCCAGTAGCGGTGCTGCACCTGGTCGGTTTCGAGGTAGTGAACGGCGGCGAAGTCAGGGGATTTTGCGTGTAGTAGGTAAGCAGCCGCCGCCGAGCGCGCGTGCACAAGCTCGACGAGGCCCTCGAAGTACGCCTGGTAATTGCCGCCAAGGTCATCCGACGCATTTCGCGCCAGATCCCAACCGCGTTGGCGCAGCTCGCCAATAAGCTCAGGTGGATGGCTCAGCCGCTTGCTTGCGCCCGGGTAGGGAATGCCGGCCACCAGCCAGCCGTTCACCGGCTCCGCCGGATAGGTCATCGGCACGTTGATAATAGCGTTGCTCAGGCCGGCCGCCGACAGCAGCTGCCACAGGCTGCGCCCGCGGATGTGGCTGCGGTTGGTGGGCACGAAGCTGGCGTAATCCTCGCCCAGCAGCGTGCCAAAGTCGTAGACGCCATGCTGGCCCGGGTTGACGCCGGTGGCCAGCGACGCGAACGCCGTCGGCGTGGCCCAGGGAACGGTGCTATTGAGGACGCCGCCACTGCCCTCGCGGAAGAGCCGGGCCAGGAGCGGCAGCTCGCCTGCCTCCATCCACGGCTGCAGCAGGTCCAGCGTCGCGCCGTCAAGGGCCACCATCAGGAGCCGGGTCACGCTGCCTCTCCCTGGTGGCGCAGCACAAAGTAGCAGTGGGCCGAATAGCGCCTGAAGAATGGCGCCAGGGCCAGGTCGAGGTAGACGAAGAGGGGCGTGAACAGCTCAAACGGCCAGAAGGCCAGCGGCAGCATCTCCCAGAGGAAGAAGATCAGATTATAGCGACCGCTTTGCTCTATCTCGAACCCGGCAGCGCGCAGCAGGCCGGCCAGCTCGGCGTAGCGCCAGCCTGCGGCGACGGCGTCGCCCTGCCAGACAGGATGGATAGCGCGGGCCAGGCGCAGCAGAGGGTGATCGGTCACCGTTTCCACCACAAAGACGCGGCCAGCCGGGGCCAGCACGCGGCGCAGCTCATGGAGCGCCTTCTCGTAGCCATCTACATGGTGCAAAACGTGGGCGATATAGAGCAGATCGAAACTGCTATCGGGAAAAGGCAGCCGCGTCGCCGTGCCCTGCATTACGTCCAGCCCGTGACGCCGCGCCGCTCGCAGTCGCGACCACGAGACCTCGAGGCCCACCCGCTGCACGGGCAGCGCCGCGAAACGCAGCAGATTCTCGCCATCGCCGCAGCCGACGTCGAGCATCCGCTTCACGCCCGGCTGCCGGGCCATCTCCTGCTCCAGCAGCCGGTAACGAAACAGCCTGTGCCGGAAGAAGAGGAGCTTGGGGTGCATCTATGCCTGCCGGTCCCGGCGCCAGTAGGCGACGGCGCCGGCTGCGTTCAGCCACAACCCGCTCACGGCCATGGCGGCCGGCAGCTGCCACAGCTCATCGTGGTAGAGCCACATGAACAGCGCCTGCAGGACAACGGCGACGGCGATCAGATAGACAAACGACGTCCACTCGGTGGAGAGATAGTAATTCAGCCAGACATTGGCCAGCGACAGGAGGAGCATGGCGCCACCGAGAAGGCCAAGCAGCAGATTGCTGACATCATAGCCACTGCCCAGGGTGAAGCGCACGATCGGCCCCGCGTAGAGAGCGTAGGCGACCGTAATCAGACCGCAGGTAAAGGCGACGACGAGCATGGCCATGGCCAGGACATCGCCCGGGTCGCGGCGGCTGGCCCGGCGCTGCGCTGCTTTGGGGAAGAGAACCATTATGACCGCTACCGGAAAGAACTGGATCACTTTACCCAGCGTGACGGCCGCGCTGTAATTGCCGGCAGCCTCGGCATCAAAGAAGCGCCTGACCAGGATGGCGTCCATATTCATGAGAACGGCATAGCCGATGAGCCCGGCCGCCGTGTAGCCAGCGTAGCGGAATAGCTCCGGCGCAGCCACCTCGTGGCGCGTCCCGGCCGGCGCAGGCGCCAGCACGCGCTTGACAAGCCAGAGGCTGAGAAGCAAGGCCAGGGCGCTAGCCAGGGGAAGCGAGCCCACGGCGCCAAGGGCGCCCCAGCCGGCCAACATTAGGATTATCCCAAACAAGAGGCGGAGGCCGGCCTGAGCTATCTGCACCAGACCGAGTGAGACAAATTGCTGCACCCCTTGCAGCGTCCCGCCGACCACCGGCCGGAGGACCATTAAGAAGATGGCAGCCGCCAGGGCGATGACCGGACCGATCTGCTCGATGGCGAGGAAGCGAGCGACTGGATAGGAGAGTAAAAGCCCGCCGCCCAGCGCAATCAGCCCCCAGCGCCACGAGGCGCGCCACATGGAGCGGAAGAAGGCAGACGTGCGGGCGCCGCCGGTAACTTCGGCCTGGAATCGGGCGACGTAACGCGTTGTCACGGTCTGTATCACACGTGAGGCGACGACCAGCACCTGACCGATGCCGGCGAGGGCCACGACGATGCTGAACTCGGCCGGCGTGAGAATGCGTCCCGCTGCCAGGTTAAACAGGTAGTCGAGCCCGTACGCAAAGGTTACGGCGCCGACGAGGATAGCCCCCTGCCACATGCTGGCAGTCGGGCGACGAAGGAGGGTCATCTTACTGGCCAATTTGCCGGCCCTATTACGGGATCAGGTAAGCCGCTCGCTGGCGGTGACTGGATGAACGTTATGGTAGCGCCAGCGTATCTGCCACACGCGCCACACGGCTTCTACTTTTACGGGAACGTCCATTTTGCTCTGGCCAATGCGCCGGTCTTCAAAGTATATCGGCAGCTCCAGGACGCGGTAACCCAGCTTCTGGCAGATGTAGGCCACCTCCACCTGGAAGACGTAGCCGTTGCTGATGACGTGGCTCAGGTCAATTTGCTCGAGCACCTCGCGCCGGAATGCTTTGAAACCAGCAGTAGCATCCTGGGTATGGATGCCGAGGATGGCGCGCGTATAAACCTGGTTGGCCCACCACGACAGCATATAGCGCCACCAGGACCAGCGCGTATCGGTGCTGCCGCCCTGCACATAGCGCGAGCCAACCACCACGTCATAGTCGCGGAGGCCGGCGACCATTGTGGGTATGTACTCCGGCGAATGAGAGAAGTCGGCGTCCATCTGCACGATCACGTCGGCTTCCAGGTCCAACGCCTTCTGGAAGCCCTGCGCATAGGCTGAGCCAAGTCCCATTTTGCCCGGCCGGTGCAGCACCGTCATGCAATCCGGGTGACTCGCGGCAATGGTGTCGGCAGTGGCGCCCGTCCCATCAGGCGAGTTGTCGTCGACGATCACCAGATGGAAATCGTCGAACGGCAGCGCGAAGAGAGCAGCGGCCATCTGCGCGATGTTGTCCGCTTCGTTATAGGTAGGGACGACCGCTACAACCTTCAAGGGTTAATCCTGCGACGCGATGAGCGGTAAGAATTGGGCCAGGCCATTGACGATGGTCAGCGCTTCCAGGCTGGTTTCGACGTCACCAGAGAGGGTGACCTGATGGTTCACCGCATAGGCGGTCGGCGGGTCATCCGGGACAGCCAGCGAGAAGGAGAACGGCTGGCTAGAGCCGGCCGCTATCTCCCCGTGCCACGTCACCATGCCAGCGGCAAACGTGGCGCCGCCGGTTGCGCTCCCCGGCACGTAGCTGACGCCAGCCGGCACACTGTACCGTGCCGTCACCTGCAGCGGAATGAGGTCGTCGTTCCTCAGCGTGACCGTAACCGGCAGCTCGGATCCGCTGGGGATGGTCGGTGGCGCGGCCAGCCAGCCGCTGAGCAGGGCCGGTAGCTCGATAGACGCCGCAAAGATGTCGCGCCATCCGCCGTCGTCGCCGGGGACAAGATTGGTGGCGTCCGAAGCGAAGGCGATCGTGCGGCAATCGGGGGCGATGTAGGAACGGTGAGCGCGCCCGTTGGACAAAGCGCCGTCAAACCCGCGCGAGATGAGCTGGATCTCGCCAGTGGCCGGCTCAAGCAGAAAGACGTCACGCTCGTTGTTGTGGTCACCCTCGATCAGGTTGGTGGCGTCCGAGCTGAAGGCGATAAGCCGTCCATCGCCACAAATGGCTCCGTCCGTGCTCTGGCCGTTCGCCTCGGCGCCCGCCGCACTGACGCTAACGCGCCGCAGCTCTCCACTTTCGACATCGTAGAGGAAGATGTCGGAGGCGTCATTATGATCGTCGGGAACGAGGTTGGTAGCGTGGCTGCGGAAGACGACGTAGCGTCCGTCAGGGGTGATTTGAGGCTGCCCGCTGCGGCCATTGCCCTCGGTCCCGTCGGCGGCGACGCTGATCCGGCGCGTCTCCCCGTTGCTGCGCTCGTAGAGGAAGATGTCCAGCTCGCCGTTGTTGTCGTTGGGCACGAGATTGCTGGCATCACTGCTGAAGACTATGCGGCTGCCGTCGTAGCTGCCCCATACATGGACAAAGGGGCCATTGGGGTACTCGCCGTCCAGCCCAAACGTAATTCGTTCCATGTGGCCGGTCTGCCATTCGCGCCAGTAGATGGCGGGCCAGCCATCCGGGTTGGGATCGTCTGGAAGGATTGCTGTGCCGGAAGAGATAATCAGGGCGATCTGGCCGTCCGGCGTCATGGCGCCGACGCTATTGTTATCAATCTGCTCACCATCTGCCGTCACGCTGACCCGTTCCAGACGATCAAGGAGGGCGTCATAGATGAACAGATCCAGACCATTGCGCGACCAGTCATCCCGGTTGGTATCGTCGGGTACGAGATTGGTCGCATACGAGAAGAAGGCGACGTAGCGCCCGTCGGCGCTGAGAACGGGATCAAAACTGTCCTCGTCAGTGGGGCCGCCGGTATAACTCTTGGTAATCTGGCGCGTCTCGCCAGTTACCCGGTCGCGCAGGAAGATATCCGTCCAGCTATTGGCATAGCCAGGGTCGGACCAGTTCGTGGCCCAGCTCTCGAAAGCGGCGTAGCGGCCATCTTCAGACAGGTAGACGAAGAAGGATGAGCCATTACCTGGCTCACCATTCGTGCCAACGGTAACCTGCTCCCACGGGCCCACCGATAGAGCTTGGACCGCGCCGGGGAGCAGTAAGGTAAAAGCCGCCAGGAAACCAGTCATGATGAGTAGAGACCGCTGTCGCAATTTCGTCGCTCCGTTTCGGTGTGTGTTACTCTGATGTCAGCCTGAGCGCCGAAATGCGCTCCATCGTATCGCCGTCATAGACACCGGCGAACAAGTGTGTGACCGGCGCACCGGCAGGCAAGTCAAGACGGTGTGATTGTACAAAAAGGTCGCCGGGCCACCAAGATGATGGCAGGATGTCCATGCCATCCCACTGACTGACGATGTCGTCGTGCTCATCGCGGGCGTGAACGAATATCTTCAGGGGCCGGTTGGTCCGCTCGGCGACTTCCCAGGCGGTGACGAAGAAGAGGGTCTCCTCCTCGCGGCGCACTGCCGACATGCCGCGATAGCGCAGCGGCCCATCTGTCTCCGGTTGGGCCGGCTGCAGCCAGGCCGGCAGCGGCGCCTCGTCGAGCCGGTAGAGCGCCTGGCCAGCCTCGTGGCGCTGCGGCGTCGCCGGCCAGAAAGCGGCCAGCTCCGGCGGCGGCGGCTCGTCGTCGGGCAGGGCCATCCAGCCGCCCGCCGCAGGCCAGATGAAGCTGGTCTGGTGGTCGAACCAGCGCAGGCGCAGGTCGTTGGTTGGTATCATCTGCCGCAGGGGCGCCGACAGGGTGGCCGGGAGCAGGCCGGAGAGAGCCAGGTCGGCCGGCGGGCCCGTGGCCGCCACGTCGTAGACGAAGATGCTGCCGCCGAGCCGGGCCAGGGGCCGGCGCTCGCGAAAGCCATGAAAGAGCGTGCGCTGCTCGTCCAGCACGAGCCCGTGCAGGTTGTTGACGCTGATCGCGTAGTAACCGGGCGCCGGAGCGCGCGGATCGTAGGGCTGGGTAAAGGGATAGGCCTGCTCCGGCGCCTGCGGCCAGGTGGGCAACGCCTGCGCGCGCACGCCGTAGGCCGATGGGTGGGCCGTGCCAAAGTAGCTGAGGTAAAGGGGCGCGCCGGGCGGCAGCTCCTCGGCCTGCCAGCGGGCCAGCGCCGGCAGATCCTGGCCCCAATCGACATTGCTGTCGGCGAGCAGGCGCCAGCCGTTGCCGCCCGCGAGGACGTTGAAGAAGGAAATGTAGTCCGGCCAGACGGCCACGCTGCGCCCGGCCAGCGCCAACAGTAGCAAGCCGGTCAGCGCCGGCAGCAGGCGGCGGACAGGGCCCGGCCTGGCGGCCAGCAGCCGCGCCGCGACGAAGAGATAGAGAGAGGGCAGCGCCGGAATCAGGTAGCGGAAGCCGATATTGAGCGCCACGGCCATGCTCGCCAGTAGAAAGGCCAGGGACGGCAGCAGCAAAAAGAGCGCCAGCGAGCGCGATGGCCTCCCGGCGGCCCGGCGCGACCGGGGAACGACGAAGGCCAACGCCGGCAGCAGCAGGGTGGGCAGCGGCGTCTTCAGCAGCAAGGCGGCGGGGAAGTAGAGCCACTGGCGCTCGCCGGCGACCCGGCCCAGGAAGTAGACGCTGTGCTTGGCGCCCACGTAGCGCTGCTGCCAGATGAGGTCGGCCCAGAAGCTGCCGCCGGGCAGAAAGCCGCGCCACAGCTCAAAGCGATACACGGCGGCGACGACGAGCCAGGCCAGCAGCACGACCGGTAGCAGGGCCAGCAGCAAGCGCGGCCGCCGTCCCCGCCAGGCAAGCCAGAGCGCCTGCACGCCCAGGACCGGAAGCGCCACGGCGGCGTTGAACTTGGTAGCCGCCGCCAGCCCCAGCCCGGCGCCGGCCAGCAGCAGGCCGGGCCAGCCGGGCCGGCCCATCTCCCCGGCGGCGGCAAAGCGCCAGAAGCCATAGAGGGCCAGGGCGACGAAGAGGGCCAGCGGCGCGTCGCCGGTAATCAGCCGGCCATGCGCCAGCACGTTGGGGTCGAGGAGCAGCAGCGCCAGGGCCGCGAGGCCGGCGGCGGGGCCGGCGAGCTGGCGTCCCCAGCGACAGACGAGCGCGCCCAGCGCCAGCGTCTGCCAGATGACGGCGAGACGGCCAAGGAAGAGGAGCCGCTGCGGCGCGGCCGAGCGCTGCCAGAGGAACTGGTCGCCGGCCACGGGCCAGTCGCCTTCCGCCCAGGCCTCGCTATCCGTCGGCAGCGCCAGCTCTGCTTCGGTGAGCAGCGGCAGCGCCGAAAGCGTACTGGCGAGCAGCGGGTGGCCCAGCAGAAAATGAGTTGCCCCTTCTTTGAGGTAGGCTGCGCCGCGCAGGAGGTGGCTCTGCTCGTCTACGGTGGCGCTGTGGCGCAGCGCGCTGCTCAGCAGCAGGGCATAACTCAGCAGCAGCAGCGCGGCCGCCGCGCTCGTCTGCAGCGCCCGGCCGCGGTAAAATTTCGCCATGCGTTCTCTGCGCCGGTGGCTCATCTGGCTGATCGCGCTTGCCTGCGCCGCCTGGGGAGCAGCCATCTTCGCCGACCTGACGCCGTGGCTGCGCGGCCCCGCCGAGTGGCGTTGGTCGCTGGGTCCGGACACAAGCGCAGCCCGCCTCGCGGGCAGCCTGCTGATCGCTTCTCTGCTGCTCGCCTGGTGGTGGCTGGCACAGCGGCGGCGCGGCGAGCGGCCGGAAAGCGCATTCGCGCTGCTAATCCTCGTTGGGTGGGCATTCCTGCTGCAACTTTCGCTGCTCAATCTCTGGCCCACGACGCGCGGCCAGTTCAGCCCCTTTGCGGTCCAGTTTGAGCGTCTCATTTCCGATCAGGCAAGCGGCTATTTTAGCGTCGCCCTGGAAATCGAGCATCTTCCGGCCTTTCTGCGCGAGTATCCAGAGCGCATGCCCACTTTCCGGCCCGACCCGCATCCGCGCAGCAAGCCGCCGGGCATTGTCCTGCTCAACTGGGCGCTGGCCCAGGCGCTGGCGGAGGCGCCGGCCCTTTCCGCGCGGATGGCCGCCTGGGGCCGGGCTGCGGCCTGCGACAATCTCTGGGTCGTCTACCAGCGCGACGCGGCGCTGGCAAGCACTGCGCTGCTGGCGATACTCATCCCGCTCCTCTCGGCGCTGGCTATCGTGCCGGCCTATACGCTGACGGCGCGCCGCCTCACGCCGGCCGCCGGCTGGCTGGCTGCCGGTTTCGTGGCCCTCATGCCCGGGCGGCTGGCCTTTACGCCGCACATGGACACCGTCTATCCCTTGCTGGCCCTGCTGGCGCTCGACTTCGTGGACCGGGGCATCACGGCGCGCCGGCCGGGCTGGACGCTAGCCGGTGGCCTGGTTATCAGCGTCGCCACTTTCCTCAGCCTGGTAAATGGGTTGATTGCCGTGCTGGCCGGGCTCTGGCTCCTCTTGCGCCTGGCGCCGTGGCGGCGGCCAGCGGCGCAGGCCAGCCGCGCGCTGCTCGGCCAGGGAACGGCGCTCGTCGCCGGCGTCCTCGCTATCTGGATTCTCTATGGGCTGAGCAGCGGCGTGACGCCCTTCGACATCTATCGAGCGGCCGCGCCGGCGCGGCACGACCTGACGCGCGGCTACGGGCTGTGGCTGGCCGCCAACGTCTATGATTTTGCCCTGTTTGCCGGGCTGCCGGCCTTTCTCCTGGCGCTGCCCGGCTGGCGCGAGCCGCGCGCGGGGCGGCTGGCAGCGCTGCTGGCCGCCTTCTGGTTGCTCTTTCTGGTTCTCGACGGCAGCGGCATGATCCGCGGCGAAGTGGGCCGCATCTGGCTGATGCTGGCCCCCATCCCGCTGCTGCTGGCTGCCCGCCATGAGCG
>CAZOGK010000009.1:0-116142 GCA_964579295.1 uncultured Ardenticatenaceae bacterium
GGCAGCTCCAGCCGCCCCGCCGCATAGCCCAACATGATGCCCAGTCTCATGGGTGATCTCCTGTGTTGTGGTCAATAGTGGAGATTGTAGCGGGGGTGGGGGATTGGCTCAAAAAGGGTGCGAGATGATGAACAACTGCTCCAATTGATGGTTGAGAGAACACGTGAACCGAGTGGACAGTTTGATAATAGGGCAGATAATGAGAGAATCAACGTTGATTCTCTCGGCCAGAAAAGGGCCTTCTGGTATCCGCTGGCGGCGGTGCATGGCTAAGAACAGCGCTATACTTGTTAAAGCTCAGTTAGCGGTTCTGTCGTGGTGAGGGATTCCCTCAAAGTGCTTAAGCTAATCGTTGATTCTGGACTCCTTCCGCTTGTCATAGCCTTCCTTGGGGCAATAGTCTCCATTCTTGGAGTCTACCTGACTTCGTGGCTCACGATCAGGAGAGTCCGGCTTGAGGCTGCACTTGACCGTCAGGAACGCATGGAGCAGGAAAGAATAAAATTCATGTTAATACAGCTGTCGGAGTTTTACGACCCAATATTCTCGCTACTTTCTGTAAACCAACAGATATTTGGGAGCATTGGTCCGAATTCCAGCCTTCGACGCGACGAGACTTTTCCCGAAGAAGAAGCTCCAGCCCTGTGGAATGAACTCGTAGACACTGTCATAACTCCAAATAACTCAAGGATATGTAATCTCATTGAAACGAAGCTGCACTTAATGAGTATTGAGGACAACATTTATCCGTATCTTGAGTTCGCTACGCACGCCCACGCCTATGAAGTCTTCAGAAGGAACCCCTATGAAGCATATAGCCTGTTTCAGTTCCCTGAGGATTTTGCAAAGCACGTCGAGATTCAGCGGAGTAAGGTTAGGAGCAAAATCGCGGAACTGATGAAGGATAGGACCGCTTAGGATGATTTCGAGGGAGACATGGCACTAATCAACGCGCTAATGGCATTTAAGAACAACGGTTATGTTAGGAACTTCAAAATGATAGGACAGCAGAAGGCAACTGCCCGTCTTCGGAATGGTATGACTCTTGTCTTATTTATGGCAGCAGATTATATAGTCGGAGAGACAGCTGTAGAAGAGGCAATCAGAACGGAGCCGCGGCCTGACTACATTCTATATGATCAGTGGGGCAAGGTCACTGAGGCTGCAAGAGCTGCAGCCAAAAGGGTAGATGTACCCATTGTACGTTATGGACACTTTTTCCATATCCTCGAGGAATTAGTTGCAGACTCGGAATGAACTAGTTGCATGGTTGGTGAGAAAATTACAGGACGGGCTCGCCGGTTACCAATACTCAGTCTGGCTGATTGGCTCAATGGTTGCGGATAACAATAAGGTTCCATCCGATTGTGACTTATTAACGGTAACGGAGAGTGACGCCGTCCAGAAAATGGCACGTATGAGTTGTGATCTCTGCAGTTTGTTTGAAGAGGAATTCGGACTCGAGTTACACCTTACCCGGCTAACATATGAGGAGACTGCCGAGAGCCAAGAATTTCTGGCAGCCCTGTCAACTGCTGGGATGCAACTTATCTACTCGTCGAGTGAAATAGATCCATTCGTATAGTCCGGTACCGCGATATGTTCACCGCGAATAAAACATACAGGGTTGTCACACACGACAAGGATTCTCGGTTGACTTACGTATACTCTCCATCCCACAGAAATCAATAAGTAGTCATCGCATTATTGCGCCGCCCGCTGTCACGCGAGAAGTATCAACGGACTCACCCGACCCCCTGTACGGATTCCCCCACTCTGCTACAATGTTACCCACAACAGGCCGATGATTCGCGCCGCCAACTAGGAACGATGATGGCCCCTGAAAATCTGACCAATCCCGGCATCCCCTTCGACCTGAGCATGGTGCTGGACAAGCCGATTAACCGCAGCGCCGTGGAGCGGCGGGTGGCTACGTTGCCCAAACGCCGCTCGGTTAAGAAGGAATGGCAGGCCGCCTGGCTGCTCAAGGCGATCACCCTCATGGACCTGACAACGCTCTCCGGCGACGATACGCCCGGCCGGGTGCGCCGCCTGGCGGCCAAAGCCCGGCAGCCGCTGCGCCAGGATCTGGTGGAGGCGCTGGGCATGGACGGCAAGAAGCTAACTGTCGCCGCCGTCTGCGTCTACCCCAACCGCGTGCGCGACGCGGTGGAGGCGCTGCACGGCACGGGCATTCCTGTGGCCGCCGTCTCCACCGGCTTCCCCTCCGGCCAGGTGCCGCTGGCGCCGCAGCTGGAAGACACGGAGCGGCTAATCGAGCTGGGCGCTCGCGAAATCGACATGGTCATCAGCCGCGACTACGTACACACTGGCAACTGGCCCGCCCTCTATGACGAGGTAAAGGCTTTCCGCCAGGCCTGCGGCAGCGCCGCTCACCTGAAGACGATTATCGAGACCGGCGAGCTGGGCACGCTCACCAACGTCTACCGCGCCAGCATGGTCTCCATGCAGGCCGGCGCCGACTTCGTCAAGACGTCTACCGGCAAGGCCAAGACCAACGCCACCCTGGCCGTCGGGCTGGTGATGATGCGCGCCATCCGCGACTATGACGGGCTGACCGGTTACAAGGTTGGCTTTAAGGGCGCGGGCGGCATCGGCACGGCCAAAGCCGCGCTCGACTGGCTGATCCTGGCCAAAGAGGAGCTGGGCGACGAGTGGCTCACGCCGGAGCTGTTCCGCTTTGGCGCCAGCAGCCTGCTGGCAGACATCGAGCGCCAGCTCTGGCACCACGTCTATGGTCGTTACGCCGCCGCCTACTATATGCCCCTGGGCTGATCACTCTCTGGAGGAAGCGATGAACGTAGCCGAGATTTTTGCAACGATGGCCTACGGCCCCGCCCCTGAATCGGACGACGTTGCCCAGACCTGGCTCGACGAGCACGGCCGCGATTTCGGCCTCTTTATCGACGGCCAATGGGTCAAGAACGACGAGCGCGCTACCTATCAGGACACCAACCCCGGCGCAGACACCGTTCTGGCGACCATTGCTGACGCCAGCGCGGACGAGGTGGACGCCGCCTACCGGGCCGCGCGCCAGGCCTTTGCCGGCTGGAGCGCGCGCCCGGCCCATGAGCGTGCCCGCTACCTCTACGCCATTGCCCGCGCCGTGCAGAAGCACGCCCGCCTCTTCTCCGTGCTGGAATCGCTGGACAACGGCAAGCCGATCCGCGAGAGCCGCGACATCGACATCCCCCTTGTCGCCCGCCACTTTTACTACCATGCCGGCTGGGCGGAGCTGATGCCCGTGGAGATGGCCGGCTACCAGCCGCTGGGCGTCGTCGGCCAGATCATCCCCTGGAACTTCCCCCTGCTTATGCTGGCCTGGAAGATCGCGCCGGCTCTGGCCATGGGCAACACGGTCGTGCTCAAGCCGGCGCCGGCCACGCCCCTGACCGCCCTCCTCTTTGCCGAGGTGCTGCAGGAAATCGGCCTGCCGCCCGGCGTCGTCAACATCGTCACCGGCGGCGACGACGCGGGTAAGGCGATTACCGCTCATCCCGGCTTTGACAAGATCGCCTTCACCGGCTCGACCGAAGTGGGCAAGATCATTCGCCGCGCCACGGCCGGCCGCGATGTCAAGCTGTCGCTGGAGCTGGGCGGCAAGTCGCCTTTCATCGTCTTCGAGAGCGCCGACCAGGACGCCGCCGTCGAGGGGCTGGTCGATGCGATCTGGTTCAACCAGGGCGAAGTCTGCTGCGCCGGCTCGCGCCTGCTCGTGCAGGAGAGTATTGCCCAGGCGTTCTACGAGCGCGTTAAGGCGCGTATGGGCACGTTGCGCCTCGGCGATGCCCTGGACAAGGGTATCGACGTCGGCACCGTGACCGACCGCACTCAGTACGAGCGCATCGCCAACTGGGTCAAACGCGGCGTCGCCGAGGGCGCCACCATCTACCAGCCCGACTATAGCGTGCCGGAGGATAGCTGCTTCTACCCGCCAACGCTGCTCACCGACGTCGATCCTGCCGACGCCGTGGCCCAGGAGGAAATCTTCGGGCCCGTGCTCGTCGCCATGACCTTCCGCACGCCGGAGGAAGCCATCGAGCTGGCCAATAATACCCGCTACGGCCTCGCCGCCAGCATCTGGAGCGAAAATATCAACCTGGCGCTGGACGTCGCGACCAAAGTCAAGGCGGGCAGCGTCTGGATTAACTCGACCAACCTGTTTGACGCCGCCTCCGGCTTCGGCGGCTACCGCGAGAGCGGCTTCGGGCGGGAGGGCGGCAGAGAGGGGTTGTTCGAGTACGTGCGCCCGGCGTGGCAGAAGCGCTGGCAACCGGATGGTAGTGAAGCAGAGCCGGAATCCGGCGCAAAGTGGGGGGCCTATACGCCCGGGCGCCCGGGCGCGAGTAAGGGGATAAGCCGCGCCGGTAACGGCGATGGACTGGTGGACCGCACCGCCAAGCTGTATATCGGCGGCAAGCAGGCCCGGCCCGACGGCGACTACAGCTATCCCGTACTGGATCCGCAAGGGAAGCTGGTCGGTTATGCCGGCGACAGCAACCGCAAGGACGTGCGCAATGCCGTCGAAGCCGCTCACAAAGCCAAAGGCTGGGCCGACCGCACGCCGCACAACCGCGCCCAGATCCTCTACTACATCGCCGAGAACCTGGCGGCGCGCGCCGGCGACTTCGCCGACCGGCTGCGCCAGATGACCGGCCAGAGCAAGCAGGGGGCGGCCGGCGAAGTGGAGCTATCTATCTCGCGCCTCTTCGCCTATGCCAGCTATGCCGACAAGTACGGCGGCTCCCTGCAGGAGACCACGCTCTATGGCCTCGCGGTTGCCCTTACCGAGCCGGTGGGCGTCATCGGCATTGCCTGCCCCGACGAATATCCGCTGCTCGGTTTCGTCTCCCTGCTGGGGCCGGCCATCAGCCGCGGCAACACCGTCGTCATCGTTCCTTCGCCGCCGCACCCACTGGCCGCCACCGACTTCTACCAGGTGCTGGACACCAGCGATCTGCCGGGCGGGGTCGTCAACATCCTCACCGGCAACCGCGACCACCTGACCGCCACCCTGGCCGCCCACGACGACGTCAATGCCGTCTGGTACTTCGGGGATGCTCGCGGCAGCAAACACGTCGAAGAGCTGTCGGCGAACAATATGAAGCGCACCTGGGTCAGCTACGGCAAGCCGCGCGACTGGACGAGCCTGGAGCAGGGGATGGGCCGCGAGTTTCTGCGCCACGCGACGGAGATCAAGAACGTCTGGGCGCCGATGGGGGAATGAGGCCGCCCTAGAAAGCCGGCCGATTCTTGCGGTAGGAGTTCTTGACGGCAATCTTGCCATCACGGAAGGTGAACAGGTCGCATCCGTTCACCTCGACGCGCTTGCCATCCTGTCGTGTGCCGGTGAAGGTCCACTCTGAGACGCCACGATTGCCGGCGGCGAAGTGACGCGCGCCGCCCCAGTGGGCATCCGGGAATTGCTCAAAGACGGCCGCGAAGCCGCCGCGCACAGCTTCCTGCCCTTCATATCGCTCACCGGTGACGGCATCGCCGGCGGATGCCTCGAAAACACAATCGTCGGTCATCAGCGACATGATCGTTGTGAGATCGTGCCTGTTCCAGGCTTCGGCGTACTCATCCAGGAATTGCAGCATCGTATCCTCTGCCTTCTGGCTATGTTTTCCGCGCCAATGGGGAATAAAAAAACCGGCCCGCACTCAGGAGATTACCTAACGGGCCGGTGTCTGGCTAATGCCCCCACGGGGATTCGAACCCCGGTTTCCAGCTTGAAAGGCTGGCGTCCTAGTCCCCTAGACGATGAGGGCGAGACAATAGGTGAAATTCTATCACCAGGGGGAAGGCGGGTCAAACTCTCTGCCGGCCCCTCTAGCAAATGCTTATCTTCTGGCGGCGGTGAGAGCGCCGGCAAACAACCGGTTTCTAGCTGCTCGAATGCACGTAATGGGGGACCAGGCCCCAATCGTCGAGGCCCCAGTAGATGAGGGCCGCTTTGCCGACGATGTCGCTGCGCGGCAGGAACGACCAGTCGCGCGAGTCGCTGGAGTTGTTGCGGTTGTCGCCCATGACGAAGTAATGATCGTCGGGCACCACCCAGCTTTGCGCGCCGTAAATGGGATTGGCTGCCAGGTACGGCTCGGTGAGAGCAACTCCGTTGACGCGCACCACGCCGTTGCCGACCTCGACCTCGTCGCCGGGTAAGCCGATCACCCGTTTGATATATTCCTTGCTGCGGTCACGCGGGTAGTGGAGCACGACAATATCGCCGCGCTGCGGCTCTCCCAGATAATAGCTGAGCTTATTGATAATCAGGTACTCGCCCTCTTCCAGCGTGGGCATCATGCTGTGCCCCTGCACGCGGTAGCGCCCTGTCGCCGTGTTGACGATCCAGAAGATAAACAGCGTGAGCAGCAGCGTCTCGATGATCTCGCGCACGACGACGCTGGTCGGCGGCGAGAGGCGCTCGGCGTTTACTGGCCGGAGCGGTTGGCTGGTATCGGCAATTCCCTGCTGCCGTGTTTCCTCTATCGTAGCCATTGGGTCACCTGTAACGGTCATTATAGTCGAGAACGACTCGACGGCAATAACCCGGTACAAGTATACTAAGCGGCAGTTCCCGCTGCCGTGTTCCAGGACATTTTGATCGCCACTATTTAACTAACGTTGGAACGGATGATTCTTGTCACAGGCGCCAGCGGCTTTCTGGGGCGCAACCTGGTACCGCGCCTGCTGCACGCCGGTTACCGGGTACGCATCGCCGCCCGGCCCGGCAGCGACGTGACGCCCCTGCTCGGCCCGGATGTCGAAGTGGCGCCCATTGCCGACATCAGCGACGAAGCCAGCCTGGCGGCGGCCTGCGCCGGCTGCAGCGCCGTGATCCACGCGGCGGCCCACTTCCGCATGTGGGGGCCGGAGCTTACTTTCTGGCAGACGAACGTGGGCGGCACGGCCGCCGTGCTGGCGGCGATGGCGGTGGCCGGCGTGCCGCGCTTGCTGCATGTCTCCTCGGTTGTCGTCGTCGGCCAAGTGGAGCGTGGGCGCCTCGTGGACGAGGAGCATCCCTGCCGGCCGCTGGACGCCTACCAGCGCACCAAGCTGGAAGCGGAGCGGCTGGCGCTGGCCCACGCGCGCTACCGCGGGCTGGAGGTCGTCGTGGTGCGGCCGGGCGCGCTCTACGGTCCCTGGGGGGAGTACGCTTTTAACCGCCTCTTCTTTGTCGAGCCCTTGCGCGGCTGGCGTATTCGCGTCAACCGTGGGCGCCATATCACCTTCCCGGCCTATGCCGGCGATGTCGCCGCCGGCATCATCGCCGGGCTGGAGAAGGGGCGCAGCGGCGAGGTCTACCACCTGAGCGGCGAGTCGCTCACCCACAACGAGGTCAACCACACGATCAGCGACCTCGCCGGCATCAGCCGCCGGCGCTGGAGCGTGCCGACGCCCGCCGTCCTGGCGCTGGCCCGCGGCTGGACGGCGCTGGCGCGCTTTACGGGCCGCGAGCCGTTTTACCCCATTAACCTGGCCCACTACGTCTTCCAGGATTGGAACATCTCCAGCGAGAAAGCGCGCGCCGAATTCGGCTTCGCGCCGCGCCCCTTTGTCGAGGGCGCGCGCGCCACGCTACAATGGTACCGGGAGCAGGGCCTGCTATAACAGCAGGGCCGCCGCTAGCGAGGATGGCGCGATGAAAGTCTTTACCGTAGCGGAGATGATCGCGGCCGAGCGGGCCGCCGACGCGGCCGGCAACAGCTATCCGCAGATGATGGAGCAGGCCGGCGCCGCCGTGGCGCGGGCCATCCAGGAGCGCTGGGAAATTGCCGGCCGGGATATCCTCATCCTCGTCGGCCCTGGCAATAATGGCGGCGACGGGCTGGTAGCCGGGCGCTACCTGGCTGAGGCGGGCGCCGACGTTACCTTCTACCTCTATCGGCCGCGCGATCCGCAGCAGGATGAGAATGTCGCCGCTATCGAGCGCATGGGCCTGTCCAGCGTCATCGCCGCCGGCGACGAGCAATCCCGCGTTTTGCAGCGGCGGCTGCGCACGACTGCTATCCTCGTCGATGCCCTGCTCGGTACCGGCGTCGACCGCCCCATTGGCGGTGAGCTGGCCGCGCTCATGCGCCAGCTGCAGACCGGGCTGCAGGCACGCGCCGCCGGCGCGACCGCGGCGCGCCCATCGCTCATTTCCGTCGCCAGCGTGACCCCGACTCCGCCGGCCAATCGCCCCGTCGTGGTCGCCGTGGATGTGCCCAGCGGTCTGAACAGCGATAGCGGCGCACTCGATCCGCTGGCCCTGGCTGCCGACCTGACGGTCACCTTCGCCGGCCCCAAGCGCGGCCACTTCATCTTTCCCGGCGCTGCGGCCGTGGGCGAGCTGGTAGTCGCCGACATCGGCGTTGACGAGAGCCTGGAGCCGGTCGCGGCCGTGTCCCTCAGCCTGGCGACCGCGGCGACGGCGCGCGCGCTGCTGCCGCCGCGGCCGCGCGACGGGCATAAAGGCGCCTTCGGCTCCGCGCTCATCGCCGCCGGCTCCGCCCACTATTGGGGCGCGCCGCTGCTCTGTGGCCTGGGCGCTTACCGGGCCGGCGCCGGGTTGGCGGCGCTCGCCGTTCCCGGCGCCGTGCGCCCAGTCGCCGCCGCCCGCCTGCCGGAGGCCACCTACCCGCCACTGCCGGCCCACGCTGATCTGGACGAAGCCAGTGCTGCCCTGCTGCTGGAAACAATAGACAGGTACGACGCCCTGCTGGTAGGGCCGGGGCTGGGTGAGAGGGCGCGCCCCTTCCTGGAAACACTCCTGGCAGCGCGTGACCGGCTGCCGCCGCTTGTCGTCGACGCCGATGGGCTCAACATCCTGGCGGCGCTGCCCAACTGGCCGGAGCGGCTGCCGCCGCACACGATCCTCACCCCACACCCGGGTGAGATGGCCCGGCTGGTGGGCCGCACTCTGGGCGAAGTGAAGCAGGAAGAGCGCGTGGCGCTGGCCCGGCGGCACGCTGAGGCGTGGGGACACGTCGTGCTCCTCAAGGGCGCCTTTACCGTGATCGCGGCCCCGGACGGCCAGGTCACCCTGCTGCCCTTTGCCACGCCGGTCCTGAGCACGGCCGGCAGCGGCGACGTGCTGGCCGGCGTCATCGTCGCGCTGCTGGCGCAGGGACTGGCGCCCTACGACGCCGCCGTGCTGGGCGGTTACCTGCACGGCGCCGCCGGGCAGCTATGCGAGGAAGCCGGACTCCGCAGCGGCGTGCTGGCCGGCGACATTGCCCACTGGCTCATGATCGTGCGGCAGCGGCTGGCGCGCAGCCACACCCCATGAACCTCCAGGCTTATCCTGACGCGACGTCCTTTCTGGCTGCGGCCGGCGACGCCCTCGCCAGAAACGAGGTCGCCAACAGCCTGCTGCTGGGCATCTGCGAGCGGCTGCGCACCCAACCCGGCTGGCTGCGCCAGCCGCCGTTCCTGGCGACAGCCAGCGACCCGCGAGGCCTGCTGCTGGCGGCGATGATGACCCCGCCGCACAACAACATCGTCCTGGCGCCGCTCGCCGCCAGTGCGGCGAACGCCTTACCGCTCCTTGTCGCCGCCCTCCGCGACGGCGGCTGGACCGTGCCCGGCGTACTCGCTCCGCGTGAGATCGCCCGAGGTTTCGCCGCTGCCTGGGTAGCAGCCGCCGGTGGTGACTACCAGCTGCGCATGGCCCAGCGTGTACACGAGCTTCGTACCGTCGTGCTGCCGGAAGGAAGCGCGCCCGGCGCATTACGTGTGGCCACACCCGCCGACTTTGATCTGGTCTACGGCTGGGCGCGTGCCTTTTTCCAGGAGTCGCTTGGCGAGGAAGATCCGGATCATATCCGTCTGCTGGTCGAGCAGCGCCTGGCGGCTGGCGACATGTTTCTGTGGGAGGATGGCAAGCCAGTATCGATGGCCATGCGCACCCGCCCAGCCGGGCGCGGCGTCAGTGTCAGCGCAGTCTACACGCCGCCCGAGTTGCGGCGAAAGGGGTATGCCACAGCCTGTGTCGCCGCACTCAGCCGCCGCCTACTGGACAGCGGCTACGACTACTGCGCCCTGTTCACCGACCTCGCCAATCCAACCTCTAACGACATATACTACCAGATCGGCTACCGGCCTGTTGCCGATTTTGACGAGTATCGCTTTACCGGCTAAACATCCGATTTATCGGGGAAATTTCTCGTCAGGGGGGAAGTCGGCCTTCTGCTCGCCGCGCAGCGCGTTGACCAGCCAGAGGCCATCACACCGCTTCAGGTCGGCGATACGCACCACCTGCTCGCGCACCTGCCCCTCGCGCAGCAGCCAGCCCCGGTAGACGCCCGGCAGCAGGCCGCTGCTCACCGGTGGCGTCACCCGTTCTCCATCCAGCTCCACGACGATGTTCGCGCGCGTCGCTTCCGTCAGCTCGCCATCCTCGTTCCAGAGCAGGACGTCGTCGTAGCCGGGGCAGGCGGCCAGCGCGCTTTCGTAGCGGGCGCGGTTCGTCGTCTTATGGTAGAGAAAGGGATCATCGCGGTCGATGGGCTGCGGCGCCAGGCAGACGCGACGCGGCGCCATGTCCGGCTCGTATTCGCTCGCTTCCACGGCGACCTCGCCTGCGCGATCCAGCAGCAAGCGGACCCGCTGCACTGTATTCGGGAAGGCTGCCGCCCGGCTCGCCAGCGTGTTGCGGATCCCCTTCTCACCGAATGGGTAGCCAAAATAGCTGGCTGAGCGCTGCAGCCGCTGCAGATGCTCGTCCAGCAGGAAGTAGCCGGCGCCCGGCTGCCAGCGCATCGTCTCCAGCAGTTGGAAAGGGGGGCGGCGCACGGCCAGCACGCGCGCCTTGTGCGCCGTTTCTTCCCACTCAGCCGCCGCCGTCGAGTCCCAGACAATGCCGCCGCCCACGCCGTACTCGGCCCGGCCGCTCTCCCGATCAACCAGCATGGTGCGGATAGCCACGTTGAGCTGCAGGCGGCGCCCCGGCGCCATGTAGCCGATGCTGCCCGTATAGATCTGGCGGGGTTCTGACTCCAGCGCAGCGATGATGCCCATGGTGCTGCGCTTCGGCGCGCCGGTGATCGAGGCGCAGGGAAACATGGCCTGCAGCAGCCGGCTGTGGGAGACATCGGTGCGGGCTGTAACTGTGGAGGTCATCTGCCAGACGGTGGGATAGCGCTCCACGGTGAATAGCTGCGGCACGGTCACGCTGCCGGGGCGCGCTACCCGGCCCAGGTCGTTGCGGATCATATCCACAATCATGACGTTCTCAGCGCGCTCCTTTTCCGACTGCTGCAGCCAGTCTCGTTGCCGGCAATCCTCTTCCCAGCTGGCGCGGCGCGGCGCCGTGCCCTTCATCGGGCGCGCTGTCACCTGTTCGCCCTCCCGGCGCACGAACAGCTCCGGCGACGCCGAGCAGATGACGAAACGCCCGATGTCCACGTAGGCGCCATAACCAGGCTCCTGCGCCGCCACCAGCTCGAGAAAAGCGTGCCAGGGGTCGCCGGCGAACGGAGCGTGCAGGCGATAGGTATAGTTCACCTGGTAGGTCTGCCCGGCGGCAATCGCCTCCTTGATGGCGGCAATAGCCTCGCCGTAGCGCTGCGGCGTGACGGCGGGCTCCCAGGCGAGCGCCGGCCCAGCAGGGGCGGGCGCTGCCTCCAGCTCGACCGTCCGCGGCGGTGGGTAGAGCCCAAACCAGAGCAGGGGGAAATCGGCCACCGCCGGCCTCACTGGCAGGGCGCTATCGAAAGCCGGCGCTGCCTCGTAGGCCAGGAAGCCGGCGGCCCAGAGCCCTTCCCGCTCGACCTGCGCCTCCACGCGCTCCAACAGCGGTAGCACCTCCGTCAGCGCCGCTGTCTGGTAGACGTGCAGCGGCCGGCGAAACTGGAGCCAGCGGCTATCCTCGGCGCTGTGAAGCACAATCTCGTTTGAGCCAGGGGAGTGCATGGCGCAATGTTATCGCGTTCCGGGCCCTCGTCCCACTGCCCAGTACACCAACCCGACCCACGTTCGCATCAACCAATCGGTTGATGGGGGAGATCAGTCAATTGTCGCGCGACCGTATTCGATCTGACGATACCCAACGACGCTCTCCAAACCTATACTGCCATCACGAACGATCAGCAAAGGAGGCCACGATGACCATCATCGAAGTCGAAAATCTGCAAAAGCGCTATGGCGCTCATTACGCGGTCAACGATATCTCGCTCATCGTGGAGAAGGGCGAGATCTTTGGCCTGATTGGGCCCAACGGCGCGGGTAAAACAACGCTCGTCGAATGCATTGCCGGGCTGCGCCAGGCCGACGCCGGCCGGATTGCGGTGATGGGGCTCGACCCGCAGCAAGATCGGGCTGTGCTGCGTACACGCCTCGGCATCCAGCTGCAGGCGAGCCAACTCCCTGACAGGATCAAGGTATGGGAAGCACTGGATCTCTTTAGCTCCTTCTATGCGCATCCGGCCGATTGGGAGGAACTGCTCCGTGCTCTGGGCCTGGTCGAACAGCGGAACGCCATCTTCGAAGAGCTGTCTGGAGGCCAGAAGCAACGGCTCTCGGTAGCCCTGGCAATGGTCGGCAACCCGGAGATTCTCATCCTCGACGAACTGACCACAGGGCTTGATCCCGAAGCGCGCCGCAACATCTGGCAGCTTATCCTGGACGTTCGCGCACGGGGCGTCACCGTCCTGCTGGTCACTCACTTCATGGAGGAAGCCGAGCGGCTTTGCGACCGCCTGGCAGTCATAAACGCCGGCCGCATGGTAGCGCTGAACACACCGGCGGGGCTCGTCTCGCAGGCTGGCGGCGCACAGCGCCTGCGCTTCCGCCCCTCCATACCCATCGACAAGCGCCTGTTCGCGGAACTGCCGGAAGTCCACCAGTTCAGCCGTGACGGCGAAATGGTTACGATTGCCGGCACGGGCAATCTAATACAGGCCGTGACTTCGGTTCTGGCGCGCCAGCAGATCATCGCCCATGAGCTGCGCCTGGAGCAGGCGGCGCTTGACGACGCTTTCATTGCGCTGACCCGAAAAGCGAGTCCTCCGGTCAGCTAAAGGAGATCTGTGATGAAAACTCTGGCTAAAATGATGGTCATTGAGACAAGGCTGTTTTTCCGCGAGCCGGCCTCCTGGCTGATTGCGCTGGTGCTTCCCACCTTTGTCCTGGTGGTTCTGGGCTCGCTGCCAAGCCTGCGCAGCCCGCAGGAGCTGTTCGGAGGGCAGCGCTTCATAGATATATTTCTGCCGTCTCTTATAGTGATCACCCTGGCAACGCTCGGCGTGAACACGTTGCCGATGCGCCTTGTCAGCCAGCGGGAGAAAGGCAGCCTCCGCCGCCTCTCTACCACGCCGGTCCGGCCGGAACTACTGCTGGTAGCACAGCTGGCAATCCACTTTACCCTCGCTGTTGGAGCAGTCGTCCTGCTCATTGCGGTTGGCCATCTCGTCTTCGACATTCCGCTGCCCCGCAATGACGCTGGATTCCTGCTATCCTTTCTGCTCGGCCTCTCCTCCGTCCTCGCCCTGGGGTTGCTGATCGCAGCGGTGGCGTCGACGTCGCGTGCAGCCGGGGCATTGTCCATGCCGCTCTACTTCGTCGTCATGTTCCTCGGCGGCGCCTACCTGCCGCGCGTGTTCCTCCCCAATTTCCTGGTCACGCTTGGCGCGTACATGCCACCCGGCGTCCAGCTACTCCTGGACACCTGGATGGGCGAAGCTGCCGATCCGCTCCAGCTGGCTATTCTGGGACTGATCGTGGTAACAGCCGGCGCTGGCGCAGCCCGCTCCTTCCGCTGGGAATGAACAAGCCTGGCGCCCGTTCGCGGACCGCCGGTTCCGGCTCAGGTATAATAGGGCAATGATAAACCGCCATCAGTCACAGCGCGACCGGGAGGTGGATGGTAGCGCGCCTCGCCGCGAGTTGTCCTGGGAGCGTTGGGGCCGCCTCTTTGGCTTCTGGCTGCCGTACCTGACGCTGGCCATCGGGCTGGCGCTGAGCTGGCTCCGGCCTGATCAGAGCTGGATGGAGCGCGGCGAAACGGCCGGGCTGGCTCTGCTAGCAGCCATCTGGGTCACACTGCTGTACACTCGCGCTGCCGGCGACCGCAAGGCGCAGCCGGGGCGGATGCTGCTCTACTTCGCGGGCTTCCTCGGGCTGGCGGCTGCACTTATGCTGCGCCAGCCCATTTTCTTCCTCTTCGCGGTTACCGGCTTCTTGCACGCATCTGACCTGCGGCCCTGGCCGCTCGTCTTCCTTGGCGTAGGTCTCACCTCGATGTTGATGAACACCCTGCTCACCGGCTTTCCCTGGCCACAGCGCGACAGCTGGCTATTCTTTGGCTCGCTCATCCTCTTCCAGACGCTCGTGATTGGCTTCGGCAACCTATTGGGCGAGGAATTGGGCCGGCTCAGCCAGGAGCGCCAGGAGACAGTTGCCAGGCTGGAGGCTTCGCTGGTGGAGAACGAGGGCCTGCAGGACCAGCTGGTGGCCCAGGCTCGTGAAGCGGGCGTCCTCGAAGAGCGCCAGCGGTTGGCTCGCGAGATCCATGACACGCTGGCCCAGGGTCTCATTGGTATCATCACCCAGCTCGGCGCCGCCCAGCACGCCGAAGCTGACCCAGAGCGCCGGCAGCTGCATCTCAACCGTGCCCTCCTCCTGGCTCGTGAGAGCCTGTCTGAGGCGCGCCGCTCAGTTCACGCCCTACGCCCGGGACCTCTGGCGAGCAGCCGCCTGCCTGAGGCGCTGGCCCAGGTCGCCTCTGAATGGTCCGTCGCGCATGGGGTCCGGGTAGAGCTGGTCACCACCGGCGATCCCATTGACCTGGCACCGGAAGTCGAATCGACCCTGCTGCGGATAGCCCAAGAGGCGCTGGCCAACATCGCCAGACATGCTCGGGCTACACGCGCCGGGCTGACCCTCTCGTTTTTGCGCGACTTCATCGTCCTCGACATCCGCGACGACGGCGCCGGTTTTGACCCGGCAGCGTCCGGGGCCAACGGTAACCGGGGATTTGGGCTGGCGTCTATGCAGCAGCGCATGCGGGACGTGGCCGGTACGCTGGAAGTTGAATCGGAGCCGGGAGAAGGAACGGTCATATCCGCTCGCGTTCCCATTCACCCCCTGCCGGCCGGGAGAATAGAAACGTGACAGCGATCCGGCTATTACTCGTTGACGATCATCCGGTGGTGCGCGACGGCCTGCGCGGTATGTTCGCCGGCGACCCCGATATTGAGATCGTCGGCGAGGCGGCTGATGGTTCTGAGGCGGTCGCCCTCGCTGCCGAGCTGGAGCCTGACGTGATACTCATGGACCTGCACATGCCGGTCATGGACGGCGTGAGCGCCATCCGCCAGCTGGTAGAGCAGGGCAGCGCGTCGCGCATCCTCGTGCTGACCACCTACGATCAGGACAGCTACGTGCTGCCCGCGATCGAAGTTGGCGCGACAGGATATCTACTTAAGGATGCACCGCGAGATGAGCTGTTGCGCGCTGTGCGCGCCGTGGCTAGCGGCGACTCGGCCCTTTCACCTTCTGTCGCCAGCCGCCTGGTCGAGCAGATGCGTAACCCGGCGCCCGACGTGCTCACCGAGCGAGAGCTGGAGATCCTCGCTCTCGTAGCCGCCGGTACGACCAACCGGGCGATTGCCCGCACCCTCTTCATCAGCGAGGCCACGGTCAAGACCCATTTACTGCACATCTACGAGAAGCTCGGCGCGCCGGACCGAGCTGCCGCCGTCGCCGAGGCCTACAAGCGGGACCTGCTACGCTGATCGAGCCGCTCGCCTCATTGCCAGCGCGCCAAACAAAAAAGCGGCCTGACCACCAGGGCCAGGCCGCTTACCAAACGAAGGAGGGAGATAGTCAGGCCGGGACGGTGACAGGAACAGCCGGACGGAATTTGTAGCCGTACACAATCATTCCCTCTTCACCCTCAGTGCGCAGCTTGCGGGTGACCATCTCTACCGGCATGCCGATAGCCAGGTCGCCATCGGCCATGTCGGTTAGCTGTGCGGTCACTAGCGGGCCTTCTTCCAGCTTGATGAGGGCCACGGTGTAGGGGGCCAGCTGCTCGAAACCTGCCGGCGCGTCGTAGATGGTCGTGTAGGAATAGATCTCGCCCCGCCCGCTGAAGGTATAAAGCTCTTTTGCCGGCGCCTCGCATGCCAGGCAGACGTCGCGCGGTGGGAATAGCTTGACCCCACAGGAATCGCACGTTTCGCCGACCAGGTTGTAGCGCTGTGATTGCAAACGCCAATGTTGAGAGACTTGCATGATTTCCTCGTAACTCGCTCTTCCAGATAGCAGCGCCGCCACGATGGTCCGGCGACGACTGCTATTATTATGGCCCGCTCTGCCTATCACAAGCTGTCAAACCGGCCGGTGCGACTGTCAAAAGCTGTCAGAGCGCGGCGAATAGCTCCACAAGCGCCGTATTGGGCCTCTTATGTCAAGTATTGCCTGCTGCGGCCCAATCTCGCGCCGTTTCATAGGGTAAGGACATGCGTGGCCGCCGTGGCGCCGGTCATCGCCAGATTCTGGGCCATACCCACGCGGGCATTGGCGACCTGACAGTCGCCTGCCTGCCCGCGCAGCTGCTGGACAAGCTCGACAATCTGCAGGGCGCCGGTCGCGCCGAGGGCGTGGCCGCGCGCCTTGAGGCCGCCCATCGTGCTAATGGGAATACGCCCACTGCGCCCGATTTCTCCATCGCGGGCCAGCCGCCAGCCTTCGCCGCGCGCGGCAAAACCCGCCGCCTCCAGCGAGAGCGCGGCGAGAATGGTAAAGCTGTCGTGCAGCTCAAAGAGGTCCACGTCTGCCGGCGTGAGGCCCGCCTGAGCCAGCGCTGCCGCCGCGCTGCGCGCCGCCGCGCCGAGCCAGAGCAGGTCGCGCCGGTCGTGCAGGCCAATGGTATCGGTCGCTAGCGCAGAGCCGGCGACGCGCACCGGTTGCGGCGCCATGTCCATGGCTCGTTCGCGGTTGGTGAGGATAATGGCCGCCGCCCCGTCGCCCGTGGGCGCCATGTCAAAAAGCGTCACGGGCGTCGCCACGGCCGGGGCGCTGGCGAAGCGGTCGGCGCGGAGCTGGTTGCGGTACATCGCCAGTGGATTACGCGCGCCATTGGCGTGGGCGTTGACGCTGAAGCCGGCGAAGTCGTCCACGCTCAGCCCGTACTCGTGCAGGTAACGGCGCATCATCAGCGCCGCTGCGCCCGCTAGCGTTTGCCCGTGAACAGCCTCGTAGTCGGCGTCCAGGCCCGAGGCCAGCGCCGTGACCACGGCCGCACCGGTCGCGTCGGTCACCTTTTCCACGCCGACGACAAGCGCCGTCTCTACCAGACCGCTTTCGACGGCAAGCACCGCCTGGCGCATGGCCGCGCCGCCGGAAGCGTCGGCCGCTTCGACCGTCACCGCTTCCGTGCCGCGCATGCCGGCGAAGTCGGCGACGAGCGCGCCGAGATGATCCTGGTGGCTGAGGCTACCGGCGAGCATGTTGCCGACGAAGATAGCGTCGATAGCCGTGGTCGCCGCGTCGTCCAGGGCCGCTTCAATTGCATACCAGGCAAGGTGGCGCAGCGAGGTATCCCAATGCTCACCCACCTCCGTCTTGCCAATGCCGATAATCGATACGTTGGTCATCGCTAGCTCATCTTCAGCTTGTCGCGGAAGCGGGTATAGGTGGCGTAATCAATCTCCACCCGCCGCGCAATGTAATCTTCAGTGTGCGGCGCGCGGTCGCGCGCTTCGTCAATCCGCTCCGTCACGTGCAGGTCGAAGGCGTCGGAGCCGGCGCCAGAGCCGTAGCTGACGACGAGAATCCGGTCGCCCGGCTGCGCCACGTCGAGGATGGCCGTCAGACCAATGACCGCCGAGCCGGCGTAGGTATTGCCAATGCGCCCGCTGAGCAGCCCGGGGGCAATCTGCTCCCTGCTGAAGCCGAGCGCTTTGGCCGCCCGCTCGGGGAACTTGACATTCGGCTGGTGGAAGACGGCCCAGGCATAGTCGCCGGCCTGCCGCCCCAGCGCTTCCATCAGCGCCCCGGCGGCCGCCGTCACGTGCTTGAAATAGGCAGGCTCGCCGGTGAAGCGGTCGCCGTGCGAGGGATAATCGGCGTGGGCGCGGCGCCAGAAGTCCGGCGTGTCGGTGACGAAGGAGTAGGAGCCTTCAATCGTCGCCAGCGCCTCCTGGGCGCGCCCGATGAGCAGCGCAGCGCCGCCAGCCGCCGCCGTGTACTCCAGGGCATCGCCGGGCCGTCCCTGCGCGGTATCCATGCCGATGCTCAGCGCGTAGCGGGCCATGCCGGAGCCGACAAAGCCGATGGCGGCCTGCATCGCCTCGGTGCCGGCCTTACAGGCGAACTCCCAATCGGCCGCCTGTGTATGGGGCACGGCGCCGATGGCCTCGGCGACGATGGTGCTCGTCGGCTTGACGGCATAGGGGTGGCTCTCGCTGCCTACCCAGACGGCGCGGATTTCGCGCGGGTCTACCTGAGCGCGGGCCATGGCGTTGCGCGCCGCCTCCACCGACATGGTTACCACGTCCTCGTCCAGGCCAGGCACCGACTTCTCGTCGATGGGTGCGCCCTCCTGGCCACCGCGCCACATGCGGTTAATCTCGCTCGCCGGCAGGCGGAAGCGGGGCACGTAAGCGCCATAGCCGACGATGCCCACGGGGTGGTGCGGTTTCAGGATGCCCGTCTGCGGCTCATAGGGAGCCTGTTGCTCTTCTGTCATTCGCTTATCCTCATTCCTCTCACCGGCGCGGGGGCGTGCCGCCTACGCCGTACCAGCTGCATTGATTGTCCCGCACATTCCAGCACGCGCTCCGCAGACAACTGCTGCAGAGGGCGCCTGAGCGCGCGACTATAGCGCCGGAAAGCTCTCAAAAGCTATCAAAGACGGCGGCGCCGCCAGCCTGGAGGGAAATGGGAGTTGCGTAGCAGCGCTTAGCGCTGGTCGAGATACTGTAGCGCCAGCTGCAGTCGCTCGTCCACAGAGCTGGCCTCGCGCGGCACGTTCTGCAGCGCCGTCTGTGACTCGACGATGCTGAAGCCCAGCCCGGTCAGGATCTCGATGACGTCGGCGTCGATGTCGCTGACGAGGGTGACGCCGGTGACGCTTACAGCCGCGTCCATGCGGTCGCGCAGCTGGAAGAGGATGCGCTCGGCCGTCTTCTTGCCAATGCCCGGCACCCGCTGCAGCACGGCCGGCTCCTCGCGCATGATGGCGCTCTTGAACAGCTCCGGGCTCAGGGTGGAGAGAATGGAAAGGGCGACCTTTGGCCCGACGCCGCTGACGCCCAGCAGCAGCTCAAACAGCGCGCGATCATCCTCGCTGCTGAAGCCGTAGAGCGCCAGGTCATTCTCGCGGACGATGAGGTGAGTTTGCAGCGTCAGCCCCCGCCCGATGCCGCCCACGTTCTCCAGCACGTCACGGGGCACGAAGACGCGCAGCCCCACGCCGCCGACGTTTATCACCAGATGATCGCGGCCAATATAGGTCACCGCGCCGCTGAGAGAAGCAATCATACCCGGCGATTGTAGCAGCGAGGCTCGGCCCGGCAAAAGCAGGCAGGCAACGGGGCAGATGCGCGCCGGCCGGAGGTTGAGTCCCTTATCCAAGTATGCTAATATCCTGCTGGCAATCCGGCCCGTTTTTCATAAGTGAGTCATCATGAACGAACCAATTACCAATCGCGCTCGAATGCTCGGCTCGCTCATCCGCGATGCCCGCCGGCATGCCGGCCGCACCGTCGAGGACTGCGGCGCGGCCCTTGGCCTTTCGCCGGAGGAGTTTGCCGCCGCCGAAATGGGCGACTACGTTATCTCCCTGCCCGAGCTGGAAGTGCTGGCGCTTCATCTGGACGTGCCTATGGCCCATTTCTGGGGCAGCCACCAGCTGGAGAAGCCGGGCGAGTTCGATTACCAGGCGTTGCTGGCGCTGCGTCACAAGATTGTCGGCGGCCTGCTGCGCCAGGCGCGGCTGGACAGCGGCGCCAGCGTCGCCGAGCTGGCGGAGGCAGTTGAGCTGCCGGCAAGCCAGCTTGGCGCCTACGAAATGGGCGCCGCTCCCGTCCCCTATCTGGTGCTGGAAAAGCTGGCGCGGGAGCTGGGCAAGAGCGTCGATTTCTTTCTCGACGACACACGTGGCCCGCTGGGCCGCCACGAGGCCACGAAGGCGCGCCGTCAGCGCTTTGGCGAGCTGCCGGCGGAGATGCAGGAGTTCGTGACTCGCCCGGCCAACGTCAACTACCTGGAAACAGCCATGCGGCTGAGCGAAATGGACGTGGAGAAGCTGCGCACGATTGCTGCCAGTATTCTGGAAATCACCTACTGAGTAACAGCTTATGTCAGACGAACTAAAAGAAGCGGGCCTAGCCCTTTTCCGCCAGGGCCAGCGCGCCGAGGCCATGATACGCTTTGAGGAAGCCGCCGCCGCTTATGCAGCTGCCGGTAATATCGTCGGCGAGGGTGAGGCGCTCAACAACATCGGCGTCATCCGCCGCGTCGAGCACGAATGGCCTGCAGCCGAAGAGGCTTTCCGGCGCGCGGCCCAGCTGTTTCAGGAAGCCGGCGACCGCGTGCGCGAGGCGCAGGTCCTGGGCAATGTGGGCGATCTCTACGCCTACCAGGGACGCGCCGACGAGGCAGGAAAGTATTACAGCGACGCTGCGGAGATGATGGCCGCCGCCGGCGAAGGCGAGAAACAGGCTCAGCTGCTGCGGGCGCTGAGCCTGCTGCGCCTGCGCCAGCGTCATGTCCTGGAAGCGATCCATCTCATGGACCAGAGCCTGGAGGTGCGTCCCCAGCTAACTGTTCCCCAGCGCCTGTTTAAGGTTCTCACCAATTTCCTGCTCCGCATAATGGGTCGTTCCTGAATGGCCCGACGCGCCGGCCGGTCCATCGCTGTACTCCTCTTCGTCGGCGCGGTCGCTCTCCTGCTCACCTACGCCGCGGCTCAGCGCCGCCAGCGGCCAGAGCCATCCGTCGCGCCCGAGCCGGGCGCAACCTCCTGGTTGCCGCCAACCTACCTGGATCGTTTCGGCGTGACCGGCCACGTGGAGCAGATGGGCGCCGCGGCCGCGGCCGGCCTTCCCTTTGGCAGCTACGCGACCTGGCGCCTGCAGGTCGAACCGGAGCAGCCCGCCGGCGCCTTCTTCTGGCAGATGATCCGGGTCAGCGAAGCGGGCCCGGTTCCTGCGCTGGCCGAGATTAACGCCGCCATCGCCAGCGCGCCGGGCTCGACCTGGCTCATTGGCAACGAGCCGGACGTGATCCACCAGGATAACGTGACGCCGCAGCGCTATGCCGAGATTTACCACGATCTGTACACCCACATCAAAGAGCGCGACCCGCAGGCGCTGGTGGCGATTGCCGGCGTGGCCCAGCCGACGCCCCTGCGCCTCGCCTACCTGGACATTGTGCTCGACACCTACCAGGAGCGCTACAGCGCGCCCATGCCGGTGGACGTCTGGAATGTGCACGCCTTTATCCTGCGCGAGGAGCGGGATAGCTGGGGGGTCGATATTCCGCCGGGCATGGACGACGAGCTGGCGACCCTATATGAGATTCCCGATCACCTCGACCTGGGGATCTTTCGCAGCCTCATCCGCGACTTTCGCGCCTGGATGGCGGCGCGCGGCTATGGCGACCGCCCGCTGCTCGTCTCTGAGTATGGCTTTCTCATGCCTTACGAATACGGCTTCAGCGAAGCGGAGGTGATCGATTTCATGGCAGCCACCTTCGACTTCTTTCTCTCGGCTCGCGACGAAACCGGTCTGGCGGCCGACGACCAGCGGCTGGTGCAGTGGTGGCTCTGGTTCATCCTGGACGACGACACCGGAGAGTTCCAGCCCACCTACCTCTTTGACCGCACTAGCGGCGTGCTGACGCCGCTTGGCCAGGCCTACGCCGACTACGTACACACTCATGGCCCCTGAGCGTAACGTCCTGTCTCTGCGGCAGAAGCTGGCCTATGGGCTGGGAGATTGGGGCACTTCGGCGGGTACGACGGTGCGCACAGTCTTCTGGTTCTTCTTTTTGACCAGCGTCGTCGGCCTGGACGCCGGGCTGGCCGGCTCTATCTTCCTCGTCGGTCGCATCTGGGATGCCATCAACGACCCGCTGATCGGCATGCTCAGCGACCGGGTGCGCACGCGCTGGGGGCGGCGGCGGCCCTTCCTTCTCTTTGGCGCTATCCCCTTTGGCCTCAGTTTTGTCCTGCTCTTTCTGGTGCCACCGTGGCAGCCGGGCGGCCTCGCCCTCTACTACATCTTCGCCTTTCTGCTCTTCGACTCGCTCTATACCATCATCAACGTGCCTTACTCGGCGCTAATGCCCGAGCTGACCGGCGACTACGACGAGCGCAGCAGCCTGGCCGGCTGGCGCATCGCCTTTTCCATCCTGGCGGCGCTGGTCACCGGCGGGCTCTTCAAGTATCTGGCCGAAGACGTGCTGGCGCCGGGGCTTGGCGGCGGCGTTGCCGGGCTGCGCGCGGGCTATGCCCTGTCCGCCCTCATCTGGGCAGTGACCATTGCCCTGCCCTACTTTGTCGTCTTCCACGAATTCCGCGAAGAAGAAAAGCCGCCCCCCAGCGGGCGGCTCCAGCCGTGGCAGACCTTTCGCGAAGTCTTCGCCAATCGCCCCTTTCGCCTGGCCGCGCTCATCTACCTACTGACCTTCACCACGGTTGACATCGTTCTGGTGGTCTTTATTCGCTTCTTGATTGACTACGTGCAGGTGGAGCCTGGTTTCGACAATGTGCTGCTGGCGACGGTGCTGGGGCTGGCGCTGGTAACGATGCCCCTGACCGTGCAGGCGATGCGCCGCCTGGGCAAGCGGCGCGCCTACATGGTGAGCATGGGCTTCCTGGCGGTTGTCCTGGCTATTATGAGCCAGGTGCCGCCGGGCGGACAGACGCAGGTGCTGATTGCCGGCATCTTTGCCGGTCTGGGCTACGGCGCCGCCAACACGCTGCCCTGGGCCATCGTCGCCGACGTTATCGAGGCCGACGAGCTACAGAGCGGGCAGCGGCGCGAAGGCGTCTTCTATGGCTATCTCGTCTTCTTTCGCAAGCTGGCCGCAGCGGTCGCCGTCTTTCTTGTCGGCCACATCCTCGACGCCACCGGCTATGTCAGCAGCGTCACCGGCAGCGCCTTCATTGCCCAACCCCCCTCGGCCCTGCTGGCCATGCGCATCTTTGTGGGCTTCGTGCCGCCGGTGATGCTGCTGCTGGCAATTATCGTCGCCTGGCGCTTCCCGCTGGACCGCGCCAGCTACAATGCCATCCGCCGCCAGCTTACGGAGCGGGAGCGCGAGCAAGCATGAGCGAGGTGCAGCTATTTGCCGTGACGGCCGAAGGCCCGCAGCGGCTTGCGCCGCCGCAACCAGTAACCGGGATCCACGATCTGCCGGCCGGGCTGCCCTTTGGCGTCTACACGGCGCTGCGCACTTTCTCCCAGAACCGCTTTCTGGAGCTGGCTGCGCACCTCGACCGCCTGGAGCAGTCGCTGGCTCTCATGGGCTGGCCCTACCGGCTCGACCGGTCGCGGTTGCGCAGGGCCCTGCACACGGTCTGCTCCGCCTACCCGGCCGAAGCCGCGCGTGTGCGCATCGACGTGCTCGCCCGCCCGGCGACGCTGTTGGGCAGCAGCAGCCGCGAGCTGATTACCCTCGCCCCCTTCACGCCCGTGCCCCCCGCCGCCTACCAGGAGGGTGTGCGTGTGGCCGTGGCCCCGGCCCTGCAGCGCGATCAGCCGCTGGTGAAGCACGCCACCTTTGTGCTGGCCCGGCGCGACTCGCTCTCCGCGCAGCCCGATATCTACGAACACCTGCTGGTAGACGATGCCGGCGGTCTCCTCGAAGGGGCTACCAGCAACTTCTATGGAATTCGTGATGGCGTGATCTGGACAGCGGGCGACAGCGTTCTGGAAGGCATTACCCGCCTTATTGTCCTGCGCCTGGCGGCGGAGCTGTCCATTCCGCTGCGGCTGGAGGCGCCAGCCCTCGCCGATGTGGGCGACCTCGCCGAGGCGTTCCTGAGCAGCGCGTCACGCGGCATTCTGCCTGTCGTGGCTATCGGCGAGAAGCGTGTCGGCAGCGGCCGGCCCGGGCCGGTCACCGGCCGGCTCATGGCCGCCTATGAAGCGTACGTGGCGCAGGCAGTGGAGCCTGCGCTATGATAAAGCGGCGGGGTTCAAAGGAGAAACCGATGTTACAACCAGGTGAGTTGGCCCCTGACTTCGAGCTGGCCGGCAGCAGCGGCGAAACTGTGCGCCTTGCCGATTATCGCGGCCAGCGCGTAATCCTCTTCTTCTATCCCAAAGCGAAGACGCCCGGCTGCACCCGGCAGGCCTGCGGCTTCCGCGACCGCTGGGAGGTGATTAACGCTGCCGGAGCTACCGTGCTGGGCATCAGCCCCGACGACCCGGAGACGCTGCGCCGCTGGCAGGAAGAGGAGAGCTTTCCCTATGAGCTGCTCTCCGATCCTGACCACGCCGTCGCCGACCAGTACGGTGTCTGGGGCGAAAAGACGAACTTCGGCCGCACCTACGAAGGTATCATCCGCAGCCACTTCGTCATCGACGAGGAAGGCCGCCTTGCCGACGTACAGCATAACGTCAGCCCCGAAGACAGCGTAGAACGAGGGGTTGCCGCGGTTAGCTGAGTGTACGAATACCGCAACCTGAGCCCGGAAGAACGTGAGGCCGTTGTCGAGGAGCGGCGGCAGCACGGCTTTTCCCTGCATGCCCCGCCCCATCCCTTTCGCGAGGCAGGCTGGTATTTGATTACGGCGGCTACCTTTGAACACAAGGCACACATTCAACCCGAAAGCCGCCGGACGGACTTTGAGCAACGGCTCCTTGCATCTTTCAAGGCCATCGATGCCGACATAGCAGGTTGGGTAGTGAAGTGGCGCCAGTACCCTATTAGCGCGATGGGAGCCGGTTGGGACGACTGACTATGCTGGTAGTCCAGCAGTCACGATCATTGAACCTTTACGAAATAACTAGGCAGCAAACTGCAGTAGCGCCGAAGCGACTGATGTCGCTACTACGAGGGGCGTCCTTGTAGTAACGAATTTATTCGTTCGCCAGCGTAATCGCCTAGCCAGAATAGGTAGGCTCATGAGCCGTTGCTGAAAACGACTGAAGTCGTTACTACTTAATGACGATTGGCAGCCGCACTATCCGCTCTGGCGGCATGGCGCCGTCGGGCAGTGTGACCGGCAGGCGATTGGCCGCGTCGGCCGGCGGGTAGAAGCCAATGGCCAGCTCGTAGGTGCCCGGCGGCGCGCCATCCAGAGCAAGCAGCAGCTGGTCGGCTACGATTTCGCCGGTGGTCCACTGGCTCGTCGGGTAGCTGTTGCCCTGCGGCAGGCTATCGATTTGGACCGTGCTCCCATCCGGCCGCTGCACAATCTGCCCTGCGCCATCCAATAGCTGCACAAAGCGGACCAAGCTCTCCCGCTGGGCGCCCAGCGCTTCCCAGTAGAGGGTAACCGCCAGTGTATCCCCCTCTTGCGCGATGCTATAACCGCGCAGCGCCGCGGCCTCGCCGAACTGCGCGCCGGCGGGCAGCAGCCCATCCGGCAGCGTGAACTGCGGCTCGCTCTGCTCAAACAGCAGCGTCTCCCCAACCCAGGCGAGCGTACCCAGGCGCTGCGTCAGGTGCGTCGTGCCCGTCCCGTCATAGAGGTGCACGGCCAGGATATACGGCGCCGCAGGGGGCAGCGTCTCCGGCAGCGGCAGCGCCAGCAGATCATTCGTCCATGCACCTGCCGGCCAGACAAGGCTCGGCTGGAAGCCATAGCCTGGCTGCTGGTCACACTGCGCCAGCAGCCGGCCGGCCGCGTCGCTGAGCCGCAGCGAGACGACCAGATTGGCGCTGAGCGGCGCAGCCGTATACCAGGCGAGCGCCAGCCGCAGGCGCGCCGCCGGCTGCCCGTCCCCGGCGCAGTCAAACAGGCCGGGCGGCTCCTCGGCGATGGCGGGCGGCGGCCCTTCCAGCGCGGCCGTGGTGATCCGCGCCGCCAGGGGGACGTCCGGCGCTGGGGCTTGCTCGCCGCCGGCGCTCACCCGCAGCGGGCGCAAATAGAGATCGCCGCGCGTCTCGCCGTTGCTCAGCAGCGCCGGCGTCCCGGCTACCGTCAGGCGCGGCACATAGAGTCCGGCCGGCGCATTTTCCGGGATGCGCAGCGTCACCGTCTGCCTTCCCGGCTGCAGCGCCGCCTCGGCCACGGCCAGGAGCGGCGCGGCGGCAAAACGGTTGGCGGCCGGCGTTGCCAGCGCCACTGTGAGCGCGCCGGCCGGCGGCCGTTCTCCCTCCCATTCCAGGCTGAGCGTCCAGCTTGCGCCGGGCGCTACCGTCTCCGGCTCATAATCATAGCGCCGCAGCCGCCACGCGCTGCCAAAAGGAATCCCATCCGGCGCGTGGTGCAGGTAGGCGGCCTGGGCAAAATCCCAGCTCAGCGTGCCTTCGTCCAGCCGCGGCGCCGGCCAGAGCGCCAGAACGGCCGCCAGCAGCAGCAGCCCGGCCAACCCGGCCAGTAGGGGCGCCCGTAGACGAGCGCGAGCCGGCCACACGGCCGGCAGCACGGCCAACAGCGCGGCCAGCGAAAGCAGCTCGGTGCCGGCGCGCAGGGGCGTGCGCCCAAATGAGAGCGACAGCGCGTGCTCGCCCGGCGGCGCCTCGACCGTGATCAGCCCCGACCCGGCGGCGGGCGCAATAGGGATAGCCGTGCCACCCAGCGTCGCCTGCCAGCCGGGCCAGTGGAGAACGGGCAGCAGCACTGTTGCCCCCTCAGCGCCGGCGCTCACCTGCCACTGCTGCTGCGTTGCCTCCCGCCGCAGCAGCGTAGCCGTGCCCGCGCCGCGCAGGAACCGCGCCTGGTCGCGCTCGCCGCGCGCCAGCCAGCCGCTGCTGTAGGGGCGCGGCTGAACGGTCTGTGGCAGATATTCCGCGCTCACGGTCGTGCCAATGTTGCCGCTAAACCATTCATACTGCGCCAGCCGCTCGGCCGTCACGTCATCGTCGCCCAGCGGCAAGTAGGACGGGCGCAGACCGCCCAACGCGGCTGCGAACAGCAGCAGGAGCAGCGCCGGCAGCCACCAGCGCCGCTGCGGCAGGCCCGCTAGCGCGGCCGCGACCATCGCGCCGAAAAATGCCTGGATGGAGAGGAAGCGCCAGGGAAACTGGGTGTAGGGCAGCAGCGGCAGGCGCTCCCACAGTGGCCGCGACAGCGGGGTGATCATGAGCGTCGCCAGGAGCAGGCCGGCGACCAGAAAGAGGCGCGGCAATGGGCCGCTCTTGCCGCCTGCTGGCGCGGCAGCCAGCCCCAGCGCCAGCAGGCCGGCGACGACCAGTACCGTCTGGAACAGGCCCATGCGGAAGGCGCCGCCGGCAGAGACGTCATAGGAAAAGAGCAGCGACCCCTGCACCAGATCAAGGCCGCGGAAGTGGTTTGCAAAGTGAAAATAGCCGGCCGTCATCGGCCCGGTCTGCGCCAGCCCGGTTTCGGCCAGGGCCGGCAGCCAGAACCAGGCAGAGAGCGCCAGGCCCCAGACCAGCGCGCCCGCTGCCGTCGGTAGGGCAGCGCGGCGCCGCGGATGGCGCCACAGCCGCAGCGCCAGAAACAGCAGCAGGAAGGGCGAAAAGATAAGCGCCGAGATGTTGTGGCTGAGGATGAGCCCGGCGTAGCTCAGCGCCAGCCCCACCGCCGCCGGCAGCGGGCGCACAGCCGCCAGCAGCCGCTCAGCCGCCAGCAGCACCAGCGGGTAGAAAGCCATTGCCCAGAACTCCGCCAGCGAGTCGCCGCGCACGTAGACGTTGACCAGGTGAAACGGAGCCAGCGTATAGGCGGCGGCGGCAAGCAGGCCGGCGGCGTCGCTGCGAAACCAGCGCCGGCCCAGGCCATAGGCGGCGCCCGCCGCCAGCAGAAAGGCAGCGAGCTGGGCCAGGCGAATCGCCAGCACGTAGCTGGCGCCCAGGAAGCGGAAAAGCGCGGCGACGGTCAGGCTCAGAGGCGCGTAATAGTGGAAGAAGGGGTAGCCGTAGCCGTAGTTGGCGTCGGGCATCCAGCGGGCGGGGAAATGGCCGGCGGCCAGCGCCGTGCTGAGCTGCTGCACCCGCTGCAGCAGGAAAGGGCTATCGCCGCCCCCGCGCGTATTGAGCAGACCCGGCCCGAGGAAAAGGGGCAGGGCGGCGACGCCGGCCAGCGCTAGCGCCAGCAGCAGGCCGGCCCGGCCCGGAGACAAAAAGCTCCGGGTGAAACGCGTGCGTCTACTTTTTCCCTCGACGCGCCGCCTCACCCGGACCTTTCCTTCACAGAGCGCGCCGCGGCGGCGCTACCCTGCTCGCTTGCTCAGGCGCGCTGCCGCAGCAAGTAATAGAGCAGGCCGCCCAGCAGGAGGACTGCCACGACGAGCAGCGCCAGCCCGCTATAAGCCAGTATCGTCCGCGCCGGCGGCTCTTCTGCCGTGACGTTGCTCGCCGTCGTCGCGACCGGCGTGACCTCGCCAGCGCCGTTCGTATCATTGCTCGCCGTCTCCTGCCGCACGCGGCTGCCAAACTCGACGCGCACCGTCCGCCCTTCGGCCAGGGTGATGGCCGCCACCGCCCCGGTCGTCATCTCCAGGGTGGGCGGCACCTCCTGTACCACCTGGTAGTTGCCCGGCTCCAGATCAAAGCAGACTGGCTCGGGGCCGGTGCTGACGGCACGCTGCACAACCTGGTTGCCCTGCGCGATCGTGAAGGTGACGCCGGCCATAGCGCCTTCACCAGGGTCCTTTTGCCCGTCGGCGTTCACGTCGCCAAACGCGTTGACGCAGACTGTGCCCGTGGTTGGCGGCTCCGGGGTTGGCGATGGCGTTTCGGTCGGCTCCGGCGTCTCCGTCGGCGTCACGTCCTCCTCCGGCTCGGTCGTCGCCGTGGCTGCCGGGATGGCCGTGGCGGCCAGCGTTGGCTGCGGCGCGGCCGTATTCGTCGGCGGCGGGGTGTTGGTCGGCGGCGGCCCTGCCTCGACCAACTGTGCGGCATCAAACCAGACGTCGAGATGCGCGCGGCAGTTGTTAGCGCCCATCAGGTTGGCCGACACAAATACCGTAATCTGGCTGCCGGTGGCTGTCGCTTCGACGGCGGCTTGTTGCCAGTTAGCCTGGTTGCCGCTGTCGTGCGGCGAGATGGCCCCGCCCCAGACGACATCGGCGTCTGTCCACAGACCGCTGCCGTTGGGGTCGATGCCGGCGCGCACGCCGAGGTTGACCGCTGTATCCGACGGCACCGGGAACTGCTCGTTGGAGGCGCGCCCAATTGACCAGAAGGAAAAGCGGTAGGTCATGCCGGGGGTGACGTTGACCGTCTGCATGACCCCAGCGTTCCAGGTGTCGAACTGGTTGCCAATATGCTGGGAGATAAAGCCATCCTGCACCAGGACGCCATTTGTCTCCCGGCCCCATATCGGCGTGAAAGCATAGGCGTCGGAGCATTCCTCCGGCTTCACTTGTGAATCGCGATGCCAGCGCGACCAGCCACTCGCGGCGCCGCCGTCGTAAGGGTCCTCGAAACTGGGATTGGTGAGCAGGTTCGTCTGGAGCGGCTCGCTGGCGAGAGCGAGCGCCGAACCCGCCGTCACGGCAAGCAGAAGCAGGATGACAAGGAGGCGACGCAAACGCGAACTATTCATACCGTTTCCTGATGGGCCGGGCGGCGCTGACCCAGCGCTGCCCGGCTCTCTCCCTCTTAGATAGCGCGCCGGGCGCTGAGAATGACCACGAGCACGCCGACCAGCAGGAGGACGGCGATGACCACTGCGGCAATGACCAGCGCGCGCGTCACCCCGCCGTCTTCGGCCGTCGCCTCTTCTACCTCGGCGTCGAGCGATGCGGCGCTGATCTCCTGGGCGGTCGTCGAATTGACCTCGGCGATAGCTTCTTCGTCCTGGTAGCTGCCAAACTCGAAGTGCTGCGCCGTGCCGGCCGCCAGTGAGACCGACCAATCGCCGTTCGTCGTCAAAACCTCACCGGGCGCTGTCGAGCGCGTGATCTGGTAGCCGCCGGGCTCCAGCCCCGTAATGCAGTATGGCTCGGCCGTGCCCGTGGTGACGTAGTTGCTATGTACCTCGTCGCCGCTGGCGATGGTAAAGGCTACCGACGCCTTCAGCGGCTCGTCCGGATCGTGGAGCCCGTTGCGGTTATCGTCGACGAACGCCTTAAGGCAAATCTCCCCCTTCGGCGGCGGCGAGGTGGCGGTAGGCAGCGGCGGGGTAGCCGTCGCCGTCGGCGACGCCTCCGCCTCCGCGTCCGCCTCCTCTTCGCCTTCTTCCATTTCGGCTTCCGTGGCTGCCGGCGATCCCTGGCCCACGATCAGCCGGTCGCCAACGCTGATAAAGTCGCCTTCGCCGGCATTGTTCAGCTCGTAGATCTCCTGCAGGCTCAGCCCGTGGCGGGCAGCAATGCTCCAGAAGCTATCTCCTTCGGCGACGATGTAGTAGATGTTGCCATCGGCGTCCGGCGTGGAGGTCGGCCCTAGCTGGCTGGGCGGCGCCGCCGCCACGCTGACAGGGGCCGTGGCCCCGGCTACGGGCGTGCTGCCCGCCGCTGTCGTCGCTGCGGCCGTGGGCGCTGCGCCAGCGCCAATCACCACCAGCTCGGCGTCATCCCAGTAGATGTCGTTGTGCTTGCGCGCCTCGTCCGGCGACGAAATGGTGAAGACGGCGACCGACGTGCCCTGCGCCTGAGCTTCCACGGCGAACTGCTGGTAGGCGTCGTAGGGCTGCATATAGTCCGACCAGATCATGTTCGGGCTATAGGGGTTGGTGCTGCCCGTCGGCTCGATGCCGATACGCATATTCACCGCCGTCGGGAAGTCGGAGAAGGTCTCGTCACTGGCGCTGGACCAGGCCTGGCCCCAGATGGAGAAGCGGACACGCGCGTTGGCCGGTACGGTCACCACCTGCAGCAGGCCGGCGGTGTGCGTGCCATGGAAAGTGAAATACTGGGAAGCGCGCTGTCCAGAGCGGATGCGGTTCATAAAGGGAGGATCGGCCGGCTTGTATTCCGGCATGCGATTCTTCCAGTCCGGGTCATTATCCGTCTGGCTGATCCACCAGGGGATCCACCCTTCGGGCGTCTGCGCCGTGTTACAGGGCAGGTAGACGCCGTTGTCCATCTTGCAGTCTTCACGCTGCGAAGCGTAGAGGGCCAGCCAGGTGAAGTTGTCCGGGTCGAAGGTGTAGACCCCGCCTTCAAAGCTCGGGTTCTGCAGCAGGTTGCCGCCCTGCGCCAGCGCCGGCTGGCCGGCCGGCGCGAGGCCGGCGACGGCCACCAGGGCCAGAAGTAGGACGGCTAAAGTCGTGCGGGTAGAACGCATCTCCTCAATTCTCCTTGTGAACGTCAAGCTGCCAGCTGTCTCCGGCCGGGTTACCCGCGGCATCGAAGACTGGCAGCCTCGTCACAGTTCTTGCATCATACAACCCGACAGTCACCACATGGCGCTCGGGATCAAAGGCGCTGTCTAATTGCAGCAGATGGCGGTCGTGCAGCAGCAGATCGGGCCGCCACCAGGCGGGCGACCAGGCCCCTTGTAATGGCGGCGTATCATCCTGACCGGCCAGACGATCCCCATCGAGCACGTGTACAAAAACGACCAGCGGCGCCTCAGCGGGCGCCGATCCTTGCCACACCAGATCGACCTGCACCCTGTCTGCAGCCGGCAGCGTGACCACCGCCTCCTGCAGAACCAGATCCTCGCCAAAGCGCGCCAGCGGTTCTGCCGCCGCGCCCGCTTCCTCCACCAGGAGGTACGAATAGTAGAGCGGGTACGCTTCCGCTTCCAGGTCGCCGCGCACGAGCGCGCCGCGCCGGGCGAAGACGAGCCTGGCGCCGGCTGCCGCCTCCGGGACGTAATCCAGCGGGCCGTAGGGCCAGGCGTAGATAGTCAGCGGCAGCGGAGCCTGCTCCGGCAAGCCTGTTTCCGGCGCAAAGAGCCAGATGCTGCTCTCCTCGACGAGAAAGCGCAGCGACGGCCAGCTCTGCCAGAAGCTTCTATCCAGATAGACGGCCATACCCAGCGGGCTGGCCGCGCGTTGGGCCTCTTCCGCGAGTGTCCGCGCACCGGCTTCGAAGAGATAAGCTGTCTCCGGCGCGCGCACGTAATTGCGGTAATCGACGGCGGTAACTATTAAGGTGCCGGCAGCCAGAATCAGCACAAGACCGTGGCGTAAAGCACCCGCGAGTTTAGGCCAATCCCATAGTTTGGACAAGCCAAGAGCGGGCAGCAGCAGCGCCGCCGGCAGGATTCCCACCGCCCGCAAAAAGTGGGGCGCATCCTCGGCCAGTAGGGTGGGGCCGAGCATGACAGCTACCCAGAGCAGCAGCGCCGCGGCCGCCGGCCGCCGCCAGTGGCGCAGCGCCCAGAGCAGCCCGGCCAGGAATGGCAGCGCCATCAACAAATCGAACAACGGCCGGCCGGGTGGGTTGTGGCGGCCAATGTCGTCGCCTCTCAGGAGAAAAAGGCCGAGCGTGCGCCCGGTATGGCGCAGCAGCGTGCCCCAGGGATCGCCTTCGTTGACGCTTTCACTAAAAACCGAGACCTGGCCCGCGCGCCCCATAATTAGTTCCGGCTGCTGCGCGGCCAGCAGGGCCAGGGGCAGCAAGATCAGGCCCGCCCCCAGACCACCCCACAGCACTGCTACACGCAGGCGATGCCGCTCTCGCGGCCGGTTTAGCAATAGATAAGAAAGTAACAGCGCCAGCACGATGGGCGTGAAGCGGGCGGCCAGGTAGGTGTAAAAGGTAGCGCCGTAGGCCAGACCGGCCAGCAGCCACCAGCGCCGGTCGTGGCGCCGGTAGGCGCACGTGCCCAGCCAGAATGCCAGCGCCAGCGCGGCCGGCAGCAATACAGCGCGCAGGCCGATGCGGCTGAGATGGAGCGGCCACAATGTCACTGCCCATAGCCACGCGGCCAGCAGGCCGGCGCGCCAGCCGAACCAGCTACGCGCCAGCAGATAGGTGAGGAATGTCGTCGCGATGCCGGCCAGAGCGGCGCCTAACCGGAGCGCCAGCACGCTGCGCCCCAGCAGCCCGATAGCTGCCGCCGTCAGATAGATGTAGGCGGGCTCGCGCCCGTTGTTGGCGTCAAAAAAAAGCGCGTGCTGCCCTGCGAGCACGCCCAGGGCGTCCAGCCCATTAAAGGCTTCGTCGCGGTAGAGGCCCGGCGGCCAGTCGCCAAGCTGCCACAGCCGCAGCCCGGCCGCGACCAGCAGCACCATGAGCAACAAAGCCCGTCCCGCCGGGGATGGGCTGTCGTCGCCTTGTTCGACTATCTGCTCTCGCTCCTGAGTAGTTGTCAAAGCAGGCAAACTCTAGCAGAATAGGCTCCGGTGTCAACAATCAAGGACATAGATAGCTGGTTGGTTACCGGGCAGGATTTCATTCCTGCCCTTCCTGTGTCAATTGGCGAAACGATGCGCGTGTTGATGGTCTCTAAAGCCTGCCTGTCGGGGAGCTACCAGACAAAGCTGGAAGCCATCGCGGCTCACGACGGGGTAGAGCTGGCTGTCGTCGTGCCGCCGGTGTGGGAAGACCCGGCCGGCCCGGTGACCCTGGAGCGCAGCCACACGAACGGCTACCATCTCTTCGTCGATCCGCTGCGCTTTAACGGCCACTACCACCTCCACTATTACCCGCGCCTGGACGAGCGGCTGGCGCAGTTCCAGCCGGATATCCTGCACATGGACGAGGAGCCCTATAACGTGGCGACCTGGCGCGCTATCAAGCAGGCCAAACGCCGCAATATCTGTACGCTCTTCTTTTCCTGGCAAAATATCGACCGCGATTATCCTTACCCGTTTCGCGCTATGGAAGGGTGGGTCTTGCGCCAGGTAGACTATGCCATCGTCGGCAATGAAGCCGCCGCCGGCGTCTGGCGCGCCAAAGGCTACCAGGGACCAATCCGCGTCATCCCCCAGTTCGGTGTGGACCCGGACCTTTTCCATCCGCCCGCTGGCCGCGACCCGGAGCGCGTCTTTACCATTGGCGTGGCCGGGCGGCTGGTCACGGAAAAAGGGGTGGATATCGTGCTGGAAGCGCTGGCGCGCCTGTCCGGTCGCTGGCGGCTCCGCATCGCCGGCGAAGGCCCCGAGCGGCGCGCGCTGGAACGGATGGCCCGTGACCTGCGCATCGACGAACGGGTCCAGTTCGACGGCGCCATCCCCAATATGCAGATGCCTGCCTATCTCCGCGAGCTGGACGCGCTCGTCCTCGCCTCCCGCACGCGGCCGCGCTGGAAGGAGCAGTTCGGGCGCATTCTCATCGAGGCCATGGCGACCGGCGTTGCCGTCGCCGGCGCCGCTAGCGGCGAGATCCCCAACGTCATTGGCGACGCCGGCCTGGTTTTTCCCGAAGGCGACGTGGCCGCGCTCTCCGCCGCCCTCAGCCGCCTGCTGCACGAGAGCGGCCTGCGCGAGGCGCTCGGCCGGGCGGGCCGGCAGCGCGTCCTCCAGCATTACACCCAGGCGCAAATTGCCGCGGCCACGGTAGATGTCTACCGTGCGCTCCTGGCCCGCTGACTATGGTATCCAGACCACCGTTGATTCGCCTCGTTGGCCTCGGCCTCATCGCCATCGCGCTGCTGCTTACCGTCTACGTCATCATCGCCTATCTCGGCTATCAGAGCGGCCAGGAGCTGGCGGTCACACGCATTGCGCAGACGCGCAGCGCCGGCATTGCCATCCAGCTCGAGCGGGCGCGTGTGGAGCTGGACGACGGCAACGCCCGCCTTGCCCTGCGCCGCCTGGAGTGGGTGCTGGAGCGCGAGCCACAGAACGAGCTGGCGCTGCAGCTGCAGTCCGCAGCCCAGGGCGCCCTGCAGACGCCCACGCCGGATGGCGCCGCGCCCACGCCAGCTACAGAGACGCCTGAGCCGGCCGGAAGCAGCATAAGCGCGGCTACCGGCGGCGCCCAGGCCGGACGCGAGCTGCAGCGGCTGGCCGGCCTCGTCGAGCAGGAAGCCTGGGACGAGGCGATCAGCGGCCTCCTCTCCTTCCAGAGTAACAATCCCGACTATGAGCGCCGCCGCAGTGACGAGCTGCTGCAGCAGGCCTACATTGGCCGCGGCCTGGTCGAGCTTTACGGCACCCAGGTGGAGCTGGGCGTCTACTATCTGTCCCAGGCCGAGGCGCTCGGCTCCCTGCCGCAGGACGTGCTCGACCAGCGGCTCTGGGCCGAGCTATACCTCAACGGCATCGCCTACTACGGGGTCAACTGGGACGTCTCGCTCTTCTATTACCGCCAGCTCTGCCCCGCCGCCCCTTTCTACCAGGACGCCTGCGATACCCTTTACGATATCCTCATGACGGTCGGCGACGCCTACGCCGGCCAGAGCGACTGGTGCCCGGCTGAGCCTTACTATCAGGAAGCCCTCAGCGTCCGCGATACGAACACGGCTGCGCAGAAGCTGCGTCAGGCGCGCGACGGCTGCCGCGAGGCCACGCCGACCCCCAGCCTCCCCCTGACAGGCACACTCCCCTTTTCCGGCACACTGCCGGCCGATGGCGTGGTTACCGGCACACTGCCTTTCGACCCGGACCCTTGACGGCGCGTTAAGGCCGGTGGGCGCTGCCCGGTGGCCTCGCTATAATCGCGCCGATGCCTGAATTGGGAGAACCGTTAAGCGATCGCGAGCGCGACGTTTTGCAGCGTCTGGCCGAGGGGGCTTCCAACCAGGAGATAGCCAATCTCCTTGCCATCAGCCCCAACACGGTCAAGGTCCATCTGCGCAATATCTACACCAAGCTAGGCGTGGCCTCGCGCACAGAGGCCACGACTGTGGGCTTGCAGCTCGGCGCCGTCTCTATCCCCGGCATCGACGTGGAGACGCTGTCGCCGCCGGAAGAGGAGGAGCCGGACGCGCTGGAAGATGGGCAGGGGCAGCTGGAAGCCTGGCCAGAAGTGAGGCCGCCGGAGATCGCCAGCCCCACGCCGGCCGCCCGCCGCCCGCGCCCGCTGCTCTGGATAGCCCTGGCAGGGCTGCTCGTTCTCTTGCTCGCCGGCGCCTTTGCGCTGGCCCGGCCCTTCTGGCAGGGCGCAGCCGCGACCCCTGAGGAGCAGGCGACGATCGCGCCCACCGCCGAACCCTTTGCCGAGACGCGGCTGAGCGATAACTGGCTGCAGAGCCGGCCTATGGAGGCCGGTCGGGCCGGTATGGCCGTCGCCAGCGTCGGGCTCGATATTTACCAGATCGGCGGCGAGACAGCCGGCGGCATCGACAACTCGGTCGCCGTCTTCAATACGCAGGAGCGTCGCTGGCGCCAGGCCGCTCCCAAGCTCACGCCGGTGACCGACGCCGCGGCTGCGGTGCTCGCCGGGGAAATCTACGTCGTCGGCGGCCGCCAGGCCAACGGGCAGGCGACCACGGTGGTCGAGGCTTACAGCCCGCTCAACGACGGCTGGCGCCCGGTCGCTTCCCTGCCGCAGCCGGTGGCCGCCGCATCCGTCCTGGTCAGCGGCGACCTGCTCTATCTCTTTGGCGGCGAGTCCGGCGCGACGGCCAGCGCCGGCGCCTACGTGTACGAGCCTGATCAGCAGGCGTGGCGGGAATTACCGCCCATGAGCCAGGCGCGCGCCACTGCCGGGGCCGGCATCATCAACGGCGAGTTCTATCTCGTCGGCGGGCGCGCTGGGCCGGAGCTGCTCGCCAGCTGCGAGCGCTTTGACCCCGTGCGCGAGGAGTGGGACGCCTGCCCGGAGCTCAGCCAGCCGCGCGCCGGCGCGGGTACGGCGACGCTGCTCAACAAGCTCTATCTCTTTGGCGGCGCGAGCGAGGGCGGGCTGGCGACCAGCGTCGTTTACGATGCGGGCAGCGAAAGCTGGCAAGAGATTGAGACGCCCATGCTGGCGGAAGCCGATAGCTGGCAGCGGCCGGGCGTCGCCGTCGTGGAGACGCGCCTGTACGTCGTCGGCGGCGAGCTTGGCGGCGCGCTCTCGCCCGACGTCTACGTCTATACCCCCTTCACCTACCAGTTCTTTATCCCTGCCGCCTCCTCTTCCGGCCCGGACGACTGAATCCCGGCGCTGCTGCGCAGCGCGCCCCCGTTCGCCCCACCTGCTCGTCACCAGTACAATCAACCCTGATGACCACCGAAATCGCCCTGACCCTGACGATTATCGTCGTGGCCGTCGTCCTCTTTGCCACGGAGAAGCTCCGTGTCGACGTCATCGCGCTCCTTGTGCTCCTAACGATGGCCCTGAGCGGGTTAGTCAGCGTCGAAGAGGCGTTCTCCGGCTTTGCCAGTCCCGCCGTCATCACCGTCTGGGCAGTTTATATCGTCTCCGGCGGCCTATTCCGGACTGGCGTTGCCGATTATCTTGGCGAGCAGATCGCCAGGATTGCCGGCAACAACGAGACGCGCCTGATCTTTTTCATCATGCTCGTCTGCGGCACGATGTCCGCCTTCATGAACAACATTGGCGCCGTCGCCATGCTGCTGCCCGGCGTTGCCGGTATCTCGCGGAAGACGAAAATACCGCTCTCCCGGCTGCTTATCCCCCTCTCCTTCTCCTCGCTCATGGGCGGCAACATGACCCTCATCGGCACCCCGCCGAACGTGCTGGCCGCCAGTATTCTCGCCGAGCGTGGGCTGCCCACGTTTCGCTTCTTCGACTTTACGCCCATGGGCGTTGTCCTCTTCGCCACCGGCATCGTCTATATGGTCACTCTCGGTCGCCGGCTGCTGCCGTTCCGCTCCACTATTGAAGATCTGCCGGTCTCCGGCCTCCTGCGCGAATACGTCAGCGAAGTGCGCGTCCTGCCCGCGAGTCCTCTGGTCGGCAAGACTCTGCTGGAAGCACGGTTGGGCGCGGACTACGACCTCAATGTGCTCTCGATCATCCGTGACGGCGACAGGCGCGAGGTGGTGGGCCGCGACACCGTCCTCGATTCCGACGATCTGCTGCTGGTCGAAGGCATCCTCGAAGACCTGATGGCCTTGCGCGCCGATCTGGGGCTGGCAATCGAGGCCGAGCGCAAGCACGAGCTGGCGCAGGAAGGGAGCGACGTACAGATCTTTGAAGCCGTGGTTGCCCCCCGCTCGCCCATCGAGGGCAATAGCCTGCGCGAGCTGCTTTTTCGCGATCGCTATGGCTTCACCGTCCTGGCCCTCTGGCGCAAGGGCGAAGTCGTCCGCGAGCGCGTGCGCGACGTCCGGCTCCACTTCGGCGACACCCTCCTGCTCCAGGGTCCCCGCCACCGTCTCGCCGCTCTCCAGGGAGGCGATGAATTCCTGGTGCTCAATCCGGTTACCCTCGAGGAGCGCCGCCCCGAGAAAGCGCTGGTAACCGTAGCCATTATGGGCCTGGTTTTACTGCTGACCACCATGGCCGGCCTGCACATCTCCGTGGCCATGGTCATCGGCGCCGTGCTCATGGTTCTGACCGGCAGCCTGACCATGGACGAAGCCTACCAGAGCATCGAGTGGCGCAGCGTTTTTCTCATTGCCGGCATGCTGCCGCTCGGGATCGCGATGGAGACGACCGGCACCGCTCAGTTTCTCGGCGACAGCATGGTCGGCCTGCTGGGTTCGTTCGGCCCCATTGCCATATTGGGTGGCATTTACATCCTGGCCTCGCTCATAACTGAGCCGATGTCCAACGCTGCCGCGACGGTTCTCATCGTGCCCATTGCCATTGACGTTGCCTTGGGGTTGGGCGCCAACCCGCAGACGTTCGTGCTGGCGGCTGTGTTCGGCGCCTCCACCAGCTTCCTGACACCGGTAGGCCACCAGGCCAACGTTCTCGTGCTGGGGCCGGCCGGCTACCGCTTCTTCGACTATACGCGCGTCGGTGCGCCCCTGAACCTGGTGCTTTTCGTCGTCACCATGCTTACCCTCCCGCTCATCTGGCCGTTGTTCTAACCTACCGGCCCTTTCCCGGCATCTTCTCCACAGCGCTTCCCTCTACTGGCTCCAGGCGGCCCGCGTCTGCCGCCAGAGCGAGAAGAGGATTGGCGCCAGCGAAGCGCCCCAGAAAAGATAGGCGGCGCCCTGGAGCGTCCCCTGCAGCTCCTCGCCGAAAATGCCGGCCCAGAAGAACAGGCTGCCCAGATGGACGGCAGCCAGGCTGAACCAGCTGCCGCCCAGCCCGGCCGGCTGGCCCGGATGCAGGGCACTACAGTAGAAATAGGGCAGCAGCGCGTAGGCGAAATGCAATAACCAGCCATAGACCAGCCACTGCGGCGCATCCTGCTCGATGCGCCCCCGCGGCGCGTTGGCGCTGCCGCCCAGTACCATAACGACGGGAAGCGCCAGGAGCGGCGTGAGAACCCAGATGTAGGCAGTCAGCAGATGCCAGATACCCGGCTGCGACCAGACGCTGCGCGCCCCGCGCAGAGGCACGATCAGGTTGAGGAGCAGCCAGATCGTCGCCGCCAGCATCAGGACCATGCCCGGTGTGGTTAGCAGGTTCAAGCCCGCCCAGGGCGCGATGAGCAGCAGCACGCTGCCGCCGCTCATCAGCCAGAAGATGGCCGGAATCGTGCGCGGCCAGGCAGCTTCCCTCCCGGTGACGCGAGGGTAGATATCGACCAGCAAGCCGGCGAACACCAGCGCGGTGAACCCCCAGATGTTGGCGTGCAGGTGGACTTCTTTGGGTCGCGCCATTTGCAGCGGGCCGCCCCAGCCCAGCCAGAGCCCTGTCCCGGCAAGAATCCCGACCAGCAGGAAGCCCAATCCGGCCAGGTAAAAAGCACGCCCGCCGCGCGGTTGGGGGCCGCTGACCGGCGCCGCACCTGCCCGCAGCCCGCGCAGCTGCCACAGCAGCAGGACAGTCGCTGCGAAGACAAGCGTGCCGCCGCCGAGGATGAGTGTGCCATTCACCGCCGGAACGCCGGCGATGAGGATGATCAGCCCGGCATTGAGCAGCAGCCAGATCTCCGGCTGCGCCCGTGGCCTGCTCCGAGCGGTCTGGCGCGCCGCCAGCGCCGGCAGTAGCCCGAACAGCGCCTGCGTGATGCCGCCGAGGGTGATCAGATGCACCCGCAGCCAGCGCAGGCCCCCAAACCAGGGAACCAGTTCGAAGCTGGTGAGGGCGCTGTCCAGGGCCGCCAGCAGCGCTACGACCAGGTAGGCAGCGGCCATCAAGAGATAAGCGTTCATCAGCCCACTCCCTGTTTGCAGGTCGGGCGCGCTGGCTCGCTTAGCACTGTCCCGTCTGCCTGGCCCGGCTCACACTGTGCGTTCTTTCCATTCCTGCTTTCCGGCCGCCCACGCCCATAAAAACAGGGCGCCGGTGAGGAGCGCCGGCCCGGCAAGCAGAAGATAGGCCTCGACCGGCACGCGAAAGAGGGCAACGTAGAGCCCGGCTAGCCCAATCATGAGAGCGCCGCTTAGCCAGGGCCAGCGCCAGCTCAAAGCCACAGCCAGCAGCACCAGCCAGGACGGAGTCAGGTGGATCAGAAAGCCCCCCAGCTTCTCCCAGAAGCTGCCTTCCAAGTCAAAAACGTCAAAAGCGAAGAGGCTTAAGAACAGGGCCAGAGCGATACCCAGGATCCTGGCCACGAGCAGGAGAGTCCGTTGCGGTGACCGCTTCATTTCTATCTCCTTCGCCGCCTGGTTCGACAGTGTTGGCTATAGTGTAAAACATTTATCGCCTGAGCACATCAGCCATCTGCCTGATACGCCTGCCTGAGTCGCCGGCGTGTCCGTGTGCGGCGCCAGTGGGGCCAGCGCTTGACCGGGTAGGCCGTTCCCTTTACCATCGCAGCGACAAAGAAACCGGTCCTCGCTCCCTTCAGGAGGAAGCATGATTGAGAAGGTCAACCTGGCCGAAGCATTTGGTCGCTTTACCGGCTACTGGAGCCCGCGTATTGCCGGTGAAATCAATGACTCGTATGTCAAGCTGGCCAAACTCAGAGGCGAGTTTGTCTGGCACCATCACGAGCAGGAGGATGAGCTGTTCCTGGTCGTCAAAGGCCGGCTGTTGATGAAGCTGCGCGATGGTGATATCTGGCTTGAAGAGGGTGAGCTGATCATCATACCGCGGGGCGTTGAGCATCTGCCGGTGGCGTCCGAAGAAGCTCACGTGCTGCTGCTTGAGCCGAAGACGACGGTGAACACCGGCAACGTCCGCGGCGAGCGAACCGTCGACCCCCGGCCCATCTGAAGCTGCCCCCGAAACCCGTCCTGTTCCAGAGGAGACTGGTGAAGGCGTTGTCCAGGGCCGCCAGCAGCTAGGCCGCGGCGAGCCCCCAATAGACGGTGCTCAGAGTCCCCACCGTTTTCCGGTCGGGTGCGCCGGCTCACACCGCACGGTCTTTCCACGAGGCGCCCAACCCCAGCAGGTCACGGACAAGCCCCCAGGTAGCGGCTAGCTGCACGAGGAGGGCGCCGATGGGAGCCAGTAGCGCCCACCAGAGATGGCCAAAGCTGTGCGCCCAGGGCAAAAAGCCGGCAGTGACCAGTGCCCAGGCAGCAACTGCGGAGCGCAGCCGCAGCGCCCCTGCCAGCGCCTCACGCAGGCGCAAGAGTGGCGACATCGTCGCCGTGACCAGAGTGCCCGTGACCAGCGCTCCGGCGCCGGCCCAGCGTAGCGAGCGCCCGCTCCAACGGCTGAGACCCGTCCACCATTCCTTGCCGCTCAGGTACATCCGTGCCGTTGCTACGTGCTCGCCCCGCAGCAGGGGAACGGCGCAGCCCAGCTGCTGCAGTCGCCGCCCCAACGCCAGATCTTCCATCGCCTCCTGCGCCACCGGTGCATGCCCGCCGCTTGTCTGGTAAACGTCGCGGCGCAGCAGGATGAACTGCCCGTTGAGCAGCCACCGCGCCTGGGGAATGGCGAACATACCGGCGAGAGCAACCATTAGCGCCAGCCCATCGACTATCCCCAGGAACTCATTGTGCAGCCAGAGGCTGAGTCCGTCGAGGTGATGACTGGCGGCGTAGGCCACCGCTGCAGCCGCCGCCTGCGGCGCGTGAACCGTATCAGCGTCGGCGAACAGTAGCCAGTCGCCTCGCGCTGCCGCGGCGCCCTGTTGGCAAGCATAGGGTTTGCCCAGCCAGCCGGGCGCCGTCTCGGCAACAGGTATGACGCGCATTCCATAACGCGCCGCTACCGCTGCCGTTGCGTCCATGGAGCCGTCGTCCACCACGATGACCTCAATCTCGCCTGGATAATCGATGGCAGATAATGACGGTAGCAAGCGCGCCAGATTCACTTCTTCATTCCGCGCCGGGATAATGATCGACAGCGACGGCAGCTTCTCCGAGACCGGACTCGCCGGGAGCTGGGGCAAGCGCCGGTACACCTGGTACGCACGCCAGGCTAACAAGGGCGCGCCCGCCGTGAGAACAGCGTTGCGCAGAGCCCGCAGGCAGGCCCCTCCTCTCGATGGGCGCCTGTTCGCTCGGGGATCACTCTGGCTGCCGGCTTGCGCTCCCATCCTCATGTTGCTCGTGCTGCTCACCGGCTCTTCTTGCCATTCATGCGGTCACTATCTCCATAGAGGCACACTGGTCATTATCGCGGAAGGGACGCCACGAAGGCAAGTGCGTTACAATAGAGTAGCCGGGCGGCAGCCAGGAAAGACCGCCGGGCAGGAATATCGATGTTGGCGCCGCGCAACTTCTCAGCACGCCTGATCCTTGCCTTTCTGGCGCTGATCCTCATGACGACGATCAGCGCCGGCATTCCCGCCTACTGGCTGACCCGCGGCCAGCTGGAGCGGCAGGCCTGGTCGCAGGTAGCAGCGGCGCAGCAGGCTACGCGCGCTCTGCTGGCGGCCGAACAGGATCGGCTCGCCGACCTGGCGACCCTCTTTGCCGAGCGGCCCACCCTGGAGCAGCTAGCGCGTGAGGGCGCCGTCGCCGAGCTGCAGCCGTACCTCGCCGCTTTCCAGTCACAGAGTGAGCTGGACCTGCTCCTCTTTTGCGATGCTTCCGGCCGGCTTTTAGCCGGCGTTGGCCCCCAACAAGATTGCAGCGGCGTTGGCGACGCCGCCTTCGTCGTCATTGCCGGCCGGCCGGCGCTGGTCGTCCGGCGCGACGTGGACGACGCGGCCGGGACGCTGCTGGGCGCCACGGTCGCCGGCATCTGGCTGGAGGAGCTATTCCTGGCCGGGCTGGCCCAGCAGACAGGCGTCGCCCAGAGCCTGCTGGGCGCCGGCGGCGAGCGCATCGCCTCGACCCTTCTCGGCCAGGTGACTCTGACTGCGACCGGCGATCTCGCTGCCGGCGGCCAACGGCGCGAGCTGCTCGCGGACGGGCAGCCCTATTACGCGGCGGCCGCTCCGCTTGAGGGCGGCCCTTCAGCCACGCCGCTGCAGGTGGAAGTGGCCCTGCCCGTGGCGGCGCTCGCCAATACGGAGCGGCAGGCGCTGCTTATCCTCGCCGGCAGCACCACGGTCGTCGCCCTGCTCGGCAGCCTGCTGGCTATCGCCATTCTGCGCCAGCTCGTCGCGCCGCTGCAGCGGCTGACGCTGGTCGCGGAGCGCATCGGCAGCGGCGACCTGGTGGCGCCCATCCCGCGGGTGGAGGGGCCGGCCGAGGTCGCGACTCTGGCCGCCGCTCTCCACCGCAGCCAGGCCAGCATGCTCAGCGCGCTGGACGAGCGGGCAGCCTCGCGCGACTGGCTCGACAGCCTTATCCAATCGATTGTCGAAGGCGTGGTCACGGTTGACGAGAGGGGGGCCATCACCTTCCTGAGCCAGGGCGCCGAGCTGCTCAGCGGCTGGTCGCGTGCGGAAGCCGTCGGCCAGCAGATCGACGTGGTTTTCCCGCTGGCTACAGAGCAGGGCAGTTTCCGCGAGCAGATTCCAGCGCCGGGCGAGAAGCGCCAGCTAAGCGTGCGGGCGCGCAGCGGCCGCACGCTGGTGCTGGCTGTAACCGGCGCCGAGCTGGCGCCGCCGGCCGGAGATACGGCGCAGGTTGCCCTCGTCCTGCGCGACGTCACCGAGGAAGAAGCTGTGCGCAACCTGCGCGCCTACTTCCTGGCGAACATCTCCCACGAATTCCTCACCCCGCTCAGCACGCTCAACGCCTCGATGGAGCTGTTGCTCGATCCCGAGAATCAGTTCTCGGTAGAAGAGATGCGCCAGCTGCTGAAGCCCAGCTACCTCAGCCAGCGCGCCCTGCAGAACCTGATCGACAATCTACTGGAGAGCAGCGCCATTGAGGCGGGCCAATTTGCCCTGCGCCGCCAGCCAACCGACCTCAACCAGGTGCTGGCGAACGCTCTGCAGATGGTGGCGCCGCTTCTGGAGCGGCGCCGCCAGCTCCTCAGCCTGGAAGAGCCAGGGTCGCTGCCGCTGCTGGAAGCCGATCCGGCGCGTCTCACCCAGGCAGTCGTCAATCTCCTGGCCAATGCCAGTAAATATAGCCCCCCGCAAAAGACGATTGACCTGCGTGTGGAAAAGCGCCCCGGCGCCCTGCGCATATCGGTCGCCGACCAGGGGCCCGGTATTCCCACAGCCGAGCGCAGCGACGCCTTCGGCCGCTTTGTCCGCCTGGAATCGGGCGATAGCGAGCAATATGGCGTGGGCCTCGGCCTCTACGTGGTGAAGACGACCGTGGCCGCGCACGGCGGGCGTGTGGGCATCGACGACCGGCCGGGCGGCGGCGCCATCGTCTGGTTTGAGCTGCCCTTGCCGGAAAACGGAGGCGCCCTGTGAAAGTCCTGGTCGTCGAGGATGATCTGGCCCTGTCAGACGTACTCGCCTTTACCCTACGCCATGCCGGCTTCGAGACGATCACGGCCCACAATGGTCTAGACGGGCTGGCACTCTGGCAGAAAGAGAGCCCGGATCTGATCGTGCTTGACCTCAATTTGCCGGGACTGGACGGCCTTGCCGTCTGCCGGCGCATCCGGGCCGAGTCGCAGACACCGATCGTCATCCTCTCGGTGCGCGGCGGCGAGAGCGAGGTGGTCCAGGGGCTGGAGCTGGGAGCCGACGACTACATCGTCAAGCCCTTCAGCCCGCGCGAGCTGATCGCTCGTATTCGCGCCGTCGCCCGGCGTAGCAGGCAAATACCTGACAGCGGCGTCCTCAGCGTTGCCGGCCTCGTGCTCGACCGCACGCGCAACGAGGTGAGCCGTGATGGCGGCGCAGCCATTCGCCTGACGCCGCTGGAGGCAGGCCTGCTGGAAGTCCTCATGCTCAACGCGGGGCGGGTCTTCAGCAGCGATGCCCTTGTCAGCGCCGTGTGGGGCGTCGAGGGTGGCGACCGCGCCATGCTCAAGCAGCTCGTCTACCGCCTGCGGGCCAAGATCGAGCCCGATCCGGCCCAGCCGCGTTTCGTGGAGACAGTGCCGGGAGTCGGCTACGGCTTCGTCGGCGACGGCGAGTGAGCGCCGGATAGCAGCCTCAGATCCATCCTAGCTGTTACCTTCCTGTTACAGCTCTGTGACCCGAGCATAACAGCTTCCTTCTAGAGTAGAAGGCATAGCTTATGCCTGCTTACCTGTCTCTCGACCTCGATAGCGTCGCCGTCGATCCGGCGCTGCTGCGGCGCCTGCCGCCGGGCCTGGCGGCCTACTACCTGGCGCTGCCGCTGAGCAGCGAGGATGGCTCGATCAGCGTGGCGATGGCTCATCCGGAAAACGAGGCCGCGGTAGCCGTCCTCAGCGCCCTGCTCGGCGCTCCCGTCGTTCCCGTGCGGGCGCGCGGCGCCGCTATACGCCAGGCGTTGGCCAGCGCCGCCGTTAGGCCGGATGAGCAGCCGCGCGTGCTGCAGTGGGGCGACGATCACCTGTCTCTCGCGGCGGCCGGCGCCCTGACCGCACGCTTCGCCAGCGCCTTCGCGGCGCCGATAACAACGCTGACAGCGCCGGAAATCGACCTGCAGGCAGCGCTGGCGGTTGCCCGCGCGGGCGCTTACGATCTTGCCGTTCTCTGCGCGCCGGCGACTGTCGCCCCGGCATCGCTGTGGGAACAGGCCGCGACGTCCTTGCTCCTGCTGGCGACGCCGCCGGCCGCGCTGCGGCGCATTCTCGTCGTCCTGCGTGGCTATAGCGCCGATTGCCACGCCCTGGAGTGGCTGGCGCCCCTGCTGCGCGAGCCGGGTGTGAGCGTAACCCTGCTGCCGCTGCCGCCGGCTGCCGCGCCCGACTCCCTCTCCCCGCTATCACTGCGCGGGCCGCAAAATGGCCACCTGCAAGAATGTCTGCGGCACCCCGCCCTGCAAGCGGCGCCGGTATCCGTCAGACTGCGCCAGGGAAGGGCGGTCGAGCAGGTTGTGGCCGAAGCCCGTCACGGCGCCCATGACCTCGTCGTGATCGCCGCCGAAGGGTACGGGCAGTTTGTCAGCCATATTCTGCACGCGCTGGAAGGCGAGGGCGGCCGCAGGCACTCCTACTTTATCCTGAAGCCTCCGGCAACCGGAGAGACCGTAACGCCTGCTATCCCCGGCGAAACAGGTTGAACGTAGGCGAGGGAGGAGCGCAGCCGCCTGCCTCGCCTGCACGGAAGTGTGATTATGTCAATTGTTCTGGAACAACTCACCAAACGATACGACGGCCATCCCGTCGTCAATAACGTCTCGCTCACAGTAGAGGACGGCGAATTCTTTGTCTTGTTGGGCTCGAGCGGCAGCGGCAAGACCACCATTCTCAGCATGATCGCCGGCCTGACGCCCATCGAGGAAGGGCGCGTGCTTCTGCGCGGCCGCGACGTCACCCATCTGCCGCCACAGGAGCGGCGCGTCGGCTTCGTCTTCCAGAACTACGCCCTCTTCCAGCACATGAGCGTGGCCGATAACATTGAGTTTGGTCTGCGCGTGCGCAAGGTCGCCGCGGCCGAGCGCCGCCGGCGCCGCGATGAGCTGCTGGAGCTGGTCGGCCTCGCCGGGCTGGGCAGCCGCATGCCCCGCCAGCTTTCCGGCGGGCAGCAGCAGCGGGTCGCTCTGGCCCGCGCTCTGGCCCACCGGCCCGATGTCCTGCTCCTCGACGAACCTCTGGGCGCGCTCGACGCCAAGATCCGCACCGAGCTGCGCCGCACCCTGCTTGCCATTCAGCGCGAGCTGAGCATCGCCACCATCCTCGTTACCCACGACCAGGAGGAAGCCTTTGAGCTGGCCGACCGTCTCGGCGTGATGAGCTTTGGCCGCTTGCTCGAAGTGGGCGACCCGCACAAGCTTTACCAGGAGCCGCAGACAGAATTTGTCGCCACCTTCCTCGGCACGGCCAACCTGCTCGTGGGCCACGCCGCCGCGGGCGGCATTCAGGTCGGCCCGCTCCACTTTCCGCTCAATGGGCTGGCGACAGCGCCGGAGCCCGGCCAGCGTATTCAGGCTTTGTTCCGTCCCGAAGACGTGGTTGTAGCCCCATCCGCCGCGGAGCTACAGGGCGCCACCTTGGGCGCGGGCACCGTGGAGGAGATCATCTTCGGCGGCTCCTATGAGCGGCTGCGTGTGCGCCTGCCGGCCCTGAGCGGCGTGCGCCCCATCGCGCCCCCGGTCTCCTTCGGCGGCGACTCACTCCTCGTAGACGTGACGCGCACCCGCGAGCAGGCCCACTGCCTGCCGCTGCAGCCCGGCGCTGCGGTGTGGCTCGGCGTGCGGCGCATGCACGCGCTTAAGCATCCCGGCCTGTGTTTTCTTGTCCTGACCGACGGCTCGGCAGAGGCCCAGGCTGCCCTCGCCGTTGCCGGTCAGATAGCCCAGCTGGCGCATGCGCGCGTCCTGCTCCTCGGTTATGGCCAAGATGCAGAGCTGCTGGCACAGCAACTACAGGCAGCAAAAGAGCAGCTAGGCGGCGGCCTGGTTGCGCTCGACGTGCAGCGCAGCGCCGGCCCGCCCGGCCCGGCCGTCGCCCGCGAGGTGGAGCGCCAGCCAGTGGACCTCGTCGTGCTGGGCAGCGGCGGCCGGGCAAACGTCCCCCTGGCCGAAGCGCTCTTGCAGTCGGGCGAACATCACCTGCTGCTCGTGCCTGGCTCGCCGCGGGACGTGCAGCGCGCTCTCATTTGTGTCGCCAGCGGCGAGCCGGGCAAGGAAGATGTGCTCTTTGCCGGCCGGCTCGTGCGCCACCTTGAAGCTGAGGCCATGCTGCTTTCCGTCTTGCCGGGCGACATAAGCGACCCGGAAGCGCACGCCCGCGCCGAGCGCTTTCTCGCCAATGGCGTGCGCACCCTGGACGTGTTGGGCGTGCCCGCACAGACCACTATCCGCCACGGCGCCGCCCGCGAGCAAATTCTGGCTGAATGGCAGTCCGGCAGCTACGACCTGCTTGTGCTCGGCGCCCCGCTGCCGCGGCGCGACGGCGTCCTGTCGCTCGCCGGCATCGTCTCGCGGATTGTCGAGGAAGTGACGGATCGACCCATCCTCATTGTGCGCTCGCACGTATCGGGGCGGCCCGACGCCTACGTCGCCGGACCGACAGGCCACGGCACACGAATCAAGGAGATTATCGAATGAACAAACGCTCCCTTTTCCTTTTGCTGCTCTTCGTTTCTCTGACCATACTCGGCGCCTGTGCAACTTCCGGCGGCGCGCGCTCTGCCGACCAGCCAGTCACCCTGATCCTGGCCGCCTACACCACGCCGCGGGAGGCATACGCACGCATCATCCCCCTCTTCCAGGCCCATTGGAAGGAACAGACCGGCCAGGACGTGGTTTTCGAGGAGTCTTATCTCGGCTCCGGCGCGCAGTCGCGCGCCATTGTCGAGGGATTTGAAGCGGACATCGCCGCCCTTTCGCTGGAAGCCGACATCAGCCGTATCCAGGAGGCAGGGCTGATTACCCACGACTGGCACAGCGCGCCGCACAACGGCATGGTCACTGCTTCAGTCGTGGCCTTCGCCGTGCGGCCGGGCAATCCACTCGCTATTAGCGACTGGGCCGACCTGGCGCAACCCGGCGTCCAGCTGCTGACGCCCAATGCCAAGACCAGCGGCGGCGCCATGTGGAACATCCTCTCGCTCTACGGCGCGGCCCGGCGCGGCTTTGTGGAGGGCGTGCCGGCGGGCGATGAAGAAGCCGCACAGGAGTTCTTGCTCTCCGTGTTGGCTAACGTCACGGTGATGGACCAGGGCGCGCGCGAAAGCATCACCAACTTCGAGCGCGGCATCGGCGATGTAGCCATTACCTACGAGAACGAGATTCTCGTTGCCCAGAAAGGCGGCGAGGAGTATGAGATGGTCCTGCCGCGTTCTTCTATTCTCATTGAAAACCCGGTGGCGCTGATCGACGCCAACGTAGACAAGCACGGCGTCCGCGATGTGGCCGAAGCCTTCATCGACTTCCTCTTTACCCGCGAAGCCCAGGAGCTGTTTGCCGAATACGGTCTGCGCGTGCCCGACGAGGAAGTAGCCGCGGCTACCGTCGACCAATACCCGCCTCTGGAAGACATCTTCACCATTGACTATTTCGGCGGCTGGGCGCAGGCCGTACCGGACTTTTTTGGCGACGCGGGTATTTATACGCAGACAGTCGCGCGTGTGCAGGGGTTGCCCTGATGGATACGCTAACGCACAGGCAGCTCAGTGGCAGCTCCCGGCTCTGGCGTTCTGTCCGCCAGGGACGGGGCGGCCACCTGGGTGTGCGCGCCGCTGCCTTTACCTATCTGGCGGTGATGCTCGTCATCCCCCTGCTGGTCATCTTCCAGGACGGCCTGCGGGAGGGGCTGAGCGGGCTCTGGTATCACGTCACGCTGCCCGTTGCCTGGCATGCCCTGAAGCTCACATTATGGACGTCAGCGCTCATGACCATCGTCAATGCCATCATGGGCCTGATGACGGCCTACGTCCTCGTGCGCTACACCTTTCCCGGGCGCAACGTGCTGAACGCCATCGTGGACCTGCCCCTCGCCATCCCGACCCTGGTGACCGGCCTGATGCTGGTCATCCTTTACGGGCCGCAGCAGGCGCTGGGCGCCTGGCTACAGGAGGAGCTGGGGCTGGCTGTGATTTTTGCGCCGCCGGGCATCATCCTGGCCCTGCTCTTTATCACCTTCCCCTTTGTCGTGCGCTCGGTGCAGCCCGTGTTGCTGGCTATGGAGCGGGCGCAAGAAGACGCGGCGGCAACGCTGGGCGCCGGCGCCTGGACTATCTTTCGCCGAATCACCCTGCCGCCCCTGATTTTGCCGCTGGCCAGCGGGGCGCTGTTAAGCTTTGCGCGCGCTATCGGCGAATTTGGCGCGATTATCATCGTCGCCGGCAATCTGCCCTTCTACTCACAGACGGCCGCCGTCTACGTGCGTGGTGAGGTGGAGTCCGAAAATCGGCTCGGCGCCAGCGCCGTCTCCATCGTCATGGTCGCTATTGCCTTTGGCCTGATCCTCGTCGTCGATTGGCTGCAGCAGCGGGCAGCGCGGGGAAAGGGGGAGAGATGACGACGATAACCTCGGCGGAAAAGGGCGCGCGGCCAGGTGCAGCCGCTGCCGCCAAGCGGCGCACAGCGCGCCAGCCGCGCCAGTTCGTATGGCGGCGATTCCTGTTGATCGGCCTTGTCTTCGCGTACGTGACGGTTCTCATCGTCGTGCCGCTGCTGGGCCTGGCCTACAATGCGCTGCGCCAGGGTCTGGCGCCTGTCTTTGCCGCTCTCGGCCAGCCCGGCGTGCTCATGGCCTTCTGGCGCACCCTATATATAGCCCTGGTGACGCTGGTCGTTCACACGCTGTTTGGCACGGCCGTGGCCTGGGTAATGGTGCGCCACCGCTTCCCCGGCCGGAAGATCATCAACGGCCTGATAGATATGCCCTTTGCCGTGTCGCCGGTCGTCGTGGGCTATATGCTGCTCCTTCTCTTCGGCCGTAATGGCCTCTTCGCTCCACTGCTGGCGGCGCTCGACATCCGCGTGGCCTTTGCGCTGCCGGGCATGATCCTGGCGACCATGTTTGTGACCCTTCCCTTCATGATCCGCGAGCTGGTGCCCGTGCTGGAAGCATTCGGCGTCCAGCAGGAACGGGCGGCGGCGACGCTGGGCGCCAGCGGTTGGCAGACATTCTGGCTGGTGACGCTGCCGGCGCTGCGCTGGGGTTTTGTCTATGGTGCGACCTTGACCTTTGCCCGCGCCCTGGGTGAGTTCGGCGCCGTGCTGGTCATCGGCGGCGGTGTGCAGGGACGCACCGAGACGGCAACGCTCTATATCTTCCGCGCTCTTGACGACCGGGAGTACATCGGCGCCTACAGCGCCGCCCTGGTGTTAGGTCTATTTTCCTTGCTGCTCGTCCTCGGCGCCGATTACCTGCGACGCCGCAGCGAGGCCTAGCGCGCCGCTGCCGGTGGCAGGATCACCGTTCCCGTGGCACAATTATCCATCCAACCCTACACAGACAGCGCCATAGGAGTGTCGAGATTTGATACATGGGTGATTCGCTGCAGACAAGAACCATCGAAGCCAGACAACGACCAGTCTCGTCGCCCACGCCGCAGCCGCTCGCTCGCTGGCGCCGTCCGGGTAAAATCCTCCTCTTCATCGTCAGCCTCTTCCTGTTCATCCTTGCCATTACCCTGATGAAGGAGGGCGCGCGCGATCTGGGGCCAATCGTGCGCGACCGCTTCCAGATAACCAACGCCGCCAACAGCCTCGGCTTCGGCTGGCTCTTCGCCTACGTCGTCATGAGCGGCTCACCGGTCGCCGCCGCCGCCCTCACCTTCTTCGACGCCGGCATCATCGACCAGCTCGGCGCCTTCGCCATGATCACCGGCAGCCGCCTCGGCGCCAGCTTCATCGTCATCTTCGTCGGCTTCATCTATGTGCTGCGCGGGCGCAACCGCTCTACCAGCCTGAGCATGGGGCTGCTTTCCCTGATCGTCACCGGCACGACCTATGTTGCCGGCCTCGGCGTCGGCATCTTCCTGCTCGATAGCGGGCTGCTAGACGATTTCCAGGTGAGTTCCGGCGCTATTCTCAGCTCGGCCACGGACCTGATTTTCGACCCTATCGCCGCCTTCTTTCTCTCCTTTCTGCCGCGCTGGTCGCTTTTCCTGGTTGGCATGGGAATTATCATTGTCAGCTTCAACCTGTTCGACAAATGCCTGCCGGAGATGTCCATCAAAGAGAGCCAGGTCGGGCGCATGTCGCGCCTTGTCTACCGGCCCTGGGTTATGTTTCTGCTCGGCGCCGTCGTTACCCTCATCTCTATGTCCGTCAGCGTCAGCCTCACCATCCTCGTGCCGCTCAGCCAGCGCGGCTTTGTCCGGCGCGAAAACGTCATCCCCTACATTATGGGCGCCAACATCACCACCTTCATCGATACCCTGCTGGCCGCTGTCCTGCTCAACAATCCGCCCGCCTTTACGGTTGTCCTGGCCGAGATGCTCAGCATCACCATTGTCTCCATTTTCGTCCTCATCCTGATCTATCGCCGCTACAATGAGCTGATGCTCAACACAGTCGCCTGGCTCGTCGCCGACAACCGTCATCTGGCCGGATTCTTGCTGTTCATCTTTGTCGTGCCCTTGTTGCTTCTTTTCGTATGAGCGCGGAGGCTGAGAGCACCATGCACATTCTCATTGCTACCGGGGGTTCGCCCCATTCCGATGTAGCCGTGCGCATTGGCGGCTACGTGGCCGAGGCCGCCGGCGTGCCCGTGACCTTGTTGACCGTCGTCCGCAATCAGGACGGCAAGGCGGATGGTGAGGCGCTGTTAGCCTACGCTGCCTCGCTCCTGGCTGCCGGCGTTGCCGCCACACCCATCGTGCGTTTTGGCCACCCCGCCGAACAGATACTGGCAGCGGCGGCCGAGATCCGGGGGCGGGGCGAGCACGTCCTGCTTATCCTCGGCGAGCGCGTGCACCACGGCCTCGCCCGCCGTATCCTCGCGCCTACAGTGAAGCGTATCCTGCAGCGCATGCCCGGCTCCGTCCTCATCGCCCGCGGCCAGGCGCGCCCGCTGAAGCGGCTGCTCATTTGTGAAGGCGGGCGGGACCCGTCGCTGCTGCAGCGCCTCATGGCCCAGCTACAGCCGCTGCTGGCCGGGGTGGATGCCCTCACAGTGCTGCACGTCATGTCGCAGATGGCCGCCTATCCTGGCATCGACGGCTGGGAGCTGACAGCCGACGCTGACGAGCTGATTGAAGGGAATGCGCCGGAAGGCGAGATGCTGGAAGAAGATCTGGAAGAGCTGGAGCGGCTGCAGGTCTATGGCGTCGCCAAAGTGCGGCATGGCCTGGTCGTCAAGGAGATCCTGGCCGAGGCCCGCGCCGGCGACTACGATCTGGTGGTCATCGGCGCCCACCAGGGGCGGCGTTGGGAGCGTTTCCTGCTCGACGACCTGGCACAGGAGATTGTCGACCTCGCCGACCGGCCCGTACTGGTCGTCTAGCCGCTGCGCGCCGGGTCAAAGGGGCATCTACGCCGCCGATAGACGCTAGCCCGGCGTTGTCTCCCCGCGCAGCCTGTCAGGTTCTGTCGTCCGGGCCGGCGTTTCCCTCCCGGCCGGAGCTATCGGGCGACCCGACGCGAAACAACGTGTAAGGCGGCCGCTGGCCCAGTTCGGCCAGCCCCACCTCTGCTTGCAGCCAGTGGTAGTTCTGGGACGGCGCCCGCTCTGCCCATTGACTCTCCACATTGGCCACGTCCAGCAGCAGGTAGACGGGTCGCCCATCCCGCAGCAGCGCCTCCATATCTTCCGGTCTCAGGTGATACAGCTCGTGCACCGCCAGATCACTGTATTGGTCCACGGTGAGCGTGATGGCGAAGGTCAAAAGGTGTGCGTCCGCCGGGAGCTGCTCCTCGACCCAACGCATCACCATGAGGTCCGCCTCCTTGCGCTCGATGAAGCGCTCGGTGAGCTGCCCGCCGCCATAGGCCATCCACAGCAGACCGGCGGCCAGCAGCAGCGCGAACAGCTGGCGCCGCATGCCGTCGAGCCGCGCCACAGTGTCCGTGGCCCCCAGCGCGGCGATGATAGCCAGGGGCGGCAGGTATGTCAGCACAAAGCGGAAGTTCTGCCACGGCACGCCGGCGAGAAAGATATAGACGGTGGCCGGCCACCCGGCCAGCAGCAGCAGACGCAGCGGCGAGCGCCGCCGCCACAAAGCCAGCGCGCCCGGCGCCAGCAGCAGCGCCAGCAGCGGCGTGAAGAAGTAGCGATGGGCCGGGGCCAGCGCGTAATAAAGGCCGTTCGCCAGCCGGTAATGCAGAAAACCATCGCTGTTTTCAAACTCGCGGCGTAGGGCATTTAATGGCTGCCACATGACCACTTCCAGGTCTCCGATAAAAGCGCCGCCCCCGGTTTCCGCGGTTGTCTTCCCCTGGGCCGTCGCCAGTAAGACTGGCGACAGGATGGCCACTACTACCAGCGCCGCGCCAAGCGCGTGGCCCAGCGCCTGGCGCCACGGCCTGCGCCCTAATAGCAGCAGCGCCGCCGCCGCCAGCGGCAGCGCCGCCAGCCCGGATGCCCAGCGCGCCAGCAGCGCAAAGGCGCACGCGCCCGCCGCCAGCAGCAGCCACTGTCCGCCCGCCCCTCGCCCATAGCGCGCCAGCGCCCACGCGCCCAGCGTGGCCGCTGCCAGGCTGGTCGTATCCGACATGACCACGGCGCTCGACTGCCATAGCTGCCCAGTCAGCGCCGCCATCAACCCGGCCAGCAGCGGCAGCCAGCGGCCGGTATTCGTGCGCGTCTGCGCCGGCCACAGCTCTCGCGCCAGCAGCGCCGTGAACAGGGGGACCAGCGCGCCGGCCGCGAGGCTGACCGCCTGCGCGGCCGCCGTCCCGGTGCCGGCGACGAAGGACATGAGCGCAGCCAGCAGCGGATAACCCGGCGGCCAGAAAAACGGCGGCAGCGGTTGCAGCGCCAGCAGGCTTTGCCGCAGCGGGCCCATCGCATAATGGAAATAGGCATAGCTGTCCTGCCCGTACAGACCGTCAAAGGGGCGCTGCAACAGGAGCAACGCCACCGGCCCAAGCAGGAATAGCGGCAGCAACACCAATGCCCGCTGCCTCACGCTGGCTCCTGCAGCCGCCGCGGGAACGACAGCCCCGTGCGCGCCGCGCTCTCCTGCCCCACCTGCCGGGCGTACATCACAACCCCTCCTCCGTGCCGGCGCTGGCCATTATGGCCTCCTGTATACCCTACTTGCCTCCTGCGGCGCAAACACGGTTGGCGTTGTCCGGGCCGGCCGAGTCGCCTTATAATCGGCGCAGCCCGGACTACTGTCGTTGCTGCCCTCCCGGCCGCTATCATGAGGAGACGTCAGATGAGCTTGCATTCGGTCGCCGCCCTTCTCGAGATTACCCGCTCCGTCATGGAGAAGGCCGGCTTCTGTTTCTTGATCACCACGGCCGAGTCTGGCGCGCTCAGCGCCCGGCTGATGCAGCCTTTCGCGCCGGAGGCGGATCTGGCCGTCTGTTTTGGCGCCAGCCGCAACTCACGTAAGGTGCAGGAGCTGCAGCGCGATGCACGGGCCACGCTCGCCTACCAGCTCCCGGCCGAGGGCGCCTATGTCTCTCTGCAGGGCCAGGCCGCGCTGGAGACAGATAGCGCGGCGCGCGAGCGCTGCTGGCGCGAAAGCTTTAGCGCCTTCTGGCCCGAGGGGCCGGCGGGAAGCGACTATGCCGTGCTGCGCTTCCAGCCAGAGCGCATTGAGCTGATGCATCTCGCGGATGGGGTGGCCCCCGAACCGCGCGGTCTGCGACCCGCCGCCCTGCTGCGCACCGATGGCGTCTGGCGTCTCGCAGAGCGGTATCCTTAGCCCCGCACCGGCAGCACGATGGCGCCAATCAACCCCGAGGTCATGATCCAGCAGGTCGACGACCTCCCACAGCTTACCCGCAGCCAGCTTGAGCCTATCGACCACGCCGCTCGCACGGCCCTGGCCGGCCTGCCCGTCACGTCCCTGCAGCGTCTGATTACCGCCGGCAATGGCGACTCCTATCACGCCGTGCGCGCCTGCGAGCTGGCCTTCACCACCATCGGCGGCCTGGCCAATGAGCCTCTCAGCGCCCAGCGCTTCCTGGATTACGGCGTCGATCTGCTACCGCCCTCCGCAACCGCCATGACGCTGGTTGCTGGCGTCTCGGCCAGCGGCGGCACCGCCCACGTCGCCCAGCTTCTCAGCGCCGCCCGCGCGCGCGGCGCGCCCACGCTGGCTATCACCGGCGCGCCCGACAGTCGCGTGGCGCAGGCGGCCGGCCGCACGCTGCCCGTTGCCATCCCCGATTTTGGCCGCTCGCCTGGCATCCGCACCTATCAGGCAAGCCTGCTTGGCCTACTCCTGCTGGCGATCAACCTCGGCGAGCTGCGCCGGCACATCTCCCCTGCCGAAGCCGTCTCCCTGCGAGCCGAGATTGCCGGCCTGTTTGACATCATGGCGGCCACGCTGGAGGCCGCCCGCGAGCCGGCTCGGGCCGCCGCGCAGCTTTGCCAGGACGAGCCGCTGCTGCTCTTTCTCGGCAGCGGCCCCAGCTACGGCGCCGCTCTTTTTGCCGCCGCCAAGGTTGTCGAGGCTGCCGGCGTCTTCGCCGCCGCCCAGGAGCTGGAAGAGTGGTGGCACGTCGAGCGTTTCGCCTACCCGGCCAATATGGTCACCTTTCTCATCGCCCCGCCCGGCCGCAGCTACCAGCGCGCCGTCGAGCTGGCGGAAGGCGCGCGCCAGCTTGGGCGCCGCCTCATTGCCGTCGTCCGGGAAGGGGATGAGGCGATTGCCCGCCACGCGCAGATCGTCCTTCCCGTTGCCGGGGAGATACGTGAAGCCTTTTCCCCGCTAGTCTACCATCTCTTTGCCGCCCTGTTCGCTGCCTATCTGGCCCAGCGCCTGGGCCGGGCCCTGTTGCAGAGCGATAACCCCCTTTTCCAGGCGGCAATAGACAACTATTACGCCGGGCGCGGCTCCCGCTGAGGGCCGCAGCGCCCCCCAAACCCTATATGAACGCGCCCGACAGCTCCTTGCGCTCGACGAGGAACTCCAGCACATCGTCCGCGCCGATCTTCCGGTAGTAATGGGTAACGCGAGCAGCTGGGCTGTAGTTCATAGTGACACTTCTCCCTGACGGTCGTACCCTTTTCGTCTCCTACATCATATGGCGTGCAGAAGGTCCGGGGAAGTGACAAAGCTTACGACTGCGGCGCGCCGTACCCTCCAGGTGACGAATATCACCCCTGTATTACGTCTTATGGCACTATACGCCTGGCGCCAACCGGTTTATCCTGTTGGATGGGTTAATAGTCGTTGTTCCTATGGAGGACAGGGACGTGAGTCACGCCAGGACCAGGCGAAAGGCGCCGCACGGTACCCCCATCCGCGAGCTGCTGGAAGGGGATGGCGAGCACCGGCCGCTAACCGGGAAAAAGCGCAAGCCCAAGAAAGAGCGCCAGCCGTCGAAAAAGCACACGACCATCCGGCGCGGTAGCCGCCCTATCAGGAGTGGCGGCCGCCGCTAACGCCGGCTCTGATGAGCGGCCCCCGGGGCCGCTTAACGGCCATGGTGGCGCCGCTAGCAGTTCATCATCCCCACCGATGCGCGCGCTGGCGTGTCCAACTGTGTCCGGCGGGTGCGGCCGCACGATGCCATCACCTGCTGGCGACCTGATCCTCGTCGAGACGGAATTGGCGCCGCCTGAGACCTCCCCTGGCCGGACGGGATATCTTCCTCGTCTGCATGACCTTGGCAATGCCCTCCGGCGAGAAATACCGTGACAGTGTCGCCGGCTGGCTCAGCCCGGTGCGCGCCCTGGTACGCCCTGTCAGCGAAGGCCTCTTCACCGGGGCCTTCGACCTCGGGAATGTGCCCTCGCTGGCGGATCGGCTCAAGTTTCGTGCCAGTATGCTTTTGGGGCTCTGGCCGGCCGGCGACAGGCGCGACTGGGACGCCATCCACACCTGGGCAGCTTCCCTGCCGCCACTTCTAGCGCGCTAAGAGTACTAGCGGATACGGTAGCTGCTACCACATCATCACCGCCGTCTTGCCCGCGCCGCCGCTGTAGTATAAGCGCAGGCGAAGCACGTAGCGGCGGCCCTGGAATAGCTTCCACTTGATGCGGGCGTTGCTGGCCGTGCCGCTGTCGTCGTCGCCGGTCAGGTAGCGGAGCTCGCCCTCCACTTCTTCAAAGAGCACCATCACTGTGTCGGCCGTGCCAAAGGTCTGCATCGTATAGGTGCGCGTCGCCTCGGGGTGGATGGCAAAATCCTTCTGGTCGCCCGGCTCGATGCTGAGGAAAGCCGGCTGGAAGGGCTGCAGCTCCGGGAGCTGCGGCTGCAGCGCCGGGTAGAAGGTCAGCACCCACGTCTTGTCCCGCTCCGACAAACCGCCCGCCGGCCGCACGCCGCTGCGATATTCGGCAGGCTCCTTGATGAGCCCTGCCGCGAACGGGTAGTGCATCACCGAATCAGGGTCCCAGTTCGAGCCTTGCACGGTGTCCGCCGGGATCTTGCGGATGATATTATAGAACGTCTTCTGCCGGTCCCAGCTATTGGGCGGCTTGGCCAGCGCGGCATAGACCGCCTCCTCGTCCCACACAATGCCCGCATTGGGATTCTGGTGTTCGTGCGGGAAGCCGAGCGTGTGGCCGATCTCGTGAATGGCCGTATCAATCTCACTCGCGTGGCGCGTCAGGCTCCAGCCAAAGTTCATCGTGCGCTCGTTGACACTCAGCTTGAGATCGACAAGATCTCGCCCCACGTAGGACCAGGAGCCGTCACCCGGCATGAAGCCGATACGGATTTCCGCCTCGTCGCGCGACGCTACTTCGTGGAACTCCAGCCCAATACCCACGTCTTTCCACACCTGGAAGGCGCGCCGCACCACCTCCCGCTGCGCTTCCGGCCCCACCCAGCTGCGCCACTCGCGCCGGCCGTCCGCAAACTGCACCCATTCGCCGTCGCTCTCTTGGTCGAAGAAGTAGTAGTGCAGCACTGTGCCGTTAACCCACTTCTTGCGGAAGAGCTGGATCAGCTCAAAGCGAGACGGTGGCATGTTCGGATCCAGCGCCGGCTCTGGCACCTCTGGCACCGTGCAATAGAAAAAGCCCTCTTCGGGATCGCCCGCCATTTCCCCTGTCTCGTGCGCCGCCGCCACGCTTGCCGCTGTACCTTCGTCCATTATCCACCTCCTGTTGGCGATAACCACCTTTCCTTTCGCTACTATCGTAGCAGAAACGGCAGCGCGTTGGCTATAAACCAGAATACGCGCCGCTACACCACTGTTTTTGCTGGAGTTTCTCGGCGTCCGCCTGTACAATAGAGCCTATCTGCAGATAATGCCTATGCTACACATCCATCTCTTCGGCTATCTGCGTCTGCTTGTCGATGGCCAGCGCTACCGGTTCCAGGCACTGCCCAAAACCACTTCGCTGCTGGCCTACCTCCTATTACACCGCGACGAAGCCATCGCCCGTGACCACCTGGCCTATCTGCTCTGGGATGATGTGCCTGAAGCGGAAGCGCGCGCCAACCTGCGCCGGCATCTCCACGATCTCACCCGCGCGCTGCCTGACGATGCTGCCTGGCTATTGCGCGATGCCAGAAGTGTCCAGTGGAACCCGGCAGCGCCTGCCTGGCTGGACATTGCCGAGTTTGAGCGCCTCTGCCAGGATACCGGCCGCCTGACAGAGGCGATCGCCCTCTACACCGGCGCTCTGCTGCCCGCGCTGTACGACGATTGGATCCTTCCCGAGCGCGAGCGGCTGCGTGCCCTCCACATCACAACGCTGGAGCGGCTCATCGCGCGCGAGCGGGAGCGCGGCGACCTGGTGCAGGCGATGGTCTTTGCCCGCCAGCTCCTCAGCCAGGACCCGTTGCGCGAAGACGTCGTCCGTGACTATATGCTGCTGCGCCACAACAGCGGCGACCGCGCCGGAGCGATGCAGCTCTACCAGCAATTTGCCTCCCGCCTGACCGAAGAGCTGGGCGTCTTGCCCATGCCGGAAACCACAGCCCTCTACGAGCAGGTTGCCAGCAGCCAGGTACAGGCTCCATCGCCGCTTCCTCCTCCCTCTCTTACCCTCGGCCCACCCGCGGCGCCGCCGCCGCAAAACCTCCCGGCGCGCCTCACCAGCTTTGTCGGCCGCCGCCAGGAGCTGGACGACGTCTGCCGCCTCATCGGTTCTCCCGGCGTCCCCACGCGCCTGCTGACCATCACGGGCCCGGGCGGTACGGGTAAGACGCGCCTTGCCCTGGAAGCCGCCGCCTGGCTGCTGGCGCACCGGCCCGAGCAGTTCCCCGGCGGACTCTACTTCGTCGGCCTCTCTGCCATCACCACGCCCGACCGTGTTTCCGCCGCTATCGCCGAAGCGCTCGGTATTCGCGGCGGCCCTAACCTGGCACCCCTCGACGCCGTCAAGAGCGCCCTGCGCGACCGCCAGATGCTCCTGCTGCTTGACAACTTCGAACATCTGCTCGACGCGGCGCCGCTGCTCGTAGAACTCCTGACTGCCGCGCCCCGGTTGCGGCTGCTGGTCACCAGCCAGGCTGTCCTGCATCTCTACGGCGAGCAGGAGTATCCTCTGCCGCCGCTACCACTGCCGGACCTCGCCCACCTGCCCCCGCCCGAAGAGCTGCTCAGCTATGCCGCCATTCGCCTCTTCGTCGAGCGCGTTCAGGCGGTACAGCCCCACTTCCGCCTGACCGAGGATAACGCCGGCGCAGTCGCCGAGATCTGCCACTGCCTCGACGGCATGCCGCTGGCGCTGGAGCTGGCTGCCGCACGCAGTAAGCTCTTCAGCCCGGCTGCCCTGCTTGGCCAGCTCCGCCAGCGGCTTCGCTTCCTCAGTGGGCAGGCGCGAAACTTGCCGGCCCGCCACCAGACCCTGCGGGCTACGATTGACTGGAGCTACCAGCTACTGGCTCCAGAGGAACAGACGGTGTTTGCCGCTGCTGCCCTTTTTGCCGCTTCGTTCAGTCTCAGCGCCGCCCAGGCATTGTTTAGCGAATCAGTGGAAACGGACCCTGCCGCGCTCCCCCCTCTTGACGTGACCGGCCAGCTCCTTTCTCTGGTGGACAAAAACATACTGCGCGCCCTTCCGGCTATCGGAGACGAAGAACCGCGCTTCCGCATGCTGCAGACCCTGCGTGAATATGGCCTGGAGAAGTTTGCCCCGATGGAAGCGGCTCCTACGCTCCATCGCCGTTATGCAGCCTACTATGTCCAGCTTGCCGAGCAGGGAAAAGAAGGCATACGCGGGCCGCAGCAGTCTGCCTGGATGCAATGCCTGCGCCAGGAAGACGACAATCTCACCGCAGCGCTCGAGTGGCTGGGGGCCGCGGACACGCCTGAGAGCGACATCCTGCTCGCTCGCCTCCTGACCGCCATCCCCCGCTTCTGGATCTTACAGGGACGCAGCCGAGAGCTGCGCCTCTGGTTGGATCGGGCAGCCGCCTCGCTCGATCACCTGCCGCCGCCCCTGCAGGTAGGCCTGCTCAACGAGCTGGGCAACGTTGCCGTGATCCAGGGTGACTATGCTGCGGCTGAACGCTGTCACGAGCAGGCGCTGGTGCTGGCCCGCACCGTGGGCGACGACCATCTGATTGCCCATACACTTCATTTTCTCGCCTCGGCTGCCGGCCGGCAGGGCCACTACGCCGCTGCTAAGCCCCTCTTCCAGGAAAGCCTGGCGGCCTACCGGCAGCTCTCCCAGATCGTTCCCGCGCAGATTGCCGCTTTGCTCAACAATCTGGCAATCGTTCACAAGCGGCTGGGCGAGCACGACGAGGCGCTGGCCCGCCTCGAAGAAGCCGTTGGCGTCATGCGGGCCAGCGGCGACCGCCTTGTCCTGCCTTCCTCCCTCTCGAACATCGGCAATCTCCTCATTCTCCAGCAGAAGCCAGAAGCCGCCGTCGCCTACCTGCGCGAGGCGCTGGCGCTACGCCAGGAGCTGCAGGACCGGCAGGGCCTGCTCTACTCCGTCAATCAGATTGCCGCCCTGGCCGTGGCGCTCGGTAGATATCGACAGGCGGCTACCCTCTATGCTGCCGCCGACTCCCTGCAAGAAGCCATGGCCATCTCTCGCACGCCCGATGACCAGGCCGACCGCGACCGCGACCTGAACACCATCCGGCGTTTCCTCACCGGGGAGGAGCTTGCCGCCCGGCAGGCCGCCGGCGGCCGCTTTACCATCGAAGCTGCCACCCGCTATGCCCTGGCTGAAGTGATTGGCCCCGCGCCGTCGCCGCCCAGCTAGCTGCGCCCGGCACCCTCTTTTCCCCACCATTGTTCCGCTCCCTAAAATCGGACGCTGCCCGGACGCCCTTCGGACGCCTCTATCCTATGCTGTCCCCAGTTGCCAGCCCCGCTCTGGTCACTGCGGCGGCCCGGCGAGCCCCGGGCCAGCAGGCGCCGCCGCCAAATCCTTGCCAGGAGAACGTATCGATGAACCGTAGATTCGTACCGGCTCTTCTCTTCCTGTTTGCCTTACTTATCACTTTTGGGCTGCGCCATCCTGTCTTCGCGCGCGCTGCCGGGGAGGCGGGTGACCAGATCGGGCAGCCCCAGTCCCCGGCCAGCAGCCCGTTTGAAATCATTACCGTCGACAGCCAGGGTGACGTCGGCAGCCACCTCTCCATCGCCTACAACGCATTGAAGATCCCGTATATTGCTTACTACGATGCGATCCCAGGCGACCTGAAGATCGCCCACCAGGCGCCTGGCAATTGCGGCCCCGGCAATAGCTGGACCTGCTCGATTCTCGACAGCAGCTCGAGTCCGCACGTCGGCCAGTACGTGTCGCTCGCCTTTCGCCTCGACGGCGGCTACGGTGTGGCCTACTACGACGCCTCCAATGGGCTGAACCGCTTTACTAGCCCGGCCGCCGGCCTCCATGGCGAAATCATCGAGCACGTTCCCAACATGCCCGGCGGTACCTGGAACGCCCTGCTCTATGATAAGGCCGGCGCGCCTCACGTCGCCTACGTACGCACCGCGTCTGGTGCGCCTGCCCTGGCGCATGCCCAACGGACCGGCTCCGGCGGCAGCTGTTCGCCGGCCTGGAACTGCCAGAGCTACGTAGTCATGCAGAGCGCTATTTCCTCCGACTACCACGCAATCTCGGGCATGGGCATCGCCTTCCAGGGAACCGGACCGAACCTGGCGTTCGCGCGCAGCGTCGCATCTTCTGGCAACTGCGGCAGTACCTGGCTTTGCAGCCTGATTGACTTCGTACCGGCAACCAGCACCGCCATTGTCATGGCCCGCTGCGGGCTATTGAGCTGCAGCACATTGACGCAGATTGCCTACTACGATGCCAACGCCGGGCTGCTCAAGCTGGCTACCAACGTCGGCGACAGTCAGGGCAACTGCACCATCAACAGCGACTGGAACTGCTGGGTTATCGACAATGTGGGGAAGGCAGGCGCTTATAACACAATCGGCCTTTCTATCGTCATCGATGACGCCACGCCCTACATCATCTATCAGGACCATAACGACCAAGCCAATAGCATCGTCAAGATGGCATACCCGCTGGTTGGGGGTGGTTGCGGACCCGGCGGCAATTGGCGCTGCACGGCCATCGACGATGGCTCCCGCGACTCCGGTTTCGTCAGCGTCGGTCGGGCCCTCGACGCCACCGTCGTCGACGGCCGCCTTCATGTTGCCTACTACGAGGCCAACCACGGCGACTTGCTCCTGGCCTACGAGCCGGCGCCAGCACCGCCGCCCCCGGTCGTCTACAACATCTTTCTACCATTTCTCGATCGCTAGAAGTAGATTGCAGGTGACCGGCACTTTACGCCCGGTGGTCGTTACCGGCAGTTCTCGTCTCTTTCTACCGATGGTGATTAAATAATGCGGCTCCGGTATCCAGCCCGTGTCAACCACCCACATCATTTTTTTCTGGAGGTAATCCGTTCATGCGTCTCCCGCGTCTTATCCTGCTCTTCGGTCTGTTCGCACTCAGCCTCTTTGCCATCGCCGCCCGGCTGGCCCATGCGGCGCCAGCTGCTCCCACCGCCACCATTGGCTCTGGCACCGCGCTTAGCTGCCAGAGCGACGCTGCCAAGAATGCCTTCAGCGCCGCCGTTGACGCCGGCGGGACCATCGACTTCAACTGTGGCCCTGGCGCCGTGACGATTGAAGTCAACACGAGCATCGCCCATCTGCCGGTTACGGTAAATGGTGATAACCGCATCATCCTTAGCGGCGAAGACCTGCGCCAGATTTTCTATGTCATGGGCACCGGCCACCTGACCCTCAACGACATCATTCTCAGCGATGGCGACGCCAGCCAGGGCGGCGCTATCTACGTCGAGCAGGACGCTGCCGTGACCCTCAATCGCAGCTACGTCAACAGCAGCCGCGCCACCAGCTCCGGCGGCGCCATCTACAACCGTGGTACACTGACCATCAACGACAGTACCCTCGGCAGCAACATTGCCACCATTACCGGCGGCGGCATCTTCAACAATGGCGGCACGGTGACAATTCGCCGCAGCTACCTCGTCAGCAACCAGGCAGCCAGCGGCGGCGGCGTCTACACCGCCAATGGCCAGCTCACGGTAGACAGCTCCGCTGTCCGTAGTAGCTTCATCAGCAACGAGGGCGGCGGCATCTTCGCCGCCGGCCCGACGACAATCACCAACAGCACCTTCTCCAACAACCGCGCCATCCAGGGCGGCGCGCTTTTCCTCGTCGCCAACGCCACCATCCTCAACAGCACCTTCAACGAAAATCGCGCCAACACGGCCGGCGCTATCTGGCGTGCGGCCTCGTCCAGTTCGACCATCAAGAATAGTATTGTCGCCGGCAGCCTCGACAGCAACGGTAACTCGCCAAGCCTCAACTGCGACGGCCAACCCCTTACCTCGCAGGGGCGTAATGTCATTAGCGACGGCAGCTGCATCCCCGATTCCCCCGGCGACCGCCGCAATACGGATCCGCAGCTCGGCGTCTGGTTCGGCTCCCCCATCCGCGCCTACGTCCCGCAGAGCGGCAGCCCCGCCATCGACTACGGCCTCGACTGTCCTGCTACCGACCAGCGCGGCTTCCCCCGCCCCCTCGGCGCTGCCTGCGACTCCGGCAGCATTGAAGTCGGCGGCGTCGTCTACATCCCGATGGTCCGCCGCTAAGTCGCCAGCTCACCTTTCCCCGTTGGCTGCAGCCTAGGGCCGGGTCCTGGGCTGCAGTCACTGGCCTCCATCCATGAATCTCCATGCCATCGCCCTCGTTCAGGATAGCCTGGAGCTGCTGCTGCAGGAAGAGGAGACCGTTGTCGCGCTCTTCCATGACCGGCTCGCCGCCCTCGATCCGGCCCTGCGCGCCCGCTTCACTAGCGGCGCCGCCGGCGATGGCCACGACTTCCTCGCCGCGCTCAGCCTCGGCGTGCGTGGCCTTGCTGGCCCCCAGACGGTCATTCCGGCCATCAAGTCCATCGGTCGCGCCCACGCCCTCCAGGGCATTCAGTGTCACCACTACCAGCTCATCGGCGAGGCGATGCTCTGGGCCGTCGCCCAGCTCCAGGGAGATGCCTTTGACGGCCCGGTTGCCGCCGCCTGGGCCGAGGCCTTCTACCTTCTCGCCGGCCTCATGAAAGAAGCCGCCTGCGAGCTGCCCGGCGCCAGCGGAAACGGTGACAGATAGCAGCCCTGTCATAGGCCATTCGGCGCTCCCCACCGCCTTCGGCCGGCCCTACAATGCAGGCGTACGTGATAGGAGGCATCTGTGAACAACAACATACGATTCGTCGCGCTCCTGTTGGGCCTGCTGCTCTTCGCCGCCTGCGCGCCCGCCGCGCCGCCTGAAGCTGCCAGCCAGCCTGAAGCTGAGGATGACCCCGTCGAAATCCTCGTCTACTCCAGCCCCACCTGAGGCTGCTGTGGCGACTGGATCGCCTACCTGCGGGACAACGGCTACGTCGTGCGCACCGAAAACGTGCAGAACCTGCACCCGGTGAAGCAGCAGTACAACGTCCCGCTTCCGCTCCAGTCCTGCCACACGGCCATCGTGGATGGCTACGTTGTCGAAGGACATGTCCCTATTGATTCCATAGAGCGGCTGTTGGCCGAACGGCCGGACATTACCGGCATCGCCGTACCCGGCATGCCCATCGGCTCGCCCGGTATGGAAGTCGACGGCGTCGAGCCCGAACCGTTCGACGTCTTCGCTTTCGACGCCAAAGGCAACGCCGAGATCTTCGCCAGCTACGGCAACTGACGAGCCCCTTCCTTCATCGCCTCCGGGCCGGCGCCTCAGGATGAGCAAATCCGCCTAAGGTGCCGGCCTCTTCTCCGCCTTCTGGACGACCCCTGCGCCCGGTTCTGGCGTTATACTGGTTGCTATCACCCCAGTAAAGAGGAGACCGCCATGAGCAGGATCGTTGTCGAAGCCTCTGATGTTATTCAGGCGCCCGCCGCAGAGATCTACCGCATTCTCGCCGACTATCACGAAGCACATCCCGCCATCCTGCCGCAAGCCTATTTTCGCGAGCTGGTTGTGGAAGAGGGCGGGCGCGGTGCCGGCACAGTCATCCGCGTTCGCATGGAAGTGCTTGGCCGCGAACAGCGCTATCGCCTCCATGTCAGCGAGCCCGAGCCGGGCCGGATGCTGATGGAGCGCGACCCCGACCTCGACCTGACCACCACCTTTACCGTGGCCCCCCTCAACGGCGGCAGCCGCTCCCTCGTGACCATCGCCACCGAGTCCCGTCCCAGCCCAGGCCTGCGCGGCCTCCTCGAGCGACTGGTCAACCCGACCATAACCCGCCGCATCTACGGGCAGGAGCTGAAGAATCTGGGCGAGTATATATTGCAGCGTACGGGTTAGTCTGCTGCTTTAGGGTCGGACGGTTCCGGCATCCAGATCATAATCACGGAGGGCCGCAGGGTCTCGCTACTCTGTGCTGGCTACGTGACATTGACATTCCCCCCTCACTTGGTTTATCATGAACTAAATCCAAAACGTTTTGGATACGGCCGGGTGCCCGCCTGGTTGTCTGCACGCACTCGCCCGTACTTACCGCGCCCGAGGAGTCCATGCCGGTCACACTCAAGGACATCGCTCAGGAAGTTGGTGTTTCCGTCACGACGGTCTCCCGTGCCCTGGCCGGTTATGCCGACGTTGCGCCCGGCACCCGGCGCCGCGTCGAAGAAGTAGCCGCCGCGCTCGGCTTCGTGCCCAATGCCGCCGCCCGCGACCTGCAGCGGCAGCGCACCGATACCATTGCCCTTGTTGTTCCCGTGGAAAGCAACCTGCGCTTTTCCGATCCCTTCTTCAGCGAGTTCCTCTCCGGCCTCGTCGTCGCCACGGGCGCGACCGGCTTTTCACTCAACATCACCACCGACAGCCAGGACGACGAAACGGAGACCTACTTGCGGCTCATCCGCAGCCGCCGCGCCGACGGCTTTGTCCTCGTCCGCACGCGCCCGGACGACCCGCGCATCCCGCTCCTGCGTGAGGCGGGCGCTCCCTTCGTTTCCTTTGGTCGGGTCACGACAGCCAACGGCATCTACACCGTCGACGAAGATGACGAGCGTGGAATCCGGCTGATGGTAGACCACCTCGTCGCCCTCGGGCACAGCCGCATCGGCTGTATTGCCGAACCACCCGCTTTCGCCAAAGGCTACCATCGTTTTCAGGGTTATTGCCAGGGGCTGCAGGCCCACGGCCTGCCTTTCGATCCCGAGCTGGTCGTCGTGACCAACTACCGCCAGCGCTCTGGCCATGAGGCGGCGGCGAAGCTCCTCGACCTGCCCGAGCCGCCGACGGCGATCATTGCCTGTAACGACTTGCTCGCCCTGGGCGCGACCAGCGCCGTGCAGGCGCGCGGCCTGCAGGTGGGCCGCGATGTCAGCGTGACCGGCTACGACAACATTCCTCTGGCCGAGCACGCCCACCCACCACTGACCACCGTGGATCAGCCCGCGCACCGGCTCGGCAGCCTGGTAGCCCGCATGCTGATCGCCGTCATCCGTGGCGAGCCAATCGCCGAAAAACAGATTATCCTGCAACCAGAGGCGGTAATCCGGCAGTCGAGCGGGCCCGCGCCCGCCCGGCTCGCGAGCGCCGCCTGAAGGAGGTGATGCCCTCTCGCGCAAGCTATGCTCACCAACTCCCGTTTGTCTATCTGGCGGCTTGCTCCCCGGGAGCCCGGCCGTAACCCGACAGATAGCGCCATTCGCATGAGAAACAAATCGAAGGAGAAGAAAATGAGTCGATATCTACGACTGCTCGCCGTCCTGCTTGTCCTATCTTTGCTTGCGGCAGCATGTGGCGGTGGTGCGGAGGAGCCCGAGCCGACGACGGCCCCGCCCGCGGCTGTGGAGGATCCAACTGAAGAGGCGGTAGTGGAAGAGCCTACCGAACCCGCGGTAGAAGAGCCTACCGAAGAACCCACAGAAGAGGCCGTCGAAGAGCCTACCGAAGAGGCGACCGAGCCGGCCGCGACGGGCGACGTCGTCTTCTACTCCACCCAGTTCGTCCCCGTCGAAGAGCAGGAGCGCTTCCGCGCCATTCTGGCCCCTGGCGGCTTTGACGTCATCGGCACCGAGGAAGGGCCGCTGCTCGACCAGCTTCTCGCCGGCGCCGGCGCCATCGACGTGATTGGCGCCCTGCACGGCACCTTCCCGCCCCTGGCCCAGGAAGACGCCATGACGAACATGATCGACGTGCTGGACGATCTGGAAGCTGACCGTGAGTTCGCCGGCGCCTTCATCGACACTGGCCTACTTGGCAGCAGCGATTTCCTCTACTACATCCCCTGGATGCAGGCCACCTACATCATGGCGGCCCACGTCGATGCTCTGCAATACCTGCCCGAGGGCGTGGACACCAATGCTCTGACCTGGGACGATCTTGCCGCCTGGTGCCAGAATATCCTCGACGAGACGGGCGAGGCGCGCTGCGGCCTGCCGCATGCCGGCCTCTTCCACCGTTTCCTCCAGGGTTACCTCTGGCCCTCCTTCACCGGCGGTATGGTGACCGAGTTCCGCAGCGATGCGGCTGCGGAGATGCTGGCCTGGGCGCGTGACACGCTCTGGCCCACCATCCACCCGCAGTCGATCAGCTACGAGTTCATGCAGGAGCCGCTGCTTTCCGGCGAAGTCTGGGTCGCCTTCGACCATACCGCTCGCTTGCTCGACGCCTTTAACGAGCAGCCGGACAGCTTCGTCGCCTTCCCGGCGCCGTCGGGCCCCGCGGGACTCTCCTTCATGCCCGTCGTCGTTGGTCTCGGCATTCCGGCCGACGCCCCCAATCCGGAAGGCGGCATGGCCCTGATCGAATTCCTCTCCCGTCCGGAAACGCAGGCCGAAGTCTTGCGCGAGCTTGGCTTCTTCCCTGTGGTTGGCGGTGTGGACACGTCGGATCTGCCTGAGGGTATAGCCATCGAGCTGGGCGCGGTCGACGCCCAGGCCAATGCGGCCAACGCCTTCGCGGCCCTCCTGCCCGTGGGCATTGGCGACCGCGGCAACGACTTCAACCAGATCTACCGTGATGCCTTCGACCGTGTGGTCATCAACGGCGAGGACATCGCCACGGTTCTGGAAGCTGAAGGCGCTAACCTGCAGGCCCTGCTGGACGAGACCGGCGCCCCCTGCTGGGCGCCTGATCCGGCCAGCACCGGACCCTGCGTCGTCAACGATTAGTTCTTAGCTCGCCGGAGGCGGCAGGCATTGCACCTGCCGCCTCCGGCGCTTGTAGGAGGTGCCGATGAATAGCAGGCGCCGCTGGACGCCCTATCTACTGCTCCTACCCACCGTCCTCTACCTGGCTTTCTTTTTTCTCTGGCCGATGGTCCAGGCGCTGCGGCTGGCCGTGTGGAGCAATGACACGGTGCTTGCCCTCAGGGATGAGCCTGATCGCGACAGCGGCAGCGCAGCGCGGCTCCCGCGCGGCGCCCAGGTCGGCATCCTGCAGCGTGAAGGAAATCCCATTCCCCCTGAGGAGGCCGCCGGCCCCGGTCTATTGACCGAGCGCTGGTTCCTCGTGCGCGGCGAGGGCGTGGACGGCGGCGCCGTCGAGGGATGGACGCCAGATAGCCGCATCCGCGTGCGTGAGGAAGCCGATGGCGTCCCGTTAGGGGGCACAGTACGGCGCGTCCTCGGCTCCGACGCCGACCCGCTGACCCGCCTCTATAGCGCCGCCGACGACGACAGCCCGCTGGCCGGCCGTATGGAAGCCAATACCGAAGTGACCATTCTCGAGACGGCCATCCTGGAGGTCTGGTACCAGGTTCAGGCCACCGTCGAAGAAGCAACGGTCACCGGATGGGCGCCGTCGCGCTACATTCAGGTCTTTGAAGGCGGGCTTGAGGGACGCGTCGATCGCGGCAACGCGGGCGAGTTCACCACGGACTACATCCGCCGCATGGTGCAGAACCGCTTCTTCTGGCCGGCCCTGCGCACCACCCTGCTGCTGATGGTCATTATCATTCCCATCCAATTTGTCCTGGCTATCGTCATGGCCCTCGTCATTCAGGCGCGGCTGCGCGGCAATAGCTGGCTGCTCTACATCTTTGCCATTCCGCTGGGGGTCTCCGACCTGGCCGTGGGCATCGTCTGGTTTGCCATCTTTACCCAAAACGGTTTCCTGAACTCCATCCTCGATGGCCTGGGCCTGATTACGAGCGCCCGGCCCTACCTTACGGCCAACACGCGCGGCTGGATCATCTTCGCCATCGTTCTTGCCGAGGTCTGGCGCGCTACCTCTATCGTCATGATTATTGTCGTCTCCGGCCTGCAGGCCATCTCCGACGAGGTGCTGGAGGCTGCCGAGGTGTTTGGCGCTTCCCTCTGGCAGCGGGTGCGCCATATCATCCTGCCCCTGCTCAAGCCCAGCCTGCAGGTGGCCCTGATCCTGCGCACCATTCTGGCGCTGCAGGTCTTCGCCGTCGTCGTTGCCCTCAGCGGCGGAGATGTCGTCACCGTGCTGTCTAACGAAACCTACCGGCAATACGTCGAGCTGCGTAATCCCAACCTCGCCGCCGCCTACGCCGGGCTTATCCTGCTGTTGTCTATGGTCAGCGCCGCCATCTACCTGAGACTTGTGCGCACGCAAGAGGAGGCAGCCATATGAGCACCCTGGCCGAACGCACCCCTGCCGTCGAGGCTTCGCCTGAGGTCAAAGCGATCCATCGCCAGATGCTGCGCCGCCGGCGGCGCAGCCGGCTGTTCACCTATCTGGTGGGCATCCTTATCGCCCTCTGGATTCTGCTGCCCATCCTCTTCATCGCCTCCATGGCCCTGACGACGCCGGCCGTCGTGCGCGCCTACCCCAAGGGGATCTTGCCCTTCATCCCCTTCTCTTTCGACACGATGCGCTTCTTTCTCAACTCTTTTGGCATTTTGCCCGGCATCAGGAACAGTATCATCGTCGCCCTGCTGACGCTGGTTCTCTCCACGCTCATCGCTGCGCCCGCCGGCTATGCCCTCTCCCGCTACATCTTTCCCGGCCGCAACTTCTTCCGCCTCTCCATCCTCGCCGTGCGCGCCTTCCCCATCGTCATCCTCGCCATCCCGCTGGCCGTCCTCTTCATCAACGTTGGCATGTTCGACACTATCTACAGCCTGGCGCTGATGCACACGGCCCTGACGCTGCCCACGTCAGTTTTGGTCATCGGCAGCGTCTTTGCCAGCATCCCCTATGAGCTGGAGGAGGCGGCCCAGGTCTTCGGCTGTACGCCAATTCAGGCATTCCGCCACGTGGTGCTGCCGCTGGTGCTGCCCGGTATTGCCGCCGCCGCTATCTTTACTTTCGTCATGTCCTGGAACGAGGTGTTTGCCGCCAGCGTGCTCACCATCCAGAATCGCACGCTGCCCGCCCAGGTGCTCGCCACCCTCAGCTACTCCTCCGAGCCCTATCAGTTTGCCGGCGGCTTCTTCATGATGGTCCCGTCGCTGATCTTTATCTTCGTCATCCGCCGCTACCTTTTCAACATGTGGGGACAGGTTAGCAAATAGGCGTTACAAGGGAAGAAAGAGCATGTCTGAAATCAGAATTGAGAACGTGACCAAGCGCTTTGGCAGCTTCGTGGCTATCGACAATGTGTCCCTGACCATCCACGACCAGGAGTTCATGGTGCTGCTGGGGCCCAGCGGCTGCGGCAAGACGACGCTGCTGCGCGCCGTCGCCGGCCTGGGCATGGCCGACGAAGGCCGGGTCTGCATTGGCGACCAGGACGTGACCTATCTGCCGCCCCGCGAGCGCGGCATCTCGATGGTCTTCCAGAGCTACGCCATCTTCCCGCACATGACCGTCTACGACAATATCGCCTTCGGGCTGAAGATGAATAAAGTCAATGCCGCGGAGATTAAACAGCGCGTGCACCAGGCCGCCGAGCTGCTGCACATCGAGCATATGCTTGACCGCTTTCCCGATAAGATGAGCGGCGGCCAACGGCAGCGCGTCGCCGTGGCGCGCGCAATCGCCATGAAGGCCCGCGTCCTGCTCATGGACGAGCCGCTCAGCAACCTCGATGCGCTCCTGCGCCTGGAGATGCGCGCTGAGCTAAAGCGCCTGCTGCGCGAGCTGAAGGCGACGACGATCTACGTCACCCACGACCAGATAGAAGCCCTTAGTATGGGTGACCGCATCGCCGTCATGAAGGACGGCGCCATTCACCAGGTGGACGAGCCCTCGGTCGTCTACGACTGCCCCGCCAACCAGTTCGTCGGCAGCTTCATCGGCAACCCGCCCATGAACTTCCTCACCGGGCAGGTCGACCGCAGCAACGGCGAGCTGGCCGTCCAGGTCGGCGATTTCACCCTGCACCCGGAGCGCGCCATTCAATCTGCCCTGCACGGCTATACGGATGACCGCGTCGTCCTCGGCATCCGCGCCGAGAATATGGAGGCGCTTACCGCCCCGGCGGAAGACGCCGTCCAGGTGCGCGTGCTGGTGGTCGAGCCGCTGGGCGCGCAAAACCTGCTCACCGTAAAGATAGGCGATGACGTGGTCAAGGTAGCCACCCATCCCACCTTCCCGGTGCAGCCCGACAGTGACATCTGGCTGCGCTTCCCGGCGGACAAGATCCGCTGGATCGAGCGGGAGACGCAGCGCGTTATCTACGCCTGAATGAGCGGCGTAACAGCCCACATCATCAACCACACGCACTGGGATCGTGAGTGGTTTCTCACGGCCGAATATACCAGCGCCTGGCTGCCCGGCCTCGTCGACCGGCTGGAGGCGCTGGTCGCCGCCAATCCTGATTTCCGCTTCTTCTTCGATGGGCAGACGCTCGTCGTCGAAGACCTGCTGCGCCTGGCGCCGCATTATGAAGCGCGCGTGCGCGCGCTCATTGCCAGCGGCCGTCTCATCGTCGGCCCCTACTATTGCCAGCCCGACTGGCAGCTCAGCAGTGGCGAGCTTTTGCTGCGCAATCTCCTGCTCGGTCAGGCCGACGTCGCCCGCTACGGCGGCGTCAGCGAGACCGGCTGGCTGGTCGATACCTTCGGCCACATCCGCCAGTCTCCCCAGCTCCACCGGCTCTGCGACATCGGCGCCGTCTACGTCTGGCGCGGCGTGCCCGAGCTGCTGCCGGCCTTCTGCTGGGAAGCCCCGGACGGCAGCCGCCTGCTGACGATTAACCTCTTTGGCGGCTACCGCAACCTCTATGGCGTTACCCACGTGCCCGAGGCGGCGGTCACCCGCTTGCAGAGCGAGATCGCCAAGCTGCGCCCCTTCTACTCGTCATCCGACATTCCTCTTTTTGACGGCTATGACCTGGAGGATAACCCGGAAGACCCGGTTGGCTTTTACCGCGGCCGCCAGGACCTGGAGCCGGGCGTCACCATTCGCGAGGCGACGCCCACTTCTTACGCGGCCACGGTGCGCGAGCGCGCCGCTGCCCTGCCGTTGCTGCGCTCGGAGCTGAACTCGGGTAAGTACGGCGCCACTTTCCCCGGTACGCTCTCCGCGCGCACCTATCTGAAGGTCATGGCGGCCGACTGCGAGCGGCTGCTCTTTGGCTGCGTCGAGCCGCTGGCGGCGCTGGCCTGGCTGCGGGGCCGCGCCTATGGCGGGGAGCAGATCGAGCTGTGGAGCCGGCTACTGCTGCAGAACGCCGTCCACGATTGCCTCTGCGGCGTCTCCATAGACCTGGTGCACGAAAAGATGGAAGACAGCTACCGCCGTCTCTTCGACGAGCTGTCCACTGCCGTAGAAGCGCTGCTGCCGGCCATCCTCGCCGACTTTGCGCCCGGCGTCTATGCCCTTAATACGCAGCCCTGCGCTGCCGAGAGCTGGCAGGAGGCTGCCGGCCGGCTGTGGCGGGCGCCCAGCAGCGGCGCCGGCGTTGCGCCGGTCGAAGAATCGTACCCCGTCGCCGCTCCCGAGCGGGCCATGGCGTCGTTCGCCTGGCGCAACGACCACTATGAGGCTGTGCTGGGGCCAGATGGGATTGTCCGGCTGGGCGCGGCGCAGCTGGGGCAGCTTCTCGTCTTTGCCGAGCACGGCGACGCCTACTCCGAGCAGAAAGGGGCCCTTCTCGGCGCGCTGCAGCCGGCCGGCCCTCTCGTCGTCGCCGCGGAAAGCGAGGCGCACGCTGTCCTGCGCTACCGGGCCGAGTGGCAGGGGGCCGCCGCCGGCGCGCAGGCCGACGCCACTGTCTACGTCCACTTTGACCGTTCCCCCCTGGTCCGCTGGCAGGTACACCTCGACTCGCGCGGCAGCAACCTGCGCGTGGAAATGCGTTTCGCCACCGCCCGGCCGGGCGCCGTCTGGGCCGGGATGCCTTTCGACGCGGTTCCCCGCCCGCTGGCCGACGAGGAGCTGCTGCCGCGGCAGCTACCGCCGGATCTGGCTGGCGTTCTCCTGGGGCAGCGCGAGCTGAACCGTGTCACGACCTTCCCCTTCCATGACTACGTGGCGGTCGGTGACGGCGCTGGCGCGGCCGTCGTCTTTGCGCGCGGGCTGCACGCCTACAGCGCCGCCGCCGGCGGCGTGATCTCGCTGCTGCTGCGCCGCTCGGTGGAGTGGGTGACGAAGAGCGACTTGCCGGACCGCGAGGGCGACGCCGGGCCGGCCTTCTACGTGCCCGGCGCCCGCTGCGAGCGCCTGGTGCGCCACGAATTAGCCTTCGCCGCCGGCGACTTTGCGGCGCCTTCTTTGCCGCTGCTGGCTCTGAACGCGGCTTTCCAGCAGCCACCTCTGCTCGTGCGCCGGGAAGGGCCCGGCCGCCGCCGTCACTGGCCGCTGCTGCACGAGCCGCTGCCCCTCAGCAGCCTGCGCCGGCAGGGCGCGCGGCTGCTGGCGCGCGTCTACAACCCGGCGCCCACGCCGGCGCCGCTCTCCGCGCCGCAGCGGCTGGTGAGCGTCCGGGGCGAGGCGCAGGGCGAGGCGACCGAAATCGCCCCTTACGCCATTGCCACGCTCGAGCTGGCGGCGCAGCCGCCCCCGGCCGCCGGCGCCGATCCCCCGGGCAGCGTGACCCTGCTCAACCGGCCACAGTGGCGCGCTGGCGCCAGCGCCAGCCTTCCCGACCCCGCCGTGCTCGCCGGGTTGCAGCGGCAGATTGCCGAGCTGGAAGAGCTGAGCGCCGGCGTGCAGGCGCAGCAGGAAGCCAGCAGCGGGGCGGCCCGCCTGCGCCTGGAACACCGTTACTATGTGCTCAAGCGCCAGCAGCTGGAGCTTCAGCTTTCGCTCCTGCTCAACCAGCGCCGGCTGGCGCAGGGCGCCGGCCCGCCGGAGCCTGCCTTTCTCTACGAACGCGATGAGGAGGTGGCCGAGCTTGGCCTGGCCCTGAATCAGCTGCGTATCAAGCGGCGCATCTTCGACTACGTGGTGCAGGCCATCTAGCGGCGTTGCCGGCCGCCCAGGAGAGGTGGATGGACACGATCCTCTACGAGCATCTGGCTGCTATCTACGGCGCGGAGGCCGCCGCGGCGGTTCTCCCCCGCCTGGAGCGGCGGCTGGCGGCTTACCAGGCAGCCGCTGGCCCGCCGCCACCGCCGCGGCCCTTTGACCAGGGCGACGCTTTCCTCATCACCTACGGCGATATGGTCAGCCAGCCCGGCGAGCCGCCGCTGCGCACGCTGGGCCAGTTCCTGCGCGCCCATGCCCGCGGCGTGGTGCGCGGCGTGCACCTTCTCCCCTTTTTTCCCTATAGCTCGGACGATGGCTTCTCGGTCGTCGACTATTACACGGTCGATCCGGCGCTCGGCTCCTGGGACGACATAGCCGCTATCGGCCGCGACTTTCGCCTCGCCTTCGACGCCGTAGTCAACCATATCTCGGCCCAGAGCCGCTGGTTCCAGGGCTTCCTGCGCGACGAAGAGCCCTACCGCGACTATTTCACGGTGGTCGATCCGCGCACCGACCTCTCTGCCGTCTTTCGTCCGCGCGCGCTGCCGCTGCTGACACCGGTGGACACCGCCGCCGGCGAGCGCCACGTCTGGACTACCTTCAGCGAGGATCAGATCGACCTCAACTATGCCAACCCGGACGTGCTGCTGGAAATTGTCGACCTGCTGCTCTTTTATGTCGGGCGCGGCGCCAGCGTGATCCGCCTTGACGCCATTGCCTTCATCTGGAAGGAGATCGGCGACCGCTCCCTGCACCAGCCCGAAGCCCATCGCATCGTACAGCTTTTCCGCCGCGTTTTCGACCGGGCGGCGCCCCATGTCGCCCTGCTCACCGAAACGAACGTACCGCACAGGGAGAACGTTTCTTACTTCGGCGACGGCCACAATGAAGCGCAAATGGTCTACAACTTCTCGCTGCCGCCGCTGGTCCTGCACGCCATCCACAGCGGCGACGCCACGGCACTCTCTTCCTGGGCGGCTGACCTGCATACCCCATCAGACGAGACGACCTTCTTCAACTTCCTCGCCTCCCACGACGGCATCGGCGTCACCCCCGCCCGCGGCATTCTGGGCGATGAGGCCATCGACGCGCTTGCCGAGCGCGTGCGGGCGCTGGGCGGCTTCGTCTCCTACAAGGACAATCCCGACGGCAGCCAGAGCGCCTACGAGCTAAACGTCAACTATCTCGACGCGCTGGGCAACCCTGCGCAGCCGGACGAAGAGCCAGCGCTGCTCGCCCGCCGCTTCCTCACCGCCCAGGCCATCATGCTGGCGCTGCCCGGCGTGCCCGGCATCTACTTCCACAGCCTCTTCGGCTCGCGCGGTTGGCCGCAAGGCGTCGCGGAAAGCGCGCGCTATCGCACCGTCAACCGCCAGAAGCTGCAGCGCGACGAGCTGGAAGCTGAGCTTGCCGATTCCGCTTCCCTGCGCGCCCAGCTCTTTGGCGGCTATCGCCGGCTGCTGGCGGCGCGCGCGAGCCAGGCGGCCTTTCACCCGCAGGCCAGCCAGCGGCTGCTCGACGTGCACGATGCCCTGTTTGCCCTGCTGCGCCGCAGCCAGGACGGGCGCGCCGCCGTGCTCTGCCTGCACAATGTCTCCGCTGCTCCCGTGCAGGCGGCCGTTACGCTCGGCGACCTGCCCGCCGGCCCCTACCGGGATCTCCTCGGCGGCGAGCGGTTCAGCCGCGCCGGCGACGCCCTGCCCCTCACTCTCGCCCCCTACCAGACCCTCTGGCTCGCCCCTGCCAACGCTCACCCAGCAGGCGACCCACCACTCGCATGAACCCATTTCTGCCATTTGCCATTCGCCATTTTCCCCAGAGGTCCTGACCCATGAACATCGGCTTCATCGCCACCCGCCTGGCTGGCACCGACGGCGTCTCCCTGGAGGCTGCCAAGCTGGCGACCGTGCTGCGTCGGCAGGGCCACGAGATCTACTATTGCGCCGGCGAGCTGGACGGCGAGACGCCTGGCCTGCTCGTGCCTGCAGCCCATTTTACCGACCCCACCGCCATCGCCCTGGGGGAGCGCGCCTTCAGCCCGCTGCCCGACCCCGATCTGCTGCCCGACATTGCCCGCCGCGCCGCCGCCATCCGGCCGGCGCTCGAGGAGTTCATCGCCCGCTACCAGATCGACTACGTTATCGTCCAGAACGCCTTTGCCATCCCCATGCAGCTGCCGCTGGCCCAGGCCATCGCCGAGCTGCTCGGAGAGATGGACCTGCCGGGCCTGGCCCATAACCACGATCTCTACTGGGAACGGGAGCGTTTTGCCGTGAATCAGATTGGCGCCTTCCTCGACAGCTACTTCCCGCCAGCCCTGCCGCGCCTGCAGCAGGCGACAATCAACAGCCTGGCGCAGCGCGCCCTACGCCAGCGCCGCGGCCTGCATAGTGTGGTTATCCCCAACGTCTTCGACTTCGCCACGCCGCCGCCGGGCATAGACGACTACAACCGCGACTTCCGCCGGGCGCTTGGCCTGAGCGACGAACAGTGGCTGATCCTGCAGCCCACGCGCGTCATCGCGCGCAAGGGAATCGAGCTGGCTATCGAGCTGGTAGCCCGCCTCCGCGACCCGCGCGCCGTGCTGGTCATCAGCCACGAGGCCGGCGACGAAGGGATGGACTACCTGTACAGGCTGCAAGCGCTGGCGGCCGAGAAGAACGTTGACCTGCGCTACGTGGCCGGGCGCATCGGCGACCCCCGCAGCCGGGACGACGCCGGCAATAAGATCTATAGCCTCTGGGACGCCTACCCCCATGCCGACCTGGTTACCTATCCCAGCCTGATCGAAGGCTTTGGCAACGCGCTGCTGGAGACCGTCTATTTTCGCCGGCCGGCCCTCGTCAACCGTTACGCCGTCTACGCGGCCGATATTGGCCCGCTCGGCTTCCAGTTCGCCGAAATCGACGGCGCCATCACGGAGCGCGCCGTTGAACAGGCGCGCGCCTGGCTGGAGAACCCGGCCTCGGCGCAGCCAGTTGTCGAGCACAACTATCGCCTGGGCGCCAAGCATTTCTCTTACGAGGCGCTGGAGAAGGCGTTCAGCCAGCTCATCCCACCCACTTGATGGTGGGGGGCAGCCCGGCTAACATAGGTGGCAGTAATCCAGTCCAACCATGAAGGGGCAGCAAAGGAATAGCTACATGCAGCGACATGCAATCGTACTCGCTACCGGTCTGGTTGCTTCTATCGTTCTCGGCGCCTTCCTGCTCCTTGCCGGCGGCGTGCTGGCTCAGGGGCCCGCTGCCCCCGCGGCGCCGGCCATCGAATTGGTGAAGACGGTGGGCACCAATCCGTCCGTCTGCGCGACCACCAGCCGCATAACCTTACCTCCAGGCGGCGGCACGGTCTATTACTGTTACCAAGTCTCGAATACGGGAGACCACAATCTGACCCGGCATACACTGGCGGACGATCAGCTGGGCACGATTCTCTCGGGATTCGTATACAGCCTGGCGCCGGGAGCCAGCGCCTTCTTAACCCAGTCGGCAAGCATCGCGGCTACCACGCTCAACACGGCCACCTGGACAGCCTACAATCCGGGTCCAATCGACGTGGCCGTTGCCACTGACAGCGCCGAGGTGGTCGTCCCCGCGCCGGCGCCGTCTGTCGTGGTGAACAAGACGGTGGGCGACAATCCTGCCGTCTGCGCCGTGGACAGCAGCCTGGCGCTACCGGTCGGCGGCGGCACGGTTTATTACTGCTACGAAATTACCAATACCGGGAACATGACCCTCACCCGGCATACACTGGCGGACGATCAGCTGGGCACGATTCTCTCGGGATTCGTATACAGCCTGGCGCCCGGAGCCAGCGCCTTCTTAACCCAGTCGGCAAGCATCGCGGCAACTACCGTTAACGTGGCTACGTGGACAGCCTACAATCCCGGGCCGCTGCACGAGACGGACAGCTCGGACAGCGCCGTGGTGTACGTCGGGCATCTGAGCTACCTGCCCATCCTCCGGCGCGAATAACGGCCTTTCTCGCCCCGGACTAGCCCGGCGCTGGCGTCAACCGCAGCAGCCGCCCTTCATGCGGCGCCAGCTCAAGCGCTATCGTCGCGCCTGTCTGGCCGGCCGGCTCCCCTTCGGGCCAGCGGCGTGCCGCTACGGGCGTGGCGATGCCCAGGGCGGCGAGGTCGAGGCGGCGGCGCAGTGGACGCTCGCCCGCATTGAGGGCAAAGAGCAGGGTCTCATCCCCCCACGGGCGCAGCAAGACGAGCAGCTCCTCGTCCTCCGCGCCGAGCAGCGGGAAGCCCGCCGTCCCAGGGGGCAGCTGCAGCAGGAAGCGGAACAGGCGCAGCCGCTCCGGCGGCAGTTCGGCCAGCGAGTCGCTGGTGATGAGCGCGCCCCCGGCCAGGCCGGCGTAGAGAGCCAGGGCGCGCAGCTCGCCGTCGTCCAGGTGGTGAAAACGCTCGCGCAGTAGCAGGCAGTCGGGGTCCATCTGCCAGAGAATGCCGTTGGCGAAGTTGCGCCGCTGCAGGTCGCCGAGAATGGAGCGGGCGGCGCGCTCGCCATCCCAGCTCACGACCATGTCGCGCCCGATGCGCATAGCGTCGACCAGACCCACGGCCGGCCACAGCGGGCAGCCGCAGCCGAGCCAGAGCGCCTCGCCGATCTCCTCGCGGATCATGGTCGCGACCCGGCGCCAGATTTCAATGCGGGTCAGACCCGGCCTATGGTAACGGGCGTGCTCCGGCCCGTGTTCGCTACCAAAGTGCATGAAATCCGTCTTGAAGTAGTCACAGCCCCATACCTGCCGCCAGGTGCGAAAGACCTGACGCAGGTAGGCAAAGGCGTCGGGATGGGTCGCATCGAGGATGTAATATTCTTCGCTGCGCTTATGCCAGCGGAACTCACCATAGAAGCGCATCTGCACCAGCGGGCCGCCCGCTTCTCGATCCTGCACCACCCAATCCGGATGCTCCTGGTAGAGCCGGCTGCGGTTGCCCACGACGAAGGGGGCGATCCACAGCCCCGGCCGGAAGCCGGCGGCGCGGATTTCCGCCAGCAGCGGCGCCATGCCGCGCGGAAACTGGGGCTTCACCACCAGCCAGTCGCCCATCTCCGGCGTAAAGCCGTCGTCGATCTGGAAGAGCTGCAGCGGCAGCCCGTATTTGTCGCGGGCAGCCGCGGCGCCGCGCAGCTCCCGGCGGATGGCGGCCTCGTCAATGGCCGCGTAGTAGTTGTACCAGGAGCACCAGCCGCTGAGCGGGGCGGGGGGAATGCGCGGCGGCTGCGGGCTGGCGGCGGCGACCTGCTGCGCCCAGCGGCGCAGGCCATCTTCCACGCCGGGCTGGAGCAGGAAGAGCAGCTCCTCCGCCTCCAGGCGATCGGTTGCTCCCGCTGCCCGTCGGTCCCACCAGGTGGAAATGTCCAGCGCGGGCTCGTCGCCAGCGCGCCAGCGGAATGTCTGCTGGAAGCGGTCGTGCCGCGCAAAGCCGATAACCAGATTCGAGGCGCCGGCGGTAGGCAATAGTTGAGTCAGGCCATAGCCGGCAGCGCTCTCGCCCGCGGCCATCTGCCCAAGAGCCACGTAGTCGCTGCCGTCCCAGCTATGGTAGCCCTGGCGCAGCACGGCGCGCGCGCCCGTGACGCGCTCAAAGCGGATGCCGAAGCTATCGACGCTCAGCCCGGCCGGCGCTCCTTCCAGCCAGCCATGCAGCGCGCCCAACCCCTTGTCTATGTCCGTCCAGAGCAGGTTAAAGGAGCCGTCGCCCAGGGCCGGCGCGCTGAAGCGCCAGTGAATACCCGCTCCTTCCCGGCCTTCCGCCACTTCCCAGCCTGCCAGCGGCTCGCCGTTCAGCAGCGGCCGGACCGGCCCCAGCTCGAACGAGCCGGCGCTGAAGACGGGTCGCCGGTCCGCGGCGGAAGTGGCAATCATAGCCGGATCTCGCAGCGCTCCTCCGCGGCGCGTGTGGCGGCGAGCACGAGGTCCAGCGTGCGGGCGCCTTCCCGCAGCGGCGTGCGCGTCTGGCCATCCTCGCGGATGGCGCGCAGCAGCTCTTCTAGCTGGGCCTGCCGGTAGTCGCGCTCTGCGGCGATGGTCACCGTCTGCGGTGCGTCGCCGCCGGTCAGGGTAAAGATCGCGTGGTTGGCGTCGCTAAAATCGGCCGTGAGCCGCTGCGTCACGGCGCGGTAGTCATTAATCCAGCGGCCGGGAATGGCGTTATTGGTGGCGTAGACGACGCCCAGCGCGCCGCCGGCAAAACCGACCACCGTGGCGCTGACGTCTTCCACTGTGTAACCGGGCACGTCGCGATGAAAGAGATTATTCTGGCGGCTGAAGACCGTTTCCACCTCGCCGCCCAGGTAGCGCAGCAGGTCAAAGAGATGGATGGCCTGCTCCACGATCTGGCCCCCGGAGCGGGCGCGATCGCGCCACCAGGAGGCGTGCAGGCTGTTGCAGAAGTAGCGCGCGCTGATCAGGCCAAGTGGGCCGGCGCTGCCGTCCTCTAGCCGCGCGCGCAGCGCTTCTACGGCGGCGCCAAAGCGGTACATGAAGCCGACCTGTGTCTTGATGCCCGCCGCTTCCGCCGCGGCGACCATTGCCCAGGCCTGCTCGGACGTGAGCGCGATTGGCTTTTCCATCAGAATGTGGATGCCCCGCTCTGCCGCCAGCGCTACTTCGTCGCCGTGGCCGTAGGGCGGCAGGACGACCACCAGCAAATCCAGCGGGACGCTGTCCAGCAGCTGGCGGTGGTCGGTGAAGACCCGCGCCCCGCGCCCGTAGCGGGCGGCGAAGGCTTCCGCCTTGTGCAGGTTGCGGTCGCAGAAAGCTACCAGCTCCAGCTCGCCCGCCAGGCGACCGATGATCTGGGCATGGGTGTGGGCGAAGTCGCCGCAGCCGAGAATGGCGGCGCGTAGCTTAGTCATGGCAACACTCCTGCGCCGGCTAGGCGGCGCTGCGAAAGTCGAGAACTGCCTGCATGACGGCCGCCGGCTGGCTGTCGAGCAGCGCGTAGAGCGCGGCCGCCTCGGTATAGGGCGCGACATGGCTGATGAGCGGGCGCAGGTTGAGCACGCCTTCTGCCTGCAGCCGCATCGCCGTCTGCCACAGGCGCAGACGATCCCAGCGGTAGCTCAGCTCCGGGCTGGGGCCGGAAATCTGCGAGCAGACGAGGTTGATGCGGTTGTGGTGGAACTCCTCTCCCAGAAACAGACCGCTTGCTTCGCCCTGGAAGAATCCCATGGCGACGACGCGCGCCGAATAAGCCGCGGCGCGGATGGCTTCGTGCAGCGCCGCCGTGGCGCCGCTCACCTCGATGCAGACGTCGGCCCCCCGCCCGCCGGTCTCGGCTCGAATCGCTTCCGCAACCGCCGTCTCCGCCGCGTTGAGCGCCAGGCCGGCGCCAAGCTGCCGGGCCAGCGCCAGCCGCTCCTCCAACAGATCGACGGCGATCACCCGCGCCCCCGAAGCGCGCGCCAGCTGCGCCACGACCTGCCCCAGCGCCCCCAGCCCAAAGATGGCGACCGTCTCGCCGACCCGGATGCTGGCATCGTGAACGCCGTTAAGGGCAATGGCCCCCAGATGCGAGAAGATACCCAGAATTGGTTCCAGCCCGGCGGGCAAGAACCTGGCCCGCACATAGTCCGCATCCGCCACGTGGTGGCTACGGTGGCCCCACGCACCGTAGACCAGAGCGCCCGGCGCAATATCGGCCACAGCCTCCCCGACCTCCACCACTTCTCCGACCTCCTCATAACCCACTGCCGGCAGTGGGTAGGCCAGCGCAGCAGCGCGGCCCGGGCCGAACAGCCGCAGGGCGCTGTCCCACTCTTTGTGCAGATAGGGGTTGCTGCCCCGATATTGGGTCAGCTCGGTGCCGGCGCTGATGCCCGAATACAGCGTGCGGATGCGCACCTGCTCCGCTCCCATCACGCCATCCTCGACCTCGGCGATTGTCACCCGGCGCGGTGCGGAAATGATCACGGCTTGAGCCACGGCAACCTCCTCCCTCGGCGACCAAGCTGCTCGATGCGCGCCATAGCGCCGGGCAAATGGTAGCCCAATCTGGCCCGGCGGCTACTGCGACGGTACCTGGCCGGGAAGCTCACCGCTGGCCCGACCGTACTCCTCTGGCGGATCGCTGAAAACTTCGCCGTAAAACCAGGTCAGCAGGCGCGCCTCGGCCCAGGGCTGCAGGGCCGCGAGCAGGGCGATGCCTGCCTCGGACGTGAGCGCCCGAACAAAGGCCTCCTCCGAGGCGAAATAGAGCTCGTACATCAGGTGATAGCGGGAGTCGCCCCCGGGCCGGCCGCGAATGCGCCCCACCTCGCTGCGCAGCAGGCCGGGCAGCTGCTCGGCCAGGGGCAGGTGGGTGTGGGCGAAAAATTGCTCCAGCGCCGGCTCGTCGTCGACGCGCCGGTAGATGGTGACCAGCTTAAACACACCTACTCCCAGACGGCGAGCAGCGCCTCTTTGAGAGCGGCGCGCTCGCGCTGGTAGCTGGCCTCGTCAATCTCGCCCGCCTCAAAGGCATCGTCAAGCGCGGCAATCTCCTCCAGCAGCGCCTCGCGATCCAGCGGCTCCTCGCCGGCCATTTCCGCGAGATCGGCGCCGGGCTGGCGCTGCTGCCAGCTGCGCATGACAAAAAGGCCGCCGGCCAGCGCCAGCAGCAGAGCGCCGCCGCCAATGACCAGCTCCGTGGTGCGGTTGCGCGCCGGTGGGGCCACGGTCGCCGCGCCGCCCTCGCCGCCAGGCATGGCAATGGCTACCGGCTCGCCGGAGAGCGAAAAGCTGACCGTGTCGCCGGCCGCAATCGCCCCGCGCGCATAGCTGGGGAAGACGCCGCCCATAGCGCCCCCCGCTTCCTCGGCCCAGCCGTCCTCCTCGCTCAGGGTGACGCCGTTGGCCGCCAGCACGACGTTGGCCCGCTCCACGCTGAAATAGACAGGGTGGCTGATGGTCGCCGCCCCGTCATAGGGCAGCGCGTAGCTGGTCAGCAGGCTCAACGTGCCGCGGCCCGGCCGCACCGGTGCGCTATCGGCCCAGCCACGCGCCGTTTGCTGCATATTCTCCACGGGGAAGAAGGAGTCAATCGAGCCGAAGGTACGGCTGAACGTGGGCGCGGAAGCGCCGGCGGGCAGCGCCACTTCTACGGTGCCGCTGCTCACGTCCCCCGCCTCGCCGACAAAGACCGCCGCCGCCGCCTGGCTGAACTGATAGAGCTCGTTGACATTGACCGTGCCGTCGCCAAACTCCAGAATGATGTGTAGCTGGCTGATGGTGACTCCGGCCGGATCGCTGGTCGGATCGAATACCGATACAGGCAGGTCGAGCAGCGTCTCATCGCCCTCCAGGCGCTTAAAATCGCTGCCATAGTTGATGCCTTCATACGTGACGGTGACCACGTAGATCAGCTCGGGCGGCACCATCGTCAGCGCAAACGCATACTGCCCGGCGGCGTCCACGGTGCTGGTCATCGTGCTCGAAGGCGCAAAATCGGCGGTAAAGGTGCTGAGCACCACCGGGGTGCCTTCGCCCAGCGGCTCGCCCGTCGTCTCGTTGCGCACGCTGCCCGTTACGCTGACCGCCTCGATCGGCGCGAAGGCGGCCAGGGGATCGGCGTGAACGTAGCTGAAGGTGCGGGCAAAGGCCACGGCCGCCCACAGCTCGTCATCCACCAGCTCGTAGGCGGCGTGCTCAGGAATCGTGTCCGTATCGCGCAGCGCGGCAAAGACATCGGCGTCGCTGCGGCTCACCCAGTAATCTGGCGCCCCCATGTCAAAGCTGGCGCTGCCGCCGACTGCGTGGCACTCGGCGCAGCTTGCTTCGTAGAGTTGCTCGCCCTCGCCGAGGACGCTGGCGGGGACGCCCAGGCTCAGCACCGCCGCCACCAGGTGCCAGCGATCGGCTTCGCTGACCGGGTTGCTGCTGGCCGGGCCGAACGGGGGCATTCCCGACATGGCAATGCCGTTGGTGATTGTCTCAAAGACGGCGGAGGGTACCTGGCGGCGGGCAAAGTCGGCCTGGTTGAGGGCCGCCGGCTGTACCGGCAGGTCGCCGGTCAGCTCGCCATCGCCGCCGCCAAAAGGGCCGTGGCAGTTGGCGCAGCGCTCGCCAAAGAGGGCCAGACCCGCGTCGCCATCGGGCGTAACCGGCGGGCTGCTCTCCTGGGCCACGGCCGGGCCGGCGGCGGGCCAGAGCAGCGCGTAGAGGATGAGTAAGAAGGCGGCGACAAGAGAGGCCCGGAGCTGCGCCCCAGACGGCCAGAGCTGGTTACTGTTCATAGGTTCGTCAATGGCCTGCCGTCAACAGGCGGGAACTAGTCAAGTTGGCGCCCGCAGTAAGCGCAGAAACGGTCGCCCCTCACAGCCTCCTGGCCGCACTGCGGGCAAAAGAGGCGGCTGGCGGCGCCGCTGCCGTTACCGGCGCCAGCAACAGCAATCGCTTCTGGCTGGGGCCGGGCGCGGCGCTGGGCAATGGCCGCCTCAATATCTGCGGCGGCGCGCTGGCGGCGGCGGGAGATGGCCACCTCAATCTCGTCCGGCTCCGTGCTGAAGGCCGGGGCAGGCGACGCCGTGGCTGCAGGCGACGCCGACGCCGCAGGCGACGCCGCCTCCAGCGCGTCCAGCTCGCGCAGCACGTTGGCGGCAGCGGCGACCAGCCTCTGGCGCAGCCGTGCATGATCCTCGTCGGGCAGCGTGCCAGTCTCGTGGTCGAAGTCAAGCACGCGAATCTGGGCCAGAAGCGCTTCTTTCTCGCTTTCCAGCGCTTCGCGCCGGCCGGGTGTGCGCCGAGTCACGGCCGGCGCCGGCGCCAGCAGCGGGCGCAGCACGAATATGCCGACGATGACCAGCAGCGCCAGGGCTAGTAAAAGGCTACCAGGTGAAGGCATGGTTGCATAGTTCCGTGAACTGACTGCCAGAAGCCAGACGCTTACTGGGCAAGCAGTAACTCGATCTCCTCGGTGAGCAGGCTGTCGTTGACCGGACCGAGCACAAAGCGCGAGACGGCGCCGTCCTTGCCAATAAAGAAGGTCTCCGGCACTCCGGTGATCTTGTAAGCGCTGGAGATAGCAGAACCCAGGTCCGGCGCGTTCGGGTAGGTAATGCCGTAATCTTCGAGATAGCTATAGGACTTGGCCTCGACATCGCTGTAGGCGACGCCGAGGAAGACGACGCCCTGGTCACGATAGCGCCGCCAGGTTTGCTCTAACAGCTCGGCTTCGACGTGGCACTCGACGCACCACGAGGCCCAGAAGTTGAGCACGACGACGTTGCCGCGGAAGTCGGCCAGGCTGGCAACTTCCCGCTCCTGCCAGCCGTAGCCATCCATAAACCGGACTGTAAATGTGGGCGCCGGCGCGCCGGCGTCGGGCCGGCTCTCGACGGACTTGAGCAGCCCCATGGCGAGCAGGCCAAGCAGCGCGGCCACCCCCACCCAGATGAGGAGCTTCGTCCATGGCCGGGAACGTTTCTCTGTCTGTACGGCGACGCCAGGGTCCAAACCCTCAGACGGCGTGGAAAGCGTTTCGTTCATTCCCGCAATTCCTTTTCAATACGCGAGACGTAATCGTCGTCGCTCGCCGCCGGCGGCGGCTTCTGCGCCCCGCCCTGTGCCACCGTGAAGGTGGGGTCGGCCGGCTTCTCGCCGTCGCGCGCGCGCAGCCCGCTCATAAAGCGTGCAAAGAAGATAACGCCCACCACGGCCAGGCCCACCGGCAGCAGCCAGACGATCAGGTTGAAGCCTTCACGCGGCGGTGCAGAAAGCACCCGTGGACCATAGCGGTCGACAAAATATTGCTGCACCTCGGCGTCCGTCTTGCCCGTCGCTAACTGGGCCCGAATCTCTTCGCGCCAGTCCTGGCAGGCAGCGGTCGGGCAGGTGTCCAGCGGCGTGTTCTCACAGACCGGGCAGAAGAGGTCCTTGGCCACCCGGTTCACATCGTCGTCGCTCACCGGCTGCTGAGCAGCCGCCGGCCCGGCCAGCAGCACAGTTGCCAGAAACAGGGCGCCCAGCAGCAGCAAAGCCCGTCCCGGCGACATGCTCAGTCCCCACCGAGGGCGGGCCGCACCGCATAGCGCCGCCGCGCCACGCGCTGTTCGACGGCGTCAGGCCAGGCCGCGATCAGGGTGCCGACGATGAAGATAAAGCCGCCGGCCCAGACCCAGTTGATGAGTGGGTTGAGAAAGACGCGGAAGGTGGCCTCATCCTCCAGAACGGTCTCCCAGTTGACCATGATCACGTAGAAATCTTCTTCCACGGTCGCGCGCAAGTCGGGAATGGTCATCGGTTGGCCGGTGCGCGTGTACAGCTCGGTGCGCGGCGTCAGCGTGCCGACCGGGCGGCCGTTATCGGTGATGCTCAGGTTGGCTTCCTTAATCAGCAGGTCGTCGGGTCCCGGATACTGGCGCACGTTGTTGAAGGTCATGGTATAGCTGCCGAGCGAGACCGAATCGCCGGAGCTCAGGCGGATCTGCGTCTCCTGCTGGAAGAAGTAGCTGCCGACAATGCCAAAGGCCATCACCAGCACGCCGAGGTGAATCCAGTAGCCGCCATAGCGACGCCGGTTGCGCGCCATCAGGTTCGTGAAAGCAGCCCAGGCTCCCTCGCCGCGCTTCATCCGCGCGCGCGTTCCCTTGACGAACTCCAGGACGGTGAGGATGAAGGAGAAGGTCACCACCCAGAAGCCGAGCAGGGCTCCCCAGCTCTGTACGCCAAAGGCGAAGAGAGCGCCGACCACGACCAGCGCTGCCAGCGCCGGCCAGCGGATCGCCATGCCAATGCGCTGTGCGCTGGTGCGATACCACATGGTCAGCGGCGCGATCCCCATGAGAATGATGAGCAGGACAAAGAGCGGGCCATTGACCCGGTTATAGAAGGGCGGGCCGACCGTTACCTTTTCGCCGGTGAACAGCTCGGAGATGATCGGGTAAATGGTGCCCCAGAGCGTGGCAATGAGAATCGCCAGGAAGACGAAGTTATTGGCCAGAAAAGCGGCTTCACGCGAAAAGAGCGACTCCAGCCGGTTGGCGGTCGAAAGCTCTCCCCAGCGGCGCACCACCCAGTAGACCGAAAAGATGGTCATCAGGCTGAGGAAGCCAAAGAAGAGCGGGCCGACGGCCGATTGGGCAAAGCTGTGTACCGACGAAATAACGCCGCTGCGCACGATGAACGTGCCCAGGACGACCAGCAGGTAGGTGGCGATCACCAGGAACATGTTCCAGCCCTTGAACATGCGGCGCTTTTCCTGGATGATGACGGAGTGCAGGAATGCCGTGCCGGAGAGCCAGGGAATGAACGAGGCATTCTCCACCGGATCCCAGGCCCAGTAGCCGCCCCAGCCGAGCACATCGTAGGCCCAGCGTCCGCCGAGGATGAGACCCAGGCTGAGGAAGAGCCAGGCGACCAGCGTCCAGCGGCGCGTGGTGCGAATCCAGCCCTCGTCCAGCTTGCCGCTGATCAGCGCGGCCATGGCAAAGGCGTAGGGCACGGTAAAGCCGGTGAAGCCGAGGTAGAGCATGGGCGGGTGGATGATCATGCCCGGGTGGCGCAGCAGCGGGTTGAGGCCGCGCCCATCCGCGGGCACCACCATGCCGTCAATGCGGGCAAATGGATTCTCCACGAAGGCAACCAGCCCGATAAAGAAAATCTGGGTCAGGCTGGCAACCAGAATGGCATAAGGCATGAGGGCGCGCTGCTCTCCCCACTTGCGCAGCATGGCAGCCGCGGTGAAACCGGCCAGGATCAGGTTCCAGAAGAGGAGGCCGCCGGCCTGGCCGCCCCAGAGCGCCGTCACCTTGAGATAAGTGGGCATTTCCCGGCTGCTCACCTGGAAGACGTAGTTGATCGAGTAGTCTCCCTGCACGAGCAGGGTAATCAGTAGAGCAGAGGCCAGAATCAGCAGGGGGAAGATGGCGACGGAGGCATTACGTGCGCTGGCAACCAGACGCTCGTCGCGCCGCCAGCCGCCAACTGCGCCGGCGCCGGCCGCATAAAGAGCGCCCAGAAATGCGATGAGCACGGCTGCATAGCCAATATCGGCAATCATAACTTACTCCGTGTTGGACGACGGTCTGACGCAGACGTGCACGGCTCCCGTTACGGTCCGCTTAACCCGTCGGCGGCGCTTCTTCGTAGCGCGTGGGGCACTTCAGGAAGAGACCGCCGGCGTTGGCATGGAAGACGCCGTTCTCGCTGGCCTGGCCTTCCACCACTGCCTGCGCCTCGTGCTGCAGCAGATCGGGCATCGGCTCGTTTACGGCCACAATGCGCAGCCGCTGGCTCGGGTTGTGGACATCGTCTACGATATCAAATTCCAGACGCGACTGGGTGGCATCTATTTGGATGAACTCAATCGAATCCCCGAGCACGTAGCCGGAAACGCGGAGATCGCGGCCAACCAGCCGGCTCTGCTCCGCGTAGAACTCGCCGACCGTCTTGTACAGCTGGGTCGTGCCGCTCATCGCGTTCACGATCAAGAAGGCCAGTGCGGCGACGATGAGAACGCCCCCCACCACATATTTGAGCCGGTTACTGCGCGGTTGTAGAAGCTCGCCCTGTTCGGTTGTCCACGTTGTTTCTGCCATGAATCCGTCATCCTCCACAGCGAAGCTGATACGCCGGCGCCTGTTGACACACCAGCTCCCTTCCTGTCAAACTAATAACGCCGCAGTCACACTACTATAAGTAATTGTTATTATAATAGCCAGTCAGCCCTATAAAATCAGTGACAAATGTCATGATAGTTTAGCAGAAACTCACCCTTCGCGGGCTGAAGCTTTATGCGATAATTAATCTGGTCGCGCCTCTTCCCCACATTATAGATCTAACTGACCGCGGCGGGAAGAGCAGCGATAGAAAGCGCTGGAATGAGTAACTTGAGCGACCTTTTCGCACAGAATATCGTCCTCGTCTACTTCCTCTATGGCCTGGCCTTTTTCAGCATGGGCCTTGCCGTCTGGTTGGAGTCGGGGCGCGCCTCCGAGCTGCGTCTGGCGCGTGCTATGGGGCCGCTGGCTCTGTTCGGCATCCTGCACGGCGTGCACGAATGGCTGGAGATGTTCATGCGGCTGGGTGAAGTGGTGCCCGGCGCCCCCACCGTCGGCCAGACGATGGTCGTGGAAGCGCTGCGCATTGCCCTGCTCATGCTCTCCTTCCTGCTGCTCATTGTCTTTGGCGTCCGTCTGCTCCACCTCAGCGGCCACGGACGGGGCAACGAGCGCACCTTTGTCATTCTCAGCGCCGGGCTGCTGGTCCTGGTCTGGTTCGTCAGCGTCATGTCTACACAGCAAGTCTACGCCTTTTGCGAGGCCGACTGCCTCGTCTCCGTGGACGTACTGACGCGCTACATCCTGGGCATCCCCGGCGCTATTCTGGCCGGCTGGGCCATGCTGCTGGAGCAGCGCGCCTTTCGCGAGCGCGGCCTGGTGCTCTTTGCCCGCGACCTGACGCTGGCGGCCATCGCGCTCCTCCTCTACGGCGTGGTCGGCCAGTTATTCGTGCCCCGCAGCGTCCTCTTCCCGGCCGATGTCATCAACAGCGAGCTGTTCTTGGAGCTTTTCGGGGTGCCGGTGCAGTTCTTTCGCGCGCTCATGGCCGCGGCGATGGCTCTCTTTGTTATTCGCGCGCTGCGCGCCTTTGAGCTGGAGCACCGGCAGCGCCTGGTCGCCATGCACGCGGCGCAGCGCGCCGCTGAAGAGGAGAAGCGGCGCGCCCAGCAGCGTGCCCACGAACAGACCGAGCAGCTCAACCGCGAGCTGCAGACAGCCGTGCAGGAGCTTTCCCTCCTCTTTGAGCTGACACGCTCGCTGGTGGCGACGTTGGACAGCGAGACGCTGCTGCAGGACACGCTGCAGCGGATTGTCGGCAGCATCCCCCACGTCGCGGCCGGCATGATCCTGGGCGAAGAGGGGACCGGCGCGCCGCTGGCTGTCGTGATCCAGTTGGGGTGCGAGAGCAAGCCGGGTATGAATAGTCTGTGCCAGCAGATGGAGCAGGTAGGTGCCTACGTGGTGCGCCAGCGCATGCCCGCCAGGTATGATAGTGACGCCGGCGCCGCCGTGGGCATTATCGAGGATGAGCCCGCCGCCAGCCGCATTATTGGCGTGCCCCTGCACCTGCATGACGTAACCTGGGGCAGCCTCATCCTCGGCGTGGAAGGTGACACCCCGCTCTTTACCGCCCACGATCTGTCGCTGGTGGGAACTGTCGCCGGGCAGCTCAGCATGGCCGTGGAGAACGCTACTCTCTACGAAGAGACGCAGCAGCGCGAGGCGCTCCGCAGCGAGCTTTACCAGCAAATCATCTCTGCCCAGGAAGGCGAGCGGCAGCGCATTGCCCGCGAGCTGCACGATGGCACCGGGCAGGTATTGACGGGGCTGGGGCTGGGGCTGAAAGCCGCCGCCGAAAGCGTCTGGCGTGACCCGGAGCTAGCGGCCCGGCAGCTAATCGAGCTAAAGGATCTCAATGCCCTGGCGCTGCAAGAGCTGCGTGACCTCATTGCCGACCTGCGCCCCTCCATTCTCGACGACCTGGGCCTGGTGCCAGCCCTGCAGGCGCAGGTCAAAGCCTTTGCCGCGCGTACCGGCCTGCAGGCTGTTTTCGAGAGCCGCGGCCCCCGCCGCCGTCTCTCGCCTGAGGAGGAGACGGTCATCTTCCGCATTACTCAGGAAGCGCTGACCAACGTCGCCAAGCACGCACAGGCGCAGCACGTCATGGTGCGGCTGACCTTTACCGGCGATGCTACCCATCTGGTCGTCACCGACGACGGCCGGGGCTTCAATCCTAATGAAGCGCTGCAGGCCGCCGGCTCGCGACGCGCCTGGGGCCTGCTGGGCATGCAGGAGCGGGTGCAGCTTGTCCAGGGCGCCTGCGAGATCGCCTCAAAACCCGGAATAGGCACGACCGTCCGCGTTCTTGTGCCCCATCACGACGAGGAAGAGAAAGATGAGCCCCAAACTACGCCTGCTGCTGGCTGATGATCACATCGTCGTCCGCTCGGGGCTGCGCATGTTGCTGCAGGCTCGCGAGGATATTGAGATCGTGGGCGAGGCCGAAAATGGCCGCGAAGCCGTGGAGAAGGTGCGCGCCCTGCAGCCGGACGTCGTCCTCATGGACGTGCAGATGCCAGACATGAACGGCATCGAGGCCACGCGGCGCATCAAGCAGGTTGCGCCCAACACGGCCGTGCTGGCCCTGACCATGCACGAGGACGATCAATACTTCTTCGAGATGCTGCACGCCGGCGCTTCTGGTTACGTGCCGAAGCGCGCGGCGCCCGACGAGCTGCTTGAGGCGATCTATACTGTTCACCAGGGAAACGTCTTCCTCTATCCGTCGCTGGCGACGCGGCTGGTGCAGGATTACCTGCAGCGCGCCGAGTCGGGCGACCAGACGCTGGTCCAGGACGACCTGACGCCGCGCGAGCTGGAGGTGCTGACGCTGATAGCCGGCGGCCTGACCAACGCCGAAATAGCCGATCAGCTCGTCATCAGCGTCAAGACGGTAGACCGCCATCGTGAAAACATCATGCGCAAGCTCAACCTGCACAACCGCATTGACCTGGTGAAGTATGCGCTGCGCATGGGGCTGATTGACCTGGAGGGATAATGACAACGGAGCGCGTCCCCTGCGGGCCGCAGGCGAGGGCGCGCTCCGCGGTAAGGCGGGGCTAGCCGGGGCCAAGCAAAAAGCGCTTACATAGCGATGGCGAAAGCCGCCTGGTAGCGCGGGCAGTCGGCGCAGCAGGCCGGCAGCCTGCCGTCAGCCTGGCGCCGTGTCTCCCAACAAGGCACGTTCGTGGCCCGGCGGGCCGCACAACGCTGGGCCTGCTGTTCCGGGCAACTATTGGTTACCCAGCAGGGCAGGCTGAGGATGGCGCGGCCCGGCGTCGTTGCCAATGCTGGCCGCGCGGCCGGCAGCGCCGCCGTCTGTGCGGCGTCCTCTGCCTGCCAATGGTCCACCAGGCGGTTCATCAGATATCCGAGCGCCAGCGTGAGCGCGAGGGGTACGATGCAACGTAGCGCAAACAGGCTAATCATCACCAGGGCGGCGTTAAACTCGTTCATCAGCTTTCCTAGTCACCAGCCGCGGGCAGAGCAATGGTTTCGCTTGCGACCAGCTCAACCGCTTCTTCGTGGTGCTGGTGATTGACAATGTTCAGGTAACGGACGCCGAGGGTGAACATCAGCAGCCCATAGGCAATCACCCCGGCTCCGGCGGCAAACTCGATAAGCGACGGGAAATAGGTGGTGTAGACCGGCGACAGACTCTGCGGCAGCATGTTAAAGACGACCATCTGGCTAACGATATTGGTGTTCCAGCGGTAGGCGACGAGGCCGCCGATAATCAGCAGCAGCGCCAGCACGTGCAGGGAGGGGTGGCTGCGCATCCGCTTGTTGAGCAGGATGACGGCCGGAACAATAGCCCCCAGGAAGATCTCGCCGATCCAGAAAGTAAAGGCCAGCGCGCCGGTGGTTAGCAGCTTCAGCCCTTCCGTCCGGCCCGGCTCGTGCGTGTAGTTCATCGAGAGCGTGTCCCAGAAACGGAAGTAGAGGTAGACGAGTAACACCCAGCCGATGAAGCGCGAGATCTGGTCCAGCAGCGAATGGTCAACTCTGGCGCGCGGCGTGATGCGCGCCGCCGCCTTCGAGGCCAGAACCGTCAGCGCCGGCCCGGCGGCGATGGCCGAGATGATGAAGAGTAGGGCCATACTCGGCTTGTAGACGATGGGCCGGGCCTTGAGGACGCCGTAGGTAGCGCCCAGGGATGACTGGTGCAGCAGCGAGAGGCCGAGCCCGACGACCGCCAGCACTGGCGCGGCGCGGTGGACCGATTCCAGCCGGTGCGCCAGCCAGGGGAAGCGCTCCTGCATCCAGCTCGTGTGGCCGATGATCGGCAGCACTTCCAGAGTGAGCACCATCAGATAGAAGCTAATACACATCGTCACTTCCCAGAGCGGGGAGTGGATGTTCCAGTATGCCAGCGAATGCCAGAAGCGGTCGGGCCGGCCGATATCCAGCAGCAGCGTCATACAGGCCATCGTGTAGCCCGTGAAGCCGATGAAGACGGCTGTGCGCGCCACCGGCTCCAGCTTCTTCAAACCGAGAATGTAGACCGCGGCCGAGAGCAGGAAGGCGCCCGCGCCCAGCGCCACCGCGGAGAGGTCGATGGTTATCCACAGCCCCCACGGCACCAGATCGGTCAGATTGGTGACGATCAGCCCGCGCGTAAAGACGAAGAAGGCTGCCACCAGACCGCTGGCGAGCAGCAGTCCGAGAAAGGCCATCCAGGCGATAAAGAGCCAGTTGTCTCGCTTCATGAGCAGTTTACCTCAACATTTTCTTCCTGCTTGCGGTTGCGGCGCGGCAGATAGTAAACGCGCGGCTCGGTGCCCAACGCTTCGCGCAGCCGGTAGGAAGGATTCTCGTCCAGCGCCCGGCTGACCGGCGAATTCGGGTCGTTCAGGTCGCCGAAGAGGCGCGCGCCGGTGGGGCAGGCGACGACACAGGCCGGCGTGGCTGCCTGGTCTACGCCGGGCATCAGGCCCAGGGCCAGGCCGCGGTCGATGCGCTGGTAGCAGAAGGAGCACTTCTCGACGACGCCGCGCGGCCGGCGCGGAATCTCCGGCTGGCCCCACTGGGGCACGGCCGGATTATTGTCGGTAAAGGCTTCCCAGTTAAAGCTGCGCGAGCCCGTGGGGCAAGCCATCTCGCAGTAGCGGCAGCCAATGCAGCGGTCATAATCCATCATGACGATGCCGTCGGGCCGGTGGTAAGTTGCCTTGACCGGGCAGACGTGCACGCAGGGCGCGTCCTCGCAGTGCATACAGGGTATCGACAGGTAGGTATCTGTCTTTTCGTCCTCGATGATGCGGTTCCAGGAGATGTCCGGCGGCGCATCATTGGTGGCACGGCAGGCCATTGTACAGTGGCCGCAGCCGACGCATTTGTCCTGGTCGATGACCATCGCCCAGCGATGCGGGCTGGTTTCTTCGCCATGACTACCACGGCCGCCCGTCGTCTTCTGCAGCAGCGACGGCGTTGCGGCCACGGCAATGCCGGCGAGGCTCAGCTTGAGGAAGTGGCGCCGGTCGATCATCAATGGCTGTTTCTCGTCGGCGGTCACGGCGGGTTCGTTCTTCTCAGGCATGATCTGCTTCCTTATTGACGCTTGAAGCGACGGTAAACCGACTCGACGGCGGGCGCGACGATGAAACCCACGCCGATGCCGGCGACGGCGGCAAGAATGTAGGTCATGGGGTTGGCCTCGGTGGGGGCCGGCGCTAGCTCCTGCGCGCGATCGCTGATGGGGAAGCGCAGGGAAGCTTCTTCCAGAACCAGATCCGGCGCGTCCAGCTCCTTGCTCGTCTGGGTGGGGAAGTGCATCGAGTTGCCGTGGCACTGGGTACAGCTCAACAGGTCCACCTCGAAGGTATGGAGCCGCGGGCTGTGGGCCTGGGTTGCCGTCTGGCCGGTCAGCCGCAAATGACAATCGCTGCAGCTCAGGCCCGCCTCGGAGTGGGCCGTGTAGCCGAAGAAATGGGTCTCGGTGGTGTGGCAATCCTGGCACAGCGCCTGCGGGTCGCCGACCTTCAATTCTGACGTATGCGGATTGTGGCAGTTGGAGCAGGCCATCCCCTGTTCGCCGTGCCCGCTCTGCTGCCACTCGTGGTAGGTCTCGGTGTGGCAGGCGCCGCACGTCTCCGCATCGGAGGGAGTGGGCATGAGCTGCTCGGGATGGTTATCCGGCATCGGGCTGTGGCAGGTATCGCACTGCAGACCGACCACGTCCGCCTTGCCGCCGGTGTGGCAGCTCAGGCATTCGGGATTTTCCCCGTCCTTCTTCCAGGCGCGGCGAAAGGCCAGCGAGTTGGACTGACCGTGCTTGCTTGCCTCCCACTCATGGGTGATGGTGGTGTGGCACTCCTGACACTGATTGCTGGTGGTCGCCTCTGCGGCGGCTGGGGCTACGCTGTCGTCCCCGTCCTGATACCTGTCGGCCGCCGCCGCCGGGAGCGCCGCCAGCAGCACTATTGCCAGCAGCAAGATAAGGGCGCCCGGAGGAATCAGACGGAGGACTCTATTGGTTGCCATCGTTTTCCCCTCCTGGCCGGCGCAGAGAGCCGGCGCGTGGAAAGACTATGATTACTACCCTGAGTCTACCAGTCCGCGAGGGGCGTTAAAATTGGGATAAAGGCCGATCTTTCTATGGGGTGTTTTCCCCATACGCGCATGGGGAAAGGGGCTTTGGCCGCCATTCTGCCTCTCTAAGGGCGCCGCCCCGCCCGGCCGCGCATGGGGAATTGACCCCAGGCGAAGATGGCAGGTTTGCCCGATAGACGGCGCCGCTTGCGCCATGATACGCTGTAGCTGAATCAGAGATTAGACCCGCTTACCGAGAACCGGGCTTAGCAAACGACAGTGCGGGAACAGCCGGTGAGGTCAAGCAGGATAAGGAGGCAACCATGAACAACCTGGAAGCTCTACTGGTCGTAATCAGCCTATTTGCTCTCCGTTTTGCTATTCCCCTGGCTATCACCGTGGGCGCCGCCACTCTGATGAACCGGTGGTTGAATAGCTGGGCGCCGGAAGGCTAACGGGCCCGGTCCGGCGCAAAGTCGAGACACGAAAAAAGGCCCGGCGGTCATCGCGCCGGGCCTTTTTTGTTGTCCCTCACGCCAGCAGGCTGGCCTGATAGGGTAACTTAACCAGTGACGGTCAGGGGCGCGTCATGCCCGAGACATCGGCGCCCAGGTCTACCAGCGTGTCGTAAAGAACCTGGATGACGTAATCTGCGTTGTGGGCAAATGCGCCGGGGTCCTTCTGGACGTACTGGAAGTTGTAGGCGGCGCGCAGCGAGCGCGGCGTAAAGGCGTTGTAGCCTTCCGTCTCGCCGGCGTCCGCGCGGCGATTGGCGTTGGCGTCGATGAAGAAGTAGGGGTGCGCGGCGGCGTTGTAGATGATTGGCGTCCCGACGACGTTAGCCGTGTAATCCAGCAGCGCCTCATACACCGCATTCGCCATCGTCTCGATCTCGCCGTTGATGCCTTCTTCCGCACTGCCGTCGCCGTCATAGTCGACGACCGGGCCGTCAGTCCAGCGGATGTCGCGCAGGTCTCCCGTCTGCTCAATAGCTTCGTGGCAGAACGCGCAGATCTCGATGCGGGCCTCCAGAGCATGCGCGTCGTGACATTCGATACAGGTATCGAACGCGCCGACGTGCTCGAAGCGGCCCGCATACTCCTGGCCTGGATACTGATACAACCCGTGCGCCTCACTGCCAAAGAGCGTGGCGCCGGCGGCGAAGTAGTGGACGTTGACGAAACGCAGCGGCTGTTCCGGCAGCTGGTCGTCGTCCAGCTCCCCTACCGCCCGGTCCACGCTGCCGCCGAAGGCGCGGCCCTGGTGGCAGTTAAGGCAGAGGTTGGCGTCCGCCTCGGCGAAACCGAGGACAGCGCCGCTGGGGAATTCGACCGCCTCAACTACGTAGCGGTCGTAGCTCTCCAGGTTGGTGTGGCACGTGGCGCACTCCAGTCCATTGCTGATTTCCTGGTTGATGTGCACGCCCTGGTTCAGGAAGAAGGGCAGGCCGTCGGCGCTGTGGCATTTGGCGCAGCTCGCCGGCACGACGCCTTCCGCATCCCAGTGGCGGAAGGCCTCTTCAGAGCCGGCAAAGTGGCCGTGGTCGATGCGGTGCAAGTTGCTCAGATCCACCGGCTCGGCAATGGCGCTGTTCAGGTCCTCGATGGAATCATAGAGGAGCTGAATGATGTACTTGCCTCCATGCGCATAGCGGCCGGGGTCCTTCAGCGATACCTGGTAATTGTAAGCCCCTTTCAGCAGGCGCGGCGTCCATGAGGCGAACCGGTTGCCGAAGTTGGCTTCACCTTCTTCCGCTACGCCGCTGCCATCGGTGTCGACAAAGAAGTAGGGGTGGCTGTGCGAGTCATAGACAATGCCTGCGCCGGCGACCTCGTTGGCGTAGGCTTGCATGGCCACCATCAACATCTCCTGCAGCGTTTCAATCTCATAGAAAACACCCTCTTCCATGTCGCCGTCACCGTCATAGTCGACGAGGCTGGCCAGGGTACGGATGTTCACGAGATCGTCGGCTGAGTTCAGGCCGGCGTGGCAGGCCGTACACTCATCATAGCGAACTTCCAGCGTGTGCGGGTTATGGCAGCTGGTGCACGTGTCAAAGGGCTCGACGTGGGCGAAGCGGCCGTCGTAGCTCTTGCCTTCGTATTCATATCCACCCTGAACGTGCGTGCCATACTGGGTGGCAGCCGCAGCGTAATAGTGAATGTTGATAAAGGCCAGCTCTTCGTTGACGACGTCGGCATCGTCCGCGCCCACATTGGTAATAGCGGCGTCAACCTGTGTCTTTGAAGCACGTCCCTGGTGGCATTCCATGCAGCGCGCTTCGGCGTCCAGGCCGGTGATGACCGCGCCCGAGGGGAAGGAGACCGTGTCGTGCACGCTGGCGACCGTGTTATGGCAGGCTTCACAGCTAACCACGCTGCCAATCGGCGCTGCGGCATCAACGACGCCTGGCTCGCTGCCATCGGCGCCGAGATAGTCGAGGTAGCCGAAGGTGCTGTGGCACTTGGCGCACGATTGTGGCACTTCAGCCGGGTCCTCACTATCCCAGTGGACGAAGGCTTCGCTTGCCGCGTCGGCATGGGGCGAGCGTGCCCACTCGTCGACAATGGCCAGGTCGGCCACAGCGGAAACGCCGGGCCCTAGCTGAACCTCACTGGGAACTTCGACGATACGGGTTACCTCGACGACGGTCTCGCCGGCAGTTCCTTCTCCCTCGACAACTCGCGTCACCTCGACGACGCGGGTCACTTCCGTTGGCGTCCCATCCTGACACGAGGCCAGGATAAACACCAGCAGCAAGATCCCCACAATCAACCATGTGATTCTTTTAGGGGACATACGCTAACTCTCCTTAGGTCGATTTAGTCTGCGTTGTAGTCAGGATGGCGCGCACATGTTGACTCTTATACCATACACTTACCCCTCCTCCGTCGTTCAAGCTACATTGTATCACGGTCATGGTGCGGGCGTGCCAGTCAGGGGCGACAAAAGCTGCGGCGTCACCAATGGCACGAATTCAGAAGCCGTTTCCTCGAACGTAAAGAGCCAGATCAGGCTCGCCAGCAAGATGGCGCCGGCGATCACACTGACGATGGCATAGTTGCGCCGCCGCCGCGCCAGAACGTCGCGAGGCGGCGTCGGCCACGGCTCGCCCCCGGCCTCCAGCCGCTCCAGCTCCTCCATATGTTCCTCTTCCATCTGGTCGCGCGGCAGCCACCCCGTGAACATGCTGGGGTTAAAAACCTTAATATGAACGTTGTACATATGCCAGATGACGATTGCCAGGACGGCCAGCAAGGCTTCACCGCCGTGGGCTGCTTTGGCCGCCGGTATAATCGAGCCCGGTAGGAGTCTGGTCGTAGCAATCGGATTCCACAGCATGAAGCCGGTGACGGTCATCACCACCGTGCCCCATACCAGCGCCCAATACTCAAACTTTTCGCCAAAGTTGAACTTGGGCATTTTCGGATGCTCCTCGGTGAGGCCCAGGTTGTAGCGGAGCAGGTTGGTTGCGTCGAAGAGATCCTTCTTCACTGGAATCATGCGCGGCCGTTCGCGCTTCACATAGAGGCGGTAGACCGAGGTAAAAATATGGTAGATCGAGCCCACGATGAGGAAGAAGGCGGCCCAGCGGTGAATCATGCGCGCCGTTTCGATGCCGCCCATCAGGTTGAGCATGCCGCGCGCGATCGGCGAGGTCAGCGAGAACATCTGCGGCAGCCCGGTGAGCGCCAGGAGAGTGAAGGTGGTCATCGTGATAAAATGCTCGATACGCGCCCCCAGGCGGAAGCGCGGATAGACTTCCCGTCTCGCCGGTTCTTCGCTGGGCTCCTCTGGCGCCGGTGGCGCGCCGGCCGTCGCGACGGTTTCCTCTGGCACAGGTAATGCGTCAGCCGTCTCGATAGCTTCCTCTGGCGCCGGTTCTGCGTCAGGCGGCACGATAGTCTCCTCCTCACTCATGGCGTCGGCGCCTCAGTCGCCGGTAGGCGTCGGTCAGCACAAAGAAGCCCATGCCGCCCACTGTCGCCGGGATAATGATCCGGTAGAACCAGTTCACCAGAAAGACCAGCGGATAATGCTCCAGCGAGGGCGGGTAGTGGCTGGTCCAGGCATCCGGGAAATTGGTCGAGGCGCTGGGATGGCATTGCTGGCAGGTCGCCAGCAGGTTCGCCTTAATGCCGTTATCCGGGTCCTCCGGATGTTTGATGTTGTGCACGCCATGACAGTCGTAGCAGACGGCGGCGCTGATCAGCGCGTCCGGGTCCTGAGCGCTGGCAATCGTCGCCGTCGTGCCGTGGAAATCGTCGACATAGGTATCAAACACGTGGATGGAAATGTCGTACTCGGCCATCAGCTCAGCGTTGGCATGGCAGGCGCCGCAGAGCTGCGGCGAGCTATTGCGGAAGGCGGCCAGGTTGGGGTCGGGGATGCTGTGTACGCCGTGACAGTCCACACAGGTGGCCACGTCCGGGTTGCTCTCTTCCAGCAGCGCTTCGCCGTGTACACTGGCGGCATATTCCTCGAAGATAGTCTCGTGACACTGCCCGCACGTAATCGAGATGCGCGAGCGCGGCTCGTCCGGCTCTTCTACATAGTGCGCGCCGTGGCAGTCGGTACAGACCGCCGCCTCTTCATTGCCTTCGGCCAGCGCTGCGCCGTGCACGTCGTCGAGCGTCGCTTCGTACTTATCTTCGTGGCACTCGGCGCACATCGGGTAGTTCTCCAGCCGGTAGTCGCGCAACGTGCGCGCGACGACTGGCTCGTGCGGGTACAGATAACCCTCGTGGCAGTTGACACACTGCAGTGGCTGCCAGCTATTGTCCGTGCCGTGGACCGAATCGTGGAATCGCTCCTCGTCAATGGTCAGCGGCAGCAGCTCGCCGCTGTCCAGCTGCAGCGTCCGGTTAGGCAGTGTGTGGCAGGAAAGGCAGTAGTCGTTGTCCGGCTCGTCGGCGAAGAGGCCGCGGTTAATGACGTGGGTGAGATCTTGCGGTCGCTGTACCTCCACGTTGCTGGCCTGGTGGCACTCGACACAGTTGCCCACGGGCGCGCCGGCATGCCATTCCTCCACCGTCGCCACATCGTGCGCGCCGTGGCAGTCGGTGCAGGCGACTGGCGACTCCGATTCCGGCCCGGGATGGCTGGTAATGTGTGGGTTCACGTGGCAGCTCTCGCAGAGCTGGGCCTGAATCAGCTCATACTCACGCACCGTTTCCCCTTCCGGCGGCGGGTGCGGGTACTGGTAGCGCGCCGGCATATGGCACGACGTGCATGCCAACGGCTCGTCCGCATAGTTGCCGTGCGCCGATTGGGCCAGTACGTCCGGGTCCACGTGTACGGGCAGCGCGCTACCATCCGGGAAGACGGCGAGCGCGTCACTGCCCTCGTGGCAGAGAAGGCAATTCTCGCTCCCTGGCCCGATCTGCAGCGCCGCTTCCTGGCGCATATCTGCGGGCGGCGCCCCGGCCGTTGCCGCGCGGGGGCCCATCGCCAATGCCCAGAGCGCCGCCCCCAGCGCGATGGCGGCGACTGGCAGCAGTGCCCAGGAAGTGCGATTGGTGTGCTTTGCTGGCAAGAACGCAGACTCCTTTCACGGGCAGCGGCAGGCCGTCACAAGCCTGCCCCTGCCCTCACATCATCCTGTCAGGGGGTGGCCGTCGCTGCCGGTCGGCTGTCGGCCTCTTCCTCAAGCTCGTCTTCGGCCGGAAGCTCCGGCGCAGCCAGGCCATGATAGTCGCCGGCTGTCTCCAGGAGCTGCTCGTCTGTCTTGGGCCGCCCCAGGCCGTCCGGGTTATGGCACTGGCGGCAGGCGAAGTTAAGCGAGATCAGTGGGTATATTGTCGCTTCTCCCTCTTCCTCTCCTTCAAATTGCTCGATCTGGTTGGGATCGATGGCTACCACGTGGCTGCGCATATCACCGGTAAAGCGTTCCGCAATGCCGGTGGCGCTCTGGATGAGCTGCGGCATGTGGCAGCTCACGCAGGTCACGAAGGCTATGTTGTCGTGCACCTCGTTCTCGCCGTGCCGGGCGATGCGGTAGTGACAATCGGCGCATTCCGTGGTTACCGTCTGCAGGCCCTGCTGGCGCAGCTGAACGACGCCACTGTGCGGGTCGTGGCACTGGACACAGTCGAGAACCAGATGTTTGCTCTGGTAAAGGTCGCCGTAGCTATCCTGATGCTGGATGAAGCCGTCGCCTGCCTCGAGGGCGCCGTCATGCGGCTGGAATACGTGGCAGCTCGTGCAGGCGGCGGCGCTGCGATCTACTTCCATATTCCAGGAGAATGGCGCGTTGACGTGCAGGCTGCCCGGCCCATGACAGGCCTCGCACTGCACACCCGGCAGCGAGAAGGTACCCACCATTCCCGCGCGGTTATCCTGCTGCCCGCGGGCGCTATAGCCGGTCGTATGGCAGGCGCCGCAATCGTAGGGGAGTTCTTCACCCGCATGGTAGGCCGCCCACTCGCCGCGCAGACGCAGCGCCTCATTGGACAGGTTGAATTGTGTCGTGCTCTCCTCGTCGCCCGTAATGATAAAGCCGTCGTTATCGACAAACAGCGCCTTCCAGTTGTAGCCGCCGATCACGTAGCTGATCTCGTCCCAGGTTGTCCCTTCCGGCGGCTGCGCAACCGTCGTAAAGGGCAGCTCGGGCGCCTCTCCGTCTACCGGCTGCAGGATATAGGGATGCCCGCTCTGCACGAAGGTTTCATGAATAGCACCATGACACTGGCTGCACGTATCGCTACCTACGTAACCAGCCTCGGCAAAGCTGGCGCCCGGCGCCCCTGGCGGGCCGGGGATACCCACCTCGCCGGCCGGCCCCTGTGGCCCGGGCGGTCCCTGCGGGCCGGTGGGGCCAGGCGGGCCGGTGGCGACGCCCACTTCCTGGCAGGCAGCGGTCAGGAGCAACAATGGTACCAGGAACAATAGAAAGCGACGCTTCATGCGCACTTCTCCTCGGACATTAGCCGGTGTTCAGGCCGCTCCGCCCGCAAAATAGACACAACTGTGGCCTGACACGTGGCAGCAGAATGGTGATGAGCTGACGAACAGATAGGCACGCTGCAGCTATTCTAATAGATTGAAGCCTACTTGTCATTATCAGCAAAACAGAACGCGACGGAAACGACATTCCCATATGTCCCCTAAAGTGTATGCATTATCCAGCAGAGCGATAGAGTCAGGAGACACCTTGTTATGGTGACAAATGTCACCTGGGGTTCAGTGACGCCGATTGCCGCCGGGTGCGAGCTTTGCTAGAATGAGCCGGTAATTGGCCCGCTTGTTTGCAGGAGGATGAGGCTTGAAGAGCTTTGAGACGTGGAGAACCTGGCTCATCGTCGGCGGATTGCTCTTATTTGGCGCAATCGCCAGCGTTGCCTGGCCGGCAATCGTCGATTCCCTCAATCTGGAGCTGAACGTTGGCGGCGGCCCGGGCATCCGGACCCTGGAACCTATTCCCTTGCCGGGCTGGATGAGCAGCCTGCCGGGAATGAGCGCCCTGGTCGACGACAACGGCGCTATCAATCCCTTCCTGGTCCTCGGCGCTCTGACCGTCTTGCTGCTGGGCGCCATTGTGACCACCGGCCTGATCATCGGCCTCCTCCTGCGCCTGTTGGATCGACAGACGCGTGACGTCAAGGCCGACCCCCAGTTCCAGCAGAACCAGGCAGCGCTGGAGCAGCGTGAGAAAGCGCGGCTGCAGACGCTGGCCCGCGAGCAGCCGCCCACACCGCTGCCAGAGCACGAACGCCCGCGCTGGTCGCGCTGGGCCACGTCGCTGGTTGTCCTCTTCTTTGTCTTTCTCGCCAGCTTTGCCATTGCCGGGACGCTCTATCCCGGCGGCGTCATGGAGCTGGGCGGCCAGTCAGTTAACGCCGGCCTCACGCTGGGGGGGATTCTCACTCTGTTCACCCTCCTCATCCTGCTCTGGCTCGTGCCGCGGCGCGCCGCGGCAATGGAAGGCGGTGAGAACCGGCCGATCTCCTGGAACATGATCTGGGTGGTCGTCACCGGCCTTGTCTTCCTGGGGATTGGCGTCGGGCTGACGCTGGCTATGTGGGTGGCCGAGACGCCCTGAGCGCGGCCCGCCCGCTACGCTAATAGGCGGCACGGTGCGCCCGGCTATAGCCACGCCAGGGCAGCCGTCTCTTGATTGGAGGAAGGAGCCTGGCAATGGACGCTTTTGCGCTACAAGAGCAGCTTGATGACGTGCGCGTGCGCCTGCTGGAGGCGCTCGCCAGCCTGCCTGACGTGGCCCTGGTGGTCGATAACGCCGTCGGTCACTGGTCCATCGCCGATCTGCTCATTCATTTCGTCAACTGGGAGGCCGAGCTGGTCACGGCGCTGCATAAGCTGGACCAGGGCAAGGCGCCGACGGCCCTCCTGCGCGCGATGGAAGACCGGGAGGCGTATAACGCCGCCCGCCACGCGGAGATGAAAGGGCGTGACCTGGATCGTATCTTTGACGACCTGCAGGGGGTTCGCGGCCAGCTCGAAGAATGGATCGAAGATTTCGGCGAGCGCGGCCTGGAAGACCCACGGCGCTATCCGGCGCTGCGCGGCAAGCCACTCTGGAAGCTCATCGCCGAGAACAGCTTTGAGCATGAGGCGTCCCATCTTGAAGAAATCGAGGATTTTGCAGAACGCTGGGCCATTACCCATCCCGAGACCATTATTATCGACGAGATTGAGATGACCGATAATGGCGATTCCCCCTAAACCCCTGGTAGAAGTAGTAGCGGCAGCCCAGCAAGGGGCGATTGTGGTGGACCGCAGTGACCTGGGCATGCTCCGCTTTACCGGCGAGTCGCGGCTCGACCTCATCCATCGCATGTCCACCCAGGCCGTTAACGAGCTTGCGGCCGGCGCCGGCGCGGCCACGGTGCTCACCAGTGACATCGGTCGCATCATCGACCGCCTCATCCTCTACGCGGCCAGCGACGCCGTATACGCCCTCACCGGCGAGAACAATGCCGACAACGTGGCCCGCTACCTGCTGCGCTTCGTCTTCTTCCAGGATGATTTCCACCTGGAAGACCTCAGCGCCCAGACCTTTATCCTCGGCGTCTATGGCGCCGGCGCGCAGGAACTGTTGCGGCCGCTCTTTAGCGAAGCCGTGGACCTGCCGCTGCACCATTGGCGGCAGCTGGAGCTGGCCGGCGCCACGGTCTACCTGCATCGTACTGACCCGGTTGCCGGGGGCGGCTATTTCGTCATGGGCGACGGCGCCGCGCAGGAAGCGGTCTGGGATTTGCTCGCCGGCGCCGGCATCACGCCGGCCGGGGAGGATGCCTTCGAATACCTGCGCATTGCCAGCGGCCTGCCCCGTTTCGGCCGGGAGATGACCCCCGACTATATCCCCCTGGAGACCGGCCTCTGGGACGACATCTCTTTCAACAAGGGCTGCTACACCGGCCAGGAAGTCATCGCCCGCATGGAGAGCCGGGGACGCCTGGCCCGCAAGCTGGTGCGCCTGCGCGCCGGCGGCCCGGTCGAAGCCGGCACGGCCATCGAGGCCGGCGGGCGCAACGCGGGCGTCATCACCTCGGCGGCGGAAGGCCCGGACGGCGTTGTGGCTCTTGGCTACCTGAAGACTCGCGCCCTCGGCGGGGAGACGGATGGCGGGGCGGCGGATGAGGCGTTCGTTGCCAGCGGCACGCCGCTGCGTGTACTCGAGGAGTAAGACCGCCTGCGCGCCGTGGTGTGGCGCGGCGCAGCCAGTGTGAGCGGCAGTGTAGCGGCCTGCTCCCGGCCTCGTCCAGAAACCCATTTTGAGGTATAATTCATTGGGTCGCCACCCACCTTGCGGTGGCTCTTTTCTTTGAGCCGGCGTGCAGGGGAGCGGGCTGGCGGCCTGGCCTGCCCTGGGATAGCCAGGGCAGGGTGGATGTGTGTGGCTGACCACCGCCATACGCGCGCACTGTGGAGGCTAATTTGGATATCGGGACCGTCAGTACGATAGATATCAACAAGGAGATGCGCGAGTCGTACCTCGACTATGCCATGAGCGTCATCGTGGCGCGGGCCCTGCCCGATGCCCGCGACGGCCTGAAGCCAGTCCACAGGCGTATCCTCTATGCCATGTATGACATGGGCATCCGTCCCAACACCCCGCATCGCAAAAGCGCCCGTATTGTCGGCGAAGTATTAGGCAAATATCACCCGCACGGCGACCAGGCAGTTTACGACGCTATGGTGCGTATGGCGCAGGAGTTCTCCCTGCGTTACCCGCTCGTCGATGGTCAGGGCAACTTTGGCAGCATCGACGGCGATAGCCCGGCGGCGATGCGTTATACCGAGGCGCGGCTGGCGCCCATCGCCATGGAGCTGCTGGAGGACATCGACAAGGAGACGGTCGATTTTGGCTCCAACTTCGACGACAGCCTGCAGGAGCCGGAGCTGCTGCCGGCGCGCCTACCCAATCTGCTTCTCAGTGGCTCCTCCGGCATCGCCGTCGGCATGGCTACCAACATTCCGCCGCATAACCTTAACGAGATCTGCGATGCCATTGCCTATCTCATCGACCGTCAGGATAGCCAGGACGACGTGACCCTGGACGACCTGATGCATTTTGTGAAAGGGCCGGACTTCCCCACTGGCGGCATCAGCGTTGGCGTAGAAGGGATCAAGAGCGCCTATGCCACCGGTAGAGGGCGCGTTGTCATGCGCGGCGTGGCGACTGTCGAAGACGCCCCCAACGGCCAGCGCCAGCGCATCATTATCACCGAGCTGCCTTTCCAGGTGAACAAGGCCACCCTCATCGAGCGCATCGCCGAGCTGGCGAATAAGGGCGTGCTTGATCAGATTGCCGACCTGCGCGATGAGTCAGACCGGCGCGGCATTTCCATCGTGGTCGAGCTGAAGCGCGGCTGCCAGCCGATGAAGGTGCTCAACCAGCTCTACAAGCATACGCAGCTACAGGCTACCTTCGGCGTACAGATGCTGGCGCTCATCGACCGCGAGCCGCGGCTGCTCTCGCTGAAGCGAGCGCTGCAGGTCTACATCGACCACCGCGTCGTGGTCATTACCCGCCGCACCCAGTTTGAGCTGGATAAGGCGCTGCGCCGCAAGCACATTCTCGAAGGGCTGCTCATCGCCCTCGACCATCTGGATGCCGTGATCGACACCATCCGCCAGGCGGACGACGTGGACGATGCGCGGGCCAAGCTGGTCGAGCGCTTTGGCCTTAGCGAAGAGCAGGCAAACGCCATCCTCGACATGCAGCTGCGCCGGCTGGCGGCGCTGGAGCGGCAACGTATCCAGGACGAGTACCGCGAGATCAGCGAGCGCGTCGAATACCTGGGCGGCATCCTGGCCGATCGCCAGCAGATTCTGGACCTCATCAAGGAAGACCTGCTCTACCTGAAAGAAAAGTATGGCGATGCCCGCCGCACGCGCATCGCGCCGGAGCTGGACCCTGACCTGGACGTGGAGAGCATGATCCAGGACGAAGACGTACTCATCTCCATCACCCAGCGCGGCTTCATCAAGCGCACGCTGCTCGACGCCTACCGCATCCAGAACCGCGGCGGCAAGGGGCTGATCGGCATGAGCACCCGCGACGAAGACGAGCTGGAGCACCTTTTCGCCGCCAGTACCCTCAACACCATTCTTTACTTCTCCGACCGCGGCAAGGTTTACGCGGAGAAAGCCTACCAGATCCCCGAATACGACCGGACGGCTAAGGGCACATCGCTCATGAACTTGCTGCCCCTGATGCCCGAGGAGAAGATTACGGTCGCGCTGGTCGTCGCCGGCGTTGACGAAGGCGAATACCTGACGATGGTCACGCGCAAAGGACGTATCAAGCGTGTGGAAGTCAGCTCGTTCCGCAACGTCCGCTCCCCTGGCCTTATCGCCATTAACCTGGACGACGACGACGAGTTGGGCTGGGTGAAGATGACGCGCGGCAAGGAAGAGCTCATCATCGTCAGCCGGCACGGTCAGGCGATCCGCTTTGCCGAGGAGGACGTGCGCCCGATGGGCCGCACGGCCGCCGGCGTCATGGCGATGCGCCTCGGCAAAGACGACGCAGTGACCGGCGTGGATGTGGTCGTGCCTGGCCAGGACCTGCTGCTGGTTACCCAGGGCGGCTTCGGCAAGCGCACCTCGCTGGAGGAGTTCCGCTGCCAGAGCCGTTACGGCAAGGGCGTGCGCGCTATGCACCTGACACCCCGTTCCGGCCTCATTGTCGGCGCGCGCGTGGTCAGCCCCGAAGATGAGATGACCTGCATCTCGGCCAACGGCATTATCCTGCGCACCCCGGTACGCAGCGTTTCGCGCCAGGGCCGCTACTCCCGCGGCGTCACCATCATGGACCTGCGCGAGGGGGACACGATTGCCTCTGTGGCCGTCTTGCGCGAAGGCGTATTCGCCCGCAATGGCAACGTGGGCGACCAGGGGGAATAGCTCCGACCCTTTCTCTTGAGCTTCTGCTCAAAAACTCGGTAACAAACTGCAGTGGCGCCACAGCGACCGAAGTCGCACCTACCAATGGCGTTGTTGTCGTAACAAATCTATTCGTTCACCAGGGGCGCTGGCTACAGCGCCCTTTTCTGTTGGACGGAATTCCTATTTAACCAGCGCGCGAACTCCGCTATAGTGAGAGCGCCGGGAGGGGCGAGGGTTCGACCAATGTCACCGGTTCCGGCGGACGGACTTATCATTATCGAGGAAGCGCACCGTGATTGTAAAGCCTGAATTAGGCGCCGTGCTCACGCCGGCCCGCGAACTGGACCAGCTTGGAATTCCGAACAGTCTTGTTGTCGATCTTGTCTACCGCCAGCTCTTTAGCGAGGGCGATGTCAGTATCGGTCGCTTTAGCGACCTCCTGAAGCTCCATGCCCAGGTGCTGGACACGATACTGGCGCGGATGAAGCAGGAGCATCTGGTTGAGATTACCAACACCGGCGCCCTGGGCCGCTTCAGCTACAGCTACCGGCTGACTGAAGAAGGCACACGGCGCGCCCGCGAGGCGATGGAGCGCAGCCAGTATCTCGGCCCGGCGCCCGTTTCGCTGGAAAGCTACCGGCGGGCGCTGCTGTGCCAGTCGCAGATTGGGCAGCACGTCGGGCCCGACCGGGTGCAGCAGGCGCTGCAGCAGCTGGTGCTGCCCGACACCTTCCACCGTCGCATCGGTCCGGCGGTGAATGCCGGCAGCTCGCTCTTTCTCTATGGCCCGCCCGGCAACGGCAAGACGACGATTGCCGGGGCCATTGCCGCCATGCTCGCCGCCGGGGAGCCCATCTGGCTGCCCCACGCGCTCACGGTCGGCGGCCAGATCATCCAGATTTACGACCCCCTGGTTCACATTAGAGCCGATGACGACGAAGAGGAAGGCAGCACGGGACGGCTCGGCCCCGGCGGCCCCAAAGTCGATAAACGCTGGTCGCGCTACCGCCGCCCCGCCGTCATGGTGGGCGGCGAGCTAAAGATGGACGCTCTCGACCTGCGCTTCGAGCCGATTGCCAAATTCTACGAAGCGCCCCTGCAGCTAAAAGCCAACGGCGGCATGTTCCTCATCGACGACTTCGGGCGGCAGCAAATGCCGCCACAGGACCTGCTCAACCGCTGGATCGTGCCTCTGGAAAGCGGCGTCGACTTCCTGCGGTTGACCTCCGGCCAGACCATCCAGGTGCCCTTCCGCCAGCTCATCGTCTTCTCGACCAACCTCGACCCGTCTGACCTTGTTGACGATGCTTTCCTGCGCCGCATCCAGATGAAAGTGGAGGTGGCGGAGCCCGACGAGCGGCTCTACTACCGCATCTTCCAGATCGTCTGCCGCGAGCAGCAGGTTGACTTCGACCAACAGAGCTTCCTCCATCTCCTGCAGAAATGGTACCGCGAACCCCGGCGCGCCATGCAGGCAGTCCATCCCCGCGACATCATCAAAATCGTCGCCTCAATTTGCGAATACGAGGGAGCGCCGCGCCATCTCTCGCCCGGCCTGATTGACGAAGCCTGCTTAAGCTACTTCGTCCACTAAGATAAAAGGCCCCCGCCCTTGTGGGTAGCGGGGGCCTTTTGCTTTACGGCTCCAGGAAGCTGCTCAGCCCGCGGATGACCGAGCCTTCACCCTGGTTCTTGCCGCCGGTCGCAGGCGCGGCGGCGATGATCCGGTCGGCCAGGCGCGAGAAGGGCAGCGACTGCAGCCAGACCCGCCCCGTACCTTGCAGCGTCGCCAGGAAGAGACCCTCGCCGCCGAAGAGCATCGAGCGCATGTTGCCGGCCCGTTCAATGTCATAGTCGATGGTGTTCTCAAAGGCCACCAGGCAGCCGGTGTCCACCAGTAGTTTGTTGCCCTCCAGTCGCTTCTCGACAATGGTGCCGCCGGCATGGATAAAGACCATGCCGTCGCCGCGCAGCCGCTGCAGGATAAAGCCTTCGCCGCCGAAGAGGCCGGCGCCCAGACGCTTGTTGAAGGCGACGCTGATCTCCGTGCCCAACGCCGCCGCCAGGAACGAGTCCTTCTGGCAGATCAGCTCGCCGCGCGCCTCGTCCAGGTCGATGGCGATGATCTTGCCGGGGTAGGGCGCGCCAAAGGCCACCTGCCGCCGCCCCTGACCGCTGTTGGTGAAATGGGTCATAAAGAGTGATTCCCCGGTGACGGCCCGGCGGGCCACGCCGCCCAGCTTGCCCAGGAAGCCCTGGTCCGGGTTGGAGCCGTCGCCCAGGCGCGTCTCAAAGGTCATGCCGGCGTCCATGTACATCATCATGCCCGCCTCGGCGATGACCGTCTCCTGCGGATCCAGCTCAATCTGCACAAACTGCATGTCGTCGCCATAAATCTGGTAATCAATCACGTGTGACTTCATAGCCATGTTGGTATCCTCCACAAACAGGCTGCCTGCCGGGCACACCGCGCCGGCAGCGAGAGATCGTTACGTCTATTATACGGTGAATGAGGCCTGCGCGTCGCACCGTGCCGGCCGGCCGCCGCCCCTTCTCCCCGATCTCTGCTACAATCAGTCGGCGCTATGAATCGACTACGAGACAACTGGGAGATCAGCCTGATCCTGCTGCTCTTCGTCGCCCTGGGGCTGGCTTACAGCGTGGTCAACCCGCTGCACGAGGCGACCGACGAGCTGCGCCACTACCGCTTCGTACGCACCATCGTGGTCCACGGCGCGCTGCCGGTGCAGGGGCAGGAGCCTTGCCGTTCGCAGAGCCACCACCCGCCGCTCTATTACGCCGCCGGCGCGCTGCTCACCGGCTGGATCGATACCGGCCGTGACGTCTGCGCCACGCCGCCGAGCAACCCGTTCTGGGCGTACCGCTATGCCGACGTCGGCACCGACAACAAGAATATGTACTTCCACGGCCCTGAGGAAGCCTTTCCCTGGCGTGGCGAAGCGCTGGCGGCCCACCTGCTGCGCGCGCTCAACGTGCTCGTCGGCGCCGCCACCGTCTGGCTGACCTGGCTGACGGGCCGGACGATCTGGCCGCAGCGGCGCGCCCTGGCGGCCGGCGGCGCCGCCTTTGTCGCCTTTAACCCGATGTTTCTCTTCCTGTCGGGGGCCATCAACAACGATATTGTCGCTGCCCTCAGTGGCGCGGCTATCCTCTATGCCTGCACCCGCCTGCTGCGCGACCCCGCCGGCCTCGCGCCGCGCTGGGGTCTTGTTTTCGGCGTCCTTTACGGGCTGGCCCTGCTGAGCAAGTTCAACATGGCCGCGGCCGGCCTGCTCGTCGCCGCCGCCGCCAGCATCGTCGCCTGGCAGCGCCGCCAGTGGCGCCAGTGGCTGCAGGTTGGCCTGCTTGCCGCCCTTGTCACCGCGCTGCTGGCCGGCTGGTGGTTCGCGCGCAACCAGCTCCTCTACGGCGAGCCGACCGGCTTCCGCATGGTGGCCGAACTGTGGGGCGCCCGTGACCCCGCCGAGAGCCTGCCCCTGGCCCTTCTCGAGCTGCCGCTGGCCTGGACCACCCTCTGGGCCCGCTTCGGCTTCGGCCAGATCCCGCTGCCGCAGCCCTTCTACACGGCCCTGCTCGTCGTCACCGGCGCCGGTCTGCTCGGCCTGCTGCTGCCCCTGCGGCGCCGCCGGCCTGAGCGCGCCCAACGCTGGCTGCTGGTGCTGCTCGTTCTCGACGTGTTGCTCTTCTTCGCCGTCCTCTTCAACTACATGCTGGTCAGCCCGGCCGGGGCGATGGGCCGCTTTTTCTTCCCCGGCCTGCCCGCCTTCGGCCTGCTTGTCTTCTATGGCCTCAGCCGCTGGCTGGCTCTTCTGTCCGGCTCAGAGCGCGCCCTGCCGGCCCTCGCCCTGCTCGCCAATGCCGCCCTCCTTTTGCTGGCGCTCGTCGCCCTCTTCGGCTACCTGGCGCCGGCCTATGCCAGGCCCCCGTCCTTTCCGCCAGATCTCGACGTTCCCAACCCCACCGGCGCCCGCTTTGACCAGCTGGCGACGCTGCACGGCTACCGGCTGAGCGACCGCACCGTGCGCGCCGGGGGTGCGCTGGACATTGAGCTGTACTGGGAAGTTGACAACCAGCCGCCGGGCAACTTCGTCCTCTTTGTCCATCTCATTGACGAAAACGGCGCCCTCATCGCCCAGCGTGATACCCATCCCGGTACCGGCACCTTCCCCACCAGCTTCTGGCGGCCCGGCGACCGCTTTGTCGATTCTGTGCGCCTGCATCTGCCCGAAACAGCCTACACACCGGCGACGGCTACGCTGTCTGTCGGCCTGGCCGCACCGGACTATCGCCTGGCTATCAGCGGGCCCGGCGGCGAGCCGCTGGGGGACGCCCTGCCGCTCGGCGCCGTCGCGCTGCTGCCGGCCGACCACCTCTTCCCGGGCGCCGCCGCGCTGCCCAATCCCTTGGACCAGAACTTCGCCAACCGGCTGCGCCTCGCCGGCTACGAATATGGCCGGCGCCGGCTGCTCCCTGGCGAGCCGCTACCGGTGAATCTCTATTGGCAGCCGCTTGAGCCGGCCGGCGCCTACACGGTGCAGCTTGAGCTGCTGGACGAGGCCGGCGGGGTGCAGGCCGTCGCCGCCGACCCGCTCGCCATCAACAGCGTGGAGCAGCGGCAGAGCGCCCATCTGCTGCAGCCGGCCGCGCCGCTGGCGCCGGGTACCTACCGGGTTCGCCTGACTCTCCTTGACGCGGCAAGCGGCGCCCGCCACAATATAGTGGGCAGCGGCGGCAATTGGATAGACGACGAGCTGCTTCTCGCGCCGGTGCGCGCGCAGCCCTGAGTTGAGGTGACATGGTAGATATCAGGCAGGCGGAGCCGGCCATAGCGAGCTGGTCCCAGCGCGAGCTGTCCATCTGGGCAGAGCTTGATGCCGCGCTGGCGTCCGCTGGCGATACAGAGAGCGTAGCGGCTCTCGTCCTTGATAGCGCCCTGGCGCTGGTCGAGGCGAGCGCCGGCGTGCTCATTGCCGTCGATGGCGCGACGCCCGTTGTCCGTGGCGATCGCGGCGCCATCTCCGGCCTCAGCGCCGTCGCTCAGGAAGCGCTGGCTCGCGCAGCCGGGCCAGACGGGAGCGAGCCGTATGGCGGCGAGGCCGCGCAAGCCGGCGCCTGGATGGCCCTCCCGCTGCGCTTCCAGGCAGAGCCGCTGGGCGCTGTGGCCTTGAGCCGCGACACGGCCCGGCCCTTCGGCGGCGCAGAGATGGAGCGCGCCGCGCGACTGCTGCGCCATGCCAGCCCGGCCCTGGGCGGCGCCCTCCTCGCGCGCAAGCTGGCCGCCGCCAGAGAGGCCAACCACGTCTTTGTGACCAGCATCGCCCATGAGCTGAAAACGCCGCTGGCTGCCATCCGCGGCTACAGTGACCTGATGCATTCCGGGCTGACCGGTGAGATCAACGATAAGCAGCGCCGCTTCCTCGAATCAATCAACCGCAACGTCACGCGCACCACGGCCTATATCCAGAACCTGGCCGACCTCACCCGCCTTGAAACCGGCCGCCTCGAGCTGTTGGCCGAGCCGGTTGACTTTTTCGAGGTGGTGCAGAAAGCCGCGCAGGCTGTCCGCGCCGAATACGAGGAGAAGGGAACTCGCCTACACCTGGAGCTGCCGGAAGCGCTGCCGCCGCTGCTGGGCAATGAGTTCCGCTACCAGCAGGTGGTAGTTGCCCTGCTGCTGAACGCCTGCCACTACTCGCCGCCGGACGCCGACGTTTTCCTGGCCGTTCTGCCCGCGCTGCCCGACGCGGCGCGCGAGTCGGCCGGCGCCCTACCCGCGGCCGCCCACATCTACTGCACCGTGCGCGACGAAGGCTTCGGCATCTCCGCCGAAGACCAGCGCCGGCTGTTCACCCCCTTCTTTCGCTCCAGCGCCGCCAACGTGCGCCAGACGCCCGGCGGCGGGTTGGCGCTCGCGCTTAGCCGCGCCGTCGTTAGGCGTCAGGGCGGCGCCCTCTGGTGCGACAGCAAGCTCGGCCAGGGCAGTACCTTTCACCTCGCTCTGCCGGCCGCGCAGCAGTAGGGTAAACGTTGCCTGAATGGGTCCGTTTTCGATTGACAGGGTAGCTTTCCACGCTATACTAAAGGCATGAGCTATTTGCCGAGATTGACGATCTCAAATGGCCTGACAACAACCGAATAGCCCTCCGGCGCACGCAATCAGCGTGCGTTTTTGTTTTATGTAAGGTCCACCCGACAAGAGAGAGGAGCGAGGTAAGTTATGGATTACGGGATGATTGGCAAGATCGAAAAATCCAAGATCTATGCTGACGAGCGCGCCGACCGTGTCAGGTTCAATAGCCTGGAGGTACGCATCAACGGCGATAATCACGAGCATATCGTCTCCTATGACGACGGGAGCTGGGCATGCGATTGTGATTATTTCCAGACCCGGAACGTCTGTGCCCATACCATGACGATGGAACGTGTCCTCCAGCATATGGTTCTGATGGGAGAACCGACCTACTAAGGGCGACCATCCCCACAAGCTCATAAGGGCCCGGTCGGATGACCGGGCCTTTTTTGTTATAATCCGGCGCGAAGGAGGCAGACAGTGGAGATAGGCGGCGTCCATTTTGACGGGCGCGTCACGTTGCTGGTCATTCTCAGCACGGTCGTGCCCATGATCGACTACTACAACCACACGGTGACGTCGGTCAAGGCGTTCGACCGCTTTATCTTCTACTTTGTCATCCCCATTGCCGTCATCTACCTCGTCTTCCGCGAAAGCCCGGAAGCCTATGGCCTGCGCCTGGGCGACTGGCGCACTGGCTTGCTCTGGACCATCGCCGGCTGCGCCGGCATGGGCCTCATCCTCTGGTTTGTGGCGCGCCAGCCTGGCATGGCGGCCTACTACGAGCAGCGGGCCGCGACCACGGCCGGGCGCATCCTTTTCCTCAACGGCGTCGAGATGTGGGCCTGGGAGTTCATGTGGCGCGGCTTTTTGCTCTTTGGGCTGGCGCGTGTCGTCGGCCCCGGCGCCGCTATCTGGCTCCAGGCCATCCCGTTCGCTTTCATGCACCTGGGCAAGCCGGAAGTCGAGAGCTATACGACTATCTTTGGCGGCGCTGCCTTTGGCTTCATTGCCTGGCAATCCGGTTCATTTCTCTATCCCTTCCTCATTCACTGGTT
>CAZOGK010000010.1:0-5506 GCA_964579295.1 uncultured Ardenticatenaceae bacterium
GCCGGTTGGCGACGAACGCGTTTTCCTTCCCTTCCTGCGGCGTTAGCGAGCCGGCAGGAGCCCCCGGCACTTGCGGCGTTAGCGCCTGCGCCGCAAGTGCCGGCTGCCCGGCGTCCGTCTTGGTGGTTCACGTCCGCGATTCCGTCTACAATCGGGCCATCGTGCGGGCGCAAAGCCGCACTATCGGAGGGAATATGCGGAGGGAGATGTGACCATTGCCATCATCGTTCACGGCGGCGCGGGAGGCTGGCAGGGGGAGGAGCGCCTGTCCCAAGCGGTAGCGGCGTGCGAAGAGGCGGCGCGGGCCGGCTATGAGATCCTGCACGAGGGCGGCACGAGCCTGGACGCCGTCGAAGCTGCCGTGCGTATCCTGGAGGATGCGCCCATGCTCGACGCCGGGCGCGGCAGCTATCTCAACACGGCCGGCCAGATCGAGATGGACGCGATCATCATGGATGGGCGCACGCTTGAGCTGGGGGCGGTCGGCGCTATCCAGCTCGTGCAGCACCCAATCACCCTGGCTCGCCGTGTTATGACCGATTCGAGACACAACTTGCTGGTTGCCCACGGCGCTGATGCGTTCGCCGATGCCATCAACTTCCCGCGTTGCGACATAACCGACCTGCTCGCGGGCGAAGAGCTGGAGCGTTTCCGCGCCTTGCAGGCCGACCCCAGCCTGGATCTGGAAGCCGCCTATGCTCGCGATGGCGATACCGGCACAGTTGGCGCTGTCGCCCTTGATAGTCACGGTGACCTGGCCGCCGCCACCTCCACCGGCGGCACGCGGCTGAAAAAGCCGGGACGGATTGGCGATACGCCGCTGGTGGGCAGCGGCGCCTATGCCGACAACTGGCACGGCGCAGCCAGCGCCACAGGTCACGGCGAGGCCCTGATGAAGATCCTTATCAGCAAGCGGGTCTGCGACTTTGTGGCCGCCGGCCTTTCTGCGGCCTTAGCTTGCGAAGCAGCCGTTCAGGTGCTGGCCCAGCGAGTCAATGGCCAGGGGGGTGTGATTGCCGTGGACGCGCGCGGCCGGGTGGGCGCGGCGCACAACACGCTGGCGATGCCGCACGCCTGGGTGGGCGCAGATGGGATAATCAGCAGCGGCCGCTGACTATTGCTTGTGCGCTTAGTCGGCCTGCTGATAGCGGTCGCGGTAGCCGTAGAGAAAGTGAATGACCGTTTCGATACCGCGGAAGAAGTTGGGCAGATAGAAGCGCTCGTTGGGCGCATGTATCTGGGCGTCGGGCGTGCTGAAACCCATCAGCACCGTCTCTAAGCCAAGATGGGCCTGCAGCTCGCCGACAACCGGAATAGAGCCGCCTTCGCGCATGAGAACTGCCTGCTTTCCGTAGACTGCCTCATAGGCGTCCAGGGCTGCGCGCACGGCATCGGTCTCATAATCGGAGATACTGGCAAACGATCCGCTGCCAGTACCGCGCACCTCGACGGTGACCTCCGGCGGGGCGATCTCCATGACGTAGCGACGGAACGCCTCGGCAATCTTCGCCGGATCCTGGTCCGGCACCAACCGCATCGAGATCTTGGCGTGGGCGTGAGCGGGCAAGACGGTCTTGCCCCCTTCTCCGATGTAGCCGCCGACGATGCCGTTCACGTCCAGTGTCGGCCGGGCGCCAATGCGCTCTACCAGACTAAAGCCCGGCTCGCCCCAGGGCTGCTTCACGCCAATCTCCTCCGCCCACTGATTCTCGTCTAACGGCAGCTCGTTGAGGATGCGGCGCTCCTCGTCGTCGAGCGGCCGCACGTCGTCATAAAAGCCCGGAATCTGTACCGTGCCCTGGTCGTCCTGAAGGCGGGCGATGATGTGCGCGAGCGCGTTGATCGGGTTGCGCACAGCGCCGCCATAATGGCCGGAGTGCAGATCCCGCTTTGGCCCAAAAACGTCCACCAGCATGTAGGCCAGGCCTCGTAGGCCGTAGACAATGGCCGGCTCGTTCGCGCCCAGCATCGGCGTGTCAGAAACGACAGCCACGTCGGCGGACAAGAGCGCTTTCTGCTCAGGGATGAAGGTAGAGAGCGAGGGCCCGCCGATCTCCTCTTCGCCTTCGGCCAGCACTTTGACATTCACCGGCAGCCCGTCGCCGCCCTTCACGAAGGCTTCGATAGCCTTGAGGTGGATGTAAAGCTGCCCCTTGTCGTCGGCCGAGCCGCGCGCATAGAGGTAGTCATCGCGTACTTCCGGCTCAAACGGGGGCGACTCCCACAGCTCCAGCGGGTCGGCCGGCTGCACGTCATAATGGCCGTAGATGAGCACAGTCGGGGCGTCCGCCCCGGCCTGCAGATAGTCACCGTAGACGAGTGGATGGCCCGCGGTAGGGATGACCTGGACGTTTTCCAGGCCGGCCGCCTCCATCGCGCCGGCCAGCCAGCGCGCCGCCTCGGCAACCTGCTCGCGGTGGTCCGGCTGGGTACTGATGCTGGGGATGCGGAGGAAAGTCAGCAGCTCCTCCAGATGCTGGCTCTGATGTTGGGCGGCGTAAGCCAGGGGGCGTTGTAAAGCCGGATCGGTAGCCATGGGTCTCCTCGTTTCCTGCGTGGGGTTCTCTTTCCGGTATAATTCAGCGAATCAATTATAATGACCAGGCAGCAATTGGCGAACAGCAGATGACTGAACGTGATATGACAGCTACAGAGCCGGGGCTGGGCGCTCTCCTGGAGAGCCTCCTATTTGTCGCCAGCGGACCGGTGAGCCTGCACCGGCTGGCGCGGGCGCTGGACACCAGCCCGGCGGCCGTGCGCGGCCTGCTGCGCGCCCTTGAGGATGACTACGGGCAGCGAGGGCTGCGCCTACAGTGGAGCGGCAATGAGGTGCAGCTTACCACCGTCCCCCAGGCCGCCGCCGTGGTCGAGCGCTTTCTCGGCCTGGAGACGAGCAGCCGCCTTAGCCAGGCGGCGCTGGAGGTGCTGGCGATTGTGGCCTACATGCAGCCGGCCACCCGGCCGGAGATAGACGACATCCGCGGCGTCAATTCTGACGGCGCCCTGCGCACGCTGCTCAGCAAGGGGTTGCTGGAAGAGGTGGGCCGGCGCGAGACCCCCGGCCGGCCGATTCTCTACGGAACCACACCGGAGTTTCTGCAATATTTCGGCCTGACATCCCTGGCCGAGCTGCCGCCGCTGGCGCGCGACGAGGAAGAGTAGCACCGTGGCTGAGCGTCTGCAGAAGATTATGGCTGCCGCTGGAATCGGCTCGCGTCGGGCCAACGAAGCGCTCATCCGCGCCGGGCGCGTGCGCGTCAACGGCCAGGTGGCACGCCTCGGCGACCGGGCCGATCTGGAAAGGGACACGATTACGGTGGATGGCAAGCCGCTGTCAGCAGAGGCGCTTGTTTACATCATGGTCAACAAGCCGCGCGGCGTCCTTTCTTCCACGGAAGATGAACTGGAGCAGGAGCGGCCAACCGTGCGCGACCTCGTTCCCCTTCCCGGCCATCTCTATCCCGTGGGCCGGCTGGACAAGCCCAGTGAAGGGCTGATCCTGCTGACCAACGATGGGCGCCTGGCCCACCGGCTCACTCACCCGCGCTACGAGCACGAAAAGGTCTATGAGGTCGTCGTGGAGGGCGCCATGAGCGACGATGCCCTTGACGAGTGGCGCCGCGGCGTGGCGCTCGACGGCCGGCCCACGGCGCCGGCGACCGTCGAGCTGGTGGAACGCCGGCGCGACCAGACCGCGCTGCGCATCACCCTGCGCGAAGGGCGCAAACGCCAGATCCGGCGCATCGCCGCCGCCTTCGGCCATCCCGTCACGCGGCTGCTGCGTACTCATATCGGCCCACTGGCGCTGGGCGACCTGGCGCCCGGCCAGTGGCGCCGCCTGACGCCTGCCGAGGTGGGCGCTTTACAGGCAACCATTGCGAGACAGCCGGCTGAGCACTCGCCGCAGGCGGGACGGCGTAGGTAGGCGGCCGCACCAGTAGGGCCAATTCAGGCAGTCCTCTGAGCTGAGGCTCAATCTAAATTGACAGATCCGCTCTCGTGCCTATATAATTGATCATTTGAGGGGCGAACGCTTCTGATTGGTTTACAATCGAGTGCCAGTGGATGGAGGGTTAGTCACAACCGCTTAGGCGTCTTGCGTTATACTGACCATACCTTGCCAGTGCGTGGTTCTGCCCGGCGCCTAGTTCCGGGCATTCGCTCTCTGCTCGGCTGCATCCGCTGGGGTGTTAGCCGAGTTTTTGTTTAAGTTGTTGGGAAGTTGTGGTTGCTATGGATCAGGACAATCAGGTTCCGCAGGATGCTGACTTTCTCCAGGAAATGGAGAATCTGCTCAGCCAGCATGATTATGAACGGCCGCAGGTCGGCGACATCCGGCAGGCAGTCATCGTCTCGATTTCGCCGCAGGGTATCATCGTCGATCTGGGCCTGAAGCGCGACGGCATCGTCCAGTCGTCTGACCTGGACAAGCTGGACCCCGCCGAGCGTGAGGCACTGGCTGTCAACGACGAGATACCCGTCTATGTCGTCAGCGTCGATAGTCCTGATAGCTTGCAGGTCTCGCTGCATCTGGCGCGCCTTAACGAAGACTGGATTAAGGCGCAAGAAATGATGGAAAGCGGCGAGATCTTTGAGACAGAGCTTACGGGCCACAACCGCGGCGGCGCCCTGGCCCCCTTTGGTCGACTGCGCGGCTTCATCCCGGCTTCGCATCTGGCCTTTATCAACCCGGGCATGAACGAGCACCAGCGCCAGCAGCGCATCGCCGAAGCGCAGGGCCGGACCATTCCGGTTAAGATTATCGAGGTGGACCGCCGCCGCCGCCGGCTGGTACTCTCGCACCGCGAGGCCGACCGGGTGTGGCAGGAGCGCCGCCGCCGCGAGCTGCTGGATAAGCTCAATGAGGGAGACGTGCTGCGCGGCCGGGTCACGGGCTGGCGCGATTTTGGCGCATTTGTCGATCTCGGCGGCGCCGATGGCCTCATCCACGTATCCGAGCTGGCCTGGCAGCGCGTGGACCATCCCAAAGAGGTGGTGCGCATTGGTGAAGAGGTCGACGTTTACGTACTGCGGATCGACCGCAAGCGCGAGCGCATCAGCCTCAGCCGCAAGCATCTCCTGCAGAATCCGTGGTCTACGGTCGCCGACCGCTACGCGGTGGGCGACCTGGTGGAGGGCCGGGTCATCCGGGTCGTCGATTACGGCGCCTTTGTCGAGATAGAACCTGGCATCGAAGGATTGCTGCATACCTCGCAGATCTCGCGCAGCACGATTGACAATCCGCGCGACGTTCTGGCCGAAGGCGAGACGCACCTACTGCGTGTGATCAATATCGATTCCGAGCGGCAGCGGATTGGCCTGAGCCTGAAAGCAGTCACCGCTGGCGAGCAAATCGAGTGGATGACCAGCCGCGAACAGCTCGCGGTCCCCGACGCCGAGGGCGACGAGATGGAGAGCGAGCCGCCGGTAGAGAGCGCGCCGGACTCCTTCGCTGCAGCGGCGCCGGCAGAAGCTGAGCCAGAAGACGTGGGAATGGAAGCCGAGG
>CAZOGK010000010.1:5606-113709 GCA_964579295.1 uncultured Ardenticatenaceae bacterium
GGCCGAGCCCGGCTTCGATGAAGCGGCAGCCGACCCGGATGTCGTCGAGATGGAGGCTGAAGACGAGGGCGAGCCGGAGCCCGACGTCGTCGAGATGGAGAGTGTTCCGCAAGCCGTCGCGGAGGAGCTAGAAGACAGTCCGCCGGCCGAAGATGAACAGGCGATAGAAGCCGGAGAACCAGCGGATGTGCTGGAAGAAGAAGACGATCCCACCGAGGAACCAGGCGCCGATGCTATGGTGTCTGCGTAACTACGGAACAATACTGAATAAGGGAGGTGATGGCCGATGCCGCGCGTTGTGAAGATGGCGAATGAGACTGACGAGAGCCTTCTGCGCCGATTCCGCAAGCAAGTGACCAAAGCCGGCACGATGACGGTTGTGCGCAACAAACGCTGGCACGTGTCGAAAAGCGAGCTGCGCCGGATCAAGAAGAAGAAAGCTGTTCGTCGCGCCCGCCGCCGCCAGTCCGTGACCGACTAAGAATTTACGAGCTTCTTACCCTCGTGCGCTATAATAGATATGATGTCTACAGGACATGGTTTGATGTAGAGCACGAGAAAAGTCACAACAGACTTTTGATTCTATAGGAGAAGTATGGCGAAGAAAGAAGAAAAGATTGAAGTTGAAGGAACAGTCGTCGAAGCGCTGCCGAATACTCAGTTCATGGTTGAGCTGGATAACGGGCACCAGGTGCTGGCCTATCTGTCGGGTAAGATGCGCCGTTACTACATTCGCATCCTGCTGGGCGATCGTGTCCGCCTGGAGATGAGCCCCTATGATCTGTCGCGGGGCCGCGTGACCTACCGCTATAAGAAGCAGTTCAACAAGACGGAAAGCCGGTAAGGAACGCTGGGCGGCTTCGACTCCTTCGGTCCGCCATACTGTTGTACTTAGCTTACCTGTGAAACCTGAACGCCGCGGGCGCCTGCCGTCCGTGGCGTTTTTTATTTGGCGTGGCGGGCGGCGACGCTCACCCAGTCGCGGATAGCGCGCACTTCGACCAGTTCTCCGCCGGCAGCCGCCAGCGCCGCTGTCACAGAGGGCAGCTGCTCGTCGATAATGCCGCTGAGCAGCAGCCAGCCGTCGCCGGCGACGTAACCCAGCAGGCCGCTGCCCAACATTTCTATAATCACCGGCGCCAGGATATTGACGACTACCAGATCCCACTGCCCCGGCTCCACGGCCGCAAGGCTGCCCAGGCGCACGTCAATCGTCACGTCGTTGCGCGCCGCGTTCTCCGCCGCGGCGGCGACCGCCAGCCGATCGGTATCCACCGCCACAACCTCGGCTTCCTGACCACCGGCCGCCGCCAGCAGCGCGGCCGCAATGGCGAGGATGCCCGAACCCGTGCCGACGTCGAGAACACGCAGAGTGGGCCCCACGCCCATGCCGGGCCCCACGCGCTCTTCCAGGAGCTGCAGGCAGAGCTGCGTCGTGGGATGCAGGCCGGTGCCAAAGGCCATGCCCGGGTCCAGCGTCAGTACGACGTCGTCCGGCCCGGCTTCTCCGGCCTCTTCCCAGCTCGGCTGAACCCAGAGGCGACGCCCGACCCGAAAGGGCGTGTAATGCTCTTTCCAGGCATGGGCCCAATCCTTATCTTCCAGTTTGCGGAAGCGGGGCGGCGGGATGGGATAGAGGCGGCCGAGAAAGTAAAGGATCTCCTCAATACGGCGGCGCGTAGCTGGCGTATCTTCGTCGCCAGGCAGGAAGATCTTAACAGTGATTTCTGGCTCTAATTGATTGGGGTCCAGACTGGTTGGATCGCCCTGCTGCTCCAGGGCTACACCTTCATTGTACGCCAGCGGGCGAAGCGCCTCGGCCACCGCCTCGGCGGCCTCGCCGTCGGTGGTAACGGCGACCTCCAGCCAATAGGCGGGCCGGGGCGCCGCCTCAGCTTCGCCCAAAGATATCTCCCAGCGCTTCCCGCAGCTCGTTGAGGAAGCCCTTTTCGCGCTGGGGTATGACCTCTTTACCCAACGTTGAGGCCATCTCCTCAAACAGCTCTCGCTGCCGCTCGCTCAGGTCGGTGGGAACCTTGACCCGCGTCATCACCAGCTGATCGCCAGCGCCATGGCCGTTGCGGTGCGGCACGCCCCGCTCGCGCAGGCGGAAGACGGTGCCCGATTGTGTTCCGGCCGGTATTTTGAGCCGTTCTTCGCCATAGACCGTCGGCACGATGACCTCGTCGCCGAGCGCCGCCTGGGCGACGTTAATTTCCAGGTCCAGTACAATGTCGTCGTTACGCCGCTCAAAGAGCGGGTGGCGGCGCACGTTGATGAAGACGTACAGATTGCCCGGCGGCCCGCCGAAGCTGCCCGGCGCCCCCTCGCCGCTGTAGCGGATCTGCTGCTCGCTGCGGATGCCGGCCGGGATCTTCACTTTCAGCTCGCGCTGCTGCTGAACCTGCTTCTGGCCGAGGCAGGTGCGGCAAGGCGTGCTGACAATCTCCCCCTCGCCGCCGCAGCGTGGACAGGTAGCGACGTTGACATACTGGCCCAGGATCGACTGCTGCACACGCCGGACCTCGCCGGTGCCCTGGCACTCGGGACAGACCTCCGGCTGTGTGCCGGGCTCCGCACCCGAGCCATTGCAGTCCGGGCAGATCTCCGGCCGGACCAGCTCAATCACTCTTTCCGCGCCAAAGACAGCTTCCTCAAAGTCGATGGTCAGGTCGTAGCGCAGGTCGGCGCCCCGGCGCGGGCCACGACGACGCCGCCGTGTGGCGCCAAAGCCGCTGAAGAACTCCTCGAAGAAGTCGGCCATACCGCCAAAGCCGCTATAGGGATCGAAGCCTGCCCCGGCGCCGCGCACGCCGGCGTGACCAAAGCGGTCGTAGGCGGCCCGCTTGTTTTCGTCTGAGAGTACTTCGTAGGCCTCGCTCAGCTCTTTGAACTTTTCTGCCGCCCCGTCCTCCGTACTCACGTCAGGATGGTATTGGCGCGCCAGTCGGCGATAGGCCTTCTTGATCTCTTCTTTTGTCGCCGTGCGCGAGGTCCCTAAGACCTCGTAATAATCTCGCTTCTGTGCCATAGTCCCTTTACACCCGCGCTTCTCCGGCGACCCTTCCCTTATCAGGCGTCGCCAACGTCACCCTCAGCCACGCCCTCTTCCGCCTCGGCTGTCGTCTCGGGCGCGCCGTCGCCATCGGCGCCAACGCCATCGCCGTCGCCATCCTGGTAGAGGGCCAGCCCCGCCTGCTGCAGCGCCGTCTGCAGCTGGGTAATCTCCTGGCGGATGGCGACGGCGTCGTTCTCCTCCAGCGTGGCGCGCATCCGTTCCATCTGCTGGCGCAGCGATTCAGCTTGCGCCGGCGGCACCCGCTCGCCATTCTCGGCCAGGAAGCGCTCGCAACTGTAGAGCGTTGTATCCGCCAGATTACGGGCCTCGGCGGCCTCGCGGAACTGCCGGTCGTCGGCAGCGTGCTGGTCGGCCGCCTGCACCATCTCCTCGATTTCCTCGCCGGTCAACCCGCTAGAGGGAATGATCTGCATCGCCTGTTCCCGCCCCGTGGCTTTGTCCAGCGCGCTCACGTGGAGGATGCCGTCGGCGTTGATGTCAAAGGTCACTTCAATTTGTGGCAGGCCGCGCGGCGCCGGGGGGATGCCGTCGAGAATGAACTTGCCCAGACTCTTGTTATTGAGCGCCATCGGGCGCTCACCCTGCACTACGTGAATCTCAACCTTTGTCTGCCCATCGGAGGCCGTCGAGAAGATCTGGCTCTTGCGGCTGGGAATGGTGGTGTTACGCTCGATCAACGGCGTGGCGACGCCGCCCAGCGTTTCGATGCCCAGCGTCAGCGGCGTCACGTCGAGCAGCAGCACGTCGGTGACATCGCCGGCCAGCACGCCGCCCTGGATGGCCGCGCCCAGCGCCACCACTTCATCCGGGTTGACGCCCTTGTGCGGCGGCCGCCCGAAAAAGCGCTCGACGGCGTTCTGGATGGCGGGCATGCGTGTCATGCCGCCCACGAGAACCACCTCGGAGATGGCATTGGGCGACAGCTCCGCATCGGCGAGGGCGCGACGAATTGGCCCAATTGTCCGTTCCACGAGATCCTCGGTCAGTTGTTCAAACTTGGCCCGCGTCAGGGTCAGCAGCAAATGTTTCGGCCCCTCGCTGTCGGCGGTGATATAGGGCAGGTTGATTTCCGTCTGCAGCGTCGTCGAAAGCTCGATTTTGGCTTTCTCGGAAGCCTCGCGCAGCCGCTGCAGCGCCTGTGGATCGCGGCGCAGGTCGATCCCTTCCGCCATGCGGAACTGCTCGGCGGCCCAGTCGATGATCCGCTGATCAAAGTCGTCGCCGCCGAGGAAGGTGTCGCCATTTGTGGAGCGCACCTCGAAGACGCCATCGCCCACTTCGAGGATGGAGATGTCGAAGGTTCCGCCGCCGAGGTCATAGACGGCGATGGTCTCGTCCTTATCACTGTCCAGTCCATAGGCCAGGGAGGAAGCCGTCGGCTCGTTGACGATGCGCAGCACTTCCAGCCCGGCAATGCGTCCGGCGTCCTTCGTGGCCTGGCGCTGACTATCGTTAAAGTAGGCAGGGACAGTGATCACCGCCTGGCTGACCGGGTGGCCCAGATAGGCTTCGGCGTCCTTCTTGATCTTCTGCAGAATCATCGCCGAGATTTCCGGTGGCGAATATTCCTGGCCATTCATGGCGACGCGCACATCGCCATTGAGCGCCTCCCGCACCTGATATGAGACGTAATCACGCCCGCGCCGCACCTCAGGGTCCTCATATTTGCGGCCCATGAAGCGCTTCACGGAGTAAATCGTATTCTCCGGGTTGACGACAGCCTGGCGCTTGGCGACCTGGCCTACCATCCGCTCTTCCGTTTTCGGATTAACCGCGACGATTGAGGGGAAAAGCCGGCCCCCTTCGGCGCTGGAAATGACAACCGGCTCGCCTCCCTCCATCACGGCGACGACGGAGTTCGTCGTGCCCAAATCAATGCCCAGGACTTTGCTCATTACCTTCCCCTACTGCGCCACAATGACCATTGCCGGCCGGATCAGGCGCTGCTCCAGCCGGTAACCGCTGCGCAGCTCGCGTACAACGGTGCCGCTATCATACTCTTCAGACGCCTCTTGCATCACGGCGTCGTGTATATTCGGGTCAAAGGCCTCGCCGATCGTGGGAATCCGCTCGATGCCTTCGCCGTCCAGGATGCCAACCAGCTTGCGATGGACGAGGACGATTCCATCAAACCAGTCGTCCTGCGCGATCGCCGGGGGAGCGGCGTCGAGCGCGCGTTCAAAGTCGTCGAGAATAGGCAGCAGGCGGCTAATGACCTCAATCGTGGCGTTCTGGCGCGCCTCGGCCCGGCTCTTCTCCAGCCGCTTGCGGGCGTTGGCAAATTCGGCCCGCTCGCGCTGCCAGCCGTCGAGGTATTCGGCGGCCTGCGCTTCGGCTTTCTCCAGCCGTTCCGCCAGCGTCAGCTCCGCAACGGGCGTCTCGCCGTCGACGGCCTCTGTAACGGCCGCAGCGGGCTGCCCGGTAGCTTCCGCCGCGGCGAGCTGCCCGGTAGCTTCCGCCGCCTCGTCCTGCTCAAAATCAGTATCACTCATGGCTATTTCCCTGTGGCATCGTCGCCCGACGAACTCTCCGTCAGCAACGATTTATCTACATAGTAGTCAAAGACAAAGCTGCTCATAATGTCGGCTACGTAGCGCACGGCCGAAATGTTTCGGCCATAGGGCATGCGCGTCGGGCCCAGGACGGCCAGCTCGCCGGCCAGATCATCGGCCGCGCCGTAGCGGCTGACAATAATGGCGCAGTCCTTCAGCTCTTCCCAGCGGCCTTCGCCGCCGATAATCACCTGTACGCCGCTGGCGTCGCTGTCTGAGACCTGCGAGAGCACATCGGCCAGCAGCGTCCGCTCTTCCAGAACACGTACCGCCTGGCGCGTCCCCTCATCTTCCAACAGATTGACGACGCCATCACGATAGACATCGCTGATATCGCGCGCATCGGCCAGCCGGATTGTGTCCATCACCAGCCGGGCCACGTCCAGTTCCAGGTCCTGACCCTCAAGCGGGCCGAGACGGGCCGCCATCTCCGCCGCCGAGCGCCCATCACAGATGCGGTTGAGCCGCTCGGCCGCGGCGCTCAGACGTTCCTGCTCCAGCGGCTCTGCCAGCGTCAGCATCTGCTGTTTCACGTCGCCGCCATAGAGGACAAGGATCATCAAGACCAGGCGGCCCTGGGTGGAAACCAGCTCAATATGCTTGAAACGGTTGGGGCGCGGCCGGGGAGAGGTAATGACGCTGGCGCCATGAGAGGCGCGCGCCAGTACGGCCGCCGCCAGCCGCATCCATTGCTCCAGCTCGAGCCGCGCCTGGTGAAACTGGTGGCGTATCATCTGCTGCTCGCGCAGCGGCAGCTCGAACTCGCCCAGCAGGCGCTGCACGAAGTAGCGATAGCCGCTCTCGCTTGGAATGCGCGCTGCCGACGTGTGCAGCTGGGTCAGATAGCCGAGCTCGTCCAGGGCTGCCAGCTCGTTGCGAACAGTCGCCGAGCTGACGTCGAGACCAAACTGCTCGACCAGCCGCTTGGAGCCAACCGGGCTGCCCGTCTCAATATAGGCACGAACCACGAGACCGAGAATATGCTCCTGACGGTCGGTCAATCTTTCTGTCATGATGGTTGCCTGCTGGTCCTTTCGCCTTGTAACAAAATTAGCACTCTCTGCAAAAGAGTGCTAATTGTGTCCGTCCCGTACTATAGCACGGCTAAATAGGAGCGTCAAATGACGGCGGCGCTGTGCGCCGCCTTCCCCGCCGCGCCTATTCTTCCAGCGCCGCAGCCGCTTCCGTCTCGCCGCGCCCGTTTGCGCCCCCATCGACGACCGGCAGCGCCGTCTGGGTGCGATGGCTGGTGAGCTGCCCTGCCCCATTGCCGTCCGCTTCCGGCCGCGCGCGGCCCAGGATACGCACCACAATCTGCCAGATGGTGCGCACCACAATCTTGATGTCCAGCAATACCGACCAGTTTTCCGTGTACCACAGATCGTACTTGGTGCGCTCTTCGATGGAGGTATCGCCGCGCAGCCCATTGACCTGCGCCCAGCCGGTCATGCCCGCCTTCTCACGGTGGCGGTCCATATAGCGCGGCACCGTGCGCCGGAACTCCTCCACGTAGTAGGGTTGCTCCGGGCGTGGCCCGACCAGGCTCATCTCTCCGAGGAGCACGTTGATCAGGTTGGGCAGCTCGTCTACGTCCACGCGACGCAACAGCCGGCCCAGCCTCGTCTGGCGCGGATCTTCGTCGACGGTCCACCCAGGCCCCCTACTCTCGGCGTCGCGCCGCATCGAGCGGAACTTGATCAGCTTGAACGGCCGCCCATCTAGGCCCATGCGGTCCTGCACGAAGAAGGCGGAGCCTGGCGACTCCAGCTTGATGGCCAGCGCGACGAGCAGCATCAGCGGCGCAAAGAGGACGAGCCCCACCAGCGCGCCAAGAATGTCGATCAGACGCTTGAGGAAGAGCATATAGCCGCGCAGCGCATAATTACGCACGGTCAGCAGCGGCAGCCCGCCGAGGTCGTCTATACCTGCCTGCGACGTTACAAATTGGAAGATATCCGGGAAGACCTTGATGGAGACCCGCCCCCGCTCGCAGAAGGACATGACCTTCACCACTTCGCGGTGGCCTTTCTCCGGGATGGCGATGATGACTTCGTCAATACCCAGCCTGGCGATCAGCTCCGGCAGATCCTCTTCGCTGCCCAGAACGGGCAACCCGAGGAAGGATTCAGCGTGATCGTCGTCGTCAATGACACCGAGCAGCTCGTAACCCAGGTGCGGCGACCATTGGATGCGCTGGACGATAATGCGGGCCACATCGCCCGTGCCCACTACCACGAGACGGTCTTTGCCGATACCACGCTCGCGTAGGTTTTCGCGGATGAGCTGATGGACGGCGCGGCCGAGCATAATCAGGACGATGCTTAAGATCCAGGCATAGATGACCATCACGCGCGGATAGTCTACTTCCAGAGCCGTGCCCTTGAAGACAAAGGCAGCGACAGCCACGGAGAGAATCGTCGCCAGCGTGACACTGGCAAAGACGGCGTAGAACTGGTCAACGCGCGACATGGCCCGCGGCACATAATACTGGCGATAAATCATGAGCGTGCCGACGACGGCCAGAACCTGTACGCCCATTAGCCCGGCATAGGCGCCGAACGGCGCCAGGTTCTCCACTTCGGCCGGCCAGGGAATCTCGGCGCGGAGGCGGTAGGCAAGCACAAACGCCGTCGCCGTCATCACCGCGTCGAGCAGGATGAGCGTGACCGCATAGAGATTCTTAACCTGTTGTGTCTTCATCACTCACTTGGACCGCGGCTACAGCGGCGCTGCCTCCAGTGCGGCCTGCTCGCCGAAGCGGCGCCGCTGCAGCAGCTTATCGCCGCCCAGGACATCGCCCCACAGCGGGCGGCCGCCTTTCAGGGCAATGCCCAGCAAGACGCCTACATGTAGCCAGAGCGGCGTCGTCTGGCGGTAGTGTTTGTAGTAAAAAATCAGCATGGCCCGGTAAAACTCGACCTGAGCGCGCGCGTTCTGCTTGCTGGAAGCGCGCTTGACGTGCAGGACCGTAACGGCAGGATTATAGACCACTTTCCAGCCGCAGTCCTTTATTCGCTTAGCCCAGTCCAGATCCTCCCCATACATCCAGAAGCGGTCGTCCATCAAGCCCACAGTGCGCACCGCCTCGCCGCGCACCAGCATAAAGGCGCCTACCACGGAGTCCACTTCAGCCAGCTCATGCTCGTCCAGGTAAGTCATGTTGTAGCGCGCAAAGCGCGGCGAGCGGGGGAAGAGACGGCTCAGCCCGACCATACGATAGAACAAAGCCGCCATCGAATCAAAACCACGGCGGCAGGCCAGGTCCAGCGAGCCATCAGGCAGCACCAGCCGCGGGCCGGCGACGCCCACGTCTGGCTCTGCATCCATGTAAGCCAACATCGTCGCCAGCGCGTCCGGCGGCAGCTCCGTATCCGGGTTGAGCAAGAGGGCATAGCGCGGCCCGTCTTCGTCCTCAACGCCCAGCGCGCGCAGCCCCTGGTTATTGGCGGCCGGGTAGCCGACATTCTGCTGGTTGGCAAGCAGGAGCACGTCGGGAAACTCGTCGCGCACCAGCACGACGCTGTCGTCGCGCGACGCATTATCGACGACACAGACGCGGAAGCTAAAATCACCCTCGCTCGCAAAGACAGATTGGAGGCAGCGCCGCAGCAACGCCGCTACATTATAGTTGACGATGACGATGGCCAGATCAAGCACGAACCTGCTTCCTTCTTCGCAGCGCCGCGACCGAGCAACCCTCTTATCTGTCATTCTAGCACAGCCACTAGCGCCCACAAACAGCCGAGGACCACGCTTAGTGGTTGTTCAGCCTACGTCAACACAACGCTAACATCTGGCAGCTAGACTGAACGCGAGCAGTTACACCTATTTGGAGCAATCTATGACTCGACGCACCATCTATCCCACTCTCTTCGTGATCTACTCTCTGGTTCTGGTCATCGCCGGCTTCTGGATGGGCCAGCGCGGCTGGCCTTTGCTGCAGCTTGGCATTCCCTCGGCGTCGCTGCTGCCGGAGGAAGCCGAGGCGCTGCAGCCGCTTGTCGAGGTGTGGAAACTGGCCAATGACCGCTTCTTCGAGCAGCCCATCGACCAGGAGGCGGCAGTCCAGGGCGCAATCGACGGCCTGCTCGCTACCCTGGGCGATCCCTACACGCGCTATCTGCCGCCGGCCAGCGAGGCGGCCGCCCGCAGCGAGATGGAAGGAGAATTAGAAGGGATTGGCGTCGTCGTCGAGGAGATCGACGGCGCTATCACGATCGTCTCCCCGTTTGAAGGGTCGCCAGCGGAAGCGGCCGGCTTGCAGACGGGAGATATTATCCGCGCAGCTGACGGCGTCGAGGTCACCGGTATCGGTCTTAACGCCGCCGCCGAGCTGATCCGCGGGCCAGCCGGCAGCAGCGTTCACCTGGTCATCGAGCGCGAGGGCGCGACCTTTAGCGTTGATGTGACACGAGCCGTGATCGAGGTGCCTAGCGTCCGCGGCGAAATGCTGGAAGAGGGTGTGGCCTACGTGCGCCTGAGTCGCTTCACGAATCGCACGACCGAAGAGCTGCAGGCGATCCTGGAGGATCTGCAGGGGCAGAACCCGGCCGGCCTCATCCTTGACCTGCGCGGCAATCCGGGCGGTGGTCTGACGGCGGCCGTAGAGGTGGCCGACGAGTTCCTGGACGAGGGCGTGGTCCTGGTGGAGCGCTTTGGCGACGGCCAGGATCGCGTCTATCGCTCCGATAACAGCGGAGCGGCGCAGGACGGGCCGATGGTCGTGCTCATCGACGAGGGCAGCGCCAGCGCCTCGGAAGTGCTGGCCGGGGCATTGCGGGATCGGGGGCGGGCGACGTTGATCGGCAGCACATCCTTTGGCAAAGGCACGGTACAGACCTGGCACGCATTGAGCAACGGCGGCGGCGTGCGCATCACCATCGCGCGCTGGCTGACGCCCGACGGTCATTGGGTAGACGAAGGCGGCCTTGAACCGGCCGAGTCGGTGGCGCTGCCGCAAGCGGGAGAAGCCTTTGTCGACACCCAGCTCGACGCTGCCGTGGAATTCCTCACGCGCCCAGCGGCGGCGACAGGGCCATGACCACTTCTCCCAGTTCGCCTCCGCCCGTCACGTTGTCGATGGTTTCTTAGCTCTGTTTCGCCAGCTCAGCCTGCTGCAAGATCGATTCCGCCCCGCGGCGCGCCGTATCATCCTGGGTGCCGAGCATGGCCGCCAGCTCGACGACACGGCCGTGCTCGTCCAGCCGGGTGACGGCGGTGATCGTCCGCCCGTTGTCCAGCCCCTTGCTCACGTGATAGTGCGCATCGCCAAAGCCCGCCAGCTGCGGCAGGTGCGTCACCACCACGACCTGATGCTCGCTTTCGGCGGCCAGACCCCAAAGCTTGCGCCCGACGACCGCGCCGACGCGCCCGCCAATGCCCTGGTCGATCTCGTCAAAGATGAGCGTCGGTGTATGGTCAACGCGGGCCAGCGCCGTTTTCAGCGCCAGCATGAGGCGCGCCGTCTCGCCGCCGCTGGCGACGCGGGCCATCGGCTTCAGCGGCTCGCCGGGATTTGTGGAGATGAGGAACTCCACCTGGTCGATTCCGGTGGCGTCAAAGGCCAGCCGCTCTTCGCCCACGTAGGCGCCGTTCTCGTTGGGGCTATGCGCAAAATCGACAGCAAAGCGCGCGCCTTCCATACGTAGGTCGCCCAGCTCGCGCTCGACGGCACGCGCCAACGTTTCCGCGACCTCCCGGCGCTGCTGCGAGAGCGTTTGCGCACGCCGGCCGATCTCGCGCAGCCCGGCCTCAATCGCCGCCGCCAGCTCTTCCGAGCGCTGCTCGCTGTGACCTATCTGCGCCAGCTCGGCCGCCGCCTGCTCGCGCCAGGCCAGGATAGCAGGAATATCGTCGCCATACTTGCGCTTGAGGCCATTCAGCAGCTCCAGCCGCTCCTCGACATAGTCGAGCCGGCCGGGGTTCACTTCCAGCGCCTCCTGGTAGTCGGCCAGCTCGGCGCTCAGGTCGCCGAACTCGGAGATGAGGCCCTGCAGCTTCTCCAGCCACGGCGCGCGCGTCTCGTCCAGCCGCGCCAGCTGCATCAGCGAGCGCTCGGCGTTGCTCAGCAGGTCGGTCACCGCCGGAATCTCGTCGTCGGGGCTGACCATGAGGGACAGCGCTTCACTGGCGAACTGCACAAGCTGTTCGACATTCGCCAGCCGCACCCGTTCAGCGCGCAGATCCTCTTCTTCCCCGGGCTCCAGATTGGCGGCGTCGATTTCGCCTACCTGGAACTGAAGCATGTCAATGCGCTTGGCAATCTCGCGGGCGTCGCGCCGCAGCAGGGCCAGCTCGTTTTCTAGCTTGCGCAGCGCGGCCACCTTACCCGCCAGCTCGCGGCGCTGCTCCTCCAGGCTGCCATAGGCGTCGAGGAGCGGCAGGTGCGCCCGCGGCCGCAGCAGCGACAGATGCTCCCCCTGCCCATGAATGTCCACCAGGCTTTCGGCCACGTCACGCAGAAAAGCAAGCGTTACCGCCCGACCGTTCACCCGGCAGATGTTGCGCCCGTTCGTGCGCAGCTCGCGCGCCAGCAGCAGCAGCGACGGCTCCTCGCTCTCGACCTCCTCGGCCGCCAGCAGCGCGGCAATGGCCGGCTGTAAGTGCGACGGCAGCTCGAAGGCTCCCTCGACGTAGGCGGCTTCGGCGCCACTGCGGACCATCGTCGTGTCGGCGCGGCCGCCCAGGATCAGGGAAACGGCGTCGAGGATGATCGACTTACCGGCGCCCGTCTCGCCGGTCAGCACGGTGAAACCGGGCGCCAGGGCTAGGCGCAGCTCGTCAATGATAGCAAAATCACGAATGTAAAGTTCGGAAAGCATGGCTCGTTCTTCAATACCTCAGCAGCCGGCCTACTCCTAGCGCACCTGGTAGTAGGCGGACCCGGTTGCCAGGAAGAGATAGAGGCCCGGCCAGAGCAGCCCCAGGAGCGAAGCGCCGCTCAGCAGGGCTGGCAAGAATGGCAGCAGGCCGCCCACGACGACCATAGCCGCTACCAGGTGCGGCAGCCAGCGGCCGCGCCGCCGGCGCGCCGCGCGGAAGGCGAGGCGGCCAATGAGTGTGCCCACAAAGGGCGCGACGAAGATGATGAAAAAGCCAAAGCGGGGCACGATCAGCCCGCCGATATAGGCCAGCACCAGCGCGACGACCCCGACCAGCAGATAGTCCAGCGGCCCGGCCGAAAAGAAAACGTCCTGCGCTTCACGGATGCAGTCCGGGCAACGATAGCCGACCGGCGTCCGTTTCGCGCACTTGATGCAGATGGGCCGCTGGCAGCTATAGCAGCGCAGCCCCGTGGAGCGGTCCGGATGGCGGTAACAGGTGAGCGTCTCCGGCTCCCCGTCTTCCGGCACCGGGAGCGGCGGCGCCGGCTGCTCCACCTCGACGACCTGCACGGTTGGCTCCAGGATAGGCGCTGCCGCGCCGTCGCCATCGTGCAGGGCCGCCAGCGCGGCCTCGTTGGCCGGGTCCACGGCCAGCACGCGCTCGTAGAGAGCCTGCTGCTCGGCTGCGTCGCGCGCCAGCGAGGCCAGACCCAGCAGCGCCGGCACGCTGTCCGGGGCCTCGTCCAGCACCTCTTCGAATAGTTGCTGCGCCGCCGCTCGCTTACCCGAAGCGGCCGAGCGCTCGGCCTGGCGCAGCAGCGCGCGCAGCCGGGGGTCGCTTAATGCCATCGTTATCTCAGTCCTTTCGGATGCCAGAAGCCCAGCCGTTCCATCAGCCGGTGGTAGAAGTAGCTTTTGCTGCCTACGCGGACAAACGTCGCCTGCTGCTCGGCCGCCGCTACTTCCACCCGGTCGCCGCTTTCCAGCGGCAGGCTCTGCTGGCCGTCGGCCGCCAGCGACGCTTCGTGTTCCATCTCTACCTGAATTGTGACCAGCGCCGTCTCGTGCAGGATGACCGCGCGGTCCAGGCTGAGGTGCGGCGCGACCGGCACTACAAGGAAGTTAAGGAGCTGCGGCGGCAGTAGTGGCCCGCCCGCGGCCATGGCGTACGCCGTCGAGCCCGTAGGGGTCGCCACAACCAGCCCATCGGCGGTGTAACTGGTCACCAGGTCATTATCCACGTACAGGTGCAGGCGCAGCACGCGCGCCTGGGCGCCCCGGCTGACGACGACGTCGTTCAACGCCACATACTCGGCCAGCAGCGTCTGGCCGCGGCAGGCCCGGCTGTGCAGCATGAGACGCCGTTCCAGCCAGTAGTCGCCGGCGAGGACTGCGGCCAGCCGTCGCCGCCAGTCGCCCGGCTCGGCCTCGCTCAGAAAGCCGACACGGCCCAGATTGATGCCAAAGATAGGCACGGAAAACGGTGCCACTGCCCGCGCCGTGCGCAGCGTCGAACCGTCGCCGCCGAGGACGATAGCCAGGTCGCTGCCCGCGATCTGCTCCTGCACCGCCTGCTCGCCCAACGTCTCGCCGGTGGCTGCCACGACATTGACACCGCGCTCGGCCAGCCAATTCTCCACCGACCGGGCCAGCGGCACCGCGTCGGCTTTCAGCGAGTTGTAGAGAATAATGGCCCGCTCCATCTCAGCGGCCGTCCCCACTGGCGCGGCGCAGCCAATCCACAATCTCGGCGCGGGCCACGATCGTCTGCTCGCCGCCCGCCATCGGCCGCACCGCCACCTCGTCGCGGTTCACCTCGTCTTCGCCGACGATGAGCGTGTAGCTGACCTCTCGCTTATCCGCCTCCCGCATCTGGCTCTTCATGCTGCGCCGCTCGCGGGCGAAGGCAAAGAACGTGCTGATACCGCCGGCGCGCAGCTCCTCGGCCAGCGACAGCGCTGCCAGCTTGGTGCTGCCGCCAAAATGGACGACCATGACCGTGGGCGGCGACGGCGGCGCCACGGCTATACCCTGCGCCTGCATTGCCAGGATCACCCGCTCGACGCCGCTGCCAAAGCCAACGCCGGGCGTCGGCGGCCCGCCGATGGCCTCCGACAAACCATCATAGCGCCCGCCGGCAAACACCGCTGACTGCGCGCCGATGCCTTCGGCCCAGACCTCGAAAACAGTCTGCATGTAATAGTCGATACCGCGCACCAGCCGGTAGTTCTGCTGGTGCGGGAGGTGGAGCAGCGCCAGCAAGCGCAACAGCTCGCCGAAATGTGCGGCGCAGTCGGGGCAGAGGTAATCAACGCTGTGCGGCGCATCCGCCAGAACCGCGTCCATACCGGCTTCTTTGCTGTCCAGAACGCGCAGCGGGTTGCGCCGCAGCCGCTCCTGATCCACCGGCGCCAGTTTGTCACGATGCGTCTCCAGAAAGGCCCGCAGCGCTTCCACGTAGGCCGGCTTGCACTGGCGGCAGCCGGTGCTGTTTACCTGCACGCTCAACCCGCGCAGGCCCAGGCGCCGCAGGTAGCTGAACGCCACGGCAATCGCCTCTGCATCGGCAGCCGGGTCGGTTTCGCCCAGTATCTCGCAATTGAACTGGCTGAACTGGCGGAGGCGGCCCGCCTGTGGGCGCTCGCGCCGGAAAGTCGGGCCGAGGCTGTATAGCTTGACCGGCTGTGTCTCGTTGTACAGGCCATTCTCGATATAGGCGCGGACCACGCCGGCCGTATATTCCGGGCGCAGGGTGATGCTGTCGCCATCCTCTTCTTCGATGGTGTACATCTCCTTCTGCACGAAAAAGTCGGAGCCGGTGCCCACCCCCCGCTCAAAAAGGGCGGTGTTCTCGATAATCGGCACGTCGATCCGCTCAAAGGCATAGAGCCGGGCGGTCTCTTTGGCTGCAGCCATGACGGCATCCCGGTATGGCTGCTCCGCCGGCAGCACATCCTGCATGCCTGCGAGGCGCTGAATCTCGCTCACACATTCCTCCGTTCAAGGCAGCCGTCGCCGCCGGGCGCACGAAAGCAGCGCCCGCCAGCCGCTGCACGGGATCTGACGGCCTATTATAGCGCTTCCCCGCCTGATTGACAGAACTACCAAATCCGCCCTCATCTCGCCGCCAAGCGCGCCGGACGTTCCCTGCTCAACCGGCACAGCCGGCAAGACAGCAGGCCGGCAAGCGGACTCCACCTCCCGTCCGGCTGGCGCAGCTAAGCCAGGCTCTGGTAGCAGTGGTCGCGGTGGCCGCAGGCGGCGCAGCGCCGCCAGTCGCCGTGATCGCGGTCTACCTCGTCGCCGCCGCAGTCGGCATGCATCTCGCCCAGGAGGTCGAGAACACTTTCTTCCAGCTCTTCGCTAAAGGGGATGGCAAAGGCCTGGTCTGCATAGTGCAGCACGCCCTGGCGCGGCCGCCGGCCGTAAATCTCCTCCACCAGCAGGCAGTACGCGGCCAGCTGCAGGACGTGGCCTTCATAGGGAACGGCCGGCGCCGCCCCCGATTTGATCTCGACCGGCACAATCTCACCGTCCGGCTGCTCAATCAGATAATCAGGCCGTCCGGTCAGCCCGAGACGCGTCGAGTAGAGCGGCGCCTCCTGCTGATACCAGGTGCCAGTATCCGTATACAGGATCTCGCCGCGCGGCAGGCCGCTGGCCTTGCGCCACTGACCGGCCCGGATGAGCAGGGCCAGCGCAATGAGCGCCAGGGCAATCCCCAGCGCCGCCCAGCCGGTCTCCATGCCGCCGGGAAACATGGGCCCTACCCACCCCCCATCAACACATAGGCCGTAATCGCCACGACCACGAAGAAGAGCGCCAGCGCCAGGCGCCGGCCCCAGACGGCGCGGCGCACCAGGCGGCCGTGCCCCTGGTGATAGGCGGCGCCGCGGGCAAAGGCGGCCGTGTTCTGCGAGGTATAACCGGCGATCCGGCTCAGCCACCAGGAGCGGCGACAGTAGACATAATCCGGGATATCGCTCGCGCGTACGTATTTTTCGCTCATATGTTCTAATTCTACAGTCTTTTGCTGCCCGCGCGCAAGAGGGGAACCCGTCTTTTTCACAAATTCGCCAGCAGTAGCCGACCCTTCGTGCCTTTACCCCGGCGGTTGGCCCCGTCCAGCCCCACCCAATTGGTTTGCAGCGGCGCCCCACGCTGCCGGATCTAGGGCCGCAGCAGCACCTTGCGCACGTCGGGCCGGGCGGCGTGCGCCAGCGCCGCTGCGGCCTCAGCCAGCGGATAGGTAGCAGCGATCAGCGGCTCGACCTGAACCTGCCCGGCCGCGAGCAGCCGCAGCGCCGGAGCGAATGGGCCGCAGCGGCTGCCGATAAGCTGGATCTCGTTGACCACCAGCGGCCTCAGATCGACCTCGGCCTTGCCCGCATATGTGCTCTTCACTACCACGGCGCCCAGGGGGCGCACCAGCCGCAGCGCTTCCTGCAGTCCGGCGGCGCTGCCCGTCGTCTCCACCACCATGTCGAAGCTCGCTGTCTCTGTCGCGCTGGCCAGCGCAGTCGACAGACCGAGTGCGGCCGGCAGGGCCAGCGAGCGTTGTCGCCGGCCCAGGACGATGCTATCTGTTCCGGCCACGGCGAGAACCTGGGCGACAAGCAGCCCTAGACGGCCCGGTCCCAGTACCGCTACCCGCTGCCCCGGCCTGACCTGTACCTGCTCGCGGATACGCAGCGCCGCCGCCAGCGGTTCGGTGAAGACGGCGGCTTCGTCGGCAACGTTATCCGGCACAGCGTGCAGATTGCGCTGCGGCAGGCAGGCAAAGTCGGCAAAGACGCCGTCACGGCTGATGCCCAGGGCCGAGCGCTGCGGGCAATGCTCCTCCCCGTCGCGCCGGCAGACGTCACAGACGCCGCAGCCCAGATTGATGTTAGCCACCACGCGCCGGCCGATCCAGGAGCTATCCGGCGCGCTGACCACCTCGCCCACGAACTCGTGGCCGAGGACGCCGCCAAAGCCGGCGTATCCCTTGAGGATTTCCAGGTCAGTGGCGCAGATGCCCGCCAGACGCACGCGCAGGAGCGCGTCTTCGGGCCCGGGCACGGGCCTCGGCGCATCGTCCACGGTGCGTACCTCCCCGCCCTCGACAATGACTGCCTGCACGGCTGACCTCCTTGCTCCCGGCGCGCCCGACTTTAGCACGGCTTCAGTAATGGTCAACCACGGCGGGCGCTGTGCTATAATGGCGCCGATGCGCCGGATTTTGCTCTTACTCCTGGTCGTCGGCTTCCTCGCCGTGTTGTTGGCGATTGGCGTCACCTATGCGCAGGGCGGCAGCGATGCGCTGGAGCGGCGGATTGCCGCCGTGCCCGCCTACGCGCGTAGCTATCTGCGCAGCCTGCGCCCGACGCCCGTGATGCCCACGCCGCCGCCGCTTTCCGCCGAGCGGCGGGCGGCCCTGCTGCAGACGCAGCAGCTACCGACGGTCGTCCCCACGGCCGCCCCGCCTGTCGCGCGCCCGGCCACGCCAACGCCTCTGCCGCTGCCGACGTTGCTGACCTTGACGCCCCGGCCCAGCCCCAGCCCGACCGTCAGCGCCACGCCAGCGCCGACGGCGACGCCTACGGAAACGCCCTACCCATTCACGCCGGTAGCGCCTTCGGCCACCGTTCAAGGCGTCTACTACCATGCACAGATGTGGAACAATTGCGGCCCGGCGACGCTGGCGATGAACCTCAGCTATTTTGAGATCTATCAGCACCAGCGCGAAGGGGCTGACTTCCTGAAGCCCAATGGCGACGACAAGAACGTCAGCCCGCAGCAGCTACTGGCCTACGCCGCCCAACAGGGCATTGCCGGCATCGTGCGCACGGGCGGCGACCTCGATTTGCTGCGCCGTTTCATCGCCAATGGCATTCCCGTCATCGTCGAGACCTGGATCGAGCCGGACGACCACGGCGGCATGGGCCACTACCGGCTGCTCACCGGCTATGACGGCGGCACCTTCACCGCACAGGACTCTTATTATGGTCCCGACCGCCTCCTTTACGGGCAGGAGCTGGACCTGGGCTGGCGCGTGTTCAACCGCAAGTTCATCATCCTCTTCGAGCCGGATGAGGAGGAGCGTATTCTGTCACTTCTCGGCCCGCTGGCGGACGACGCAACGATGCACGCGCTCACCCTGGAGCGGGCACAGGCGGAAGCTGCCGAAGCGCCCGATGACGCCTTTGCCTGGTTTAATCTGGGCGCGGCCTATACCCGCCTCGGCCAGCATCAGTTCGCCGCCGCGGCGTTCGACGAGGCACGCGGCATTGGCCTGCCGCTGCGCATGCTCTGGTACCAGTTTGAGCCGTTTGAAGCCTATCTGGCCGTGGGCCGCTATGACGACGTGGTGGAGCTGGGCTACGTCACTGCCTATACCGCCAGCGGCCATGAAGAAGCCTATTTCTATGAGGGGCTGGGCTACCTGGGGAAAGAGAACCTGGAAATGGCCGTGAGCCGCCTGCGCCAATCGCTCGACTACAACCGCAACTTTGAACCGGCGGCCGTTGCGCTTGAAGAGCTGGGCCTATCTCCCTGAACCGACCCTACGGCGTGGCCCCGGCTGGCGGCGTGGCCGTGGCTGTAGCTGCGGGGGCCAGAGCCGGCCGCGCTTCCACCCAGATCGCTTCCAGCTGCGCCACCATCGCCGCCAGCGGCTCAGGCGGCGTCCCGTCCCAGGCCGCTTCCATCATCCCACGTGGCCCACGCACCAGCAGGATATGGTCTGACTCAGCCGCCGTGTAAGCTGCCACGCCCGCGGTCAGCGCGCCGCTCTCTGCCAGCGCCGTGGTCAGGCTGACCGTGGTCCCGGCGCTCAGCGTCGTGGTCACGACCGCGCCCTGAATGTCGAAGGCCAGCGCCTGGTCGTCGTACAGCAACAGCAGGCGGCCGCTGCCGGCCCGCTCGTAGACAACCATCGTCCCCAGGGGGATCTCGGAGGGCGGCGTCGCCAGCGTCTCCTCGGCCAGCAGCGGCGCGGACCATGCGTCCAGCGCCAGATAGAGGGGCAGCAAGGGCGCCGGCAACGAAAAAGCAGGGCAGGTGATGGAAATTGTGCGCCCTTCAGACACGCCCACGTCGGGAGCGATATATAGCGTCTCCAGCGGCGCACCGGGGCAGGTGACCGCATATTCCGCCGCCAGGGACTCTAGCTCGGCAGGCAGCGGCGGCGGCGCGCCGCCTTCTGCGACCTCAACTTCGGGCGCCGTCGCGCGCCAGCGATAGAGGTCGCCGTCGGCCGTCACTGCTACCGTTTGCGCCACCTGATAGGGCGAGGCGCTGCGGCGCAGGCCGGCTACCGTGCCTGCGGGCCAGTGGGGGCCGAGCGTCAGCGCCAGGTAATTCTCCACGCTGGCCAGCATCACGGGGTCCTGCAGCCAGCCGCTGTCTTCCGCGCCGCTGAGCGGCAGGCTGTAGGAAAAGGCGACGCACCCCTCGCAGCCCGCGGGCAGCGCAGCCAGCTCCAGCTCGGGCAGGGCCGTTTGCAGCTCCAGCAGCGCGCCGCCCTGGTGGGCCAGGCTCGCCGCCAGCCCGGCTGCCTCGTCTACGACCGTCACCGTACCGGCGACGTTGCCTTCCAGACGCCGCTCCAGGCCAATGGCCGGGATGGCGTAGCTCAGCGAGACGACTGTCTGCTGGAGGTCGGCCGTCGCTTCCGGCGCGCGCGTCGGCAACATGGCCGGCGTCGCCGTCGCCGCCTGGCGCGCGCTCGTCGCCGTGGGCAGGAGCGTGGGGAGGGCGAATTGCGTCGGCGCCGGATGGGCCGCCGTCGTCGGCGCGGGCGTTCCCGTCGCCGCCTGCGTACAGGCGGCGAGACCCAGCAGGCAGAGCACAGTGAGCAACGTCAGGCCTATGGGCCGCTGCGGCCGTTCGGTCTCAGCGCCGCTCATTTACCCGGACTCCATAGCCCGCTTCTCCCAGGTGACGAGCAAAGGCACCGCCGTAAAGATCGAGCTGTAGGTGCCGCTCAACAACCCGACGAGAAGCACGGCAATAAAATGCTTGATGGAAGCGCCGCCAAAGAGAAGAATCGCCACCATGACGAACATGGCGTTGAGCTGGGTCGCCAGCGAGCGATGGATCGTCTCCAGGATGGAGCGGTTGGCGAGCAGCTCAAAATCCTCCAGCGGCCGCTTGCGGATATTCTCGCGCAGCCGGTCGAAGATGACGATCGTATCCTGCAGGCTAAAGCCGGCGACGGTCAGGACGGCAGTCAGGAAGAGCGAATCGACCTCCCAGCCGAACGCCAGACCTGTCACGGATATGAAGCCGAAGGTCAAGGCAATGTCATGCAGCATCGAGGTCACGGCTGCCGCGCCGTAGCGGAAGGGATGGGGTACCTGGCGGAAGCTGAACATGATGTAAAGGAGGATGATCGCCGCGGAGACGACAATGGCGACGAAGGCGGCACGGGTTACCTCGGCGCCGACCGATGGACTGACGGTCTGGACCTGGGTCGTCTCGGGGATAAGCGGGGCAAGCTCGGCGTCCATCCCAGCGAGGATGACGCTCGACTCTTCTGGGCTGAGAAACTCGGTGCGGATCTGCCAGGCGTTTTCCAGCCCTTCACCCTGCAGCGACGTGACGGTGGGGTTGCTCAGCCCGGCGCGGCCCAGCATGTCGCGCAGCTCGTCTTCGCTTACCGGCGCAGCGAACTGGACCTCAAAGCGCGTCCCGCTCTGGAAGTCAACACCAAGCAGGAATGGGCTGCCGGTGAGCACGGTGGAGACGATCATGGCGGCGAGACCGGCGCCGACAAGCAGCGCCGACAAGAGGAAATAGTAGCGGCGGCGTTGTACCAGACGGAACATGCTACGCCCCCAATAACCAGCGCCGCTCGCGAAGCCAGCCGGCAGCCCGGCCCATGACCAGGCCGACGAAGGTGCGCGTGACGATGACGGCCGTAAACATGCTGATCATGACGCCAATCGCCAGGGTGATGGCAAAGCCCTGCACGGCGCTGGCCCCAAAGTTGCGGCCAAATGTCCAGAGGATGAAGCAGATTACCAGCGTGGCGATGTTGCTATCGCGGATCGAAGTCCAGGCGCGGCTGAAGCCGATACGGATGGCGTGGCGCAGCGAGCTGCCGGCCCGCAGCTCTTCCTTCATGCGCTCGAAGACGAGGATATTGGCGTCTACAGCCATACCGGTCGAGAGCAGGAAGCCAGTAATCGCCGGCAGCGTCAGCGTCACGGCCAGCCATTTAAAGATAGCGAAGTTGACCAGCGCGTAGATGAGCAGCGCCAGGTCGGCAAGCAGGCCCGGCAGCCGATAATAGATGAGCATGAAGAGGAGCACGATCAGCACGCCAATGGCGCCCGCCTGCACGCTGGCCTGGATCGACATTTCGCCCAGCGTCGCGCCGATCTGCCGCGTGCTCTCTACGCGCAGCGGGATGGGCAGCCGCCCGAAGCGCAGCTGCAGCGCCAGCGTGCGCGCTTCCTCGAGCGTAAACTCTCCCTGGATGACACCGGAGTCGCTGATAGCCGCTTCGATGCGCGGGCTGGAGATCACCTGTTTGTCCAGGACGATGGTCAGGAAACGGCCGATGTTGGCGGCCGTGTGCGACCCCAGAACATCCCCGCCTTCCGCCGTCATCTCGAAGGTGACGTAGATGCGCGAGAGCTCATCGAGCTGCACGTCGGCATTGTTGAGCGCCGCTCCCGTCAACACCGTGGCGAAGGTCGGGGCTTCCCCTGTCTCTTCCGTTTCACACGGCGACGGCGCGCCGTCATTGAGGCTGGTGCGCACGCACAGGCCCACTGGCAGCGGCTGATCGCCCGTATCCACGAACTCCAACAGCGCCGTTTCCTGAATCAGCTCAATCGCTTCGTCAGGGTTCTCAATCCCCGGCAGCTCGACAAGGATGCGCCGCTCGCCTTCCACCTGCACCAGCGGCTCCGCCACGCCCAGGGCATTAACCCGCTGGCTGATAATCTGGCGCGCCGCCGTCATGTCGTCGGCGGTAATCGTCTCGTCCGCCGGGACGTCGGCCGCCAGAAGCACCTGCAGCCCGCCCTGGAGGTCGAGCCCCTGGCGAACCGGATAATCTGGATGGCGCGCTATCCAGATCGCGCCGGCCACGATGGCGACAATAAGTAACAACCACCACCAGTCGCGGCGCTCACCTTGCTGTGTCGTCTGCAATGTCCCTCCAACTCCTTGTCGCTTCTGGCATCAGCACCTGACGCGCGCACCCGGCGCCGGCGCCGCGCAACTATATCACTTTCTGCCTCAAATGCAGAACGCCGCAGCCAATGGCCGCGGCGTTCTGCAACAGGAGGTGAGACGTCCGTCTCAGGAGGCTGCCGGCTCGATGCGATATTGACTGGTCAGGCGGGTCCCGGAACGCTCGAACATGGCGCTGGCCGAGCAATAGGTCTCGTGCGAGAGGGCAATCGCCTTCTCCACGGCTGCTGGCTCTACGCCGTCGCCGGTGACAATGTAGGTGACGGTCACGTCGGTATAGACCATCGGGTAATCGGCGGCGCGCGTCCCGCTGACGGTTACTTCCAATCCGTCGACCGGCTGCCGCATCTTGCACAGGATACTGACGACGTCAATCGCCGTGCAGCCGGCGACGCCCGCCAGCAAGAACTCCATGGGGCTGCCGGCCACAGCACCGGCCGGGCTGCCCAGCGCAAACTCATACCCGGAGCCAAGGGCGGCGTCAAAATGCAGGCCGTCGCCTTTCCAGATCACTTTCGCCTCTTTCACTTCACTCATGCTTTCACTCTGGCAATTAGGTCGAGCAGGTCGTCGATGACCGCTTCCGCATCCTGCCCCTGCTCGCCCGCGCTCAAGAGGCAATCCTTGGCGTAGGCGCGCATAAAGAGGTGCGTGGCGTTGCCCACCGCCGCATGCACGGCGTTGAGCTGCTGCACGATCTCGCGGCAGTCGCGGTCATCTTCCAGCATGCGCTGCACGCCCCGTACCTGCCCTTCGATCCGCGCCAGCCGCCGCGCCAGATCATCCTTGACTTCCTGCGATTTGATTTTCATGTTACTTCCCTGGGCAAACAGACCGTCTGCCTAACAGCCGCCCGCTCAGGTAAACGGGCTGGCTGGCGGCGCGCTTTCTCGCGCCGGCCCACTGCTGCGCACGGCGACCGCGCCGATGCGCTTGCGCGTCTGCAGGCTGCCGCACGCCGGGCACGTCTGCGTGTCGCCTGACTCGGCCATGCGTAGCTGCTTCTCAAAGGACGCTCCACACGCCTCACAACCGTACTGGTAACGGGGCATAACCGCCTCACTCCTCCGGGCTCTATTGGTAGATACAGTAGGGGAGTATAGTATATGCGCTGCGCAAAGGCAAATTCACGCCAAAGCCGCCGCGAGCGGCGAGTCGCGGTCAGCCCGCCTCGTCGTCCATCAGCCGCACAAAGAGCAGAGTATCCCGCAGAGCGCCGGTGAGGTGGTGCCGGTCGTCGTAGCGCAGTGTTGCCTCGTGCGCAAAGCCGCAGCGGCGAGCCACCGCGGCGCTGCGCACGTTGTCGCTATCGCAGCGAATTTCGACTCTGCGGGCGCCCAGCTCAAGGAAGGCGAAAGCAGTGATGCCGTTGACGGCTTCGGTAATATAGCCTTTGCCGGCGTAGTTCGTGCGCACCCAATAACCAATCTCAAAGCGAGGCACATGCCAGTTTATGCGGTGCAGGCCGCTGCTGCCGACAAGCGTTCCCGTCCCTTTTAGAAAGAGCAGCAGCAACAAATCTTCGCGGGTGAGGAAGCGAGCACGCCCCTCACGCAGCCGTGCCTCGCTGTCTGCCTCGCTCGGTGGGTCGCCCTGCGCCCAGGGCATCCATTGCTGCAGCTCCGCCCACGAGTCGCGCAGCGCCCGGTTCAGCTCGGCCCCGTCGCCCGGCTGCGGCGCCCGGATAGTCAGCCGCTCTGTTACAAACTGCTCGGGGAAGTCGCGCAGGATTGCTCTCATGGTCTGTTCTGCCTTTTACCGGGCGATGAGTGGCAGCCAGGCCCGCGGCGGCGGCAGCGACGGCAGCTCTTCGATGAGGATGGCCGTGCGGCCGCCGATTGCATAGTATGGCGTGCCGTTTTGATTGGTAGCGCCCGGCAGCGCAATGGCATACACGCCATTGACCGGCGTCCGCACTTCGCTGGCGCCGTCCGAGTAGAGAATGCGCGCGCTGGCGGCCACTGCCGGAACAAGAGCGGTCTGGTCGTCGCCAAACCTGGCCCAGAGGCCGACGATCCGCTCGCCCGTCGCCGGGCGGTAGAAGGCAATCCACTCCTGCGGCCCGTTCGTGGGCGTGCTGCCGCCCGGCCGCAGCCGCCAAAGCGGCTGCACATCCTGAAACTCCTCGGCCAGCAGGCGGAAGGCATGGGCCGCCGGCCGCGGCGTCTCTGGCTGCGGGTGCTGCCGGAAGCAAACGGCGTCCGCCGGGTTGCGGAACAGGCCAAAGGCGTCGCCGGCGCAGGGGACGGCGGGATTGGTGACCAGTTTGCCGTCGTTCGTGCACAGCTCGCCAGAGTGCGGTGGGAAGTCAGTGCCGGCCGGTTGGTTGCCGCAGCCATCATAAAGCTGGAAATGGAAGATGGCGTCCGCGCCGGCAAACGTGGCATAGAAGGCATTCTGCAAGACGTAATCCGCCTGCTCCGTCATAGTGGCCCGCCACGGGCTATGGGGATCCCAGACAGGCCCGGGGTAATCGTTCCAGGCGGGCACGCCTGTTTCGTTGAGCCAGATCTCCTTCTGTAGCCCGCGCGCGGCCAGCGTCTGCTCGGTACGGAAGACATACCACCAGGAGTGCCAGGCATAATGGTAGTTATGCACGGCCACGATATCGTGAAAGTAGCCGTGCGCTGCCGCCAACGGGTCGCCGTCAAATACCTGCAGCACCCGCTCCAAAAAGGCGTCGTCTTCAAAATAGGCCAGCCCACCCAGGAGGATTTTCGCGGCCGGGTCGGCGTGCCTGGCCGCCAGGTAACCAACTTTGAGCAGGCGGGCGTAGTCGGCTTCGGAGTCGTCCCAGAACATCGCCAGGTCCGGCTCGTTCCACATTTCCCAGGCGCGCACGCCCACGCCCGCACCCCAACCGAGCTGCGTCGCCAGCGCGCCGCCCGGCCGATAGCGCTCCACCGCTGCATAGACAAAGCGCGCCCAGACGTTACCCGGGTTAATCGTCTTGCCGGGCCCAGGCGTATCGCTGCCGTCACTGAACACCGGCTCGTAGAGGCTGTCCGGGCGCGCCGCTTCCGGCGCGGTTAGCATGAGCTGGCCCGTGGGCCGCTCCACCGGCGCCGCCTGCGGGCGCGCGCAGCGGTCCACGCGGTAGAAGCAGGGTGTGCCCATAAGAATGACGTTGCTCTGCAGCCCATGCTCAATATCGCCCTGAACGACGGCGTCCACCCGTTCCCAGGAGAAGAGGCCCTCCGCTGTCTCCACGCCGCTCCAGTAAAGCGGCCAACGGTTCCAGCTGGCGCCGGCCCAGAGCGCGTTGGCGTACTGCTGGGCGTCTGCCACCTCCTCCGCCGAGCTGATGAAGCCAATGCCCAACGCCGGGTAGCCTGCTGCTGCTACAGGGAGTGTCCTGGAGATCAGGGGCAGATAGGTCCCGTTCGCTACCTCAGCCGGGGCGCCGCGTGTCTGCTGCGCGCCCCAGGCAACCAGCCACAAAATCAATGCCAGCGCAACCGGCGCCCGGCGGCCTCCCCGGCCGTTTCCCATCGTTCCTACTGGCGCCATCTTCACCTCGACGTGACTGTCAGCGGGCGATTGTAGCGCTTTTTTCAGTCAGGAAACAAATCGGGTGGCTCTTAGACAGCGCCGTCAAGGTTCTGCACCAGACGCGCCAGCCCGTCGCCGATCCGCTCCGGCGTGAAGCCGAGGCGTTCGCGCTGGAAACGGTAAGTGTGGGCGATCAGCGGCGCCAGGATTGCCTCGGCGCTGAAGGCCGCATCGAGATCGGCGTCCACTTCGCCGGCCTGCCGTGCTTCCCGCAGCAGCCCGTAGACGGTGAGGTACTGCCAGAAGTGTGGCCGTTCCAGGTTCTCATTCTCCGGCAGTTGGCTGTACTGCTGCACTTCGCAGAGCAGCGGCATATGCTCCTCGGTGAAGGCGACCAGGGCGCGCAGGAAGGCGCTGAGCTGTGCCAGATAGGACGTCCCGGCTGTGTTTAGCTGCCGCAGCTTCTCCAGCTGCTCGTCCTGGAAGGCTTTGAGCTGGCTATTCATCAGGCCCAGGCATATCTCGCCCTTGTGAGCAAAACGGCGGTACAGCGTTCCCTTCCCCACGCCCGCCTCCTGGGCAATCTCGGCCATGCTCACCGCCGCCACGCCGCGCTCGGCAAAGAGACGGGCTGCCGTCTCCAGCAGCAGAGCGCGATTGGCCGCCGCGTCGCGCCGCTCGCGCTCTTCCTCCGGCTGCATGGCTAGCTCTATGCGTTGGATCATTGCTTATATCCTACCTGCTTCTTCCGTTTTTGTACATGACCTGCTGCGCCGTAACGTACCGCTACCAAAATTCAGCTTCCGCTCATTTTGCTTGACAAGCGGACTCGGGTCCGCTACTATGAGCCTATCACGTAAACGGACTAGAGTCCACTTATTAGTGTAAAGTTCATAGAATAGGAGACAGACAGATCATGAGTTGGACGATTGACCTCTCTCATTCGCACGTACAGTTTGCGGTGCGCCACATGATGATCAGCACCGTTCGCGGCGAGTTCGAGCGCTTTTCAGGGACCATCGACTTTGACCCGGAGCGGCCGGAAGCGACCCGCGTCTACGCTGAGATTGAGAGCGCCAGCCTGAACACGCGCGACGAGACGCGCGATAACCACCTGCGCTCCGCCGACTTCTTTGATGCCGAGAAATACCCGGTCATCACCTTCGAGTCGAAGCGCGTACAGCAGCAGGGCCCCAACAAGGGCAAGCTGATTGGCGACCTGACTATCCGCGATATTACCCACGAAGTCGTCCTCGACGTCGAGTACGCCGGTACGGCTGTCAGCCCCTGGGGCCAGACGAGCGCCGGCTTTTCCGCCAGCACGACCATCAACCGCAAGGAGTGGGGCCTCAACTGGAATCAGGCTCTGGAGACTGGCGGCGTTCTCGTTGGCGATTCGGTCAAGATCCACATCGAGATCGAGCTGATCAAGGTCGAGGAGACCGAGGCGGAGGCGTTCGCCGCAGACTAAGCATAGGGAGGAGCCGGGCGACGCTGCCTGTCTGCTGGGGGAAGGCGACCAGTTCGCCCTTCCCCCTTTTGCTTATGGCGGAGCGCCCGGGCGCTAATGCGTCTATTAGCATAAAAGCGTATGATTGAGTGAGCAGCCGGCGCCGTTCGCTGCCGCCGGCCGATGTCATAGCCCGCTTGGCAACACAGGAGAGAGATGGCAGTTCAGGGGATTCATCACATTACCCTTGTCAGCAGGGATGCGCAGCGCACCCTCGACTTCTATACCGGCGTTCTTGGTCTGCGGCTCGTCAAGCAGACTGTCAACTTTGACGATCCCGGCGCCTATCATCTCTACTTTGGCGATGACCAAGGCAATCCCGGCTCCGTCGTCACCTTCTTTGAATGGCCCCACGCTGGCCGCGGCCGGCCGGGCATCGGCGGCACGCACCACTTCGCGCTGCAGGTAGCGGATTACGATGGCTTGCTTATGTGGAAGCGGCGGCTGCAGGATCTCGACCTCAGCGTCAGTGGGCCACTGGACCGCCACTATTTCACCTCCATCTACTTTCGCGACCCGGATGGCACGATCCTGGAAATCGCCACCGTTGGCCCCGGCTGGACGGTCGACGAAGAGGCCGGCGCCATTGGCGAGACTTTCCGCGAGCCACCGGCGCAGATGCTCGTCAACAACCGCGATGAGGCGCGCATCGCCGCCGCCGTCTGGCCGGAACCGGCGCCTGAGATCACGCCCGCCATGTCGCTACGGCGCGGCATGCACCATATCACGGCCATTGGTAGCGATATTGAGCGGACCCACGACTTCTACCACGGACTTCTCGGCCTGCGCCGCGTAAAGATGACCAGCAACTTTGACGATCCCGGCTCGGCGCACTGGTATTGGGGCGTGGGCGACGGCGCGCCGGGGACGATCGTCACCTATTTCGAGCGCGACCCCGCGCGCGAGGGTTTCGTGCAAATGGGCGCGGGCCAGACGCACCATTTTGCATTCAGCGTGCCCGACGACGCGGCGCAGCTTGCGTACCGGGAACGGCTCCTCCAGGCCGGTTACCGCGTATCGCCTGTGCTGGACCGGGTTTACTTCAAGAGCATCTACACCAACGATCCCGATGGCCATATCGTCGAGCTGGCGACCGCAGGGCCCGGCTTCCTCGTGGACGAAGATGAAGGCGAGCTGGGCGCGCGCCTCCAGCTTCCGCCCTGGCTGGAGCCGCACCGGCGCCAGATTGAAGGCAACCTCACGCCGCTTGTGGTCGCCGCGGATGCGGCCGGCGCCGGAGGGCCGCGCTGATGGCTGCGCCGCCCGCGCTGCACACGGCCGGCGTCCCCCTCGCTGAGGCGACGGCGGTCATGATCCTCGTTCACGGGCGCGGCGCCACCGCCGCCAGTATCCTGACCCTCGCCGACGAGCTGGACGGGCCCGGCTTTGCCTATCTCGCGCCGCAGGCGCCGGGTAATACCTGGTACCCGTACAGCTTCCTGGCGCCCATTGCTCAGAATCAGCCGGAGCTGGACCGAGCGCTCGCTACCGTAGACAGCGTCGTGCGCCTGGTGACAGACGCTGGTCTACCGGCGGAGCGCATCATCCTGTTGGGCTTTTCGCAGGGCGCCTGCCTAGCGACCGAGTATGTGGCCCGGCACGCACAGCGCTATGGCGGTGTCGCCGGGCTAAGCGGCGGCCTGATCGGCCCCCCGGGCACGCCGCGCGACTACGACGGCGATCTGGCCGGGACGCCCGTCTTCCTCGGCTGCAGTGACATCGACCCGCACATCCCGCTCTGGCGCGTCGAAGAGACAGATACGGTCTTCCGCCAGCTTGGCGCCACCGTGACCACGCAGATCTATCCCCGCATGGGCCACACGGTCAACCAGGATGAGATCGAGCATGTACAGAAGCTAATGGACAATCTGAAACATGAACAATAACGCGATTCTGCCCGCCGCTACGTCGCTTGGCGCTGTGGCGCTCACCGTGGCCGACCTGGAGCGCACGCTCACCTTTTACCAGGAGAACCTGGGCATGCAGCGTCTCGGCGAGGAAGACGGCGCCACCCTACTGGGCGCAGGTGAAAGGCCGCTGCTGCGTCTCTTCCACGACCCGGATGCGCCGGCGCCGCCCCGTCCCGCCAGCGGCCTCTACCACTATGCGCTGCTGCTGCCGTCGCGGCGCGACCTCGCCGCCATCCTCTGGCGGCTAGCCGCGCACGACACCCGCTTCCAGGGCTTCTCCGACCACCTGGTCAGCGAGGCCATCTATCTGGCCGACCCGGAAGGAAACGGCATCGAGCTGTACCGTGACCGGCCGCGCGACGAGTGGGCCTACCGCGACGGGACACTGCAGATGGCCACGCTGCCGCTGGATACCGACGACCTTCTGGCCGAAGCGGGCGGGCCGGCGGAGCAGCTGGCGGCCGGAACAGTCGTCGGGCACGTCCATCTACACGTCGGCAACCTCAGCGGCGCCGTCCAATTCTATCAAGAGATCGTGGGCTTCGAGATGGTCATGCGCTATGGCCCGTCGGCAGCTTTTCTCAGCGCCGGCGGCTATCACCATCACCTGGGGCTCAATACCTGGGCCGGCGAGGGCGCCCAGCAGCCGGCGCCCGGCAGTCGCGGTCTGCGCTGGTGGGAGGTCCGGGTGCCCGGCGACAAAGCGCTGGCTTCCCTGCTCGACCGGGCCAGAGCCGGCGGCCATTCGGTCACGGAGAGCGACGGCGCCTATCTCGTCGGCGAGCCGGCCGGCGCGCAGTTACGCCTGAGCCTGCAGCCGTAAGGCCGGCTCCGCCCTACCGGGAACAACCGTGGCGCAACGACCTACCCTGCTCGGCATCTACGCCCACCCCGATGACGAGGTCCTTGGCCCTGGCGGGACACTGGCCCGCTATGCGGCCGCCGGCGCACGGGTAGCCCTGGTCATTGCCACCCGCGGCGAGGCCGGCGAAATCGCCCGCCCCGGCGTCGCTACCCCGGAGACCCTGCCCCAGGTGCGCGAGCAGGAAATGCGCTGCTCGGCGGCCGCGCTCGGCGTCTCCGACCTGATCTTCCTCGACTATCGCGACTCTGGCATGGCCGGCAGCCCAGACAACAAACATCCCGCTGCGTTGGTCAACGCGCCCGCCTCAGACGTGGTCAGCCAGCTGGCGGCCATTATCCGCCGGCTGCAACCGCAGGTGGTCCTTACCTTTGAGCCCTATGGCGGTTACGGCCATCCCGACCACATCGCCATCCATCACCACACCGTCGCCGCCTACCATGCCGCCGGAGATGGGCAGCAGTATCCTGAAGCCGGTCCTCCCTGGCAGCCCGGGCGGCTCTTCTACCCGCTCCTACCCGACTCAGTCTTTTTGGAGATGAAAGAGCGCGTGGCTGCGCACGGCGGGGAAATCGACGGCTATGACGAGCTGCTGCAGGCCCGGCTCGAGGCCGGCGTGCCCGATTACGATTTCCATGCCGTGCTCGACGTGGGCGACTACATCCAGCAGAAGTGGGCCGCCTGGGACTGCCACCAGTCGCAGTTCGGGCCAGATAGCCGCTTCCGCCGCCTTCCCGACGCCGAGATGCAGCAGATCCTGAGCCGAGAATATTTCCATCTCGCCTATCCGGCTGCCGGCGCTGACACGCGCCTCGCCGATCTCTTTGACGGCATCAGCCTGAACGGACCGCGCTAATCCCTGCTACGTCCGCCCACATCCTCCCCGGCTCACGGGCAGACCGGGTTGGCAACCGCCAGCCAGTCGTTCGCCTGGAAGGGGTCGGCGGCCTCGGGCCAGGTAAAGACGGTCACACCATCCGTAATCTGCAGCAGGAGGCCGAAAGGGTTGGCCAGGGCGGGCGTCGCCTCGACCGTGATGTGCAGCTCCACAATCCAGTAGCCGCCCTGTGCTTCGGCGACGCCGGCCGAAGCCGTCACGTCCTGGCTGGCGTTCGCTTCCCAGGTGAGCAGGTCGCTATTGGTGCCCACACCCGGCTGGACGGCGGCGATCCCATTGCGCTGGATGATATAGAGACGGTCGGCGCTATCCGGGTCGCCCAGATTGCGGTTCGTATCCAGGTAAATGCGCACCTCGTCCGTGTCGTCGACAGTCGCATCGGCGATAGCCAGCGCCAGGAAGCGCTCGTTGCCCGCCTGCGCCGTATAGAGGGTCATCGTCCGGCCCGGCGCCCCTTCGGGCACAAAGCTCTCGCTGCTCGCCGAGGCCCAGATAGCGTCGGTGAGCTGGCCGTCGATGAGCGGCGCGGTCGGGAAGCAGACCATCTGCGGATCCGGTGTCGCTGTGGCCGTCGGCTGCGATGTCGCCGTTGCCGTCGGCGGTACGGTCGTATTCGTCGCCGTGGCTGAGGGCAGCGGCGTGATACTCGGCGTCATCGTTGGCGCCAGCGTGCTGGTTGCCGAGGGCGTCAGGCTTGGCAGATCGGTGGGCGCGATACTCGGCGTCAGCGACGGCGTGGGCGACACGACAGGCGTTGGCTGCGGCGTGGGGCTCTCCGGCACCAGCGGATCAGTGCCGCGGGCAACCTCGACGCCATCGCTGATACCGTCGCCGTCACTATCGGGATTATCACAGCGCGTGCCGTAGAGGTAGATCTCTTCCCAGTCGGTCAGCCCATCGCCGTCTGTGTCGCGCAGCAGCGGGTTACAGCCAAACTGCAGCACTTCGGCCCCGTCGGGCACGCCATCCTTGTCGGTATCCGGGTCGTCAATCAGGGTGCCCAGCGCCGTCTCCTGGGCGTCGCTAAGGCCGTCGCCGTCTGTGTCGCGGCCGGTCACCGGCGTGCTGGCAAAGCGCGTCGCCGCGTCAATCGTTGCCGTGGCGGCGACAATCGTCTGCAAATCCCACGCCGCCTGCGCCGTGGCCGTCACTGACTCGGCGCGCGACCGCCCGACGCCGCCAAAGAGGAGGGACGCCGCCGAGAAGACGCAGGCAAAGACGACGATGACCAGCGCGCCGTAGCTAATCCACGGCGGCACCACGGGCACAATGTCTGCCTCACCGGCCAGCGTCGTTCGTGCCGTGCCGCTGCGGTTGCTCACCTCGATGCCAAAGGGATGCGCCAGCGAGCGGCTGAACCAGTTCATCCGCTCTGGCCGCAACTCCAGGTTGACGGTTGCCCGCTGGCGCGGCTCCAGGCGCACCTGCGCCTGTTCCCCCACAAAATGGATCTTACCCTGCGGGTCGCGCCCTGTGAGGGCCACAATGGCCGGCGCATTGCCGCGGTTGCCGACACGCACCTGCACCACGCCGGGCAGCTCAAGCTGGCGCGGCTCCAGCACAGCGTCCAGCTCCTCGAAGCTACCGACCAGCAGTGATCCGGTCGCCGCCGGCTCCAGCTCCGGGTACTGCTGCGAGCGCACCAGCACGCGGAAGCGCCGCCGCCCGGGCTCGGTCTCGGTGCGCCGCTCCGGCTTGAAGCGCATAGTTACCCTGGCAGCGCCGCCGGCCGGCACGCTGATAAACTCGCCCGGCGCCTCGACCCAGCCCTCCGGCAGCCCTTCGACGACAACGGTAATACGGTCGTCAACGCCGCTGCGGTTGGCGATCTCCACGCTGAAATCAGCCTGCTCACCGGGAATGACGGCGACGCGGTCGCGCGCCAGAAAGACTTCCAGCGGCGGACGCGGCCCGGTCGGGCTCGGCGTTACGAGCATGCTCTCCGGCGGCTGCGTCGCCTGTTCGGGAACCGGCGTCGCCAGAGCCGGCATGAAGCCAGCCAGCCCAACGCTCTCCGGCCCATGCAGAATCAGCTCGTAGGGGCCGATCTGCAGCGTCGCGCCCGGCTGCAGGTCCGCCGGGCGGCGCGCCTGCAGCCGCTGCCTATTCAGCGACGTGCCGTTGACGCCGCCCAGGTCAACCACCTGCCAGCCGCCGGCCGTAGCCTGCAGGCGGGCATGGTGGCGCGAGACGCCCTCGGAAGGCAGTACGATGTCGTTCTCCGCGTCGCGCCCGATAGCAATCAGCGCCCGCGAAAGGGCGACCGTAGTCGGCTCGCGGCCGGGCGTAATAATCTCTACCGCGTAGCCAGGCGGCGCCTCCCCCAGCGCCAGCTCATCCTCGTCCTCGGCCGGCAGCACCCGCGTCGGCGAATCCGATAGCGAATAGATGGCCCCACGCAGCGCGGCGGCCATCGCCTCGCCGCTGACAAAGCGGTCGCCGGGCGACTTGGCCAGCGCTTTTGCGACGATAGCGTCGACCACGGCCGGTATATCGGGGCGCAGCTCGCGCACGCGCGGCGGCATCTCGCCGCGCATATGCGTGGCAATCGCCTCGGCCAGCGATTTGAACTGGAAGGGGAGCTGGTTCGTCAGCAGCTCATAGAGCAGAACGCCAAGCGCGTACAGGTCGCTGCGCCCATCCAGCTCGAGCCCCTGGCACTGCTCGGGCGACATATAGGTGGGCGTCCCCAGCGTCGTGCCGCTCTGCGTCAGGCTAAAGTCCTCCGAGAGCAGCTTAACCAGGCCGAAATCGGTCAGCACAGCACGGAACGGCGCCTCCCCAGCCTCTTCCGGGCGTCCCGTCTGCTTCAAAATGATATTGCTCGGCTTCACGTCGCGGTGAACCATACCCTGGCTGTGTGCATAGCCGAGCGCATCGGCTATCTGGTAGCCAATCTGCAGACTCTGCTGGATGGGCAGGAAGCGCTGGCGGCCCTGCAGCCGCTGCAGGTGGGCGCGCAGGCTGCCCCCGCCTACATATTCCATGACGATATAGGCGACGTCGGCATTGTCGCCGAAATCAAGAATGCGCACGATGGACGGATGGTCGAGCGCGGCCGCGGCTTTCGCTTCCTGGCGCAGCCGGGCACGGAACTCGGGCTGCCGGGCATAGTGCGGGTGCATCAGCTTGATAGCCACCCAGCGCTCGAGATTGACGTCATAGGCGCGGTAGACCGTGCCCATGCCGCCGTCCCCTAACAGTGATTCGAGACGATAGTTGTCAATGACGCGACCGATCAGACTCGACATGCTGCTTCCCTCACCGGCCGGCGTGCTATCCATGCAGCGCCGCCCGCAAGCCGTCTGCCAGGAGCGCGACTTCCTCCCGGCCTATCCAGTAGTGCGTTACCGCGCGGAACTCCCGCCCGCCGCGCCAATCCAGCCAGATATTGCCGGCCTGCAAGCGGCTCAGTAGCTCCTCACAGGAGAGCGTCACCTCGTCGCCCAGCCCAAAGAAGACCATGTTGGTCTGCACGGTTGCCGGCTCGACGACCAGGCCGGGAATCGCCGCCAGGGCTTCGGCGAGCAGGCAGGCATGGGCGTGATCCTCGGCCAGCCGCTCGATCATCTCGTCCAGGGCTACCAGCCCGGCCGCGGCGAGGACGCCTGCCTGGCGCATGCCGCCGCCCAGCAGCTTGCGCGCTCGCCGCGCCCCGGCGATGAATGTTTGCGAACCGCAGAGGAGCGAGCCGGCCGGCGCGCACAGCCCCTTGCTCAGGCAAAAGGTGACCGAATCGACGTGCTGCGTGATCGCCGTCGCCGGCACCCCAAGCGCCACGGCCGCGTTAAACAGGCGCGCGCCGTCGAGGTGCACCTTCAGGCCGTGGCGGCGCGCTATCGCGGCGACGCCGGCGAAATAGTCTGGGGCTATGGCGGCGCCGGCGCGGGACCCATAGCTGTTCTCCACGAGGACGAGACGGCTGCGCGGCAGGTGGGGATCGTCGGGCCGGATCGCAGCTTCGAGCTGGCCCAGATCCATACGGCCGCTGGTGTCTGTTGCCAGCGTCTGCGGTACGATGCCGCCGAGCACGGCCATGCCGCCGGCTTCCCAGGAAATCGTGTGCGCGTCGCGCCCGACAAGGGCTTCGTCGCCGCGGTTGGCGTGCGTGAGTATGGCGGCCAGGTTGCCCATCGTACCGCTGGCGACGAAGAGACCCGCCTCCTTCCCCACCAGCGCCGCCGCGCGCGCTTCCAGCTCGTTCACGGTAGGATCTTCCCCGTAGACATCGTCACCCACCCGGGCCGCGGCCATAGCCCGCCGCATTGCCTCTGTTGGCCAGGTCACCGTATCCGAGCGGAAGTCGATCCTATCCATAGATGAAGTTTACGTAAACTTAGCGTGAAGGGCAACCGGCGCGCCAAGATGAGAACGGCGCCCGGCGCTTGTAGCGCAGGCTGGCGCGGACATATAATCACCGCGGGGTACGTCGTTCCCAATCCGGGCGGGCGCTTCCCTGATCACGAGGAGATTATGCGGCGTTTTTCGCGGATGATCACGGTGTTGGGGCTGCTGTTGGCCGGCGTCTGGTTGCTAAGTCGGGTCAGCCAGCCGGCTCCCGAAACGGGCCTGCGCCACGAAGCGCTGCGCCGGGCCTTTGTCCCGGCCAGCACGACTGCCGGTGGCATGACGGAGGGCGGCGACTTCGAGCCGGTGCCGGCCGAGCCGATGCTGGTGGACTTCAGCGCCCCGCCCGACCTGGCAGGGGCTGATCTGACGACACAGGAGCAGCGCTGGCTGCGCGGCGAGATTGACCTCGACTATGAAGTGTCGCGGATCAGCGAGGCGGAGATGAACGCGCGCCGTCTGGCGACGCTGCAGCGCTCGGTAGATGGCGCCGCGCAATTAGCAGCCCAGGCGCCTCCCCTGCTGCCGCCATCGCTGCGCCGCCATTTTCAGGGCCCCACTGCCGCTAACTCTCCCTTTGTTCCGCCCGATCCCGAGCTGGCCGTGGGCCCCAACCATATTCTCGTTGCTGTCAACGTCTATATCGCCATCTACGATAAGGACGGCGCGCAGCTCCTGGGCAGCCAGCCCGCCCTGCTCTTCCACCAGAACCAGAGCCAGTGCCGCGCCAACTCCAGCCTCTTCGACCCCAACGTGCTCTACGACGAGGAAGCGGATCGCTGGATACTGGCCTATGCGGCCGGCCCGATGACGACGACGGGCGGCTACTGTATGCTGGTCTCCGCCAGCGGCGACCCGCTAGGAGAATGGTACAGCTACTTCTTCCAGACCAACAGCGGCAGCGGCTGGCTGGACTTCCCTCATGCCGGCGTAGGCGACAACCACATCTTCATGGCCGGCAACCGCTTCACACAGTCACTCTTTTTCGATCAGGCCTTTCTCTACGCCTTTCCCAAGAGCCAGCTCTATGCCGGGCAGACTGTGTCGTGGAGCAGCCGTGGCCTGGGGAGCGTCGCGGCCAACTTCTTCGCGCCGCAGCCGCTCAAGCTGCACGGCGCTGCTCAGGGGACCTGGCCCGCCTATGGCAACAACCACTACTTCTTAATCGACGACGTGCGCTGGACCGGCTCCCAATATCTGCTCTATTACGCCCTGGTCCAGTGGAACCCGGTGACGAATAGCCTGGCAGTCGTCAAGAGCCCCATTAACTTCGGCGCCAGCGGCGCCCACCTCTACGTGCCCCAGCTTGGAGGCAACCTGATTGAGGCAAACGACCTGCGCCCACTCGACTTTGAGTACCGCAACGGCTATGCCTGGCTGGCGATTACCGTGGGCTGTAATCCCGGAACGGGGGCCGTCAACTGCGTACGCTGGGCGCAGATCAACCCGGCAAATGGGAACTTCGGCCCGGCCGGGCAAGGTCTCTATGCTTCAAACGGCGAGCATCGCTTTTTCCCCGATCTGGCCGTCAATCATTGCGGCGACATGGTCGTCGGCTACTCGAAGGGCAGCGCCTCGACCTGGCCCGGCGCCTGGGTTACTGGCCGGCGGCAGGGCGACCCGGCCGGCCAGCTTCGCTCGGAGCAGGCGCTGCGCAGCGGCGAGCAAGTCTATACCTCGTTTGAAGGCATCCCACCGAAACCCGCCCGGCGCTGGGGCGACTACACCGGCATGAGCCCTGATCCTGACGGAATCCACTTCTGGTACATCGGCCAGTACAGCCAGGCAACTGCGGCCACGACAAACTGGGCCACCTATATCGGCTCGTTCGTGTTGTCGCGTGATCTGAGCTGCGCTGAACCAACCACCGACTGGCTGTTTTTGCCGACGATCCAGCGTTAGGCTTGGTCGCTCAGGTAGGCGGCCGCTTCCTGTAGTACCTTGCGCTCGCTCGGGAAGCTGAGCATGCGCGCCGCCTCGCCGATCTCGACCCAGCGAGCTTCCTCGACCTCGTGGTCATGGTCGGCCACGTTCCCCTCCAGGTAGCGCATCAGGAAAAAATGGACGTACTTGTGAAAGCGCACCCGGCCGGCGCCGCGCCGCGCATAATACCAGTACTCAATCGTCTCCAGTGGAGTCACCATCTCGGCGCGCAGGCCGGTCTCTTCCCGTACTTCGCGCAGGGCGGTAGCTTCCGGCTCCTCATCACGCCCTACCAGCCCCTTTGGCAGCTGCCAGCGCCGCTCGCCACTCGCCGCCACGGCAATCAGCGCCACTTCAATCCTTTCCGCCTTTATACGATAGACAACGCCGCCCGCCGATACCTGCCTCTGCGTCTTTGTCTCAGTCATAGATGCATTATAGCGGCTCAACCTGGTCGCTCGGCCGTTTTGTAACCAATATGTACCCGCTGCTATACCCGCTATCTATAGCCCGGCGCAGCAGTCGACAGTAAACAGGTGGCGCATCGCAGTAACCGTCACTCATCACCAACGACCATGACTGAGTACCGGAGGTACCATGCCCTACCAGAATGTTGACGAGCTACCGGATTCGGTGAAAGATAACGTTCCCCACCATGCCCAGGAAATCTACCTGGCGGCCTTCAATAGCGCCTGGGAGCAGTACGATGAGCCTGAAGAGCGACGCGGCGACGCGACGCGCGAGGAGACAGCGCACAGGGTTGCCTGGGCGGCCGTCAAGAAGCAGTACGAAAAGGGGGACGACGGCAGGTGGCGCGAAAAATCGTAGCGGCGCCAGATCGGGCCCTACAACGGCAGGCCCGGCTCGCGAAATAGGCCGTGCGGCGCCGAGCGGGGGACGAGCAGGCGCAGCGCATTGGGCACGATCTGACAATGGATCGGCGTCTCGCCCGCCGGGTCGCCGTCGGTGTGTACCGGAATCGTGCGCTCGGTCTCCACCGTGACTTCGCGCCCGCGCACGACGAAAATATCCTCGTTGCCAATATGCGAGCCGCGCCAGAGCTGCCAGAGATAGCTCATCGTGCGCGGCAGCCCCGTACCACGGAAGAGAAAGATCTCGAATAACCCATCATCCAGGGCCGCCTGCGGGTTAAGCAGCAGCTCGCCGCCGCCGTAGAGCCGGCAGTTGCTGATCAACACCAGCAGATAGGTATCCTCGTACAACGCGCCGTCAATGGTGACGCGCGCCCGCAGCGGCGCAAAGCGCGGCGCCAGCCACAGCGCCTGCGCCACGTAGCCCACCGGCCCCAGCCGCTTCGACAGCTTGGAGCGTGGCTCCATCTCGTCCACGATATAGCTGTCGATGCCGCTGCCTGTCCAGAGCATCCAATATTTGCCGCCGCGGAAACGGCCCAGGTCCATACGTTGGATGCGGCCGGAAGCCAGCAGCGCCGACGCTTCTATCAATGCCCTGTGGTCCAGTAAATTGGGGCGCGGCATGCGCAGCTCCTTGCCAAAGGAGTTGCCCGTACCCGTCGGCAGCGGGCCCATGACCGCCTCGCTGCCGGCCAGGCCATTCGCTACCTCGCCTAACGTGCCGTCGCCGCCCGCCGCCAGTACCAGGTATTGCCCGGATTCGGCCGCTTCCTGCGCCAGGCGCACGGCGTGCCCGGCATAGTCGGTGGGTGCAATCGTCACCGCCCAGCCGCGCTGCTCCCAGAAGTGGGCAACCTGCTGCAGCGAATCCTCGATGGAAGCTGGCCCTGCCAGCGGATTGTAGATGAGCGTTGCCCGTTTCTGCTTGGTCCAGGCCATAGGGCATCCTCGTCCCTGCGCCCGGCGCCCGCATCGCGCCGGCAATGGGTTAGCGAATGTGCCGCATTATAACTGTCTCGGCCCCTTTCTGCCTGTTTGACAGCCCTTGGTCTTTCCGCTATAGTTTTCTCGCTTCGAGCCGGAACAGGCTTCACAGGTGCACAACACAGGCACATTGACTTCTACGGGGGCCGGTGTGCTTTTTTGTTGGGAGTGGCTATGGCGCACGAACAGGGCGACGTCATGATCGTCGCCGACAACCTGACCAAGCTATACGGGAACGTCCCGGCCATCGAATCGATCTCGTTCTCCTGCCAGCGCGGCGAAATCGTCGGCTTCCTGGGTCCGAACGGCGCCGGCAAGACGACGACGATGCGCATCCTCACCGGCTATCTGCCCCCCACCAGCGGCGCTGCCTTTATTGCCGGCTACAACACGCTCACGGAATCCCTGGAGGCGCGCCAGCGCCTGGGATACCTGCCGGAAACGGTGCCGCTCTATCCGGAGATGAGCGTCGAAGGCTATCTGGCCTTTGTCGGCCGTCTGCGCCGCGTGCCCGACCTCTGGGAGCGCATTGACGAGGTGATTGCCGCCGTCGATCTAGAAGAGCGCGCCGCCAGCTATATCGGTCAGCTTTCCAAGGGGATGCGCCAGCGCGTCGGGCTGGCCCAGGCTATGCTCCACGACCCGCAGGTCCTGATCCTCGACGAGCCGACCATCGGCCTCGATCCGCGCCAGGTTGTCGAGGTGCGCGGGCTGATCAAAGCGCTCGGCGAGCGCCATACCATCCTGCTCAGCACGCACATCCTCAGCGAGGTGGAGCAGCTTTGCGATCGGGTCATCATGATCATCGACGGCCGTATCTGGGACGACCGGCCAATGGCTGAGCTGGTTAGCAGCAACGGCGACCAGGCGCTGCTGCTGCGGCTGGCAGCGCCCACCCGCGACACGCCCACCATCCTGCGCAGTCTCGTCGGCGTCTCCGCCGTGTCCACCCGTGCCGACGGCAGCTATCAGGTCCGCTTTGACGGTAGCGACACGACGCGGGCCGCCATCGCCAGCACCGCCGTCAATGCCAGCTGGGGGCTGCTCGAGCTGAGCATTGAAAAGCCGAGTCTGGAGGCTGTCTTCCTCGACCGGCTGCGCGCCGCCGAGATGAGCCAATCCCACGTCGCGCTGGAGGAAGAGGAGTAATGCGCAATATCTGGATCGTCGCCCGCCGCGAGCTCGGCGCCCTCTTCGTGCAGCCCATCGCCTATGTCTTCGCCATCTTTATGACGCTGGTGACAGGGCTGCTGTTTGCGGCGCAGCTATCATTTCCCCTCTTTCAGGGCGGCCCGCCGCCGACCATTGCCCAGATTATCAGTACCTTCACCTTTCTTTCTGTCTTTGCCGCCCCGGCCATTACAATGCGGCTGCTGGCCGAGGAGCAACAGACGGGCACCATCGAGCTGCTGATGACGCTGCCGGTAACCGACCTGCAGGTCGTGCTGGGCAAGTTCCTTGCCGCTTTCCTCTTCTACCTGTCGATCACGGCGCTCACCCTCATCTATCCCATCATCCTGCTGCGTTTCGGCAACCCGGACGTTGGCCCGATGGTCAGCGCCTACATCGGCGCCCTGCTCTGGGGCGCCGCCCTGCTGGGTATCGGCATTCTGGCTTCCGCTCTGTCGGAGAACCAGATCAACGCCTTTATCATCGCCTTTGGCATCATCCTGCTCCTCTATCTGACGCTGATACCCGCCGAGCTGTTCACGGTCGGCCCGACCACGGCTACCATCCTCAGCGAGCTGTCGCTGCAGAACCATCTAAACAGTTTCCTCGACGGGCTTATCACCGTCAAGGACGTGCTCTACTATCTGCTGGTGGCGGCTATCTCGCTCTTCGCCGCGGCGCGCGTTCTGGAGAGCCGCCGCTGGCGCTAGAGGAATTGGCGTATGAGTGAGAGTCGCAACGCTGCTTTTCGTCTCGTACCCTGGGTCGCTGCCGGGCTGCTTGCCGCTGGGGCAGTGATCAGTCTCATCACCCGCCGTTTTGACCTGCTCAACAATCTCCTCCTGGCCGGCGGCGCCCTGTTGCTCATGGTATACGCCGTCGCCCGGCCCGACGAGCTGCGCACCTTCTTTGCCAGCCGCACCGCACGCTATGGCAGCAGCACCCTGCTCTCCGTCCTTTTCTTTGCCGCTATCGGCCTCCTTCTCTATTGGGTCGCCTACAAGAACGACGAGTGGCGCCTGGACCTGACCGCCAGCCGGCTCTTCACCGCGCCGCCAGAAACCGTCAGCCTGCTGCGCGAGCTGGACGAGCCAGTCCACGTCCTCGGCTTTTATAGCTTTGCTCTCGGCAATCAGCGCGAGCAGGCGCGTATTCTGCTCGACAACCTGGCGGCGGCCAGCCCCAACCTGACCTACGAGTTCGTGGACCCGGAGGTCAACCCCCTGCTCGCCCAGCAGTATGAGCTAAACTTCGACGGCACGCTCGTCTTCGTCCGCAACCGCAATGAGCCGGACGAAACTTTCTCGCGCGCCAGTAGCCTCTCTGAACAGGAGATCCACACTGCCCTGGCGCAGGTCGTCAACCCGGTAGAGAAGAAGCTCTACCTGCTGAGCGGCCACGGCGAGCTGGACCCCGAGCAGTTTGGTGTGGACGGCTTCTCCAGCGCCGCCGGACTGCTGCGCGACCAGGGCTTCACCGTCGAGCCGCTCAGCCTCTTTACCAGCGGCGCCGTCCCCGAGGATGCAACCGTGCTGGCCATCGTCGGGCCGCGCGGCCAGATCGAGGAAGCCGAGACGGAAGCCATTGCCAGCTATCTGGATGGCGGCGGCAGCCTCTTCCTCGCTCGCGACCTGATCGACCTGCAAGGCGCGCTCATCGGCGAGGCCGACCCGCTGTCTGCCTATCTGCAGGAGGCGTGGGGCGTCTCCCTGCGCCAGGACATCATCATCGACCCGGAAATGGCACGCGCTGGGCAGACATCTGGCCTTGACTTTCTCGGCGCCTCCTTTGGCGTCAGCCCCATCATCACCGACGAGCTGAGCCGCTTTGGCGTGCGCTTCAGCGTCGCCCGCTCGATTGCCACGAGCGATGAGACAGCCGTATTCCACACGCCGTTGGTACAGACGACCGAAGGCGCCTGGGGCGAGACCAACCTGGATCTGTTGATCGAGAGCTTCAGCGCCGAGCCGGACGGCGATGACGCTCAGGGCGTGCTGACCGTCGGGCTGTCCGCCGAAAACCCTGAGAGCGGCGCGCGCCTGGTTCTCTTTGGCGACGCCGATTTCCTCAACAACGCCAACCTTCTCGTCGGCGGCAACAGCCTGCTGGCGACCAACAGCCTCAACTGGCTCGCCGCCGACGAGACGACCATCGAGCTGGCGCCGCGACCGCAGGAGCAGCGCCAGATCAATATCCCCGACCAGCAGCTGCGCCTGCTGCGCACCGTCAGTACCTGGTTTGGCCCGCTGCTCATGGGGCTTATCGGCCTCCTGGTGTGGCGCAGCCGGCGGAGCAACCGGTGAGCTGGCGCACGACCGGCATCCTCTTCCTCATCCTCCTCGTCGTCGGCGCCGCCGTCCTGGCCCTGCAGCAGCGCTACGCGGCCGAGGCGCGGGCCACGCCGACGCCGCCTTCCGCCTCCTTTGTCGAAGTAGTGGACCTCTTCGGCGGCCTGGCGGCGGAAGACGTGGCGCGTCTGGAAATCAGCCAAATGGAGCCCGAGGACTCGGCCGTGTTCGCTCGTGAGGAGGATAGCGCCTGGGTGCAGACCGTACCCACGATGACCCAGGTCTTCAGCCCTACCCTGACCAACCACGTCACCGGGCTACTGAATACCCGAGCGCGCCGCTCATTTAGCGCCGAAGGCGGCGACCTGGCCCCATACGGCCTCGACAGCCCGCAGGCGATTATCACGCTCGCCGTGCAGCGTGATGGCGACATCATCCGCTACGAGCTGGCTCTGGGCAACCCGACGCCGACCGGCGACGCCTATTACGTGCAGCGGCGCGGCGACCCGCGCGTTCACCTATTGTCCACAGTCGCCCTCGACGGCCTGCTCGGCTTGCTGGAAAACGTGCCGCTGCTCCCGCCGGAGACGGCCGAGCCCTGACCCGGGCAGCGCCACGTATGAGAGAGTTGTCAGGGCGGCAATGCCCAGGTTGCCTGGTTCCTCGTAGGCTCGTATAATTCGGCGATACTGTCTGTCTCGGCAGTCCGACGTTTTTCGGCGCGGCGGCTGGCTGGGTCAGTACGTACACGTGGAGGATAACATGAGCTTAACACCTGAAGAAAAGACCGAACTGATTGAGAAGTTTGCCCTCGCCGAGGGCGACACAGGATCGCCGGAGGTACAGATTGCCATCTGGCACCGGCGTATCCTCCAGCTGCAGGAGCATCTCCGCGAGCACCGCCACGATGAAAGCTCCCGCAGGGGCCTGCTCAAGCTGGTTGGAAAGCGGCGCCGGATGCTTGCCTATCTGCGCAAGAAAGATCCGGAACGCTATCGGGCCATCATTACCGAGCTGGGTCTGCGCCGTTAGTGAGTCAGACGCGTAGGTGTGGGATTTCCTGCACGTACGCGTCTCGTTTTATTGTCGAGCTGCGCGGGAATCCGTGCGCCGGGGTTAGGCATTGGAGATTGTGTCGTATGGTCAGCGCGCTGCCAGGTAGCGCCGCTTACGGGCCAGTTTCCAGTTCCTAACTCCCCTGCGATTCCTCCGGCTCCTTAGGAACAGTTTTGCCGCCTTGTTTTCCCGGCAGGTTACTCGTGGACGGTTCCGGTACGCGAACCGTGTTTCGGGTTGCCACACGGCTAGCAGGCGGCGGACGGAGGAAAAATGTCTGAAGAAAGATCATTTACAACCACAGTCGGCAACCGTGAGGTTACCTTCGCCACCGGCCGGCTGGCCGAGCAGGCGGGCGGCGCCATTACCATCCGTACCGGCGACAGCCTGCTGCTGGCAACGGCGACCATGGCGAAGAATGTACGGGAAGGGCTGGACTTCTTCCCGCTCATGGTTGACTTTGAGGAAAAGCTGTATGCGGCCGGCCGCATTCCCGGCAGCTTCTTCCGCCGCGAGGGCCGGCCTTCGACCGATGCGATCCTCATTGATCGCCTTACCGATCGTCCGCTGCGCCCCCTCTTCCCCGACGGCATGCGCAACGAAGTACAGCTCATCATCACGGCGCTGTCGTCCGATAGCCTGCACCACCTGGACATCATGACCGTCAACGCTGCCAGCGCGGCGCTGCACATTTCCGACATCCCCTGGAACGGGCCTATCGGCGCCGTGCGCGTGGGCTACATCGACAATCAGCTGGTCATTGACCCCACCATCCCAGAGATGGAAACCAGCACGCTCGACCTGCGCCTTGCCGCAACCCGCGATGCCATCATCATGGTGGAAGCAGGCGCCGACGAGGTTGACGAAAGCCTCCTCATCGAAGCGCTGGAGTTTGGTCACCAGGCCATCCAGTCCCTCATCGACATCCAGGAAGAGATGCGCGCCGCCGTGGGCAAGGAAAAGGCGCAGATCGAGTATGCTGTGCGCGACGACGCGCTGGCCGAGCGCGTCCGCCAGCGCCTCGGCAATCGCATCAACGAGATCCTGGTGGCTTACCCGGACAAAGAAGAGCGCAACGCGGCCATGGACGTGCTGCGTGAAGAGATCGTCGAGAGCTTCATGAGTGAAGGGGAGCTGGGCGAGGCAGAGCTGGTCGAGCCGCGCGCCGTGCGCGAGGTGATTGCCGACGAGCTAAAGAAAGCCGTGCGCAACCGCATCCTCTACGAAGGCGTGCGTCCCGATGGGCGCGCCTACGGCGACATCCGCGAGCTGAGCGCCGATACCACACTCAGCCCGCGCGCCCACGGCTCTGGCCTCTTCCAGCGCGGGCGCACCCAGGTGCTGTCCATTGCCACGTTGGGCACGCCGCGCGAAGCGCAGAAGCTGGATAACCTCTATCCGGAGGATACCCAGCGCTACATCCATCACTATAACTTCCCGCCCTTCTCCACCGGCGAGACCTGGTTCCTGCGCGGGCCGAAGCGCCGCGAGATTGGTCATGGCAAGCTGGCGGAAGTGGCGATTCTCTCTGTCCTACCCAACGAGGAGACCTTCCCCTACACGATCCGCGTCGTCTCCGAGGTGCTCTCGTCCAACGGCAGCACCAGTATGGGCAGCGTCTGCGCCTCCAGCCTGGCGCTGATGGACGCGGGTGTGCCGCTGAAGACGGCCGTCGCCGGCGTCGCCATGGGTCTCGTCAAGGAAGGCGACCGCTACGCGGTGCTCTCCGATATTCAGGGCATGGAAGACCATCTGGGCGACATGGACTTCAAAGTGGCCGGCACCAAAGACGGCGTCACCGCGCTGCAGATGGATATTAAGATTGGCGGCCTCTCGCGCCAGATCATGGCCGAAGCGCTGGCCCAGGCCCGCGAGGGACGGCTACACATCCTGGAGGCGATGAACGCCGTCATCAGCGAGCCGCGCGAGACGCTGAGCAAGTGGGCGCCGCGTATGGAGACGATCAAGATCGATCCCGACAAGATCGGCGCCATCATCGGCAAGGGCGGCAGCACCATCCGTGCTCTGGAAGAAGAGTACGAGGTCAGCATCGACATCCAGGATGACGGCACCGTCTTCGTCGCCGGCATTGACGGCGAGAAGACTGACGCCGCGCTGGAGCATATCGCCGCCATTACCAAAGGCCCTGAGCTGGGCGAAATCTACACCGGCAAGGTCGTCCGCATTGTCGATTTCGGCGCCTTCGTCGAGATCGTACCCGGCATCGACGGCATGGTGCACGTCTCGCAGCTTGCCAGCGAACGCGTCAACCGCGTGGAAGACGCCGTACACCTGGGCGACGAGATCATGGTCATGGTGACGGACATCGCCAACAACGGCGAGAAGATCCGACTCAGCCGCCAGGCCGTGCTCGACGGCTGGACGCTGGACGAAGCGCGCGCCAACGACAGCGCCATCGGCGGCGGTAACCGCAGCGGCGGCGGCCGGCGTGGCGGCGGGGGCGGCGACCGGCGTCGCCGCGGCTAAACGCTGCGCCTAACTAGGTAGATAGACAAACAACAGGCCCCGGCGAACCGGGGCCTGTTTTATTTTCGGGACTCACTCCCAGCTTCTTTCGTCCACCATGCCGCGTGCACCGGGCGCTATCACCTCCGGCCCGACGAACTGCACCTCGTCCGCCTTCACCAGGCAAAGCTGGCGGACAGCCTCGCCAATGCGCGCCGCCAGCTCCTCCGTGCCAGCATTTCCCTCCGCCAGGGCCACGCGCACGATAAACTGGTCACGCCCGCCCGTCCTGGTCACGGCGCCCTGCACCGCCCCTGCCGGCGCTACCTGCGCCACGGCAAAACGCAGCTGGTTGGGATGGACGAACATGCCCCGCACCTTGACCGCTTCGCCGCTGCGCCCGACCAGAATGATCGTGCGCTCCTCCTGACGGCTGCGACCGGGGGCCGGGTCGCCGTTAATCGCCATGTCGCCTGTGCCCAGCCGCAGCAGTGGATAGGCCGGATTGAGCAAGGTGACGACCACTTCCCCCGGCTGTCCGGCCCCGACCACCTGGCCGGTCTCCGGATCGACAATCTCTACAATCGGCTCAGGCAGCAGCGCCATCGCCAGCCCCGGCGCGGTGCTGATAGCCAGAATGCCCAGCTCGGCGGTGCCGTAAGCGTTGCACACCTGAATGCCATAGTCGCCCGTCAGCCGCTCCCTCAGGCTCGGCGGCAGCGGCTCGGCCGTAACAAACGCCTTCTCCAGGCGGAAGTTGTCGCGGAAGGGGCCGCCGCGTTCCTCAGCTTTCTCGATCAGGTGCAGCAAGAAGCTTGGCGTGCCCACGTAGCCGGTCACGCCCAGGTCGGCCAGCAGCTTGAGCTGCAGGTCACTGTTGCCCACACCTCCGGGCGCTACCGTGCAGCCCAGCCGCACCAGCGCCTCGTCCAGCAGCAGGCCAGCAGGCACCAGGTGATAAGAAAGTGTATTAAGGACGGTATCGCCCGGCCCAAAGCCGCCCTGCTCCAGCGCCAATTCGGCCATGCGCCGCAGCGTATCGTCGTCTCCGGCATCGACCTCGTAGATTGGGCCCGGCGAGAGAAAGATATGGCGCACTTCATCACGGGGCACGCCGAGCATGCCGCCAAACGGGGGGTCGGCCTGCTGCCGCGCAACCACTTCATCCTTGGCCAGCACCGGTAGGCGCTGCAGGTCGGCAACGCTTTTGATGTCGCCCGGCGTCAGTCCGGCCTCGTCAAACCGAGCGCGCACGGCTGGCGCGCGCTCATAGGCGCTGGCGACAAGCGCGCGCAGCCTCTCGTCAATACTGTTCATCTTCGATCCTTTATCCCAGCCACCGCTTCCGCCGCCGATAATGTTTGACATCGCGATAGCTCTTGCGCTCGCCCACCTGTGTCAGCCCCAGGTAGAATTCCTTGATATCGGCATTCTGCGCCAGCTGTTCCGCCGGGCCGTCCAGAACAATCCGTCCGGTCTCCATGACGTAGGCATAGTCGGCCGCGCCCAGGGCCACGTGCGCATTTTGCTCGACCAGGAGAATTGAGACGCCACGCTCGGCGTTGAAGCGCCGGATGTTCTCAAATATCTCGTGCACCAGCATCGGCGCCAGCCCCAGCGACGGCTCGTCCAGCAGCATCAGCCTCGGGCGCGCCATGATCGCCCGGCCAATGACCACCATTTGCTGCTCGCCGCCGGAGAGATAGCCGCTGGTCTTACGGCGCAGCTTCGTCAGATGGGGGAACAGGTCGTAGACGATCTCCAGATCGTCACGGATGGCCGCCATCCCATCGCGCCGGAAGAGAGAGCCGCTCAACAGATTCTCTTCCACCGTCAGGTGCTCGAAGAGCGGGCGTCCCTCCAGCACCTGCACGATGCCACGGCGCACAATTGCGTCGGGCAGCAGCGTCTGGATAGTCTCGCCGGCGAACGTGATACTGCCGCGCGTGACCTCACCCTGCTGCGTGCGCAACAGGCCCGAGATGGCCTTGAGGGTAGTCGACTTGCCGGCCCCATTGGCGCCGAGCAGAGCCACGATCTGCCCTTCGTCCACCTTCAACGAAACGCCGCGCAGCACCAGGATAACGTCGCTATAGACGACTTCGATGTTGTTGAGTTCGAGCATTTACCTTCCCGGCGGCGCCGGCGGGAGGCGCGCCGCTGCCGGCAGCGCGCCTCCGCGCCGGATCTGGTTATCTGTGATTACTCTGCCGGCCGCATATCGGGCAGCTCGAAGAAGTCTTCGACGACGACAAATTCCACGGTACCATCGACGACCTGCGCCTGGCGAATCTGGGCCACGCGCGGCGCCCGGTTCTCGCCCTGAACGTCAAACTCATACAGGCCCGAGGCGCTGACCGTGCCCATCTCCTTGAAGGCATCAAAGAAAGCATCACCACTCAGGTTTTCAAAGCCGTTGTCCATGATCGCTTTCTCGATGACCTCGGCAATGCCGAAGATAGAGCCGAAGCTGAGCAGGTAGCCGACGGCCCGGTCGGCCTCCGGGTAGTCGCCCTCCTCGAAGTATTGCAGCGCCAGCTCAACGCCCGGCGCGTCGGTATCGTTCCACCAGAGATAGGGGAAGACGCCATAGTAGCCCTCGGCCAGCGTGGCGTCGCCGAGGAAGGTGAGCACGTCGGTGTTCATCGCCCAGTTCACGGCGCCGACCACCACCGAATCCCACAGCGCTAGAGCGCGCAGCGTGCCGATCACCTGCGCGGGCCCGAAGCCGAGCGACTGGATGTAGATGACATTGGCGCCGCCCAGCACCAGATTCTGCAGCTGCCCGGTCACGTCCGCCGTCGGGCTCACTGGCTGCGTCTCCAGCGGCAGCAGGGTCACGCCGATTTCGTCGGCAAAGGCCTGCGTCTCCGGCGTGATCGCTCCGGCGCCGAAGCTGCCTTCCCAGCCAATCACGCCCACGACAATGTCATCGCCGGCGCCTTCAGGCCTGATGTCAGCCCAGTTGTCCGACGTCCACTGCAGGAAGCCGGCAAACTGATCGGAGTAGATGGGCGCAACGCCAACCGTCCAGCCGTCGCGCGGCACGTAGAACGACTCCGACTCTAAGCCGGCGGCGATGTTGACGATATGATCTTCGTTGACGCGCTCCTTGAGTACGACGGTGGCCGGGCTGGCATAGGTGAGGACAAACATGGGAGTGGGCGAGGCAGCGCGGTTTTCCTCGTACGCTGCCAGCTCCTGCTCCGGATCGTATTGCGTGTCTTTGAGATCTATCTCGATCGTCGCGCCGCAGATGCCGCCGCTCTCGTTAATCGCCCGCACCGCGTCGTTGGTGCCATTGATGAATGAAGGGCCGAGGATCGTCGCCAGCGGGCCTGTTAGGCCAGCCTGCTGGTAAAAGACAATCGTCTCGCCCTCGTAGCTCTCGTCACAGCCGTCAAATACTGTGCGGATACCGCCAGTCTCAGCCGGCGCTTCGGCGGTAGGCGTGGGCTCCTCCTCTTCCGGCTCTTCGGTCGGTTCCTCTTCCATAGCCTCGGTTGGCTCGGCGGTCGGCTCCTCCACGACCTCAGTCGGCTCTTCGGTCGGCGCTTCGGTCGGCTCGGGTGTCGGCTCGGCGACGTCCTCCACCGCGGTCGTCGGCTCCGGTGTCTCGGCTCCGCCGCAGGCGGCCAGCGCCAGCCCCAGAACCAAGACCAGCAACAGTTGTAGTACCACTTTTTTCATCGCTTCTTCTCCTTCTTCTTTTGCAGAACCTTCAGCCAAACACAGTCACACACTGGAGTCACGTCGAAGGGTATCCGCCAGCTACAGTCATCGTTCCTCCGGAATGCACCTCCTTTCCCTGATTGCCTACCCTAGCGAGAAAACGGACGCAGGCGCCAGCTGGCCTTGAAGAGCTGCCAGCGATGGGCCAGGCCTCGCGGCTCGAAAATGAGAAACAGCATCAGGACGAGGCCGAAAAATATAGGACGGAAGGATGTCAGCAAGCTGGCCGCTTGGTTGGGAAAGATACCTGCCAGCTCGCGGCCCACGACGTTCGCCAGATCTTCCAGCAGCACGACCGTGACGGCGCCAAAGAAGGGGCCAAGATTTGAGCCCAGGCCGCCAATGACCAGCATGCCCAGTAAGATAATCGATTCGTTCAGATTATAGCCAAGCTCGGTGCCCACCGTGCGCTGATAGTGGGCGCGCATGGCGCCGGCCACGCCTGCCAGCGCCGCGGCGATAAAGAAGGCGCGCAGCTTGTAGCCGAACAGATTCACGCCGAGCAGCTCCGCCGCCAGATCGTTGTCACGGATGGCGACGAAGGCGCGCCCCAGCCGCGTGCGGGTAATGTTCATCGTGAGCGCGGTCGTGATGGCGACGATTACCAGCGAGATGACGAGATAGCGCGGCCCGCTGTTAAACAAATAGGAGCCAACTTGCGGAACCGGCACGGCGATCCGCCCTGAAGTGCCGCCCAGAAAATCGGGGAAGAGATAGCGGGTGACCCAGGGGATGATGAACTGCGCGGCCAGCGTCGCCATTGCCAGGTAAAAGCCCTTCACCCGCAGCGACGGCAGGCCGAAGATGAGACCGCTGAGCCCGGTGCCCACGGCCACAACGGGCAGCGCCAGGAACATCGATATTCCCGCTCTCTCTACCAGTAGCGCTGACAGATAGCCGCCGACCAGCATAAAGGCAGCCTGCCCCAGCGATATCTGGCCCGTGTAGCCGGTGAGAATGTTCAAGCCCTGCAGGGCGACGATCAGATAAGCCAGCCGGTTGACTGTACTGACAATATAGGCTGACCCCCACAGGGGAATGGACGCGATCAGGGCAATCCCCAGCGCCAGCACGACCCACTGCCAGTTCTGGCGGATAACGGCCTTATCCTGCTCATAACTGCGGTCGAAATCCCCGGCCGGTCTCAGCACAGCCATAGCGACATCTCCTTAGCCGTAACGCCGGTCATAAGCTCGCTCATACACGCTCAATTCGCTTCTGGCCGAACAGGCCCTCGGGCCGGATCACCAGCACCAGCAGCAACAGCACGTAGGGAGCAATCTCCGCCGAGTTGCGCACCTCGATCATGGTCGAGGCCTGTACCAGCGCCTGCACCAGCCCAACGATCACCCCGCCGGCAATCGCGCCGGGCAGCGAATCGAGCCCGCCCAGCAAGATCGCCGGGAAGGCGACCAGCGCCACCGTCGAGAGGCTGAGGCTGGCGCCAGTGAGGCTGGCCAGCAGCACGCCGCCCAGCGTCGCCACGACCCCGGCCGCCGCCCAGGAGAGGCCAAAGACACGCGAGACGCGGATGCCCACGCTGCGGGCGACTTCGTGGTTTTCCGAGGTGGCGCGCATCGCCAGGCCGGTGCGCGTGCGCTGGAAGAGCAGGATGAGCAGGCCGGCCGCCAGAATTGAGACAACAAAAGCGGCTACCAGGGTCTTCTTGAGGATGATCGTATCGTTGAACGCTCCCGGAAATGGAACGCGGAAGACGTCGCTTTGCGAGAAGGGCGCGGGGAAGTTCTGCTTGGGCTGCACGCCAAAGAAGATACTGGTCACCCCTTCCAGCAGGAGGGCCAGCCCCAGCGTCATCAGCACAATCGCCAGCAGCGGTTGTCCGGTCATCGGCCGCAGCGCCAGCCGCTCGATCACCAGTCCAAGCAGGCCGGAGAGTACCAAGGCTACCCCCAGCGCCGCCCAGAAGGGCAGTTGAAATAGCTCGCTGCCGCTGCCGCCGGCAAACCACCAGGTGAAATAGGCGCCAAGCATCACCATATGGCCGTGGGCAAAGTTGAAAACTTCCGACGCCTTGAAAATCATGACGATGCCCAGGGCGATCAGGGCAATGATGCCCCCGTTGAGGACACCCGTGACAATCTGCTGCGGTACAAGCGGCCAATTCATCGTCTCCGCACCTCCCTGGCCGGGCCCACCGCCGCAGGCTGACCATTGACAGGCAGCGTTCGCAGCTGCAGATCTGTCTCCACGACGCCCTCCGTCCCGTCCTGGTAGCGTACGGGCGCCTGCACGCGAATCCGCTCCGCGCCGCTGTAGAGGGCGTCGATAATTGCACCATATCGCTCGGCCAGAAAGCCGCGCCGCAGCTTGCGCGAGCGCGTCACTTCGGCCTCGTCGGCGTCAAACTCTTTGTGCATCAACACGAAGCGGCGCACGCGGCTCTCCTCGGGCAGGCTTTCGTTGACGCCGGCGACAGCCTGGGCCACCAGATCATACACCTCATCCTTCTGTGACAGATCCACAAAAGTTGTATAGCCCAGGCTGCGGCTCTCGGCCCAGTTGCCGACCACCCCGTAGTCGATGATGATCAGCGCTGTGACAAAGGGATGGTCCGCGCCGCCGATGGTCATCACGTCACGGATATACGGGCTGAACTTAAGCCGCCCCTCGATAAATTGCGGCGAAAAACGCTCCCCGCTCGCCAGCAGCGGCATGTCCTTCAACCGGTCCAGGTAAATGATGTGCCCATCTTCGTCGATGTAGCCACCATCGCCGGTACGGAACCAGTGCTGGCCGGATTCGTCGATGTAGAGCGCCTCCGCCGTCTTTTCCGGATCTTTGTAATAGCCCTGGAACACGGACGGCCCGCCGATCAGGATTTCCCCATCCGGCGAAACCTGGACCTCAATGCCCGGCGGCGGCTTGCCGACGCTGGCGAACTTGATGTCGCCATCGTAATGAAGCGTGCCGCCGCCTGATGCTTCGGTAGCGCCATAGATCTGCTTCAGATTGATGCCCAGGGCATGGAAGAAGCGCATAGCGTCGGGACTGAGCACGGCGCCGGCCGTGTAGGCGGCGCGGATACGGCTCAGTCCCAGCTTATCGCGCAGCGGGCCGAAAACCAGCATATCGCCCAGGCGGTAGGCCAGCCGCAGCGCGGGCTCTATCTGGCCGCCGACAAAGCGATGGTCGGCCATGCGGTAGCCAACGGGTAGAAAGCGCTCGTACAGCCGGCGGTTGAGCCACGACGCGTCGTTCATTTGCACCTGGACAGTGCCTACCAGCGCGTCCCACAGCCGCGAGTTATAAAGGATTGTCTCCGGCGCAATCTCGCGCACGTTCTCTCGCACCGTCTCCGGCTCTTCGGGGAAATTAAGAATGACGCCCTTAATGACGTGCGGCGCGACACCGATGACATGCTCGGCGATCCAGCCTAGAGGCAGCAGGCTGACGTGGTTGTCGTCCGGCCGCCGGCGATCCACCGCATCGTAGGCCAGCGTGGTACAGACCAGGTTGCCGTGGGTCAGCATGGCGCCTTTTGGGAGGCTGGTCGTTCCCGACGTATAGCAGATAACGGCCAGATCGTCGCTCTTGCCGCGGCGCACCTCTGCAGCAAAGCGATCGGGTTCCGCCGCTGCCAGCTCGCGGCCCATAGCCTGCACTTCCGCAAAGGAGACCAGCCACGGGTCGTCCACATTCCACAGACCACGGTCGTCCCAGTAGATGACACGCTTCACCTTCGGGATCTGCGGCCGAATATCGAGCAGCTTATCACACTGCTCCTGGTCTTTGGCCAGCACGAAGGCCGCATCACTATGATCGATGATATAGGCCATCTCGCTGGAGACGGCGTCGGTAAAAAGGCCAACCTGCACGCCGCCTACCGCCAATAGACCCAGATAGCCCCAGAGATAATAACGATCGTTGTCGCCCACCGTCGCTACTTTATCCCCGCGCGTAAGCCCCAGGGCGACCAGGCCCAGGGCAAAGGCCCGGGTCTGCTCGTAAGACTCAGGCCAGCTAAACTCGCGCCATATCCCATACTCCTTCTGCCGCAAGGCGACCTTCTGCGGGCCGGCTATCTCGGCCTGTCGCTGCAAGTATTGTGGTAGCGTCTGGGGCTGGTCCATAAACTGAATTTCGCTGCGCCTCCCGGTCAACCTTCGCCCAGATAGGCGTGAATGACCCTAGGATCGGTCTTGATGGCATTGGGCTCGCCGTCGGCAATCTTGACGCCGAAGTCGAGCACGACAACCCGGTCGGCGATGTCCATCACCAGACCCATATCGTGCTCGATGAGAATGATGGTCGTCCCGCTGCGCTCATGAACGTCCAGGATGAAGCGGGCCATGTCCTCTTTCTCTTCGACGTTCATGCCGGCCATCGGCTCGTCCAGCAGCAGTAGCTTCGGCTCCAGTGCCAGGGCGCGTCCCAGTTCCACGCGCTTGCGCAGCCCATAAGGCAGCGCCCCCACGACGGCCTTACGGATATGGGCAATCTCCAGGAAGTCGATGATCTCCTCGACCACGCGGCGGTGCTCGACCTCTTCGCGCCGGGCCGGCCCCCAATAGAGCATGCTCGCCAGGCTGTTCTGGCGCATGTGGACGTGGCGCGCGGCCATCAAATTATCAAGCGTGCTCAGGCCGGTATAGAGGGCAATGTTCTGGAAGGTACGGGCAATGCCCAATGAGGCGACGCGGTGCGTGGGCGCCTGGGTCAGGTCATGCTCCCCATAGAGAATGCGCCCACCCTGCGGCCGGTAGAAGCCACTGATGCAATTGAGCATCGAGGTCTTCCCCGCGCCGTTCGGGCCGATAATGGCCCGTATCTCTCCCTCGCGGACATGAAAGCTAACGTCCGAGAGCGCCGTACTCTTTCCAAAGCTGAGCGTAACGTCTTCAACGCGCAGCAGGCCTGATGGTTCCGTCAAGCCTCCTCCTTGCTGCCCTTGCCGATGGATGAAGCGCTATTTTGGCTATTTGCACCTTGTTCGCCGTGGTCTGGATACGCGCCCTAGTATAGTGGCGCGGTCCGCAGGCGGCAACAGCGATTTGGCAGAGGGGCTGCGCGGGCCGTCTGCCAGCGCCCCTAGCTCTACTCGGCTACCAGCGGCCGCACTCTGGGCCAGATATACGAGGCATAGAGCAGCGCCGCCGCCATCTGCAGACCGCGTCCCACTGCCCGCCACGGCCCGCCCAGACCGGCAAGCGGGCCACATGCGACGATGAGGATGCCCACGTTGAGCAGCGCGAGCGCCAGCCATGCCAGCCTGACCCGCCCGAAGACGCCCCCGCGAAAACGGGGCACAATCCAATGCGCCACACCCAGCGCCAGCTGTACCATCCAGCCGGCGAAGAGGAACTCAATGTGCGCGGCGCGCAGCCGCCACAGGATGGGCGCGAAGGGCACCCCCTTATTGCTCAGCAGGAGGCCGCCCACGGTAAAGCCCAGCAACAGGTAGATGAACGCGGCGCGCACGGCCCACTTTGTCAGCCGGGGCATCGGCTAATGACCCTTAATCCGGCCCCAGGTGTTGACGACGAAGGCAAGAGCCGCCAGCCACAGCAGCAACGCGGCCAGCGCCGCGAGCCAGGAGCCGGCCGGCTCAACGGTCCCGCGCAGCAGCTCGCCCGGAAGCAGCAGCGCCAGCCCGCTATTAAGCAGGATGTAAATAGCCCAGCCCAGCCTTTCGCTGCGGCGTGGCGCCGCGCGCGAATAGACGGGGAACATCCAGTTGCCGACGCCAAAAATGAGCTGACTGACCCAGCCAAGCATGAAGAGATGGTAGTAGATGGGAATGAGCCGGCCGGAGGCCGGCAGCGCTGCCCAGCTTGGCGCGATCACTGCCAGCAGACCGGTAAGAAAGGTGGCGATGAGATAGATAAACGAGGTACGGATAAACCAGCGACTGAGAGGCGGCATCGCTTAACCTTCCCTGCCTACTGCCCGCGGCCAGATGTGCCAGGCAAAGGCCAGCGCCGCCCCCGCCTCCAGCAGGCGGCCGCCCATAGCCACGAGATTGGTCCAGCCCAGCAGCGGCGGCAAGGAGACGAGCCAGATGCCAGTGTTCAGCAGCCCATAGGCCAGATAGGCGCCTCGCTCGTCGCCGCGGCGCGGCTCGTGCCACCAGCGCGGAAAGATCCAGAAGGCGACGCCCATAGCGAACTGGATGAACCAGCCCGCGATGAGAATCTCGATATGTAATGACCGCAGCCGCCACAGCTCCGGCAGGAAGGGCGTCCCCTTGTTGCTCAACAGCAGCGCCCCAACGGTGAAGCCAAGCGCCAGGTAGAGCAGCGCGGTGCGGACGAACCAGATGCTGAGCCGCGGCATTCTAGCTGGCCTGCTCTTGCCGCTGCGGGCCGCGGCGCGCCCGCTGGCGCGAACGCTCGCGCGCGCGCGGCCAGACCAAAACCACGTAGGCCAGCCCGCCTAGCCACTGCAGAATACCAGAGGCGACGAGCAGCCAACCCCAGCCGCTGCCTGGCCGCAGCGCGATGGCCGGCTCGCCAACCACACGTGAAAGCAATCCCACGTTAAGCAGAAAGAGGGCCGTCCACCCCAGCCAGGATTCAAGCCGCGGGCGCGGCGGATCGGCTGGTGGGAAGAGCCAGAAGATAGTGCCAAAGATAAGCTGGGTCAGCCAGCCGACGAGAAACAGGTGGAAATAGACCGGCCCGACCCCCGCCAGCCAGAGCGGCAGCGCCAACAGCGGGCGCAGCGCCAGCAAGAAGCCCAGCAGCAGCGCGGCCGCCAGATAGAGAAATGAGATCTTGATGAACCAGCGCGTTAGCTGAGGCATGTGGTCAGTGTACCGGCGTCGCCGCCGCCCGGCAACCGCCCGGCCGGGCAACGCCCCATGCCTGGCCTCGGCAAGCCAGCTATAATAGTGGCCCAACGACAGCACTACGCCAGTTAGTGAGGAACAGAGTATGAACCCAGATCCGGCCCGCATTGCCGCCAACACGCGCACCCTCGTCGCCGTCGCCATGGGACGCCAGCCGGCCGACCTGGTAATCCGTAACGGCCGCTGGGTCAGCGTGCAATCAGGCGAGATCATCCCCGACACGGACGTGGCCATCAGCGGCGAGCGCATTGCCTACGTTGGCCCGGATGCCAGCCATACCATTGGCGCCAAGACGCAGCTTGTGGACGCCAATGGACGCTATCTGGTGCCGGGGCTGCTCGACGGGCATATGCACGTCGAATCGGGGATGGTGACTGTGACCGAGTTCGTGCGCGCCGTGGCGCCACGCGGCACGACCGGTATGTTCGTCGATCCCCACGAAATCGCCAACGTCTTTGGCCTGAGAGGCGTGCGCCTGATGCACGACGAGGCGCGCGAGCAGCCTATTCACGTCTGGGTCCAGATGCCTTCCTGCGTGCCGTCTGCCCCGGGTCTGGAGACGCCCGGCGCCAGCATCGGACCAGAAGAGGTAGCCGAGGCCATGGCCTGGCCCAACATCATTGGCCTCGGCGAGATGATGAACTTCCCCGGCGTCTTCGCCGGCGATGAAAAGATGCACGCCGAGATGGCCGAGACGCGCGCCGCGGGCAAGGTCGTCGGCGGCCATTACGCCAGCCTCGACCTCGGCCGCCCATTCCACGCCTATGCCGCCGGTGGCCCGGAAGACGACCACGAAGGAACCCGCCTTGAAGACGCCCTGGCCCGCGTGCGCCAGGGTATGAAAGCCATGCTGCGGCTGGGCTCCGCCTGGTACGACGTGGCCGTGCAGGTGCGCGCTATCACCGAACTGGGCCTCGATTCGCGCCGCTTCATCCTCTGTACCGACGACTCACACTCGGGCACGCTGGTCCAGGAAGGGCACATGGACCGCGTGCTGCGCCACGCAATTGCCCAGGGGCTGAACCCCATCACGGCGGTGCAGATGTGCACCATCAACACGGCCGAGCACTTCGGCGTTAGCCGCGATGTCGGCCTCATTGCACCCGGCCGCTACGCCGACATCGTGCTTAGCGATAGCCTACCGGACTTCCAGGCGGATCTGGTCATCGCGCGCGGCCGGCTCATCGCCGAACACGGCAGGCTCCTGGTCGATCTGCCGGCCTTTGCCTATCCGCATTGGGCCACCAACTCGATCCATCTGGCCCGGCCGCTCACGGCGGCTGACTTCCGGCTGGCGGCGCCGCTGGGCGCGCAGCGCGTGCGGGCCAATGTTATCGGCGTCGTCGAGAATCAGGCGCCCACCCAGCGCCTGCTGCGCGAGGTCGCCGCCGAAGGGGGCGAGATCCGTTCTGACCCGGCGAACGACCTCGCCAAAATCGCCCTGGTCGAGCGCCACCGCGCCACCGGAGAGATTCAGTTGGGTCTGGTGTCGGGCTTTGGCCTGCAGGGGCGCTGTGCGCTGGCGACAACGGTGGCCCACGATAGTCATCAGCTCATCGTCGTCGGCACAGACGACGAGGATATGGCGCTCGCCGCCAACACGCTGGCCGAGGTTCAGGGCGGGCAGGTAGTCGTGCGTGATGGCGAGGTCATCGGCCTGGTAGAGCTGCCTATTGCCGGCCTCATGTCAGCCGAGCCGGCGGCGACCGTGGCTGATAAGGCCGAGAAGCTGCTGGCCGGCTTCCGTGCCTGCGGCTGCACCCTCAACAATGCCAATATGCAGCTCAGCCTGCTAGCGCTCGTCGTCATTCCGGACCTGCGCATCTCCGACAAAGGCCTCGTGGACGTGAACGCCTTTGACTTTATCCCGCTGTTGGAGGGCGCCGCCGGCGAGCCAGAATAGCCTCCCACGTCTGTAAGAGGAAGGCCTCATCCCAGGCTGCCGTGTCGATGCGGGAATAGGGGACGCCCAGCGTCGCCGCCGCATCGCGGTCGTCGTCGGCATCCCCCAGAAACCACGCCTCGCGCGGGTCAATCCCGAAATCGCGGCAGGCCTGGCAGATCATACCCCCGTTGGGCTTGCGCCAACCCGGCGACCACGAGCCATGAAACGGAACCCCCGTACTGAGTGTGACCATGACATCGTCGCGCTGCGCCGGGTTGCCATACTCGTCATGGCCCACGTAGAAGGCGAGATAGATGGCTTGCACCTGCGGCAGCGCCGCCGTCACCGCCTCTAGTCGCTGCTGCAGCGATGTCACCGTCGGGTAACGTGCGCCGCGCTCCGGCTCCCGCTGCCGCCAATACTCGCCGGCCTGCACCCCGCCCTGGTTGGTAACGATGGCGACCGGCCAGCCGGCCCGCGCCAGCGCCGCCGCGCGGCCCGGCAGCAGCTCCGGCTCCCACTTGACCGCCAGCGTGCTGTCCAGATCACAAAGGAGGAGCCTGGGTTCGCTCACGCTATTCTCTCCTACATATACCTGGGTAATATTGTCGCTATGCGAAGACAGTCGGGCCGGCAAGACGCATCGCCGCCACTAACCCCCTTCCCTCTGTCCGCTTCTGCCATCCAGCTCACTCGCCGCCCTGTACCGACAAGCCCGCCTGCTGACCCGGCCACTCGACCTTGAGCAGCTCCGGCGCCACGACGACCAGCCGCTGCTCGCGCCAGGAAAACTGTTCGCCTCTCTCCAGGCCAGCCATCGCCTTTTGCCAGGCGCAGACCAGATTCTCACTCATTGCCGAAGTCGCCAGTGCCTGCAGCCAGCCTCCCACGCGGCACCACTGGTTGGCGTGCACATAGTCCGGCCGGGTAGCCGCAAAATAAGCCGCAAAGTCGGGGACGCCCTGCTCCTGGTCGAAATAGGGCAGCACCTCGGCTGAGGTCCGGCCGTCCAGGCTGATCAGCTCCACCCGCTCGTCTAGAAAGTAGCGGAGCTGCACTTCAGTCAGGGCGAATCGCACCGGCGTGCTGCTGGCGCCGATCGCCGCCAGAAAGGAGTCCGTGGCCTGCGCCCGCTGCCCCGGCGCGCGCGCTGCATCCAGCAGGTTGAAACTGAAGTAGTTCAGGTTGGCTGGCCCATAGAAGATGTTCAGCACCGGGCCGGATTCAAAACGGCCCGCCACGACGCGCCGGAAATAGTCGAGGCTGCTGCTTGCCAGCAGCAACAGGGCGGCGCCGCCCAGCAGTACGGCAGCGAGCCGCGGCCGCGAGGCTCGCACTGCTCTTTGCAGTCGTACAAGCCCGCTGACGCCGGTCAGAAAGAGAAAGGGAAAGAGGGGCAAAAAATAGCGGCCAAAGGATTCGCCGCCGACGACAAAAGTGTAAAACCCCACGCCCAACACGACCAGCAATAGCGCCGTCGCCCCCTGATGACGTGTGCGGACCGACCAGCTTGCCCCTTCTCGCAACGCTGTCAGGCCAAACCAGCCGGCGCCGACCAGCAGCGGCAGGAAAGCCGTAGCCAGGCTGATAGCCGTCTTGGGATGCGCGTAGATAACGCCCGGCCACAGCGCCAGCGCTCCCTGCCGCCCCGTATAGAGCCGTGACAGCGATGAGTCGGTCACGAGCTGCCCGGTCAGCGCCCACTGGTAGCCGTACCAGGGGACGGCAACAAGCAGAGCGACGGCGCCCATAAGCAGCAACTGGCGTGCCGACCAGCGCCGCGCCGCCCAGAGCGACGTGGCGATCACCGCCAGGCCAAAAAGCGCCCCGTCGGGACGCGTAATCACCATCCAACCCCAGAGCGCGCCCACCAGGAGCGCCCGCCGTCTCGTGCGCGGCCCGCTCAGAACCAGGCTAAAGAGGAGCAGGAGCTGGAAGGCCACGAGTACGTTCTCCAACCCACCCAACGCATTGGCGACAATGGTCGTGTGCGCCAGCCAGAGGCCGCCAACGGCCCACACTCCTGCTCGCGGCAGATCCCAATCGCGCCGGGCCATCGTCATCGCCAGCAGGCCCGTGGCAGTCCATAGGCCGATGACAGTGGCCTTTAACAAGAAGGCACTGCCCCCGCCCGCCAGCTGCCAGTAGGCCGCCAGCAGCATCGTCCAGAAGGGACTGGTCGAGGCGACCACGATCTCGCCGCCCGGCTCATAACGGAACGGCTCGCCCAGGGCAAAGCGCTCGGCAATAGCCAGATGTACCAGCGCGTCGCCCGCCAGGTGCCAGACGAAGGGAAAGGCCACCACAGCGGCCAGAAGCACGATTGCCGCCGGGAGGAGGGTCGTCTTCCGCATGGATTACAGTCTAGCGCTCTTGGCGGCTCCTGCCCACTGGCCCGCGGCGGCCGGCCCAGGTAAAATCGGCCGCGATGACAGCAGATAGCCACTCGCAGCGCCCCGTGGACCGTCCCGACCTGACCGGCCTTCCCCCAGAGATCATTGCCTACATCGACTATCTGGAAGCGCAGCTGCCCTCACAACCGCGGGCGGCCACGAACGAAAGCGCCGAGCCCTCGGAAGCGGCGACCACGGTCCAGCTCATCACCATCAGCCGCGGCGGCCAGGCCAAGCGGACGCCGCGCCATCTCTACGGGCGGCAGCGGCGGGGCGGTATGGGCGTCTTCGACCTGGATGTCGCCGAGGACGATGCGCCCGTTTCGCTCAGCCTGGCCGACCGCGACGAGCGGCTGCTGCTCTTCAGTGACGAAGGGCGCTGCTTTCGCCTGGAGGTGCGTGACATTGAAGAGGGGCCGGTGCGTGGCCGCGGCGCGTCGCTGCGGCGACTCCTGCCGCTGCGTGACGGCGAGCGCATCGTGGCGGCGCTGCCGGCCAGCGGCGGCGCCTACGTCATCCTTGCCAGCGAGCGGGGCTGGGTGCGGCGCGTGCGCAGCAGCTTCTTCGCCGGGACGCTCGTTCCCGGCACCGTCTTCCACGAGGTCACCCAGGGCGGGCAGCTGGCCGCCGCCTGCTGGTCGCCCGGCGACGCCGATCTCTTCATCGTCACGCGGCAGGGGATGGCTATCCGCTTTTCCGAGACGCAGGTCTCCGGTCGCACCGGCGCGCTCGGCCTGCGGGTGGCTCCCGGCGATGCCGTAGTTGGGGCGACGCCGGTCTATGAGACGAGCGGCGCCTTCATTGCCGACGCCGCCGGGCAGGGCGCTATTCGCCTCATGTCCGGCTTCCGGCCCAACAAGAGCCCGGGAGCCGGCGGCAAGCAGGCGATGAAATCTGACGAAGTAATCGGCGCCGTCGCCGTCGCGCCGGAGGACGATCTTTTCCTCATTTCGCGTCTGGGCAAAATCATCCGTTTCAGCGCCGCCGATATCCCGGCCAAGGAAAGCGCGGTGCAGGGCGTCAACTGCATGTCGCTGCGCGCCGACGCCACCACTGCTCTTGCCGTCGCCCGCGTCTGATTTTGCCGAGCTGGGGGCGCACCAGGCGCGGCTGCGCGCCTGCCGCCTCTGCGCCGACGCCGGATACGCGGTGGGCTCGGCGCCGATTGTCAGCGGTCCGCCGGGCGCGCAGGTCATGCTCATCGGCCAGGCGCCCGGCCGCACGGAAGCAGCCACCGGCCGGCCGTTCCAGGGGCCGAGCGGGCGCCGCCTCTTCCGCTGGCTGGCCGCCGCCGGCTGGGAAGAGGACGCCTTCCGCCGGCGCCACCATTTTGCCGCCGTAACGCGCTGCTATCCCGGTCCGCACCCGTCCGGGCGCGGCGACCGCGTGCCGTCTCCGGCAGAACAGGCGCTCTGCCGACCCAATCTCGAAGCCGAAATCCGCCTCGTGAAGCCGCGGCTCATCATCACACTGGGCGGCCTGGCGCTGCGCCTTTTCTATCCAGCGTCTACCCGCCTGGGCGACGTGGTGGGAACTGCTGCCTATTTCCCTCCTGCGGCGCTCCACCTCCCGGCTGCCCTTGACATTGGTCGGGCCACGCAGCAGCGCCAGTTCGACCCGGGCCTTGATCCGGCGGGTCGCTGGCTGGTTCCGCTGCCGCACCCTTCCGGGGCCAGCCTCTGGCATAACCAGCGCCAGAACCAGGAGCGTATCTCCGAGGCGCTGGCCATTCTCGCGGCTATTCGCAGTCACTTCGATCTGTAGTCGATTTCCTTACTTGCCTGGGCGCTTGCTGAGCGTAGGTGTACAGGCGCGCGACCTTTGCTATAGTTGGGTTTTATGAACTGCCTGCGTCCCCGCTACCTGCTGGGGTTTCTCCTGCTAGGCATTGTTGCTCTCGTTCCGGCCGTTGCTGCCGCGCCCGCCCGCCAGAGCGCGCCGGCCGTCGAGATCCTCAGTCTGGTCAACCAGCTCCGCGCCGAGCATGGTCTGCCCCCCTACCAGTTCAACGGCACACTGGCGATTGCCGCGCAGAACCACGCCAACTGGATGGCCAGCACCGTCACCTACTCGCACACCCAAGGAGATGGCTCCACGCCTCAAACGCGGGCCAACGCGGCCGGCTACAACGGCTCTGTCACTGAAATTATTGTCGGCGGCAGCAACATGACCCCGGCGCAGGGCCTCATCTGGTGGCGCAATAGCTCGCTGCACTACTCCAACATGGTCTCCAGCCGCTACAGCGAGGCCGGCGCCGCTTTTGCCACCAACGGCAACCAGAATATGTACGTCATCGTCATCGGGCGGCCCGCCAACAGCCCCCTGCCCGCGGCCGCCAGCGCCGCCGAGCCGTTGCCGGGCGCGATTATGGTCACGCCAATGCGCCTGGCCGAGCCCCGTGAGGACGGCTCCATTGTGCACACCGTTGCCGCAGGGCAGGCGCTGTGGCAGATAGCCGCACACTACGAAGTGGAGCTGGGCCACATCCTGCTCATCAACAGCATCGACGAAGACCACGTCATCCAGCCCGGCGACGAGCTTTACATACGCCTGGCCGAGGGCCAGCCGCCGCCGCCATCGCCGACGCCGCCGCTGAGCCACACGGTGCGCCAAGGCGAGAATCCGTGGATGATTGCCGTGCGCTACGACGTCGAGCTGAACACCATTTTCTATCTCAACGGCTACGACGAAAGCGTGATGCTCCATCCGGGGGACGAGGTGCGGGTGCGGCTGGCGCCAGGCGAAGAGCCGCCGCCGACGCCGACCCCGCGGCTGCATCACATCGTGCGCGACGGCGAGACGCTGTGGACGGTCGCGGCGCTCAATAACCTGACCCTGGACGAGCTATTGGCGCTGAACAGTATCGACGCCGGCGCCATGATTCACGTCGGCGATCAGCTGCTCATCCGCCCGCTGCCCACGCCCACGGAGACGGCGACCCCCACGGCAGCGCCGGCCACCGGTACAGCCATACCGCAAGAAGCTACACCGACGGCGCTCGTGGAAACGGCCATGTTAGCCATGGCCGCCAGTACGGCGACGCCCGCCCCCACGGCCACGGCGACGCCCGCGGCGACGCCCGCTGCCGAAGTGGGCGCCAGCTCCATCCTTGCCGGCCCCGTCGTCTTCACTCTCCTCATCCTGGGCGGCGCCGCCTGGCTCTTCTCCCGCGGCCGCATTTAGCCCACGCACTGCCTGCCAACAAAAAAGAGGCCGCTGGCATGACGCCGGCGGCCTCTCTTTAGCTATCCGTTTGTTATGGGCGGCTTACTGTCCGCCAACGCGCACCGGCTGGTCGCCGGGTCGCCCGTTGGTAGAGGGAATGATGACCCGCATCTTTCCCTCACCGCCCTCTTCGCTCAGCGACACCGGCGACGCGGTCGATTCCAACAGCGCCAGCTCCAGCACCTCTTCGAGGCGGCTAACCGCTACCAGGTTCAGCTCTTCGCGTACCTGCTCCGGTAGCTCGGGCAAATCTTTAGCGTTGTCCCTGGGCAGCAGCACCGTCTTGATGCCGGCCCGGTGGGCAGCAATCGCCTTCGACTTGAGCCCACCGATGGCGAGCACCTTGCCACGCAGCGTCACTTCGCCGGTCATCGCCAGGTCGCGCCGCACCGGACGTTGGGTGAAGGCCGAGATGATGGCGGTCGCCAGAGCAATGCCAGCGCTGGGACCATCCTTCGGCTGGGCGCCGGCCGGGACGTGGATATGGATGTTTACCTGGTCGAATACGGCCGGTTCCAGCCCCAGGCTGCGCGCGTGCGAGCGAGCATAGGTCAGTGCTGCCTGCGCCGACTCTTGCATCACGTCACCCAGCGAGCCGGTCAGCGTGACCTTGCCGTTGCCTTCGCTCAGGCCGACTTCAATCGCCAGGATGTCGCCGCCGAACTCACTCACAGCCAGCCCAGTCGCCACGCCGATCTCGTCCTTCTCCTCGGCCAGGCTGTGTGTGAACTTTTCCGGCCCGAGGAAGCCTTCCACGTCCTCGTCGCCAACGGTGAACGGCCCTTCCTCGCCGCCGGCCACTTTCACGGCCAGCTTCCGTACCACAGCGCCGATGTTGCGCTCGAGCTGGCGCACACCCGCCTCGCGGGTGTAGTTACGCGCCAGCTTGCGCAGCGCCGCTTCCGTGAAGTCAACCTCGCTGTCGGCGATGCCATGCCCGGCCAGCTGCTTCTTCAGAAGGTAACCTCGGGCAATAGCCACCTTCTCGTCTTCGATGTAGCCGGGCATATTGATCGATTCCATGCGGTCTAGCAGCGGCGCCGGAATCGTACTCAGCGTGTTCGAGGTGGTGATGAAGATGACCTGGCTCAGATCAAACGGAACCTCAAGGTAGTGATCGGTAAAGCTGTGGTTCTGCTCAGGATCAAGCACCTCCAGCAGGGCGGCACTCGGATCGCCGCGCCAGTCGGCGCCCACCTTGTCGATCTCGTCCAGCACAATCACCGGGTTGCGCGTCTTTACATCGCGCAGCGCCCGGATGATCCGCCCCGGAATCGCACCGATGTAGGTGCGCCTGTGGCCGCGAATCTCCGCTTCGTCGCGCACGCCGCCCAGGCTAATCCGGACCATCTCGCGGCCCATCGCCCGCGCCACGGAGGTAGCAATGGAGGTCTTGCCGACTCCCGGAGGGCCGTTCAGGTTGATAATCGCGCCCTTCATCTGGTTGCCGGCCAGCTTGCGCACGGCCACGTACTCCACGATACGGTCCTTGACGTCGTCCAGACCGTAATGGTCTTCGTCCAGAACCTCGCGCACGTGGGCGATGTCCAGGTTGTCCTCCGTCTCCGCCGTCCACGGCAGCTCCAGCAGCCATTCGAGGTAGGTGCGGATGACGCTGGCCTCAGGGGATTGGCTACTCTGCTGTTCCAGCCGCTTCAGCTCGTCGAGCGCCCGCTTCTCCACTTCCTCCGGCATGCCTGCCTCGGAAATGCGCTGGCGCATGTCGCCGCCGGCAGTATCGTCATCTTCGCCGAGCTCCTTGCGGATAGCCTTCATCTGCTCGCGCAGCATAAACTCGCGCTGCGCCTTCTCGGCGCCTTCACGGGCTTCTTCCTGAATCTTGGTGCGTACCTCGGCAATGCGCAGCTCGCGCTCCAGGAAGTCGCGCACCATGTGCAGGCGCTGAGCGCCATCCGTAGTCACCAGCAGCTCAAGCTCCAGGTCGAAAGGCAGATTGAGCAGCCCGGCGGCATAGTCGGCCAGCTCGCCCGCGCCGGTCTGGTTGCGCAAGGCCATCATGACCTGCCGGTTCACCTCGCCGAGCATCTCGGCGTACTGCTCCAGGTAGGCGATTAGCTCCGCCGCCAGCGCTTCGTCGCGGCTCTCCTCGACGACCTCAACCTCACTATAGCCTGCCTTCAGGTAGGGCTGGGTCTCCGTTACGCCCTCAAAGTTGACGCGCCGGTGCAGCTCGACCAGCATCTGCACGCCAATATGCGGCGTGCGCATCACGTCGCGCACCGTCGCCAGCACGCCGACCGGCGCCAGGTCACGCGACTCCGGCTCCTCGACATCGGCGTCATATTGCACGAGAATCAAAATCTCGCCATCACCCTGCACGGCCGCCTGCGCCGCCGCCAGGGAGCGGGAACGCCCAATGGAGATAGTGGTCGTCATGCCGGGGAAGACCACACCGCCGCGCAGAGGAACAGCAGGAACTAAATGCTTTTCGGCCATAAAACCTCTCCTTAATTGCCGCGCCGTCCGTCCTGTCGCCAGACCATCAATTTATATCAGCTAACATATCGTGGACGGCAACGGCAAACCGATCGCATCGTGCGATTACCCACCATTGTAGAGCGACGATGTAAGTGCTACGCTAACACCACATAGGAAAGTTGTAAGAACATCTTTGCTAATCGCTCCATACCATAACGGCCAGATAATCGCTGCTTCCGCTGAGGCGGCGGCCGAGGTCAAACAGCAGGTGGACGGCGTGGAAATAGGGCGGCATTTCGCGGCGGCGGCGCACCTCATGGAAGCCGTGGCGCTCGTAAAAGGGCGTCAGCGCCGAGCGGCATGTCAGCCAGAGCGGAGGGCCCGCTTCCCCCTGCACATGGCGCACCAGATGGCTGCCCAAGCCCCTGTCGCGCCAGCCGGGCGCAACGACCAGCGAGGCCAGTTCGCGCGCGTCGCCGTGCGGCTTCAGCTGGGTGCAGGCGACGACTGTGCCCGTTCCATCGACCGCCACTGTGAAGCGGCGCCAGTCGAGCCCCAGCGGGTTGAGGCGCGCGCCGGTCACCATGCGCCGGATCAGCGCTGCATCCGCGCGCTCGGCCCGCCGGATGCGCCAGCCTATGCTATTCGTCGTGCGCGTTCCGGGTCATCTTTGCCAGCATAACGGCCATGCTGCCCAGCGCCGTGAACATGGCAATGGCAATCTTGGTCGGGTCCACAATCGGCTCAACGCGCACGCCGTTCGGGCCAATTTCAATGACGGCTACCGGCCGTCCGGCCGAGCCCCCGCCCCCGCCGCCGCCTCCCCCAAATCCCGCTCCCGAATCAGAGGCGACGCCGGCGTCTGCTGGCTGCTCGCCGGCCTGCGTCGGTCCTGCGCCGCCGGCCCCAGCGAAGCCAAATCCCAGACCAATAGTCACCTCGCGCGCCGTAATGGCCGTGTACTCGCCCTGGGTAACCGGGTCGCCAAAGACGACCTCGGGCTCGGCGACGACCAACAGACGCTCTAGCAGCTCCTTAGCCTCCCGCTGGTTGACGATCTTATCGGCGAAGAACTGCAGTTGTTCGGCCATACGTTATCTCTCCTTGAGTTTCCTGCGCGGCGCCAGGGCCGCAATGACAACGGAAAGGATCGAGGCCCCCGCCAATGCCCACAGCGCGATGCGTGTCACGTCGACGATGGGATAGCGGGTTACGGTTCCGTCCTCGGCGACCAGCACGGCGACCGGCCGGTTCCAGACGAAGCCGCCCAGGGGCGTACTCACGGTTACTGCCTGAGCCACCGGTGTCAGCAACCGGCCCTGCACCTCCACGGGCGCGCCTTCTCTTGTCTCCCAACTGATCCATTTGCTTCGTTCCATACCGCCTCCTTGCGCGGGGTATGCTATACTACTGTAGCATATTTCGTTCGTGCGGGAATCACGTTTTTGGCTGCACTCATCCACATTCCCTCACTCCTTCTCCTGGGCGAGGAAGGTCCAGCCGGCGTCTACCTACTCCGTCTGCACGTAACGCGTCCTCTGGCGCTCGCGCTGGGGCGGCTGCAGCAGGGGCGGCTCTTTTGCCTGGCGCCCGGTCCCTATCTTTACGTCGGCTCGGCGCTGGGTAGGCGTGGTTCAGCCTCGCTCGGCCGGCGCTTGCTGCGCCACGCGATCCGCAGCAGCGGGCCGGCGCATCCGCTGCAGCGCCGCCTGCGCCGGGCCTTCCCGGCCGTCGCCCCGCCGGCGCAAAAACGCCTGCACTGGCACGTCGATTACCTGCTGGAGCAGCCCGCTGCTCAGCTAACGGGCGCGTTGGCGCTACGCACTGCCCGCCCATTGGAGGCGGCGCTTGCTGCCTGGCTCATCGGCCGGCCCGGCATTCATGTGCCGGTTGCCGGCGCCGGCGCCAGCGATGCCACGGCAAGCGCCCATCTACTGGCGGTGACACCTTTCCCAGGCTGGTGGGCGCACCTATGCCGCGCCGCCGCCCGCCGCTTCGCGGAGGAGCTATGACCGGCATGGTATTGCAGACATTACTGGCCCTGGGCGCCCTCATTCTCCTACAGGAATCGAACCCGCCCACTCTGCTCATCAGCGAAGTAGACTATGACCCGCCCGGCCGCGACGAGGTGGGGGAATGGGTCGAGATTGTCTACCTGGGCGACGAGCCGCTGCCGCTGGGCGACTACAAGATTGGCGACGAAGAACGGATGGGACAGGGAGAAGGCCTGTTCCGCTTTCCCGATGACGCCATCGCCGCGCCGGGACAGGTCATCGTCATCGCCCGCAACGCGCCCGCCTTCCGCGCCCGTTTCGGCGCCAACCCTGACTTCGAGTTCTACGATGCCGACCCCGCCGTGCCGGATATGCGTCCCTACCGGCTTTGGGCCACTGGCGAGCTGTTTCTGGCCAACGACGGTGACGAGCTACTGCTGGTCGGCCCCGATAACGTCATCCGTGACACCGTAAACTGGGGCGACAGCACTTACTTCTTCACGCCATCCGTGCCCTTGCTGGAGAGCGGCCAGACCCTGGCTCGTTTGCTGGCTGACTGCGACCGTGACAGCGCCGCCGACTGGTTCGCCAGCGCCGCACCTACGCCCGGCGTCGTCGTCCGCGACGGCGATTGTCCCGTCCCGGAGCCGCAGGCGTCGCCCGACGTGGAACTCACCGGTCCCATTGGCGCTATTCAGGGCAGCGGCGCGGCCAGCCCCTACCTCGGCGAGCTGGTCACCTTCCGCGGGGTTGTCACCGGCCTGCAGGAACATCGCAACAGCCGCGGCGCTGTCTGGTATACGCTCTTTGTCCAGGACGACGCCCCTGCTGCCGACGGCGATCCCCAGACATCCGACGCCATTGCCGTCTTCACGGCAACGGCTCATCCGTCCTTTCAGCCCGGCGATGCGCTGCAGGTACGGGGCGCCGTCACCGAGTTCTACGGGCTGACCGAAATCGACTTCCGTGGCCTGGAGCTGACGCCGCTGGGGCGCGCGCCTGATGGCGTCCCGGCGCCGCTCCAGCTGACGACCCTGGACCCGGGCAGCCTCGAAGCGCTGGAAGGCATGACCGTCAGCCTGCCGGCGGTGCGGGTAGCCGGCGCGACACACACCGGTTGCGGCTTTGCCGTGGCATTACCAGAGACCGAGCTGCCGTTGCTCCACGAGGATCCGCTGGCGCTGCCTGCACCGGTGCTGCCGGTCATTTACCAGAGCAACCTGGCCTGCCCGGAGCTGCCCGATGTCAAGCGCGGCGACCTCATTGAGGGATTGGCCGGCATCCTGACCTACCAGTTTGACCGCTACCAGCTTGTGCTGCTGGCGCCGCAAGCGCTGACCATCACCGCCAGCCCACTGCCCGTTCCCCCTTCCCTGCCCCCGGCAGCCGCGGGTCATTTCATGGCGGTCACGCTCAACGTGCACGACTTCTTCGCCGCCGATGCTGACCTGGCGGCCCGCCGCACCAAAGTGGTCCGGCTGCTCGCCGACCAGCTTGGCTGCCCGGCCGTCATTGCCTTGCAAGAGGTTGAGAACAGGGTGCTCTTGCGAGAGCTGGCCGCGGGGCTGGCAGAGGCCTGCGGCGCCGGTTACGACATCGCCCACCAGGACGGACCCGACAGTCGCGGTCTCGACGTCGCTTTCCTGGCCGCTGCGGACCGTGTGCAGATACGCGACTACCAGAGCCATCAGGCCTGTGCGGCGCTGACAACGGGCATCGAAGCGCCGCAGCTAAGCTGCCCCGGAGGCCAGTCGCCGCTGCACGGCCGGCCGCCGCTGCAAATCGATACGGAGATTGGCGGCGCTCGCTACACCTTCTTCGTCAACCATTTCAAGTCAAAACGTGAAGGGGAAGTGGAGACCGCAGCCTGGCGCCTGGCGCAGGCGACTCATCTGGCAGGCCTGGTCGCCGCCGCAGTCGGCAACGCGCCGGACAGCGCCGTCCTGGTCATGGGCGACCTGAACGACTTGCCTTTCTCGGCCCCTGTGCAGGCGTTGCTGGCGGGCGGGTCGCTCTACGACCCGCTGCGCGAGCTGGAGGATGCGGATCGCTATACCTATGTCTTTGGCGGCTACGCCGAGCTACTTGACTACATCCTGGTCTCCCCAGCCACGGCCATAGTGAACGCCGGCATCCTGCACCTGAACACCGATTTCCCGGCCGGCTGGGCTGCAGACCCAACGCTACCCTTTCGCACCAGCGATCACGACGTGCCCTGGGTGCTCGTTCGGCTCCCGGCTCCGTGGGAGCCGCCGGCCGCCGGGGAAGTCGCCCTGCCGAGCGTCAGCCCGGCGCCGGCCACACTACCCCCACCGTCCGCGGCCGCGATGGCCCCAGCCACGCCAGAACGCGCCGGCCCGTCCTTGCTGATGCTCAGTCTGGGTACAGCGGCTGTCGTTGGCGTCGCCGGCGGCGTCCTACTGTGGCTGCGGCGCCGGCAGTGACCGCGGCGGCTAGCGCAGGCGCCCGGGCGGGGTGCTGAGCGCCTCCGTCAGGTTGTCGCCCTGCTGTATCAGGTAGGTGAAGACGCCGCTGGCGCGCAGCAGTTCTGCTAAGGGTGCGCCAGAACGGTGGCCGCCAAAGGATTCCGGCTCTACCAACACGGTAACCAGGCGCAGGCCGCGCTGCATCTGCTGGCGCGCCGCCGTCATCCATTCCTGGCTCGTCGTCGGCGTAATGACGATGATGGTAGCGCCGCGCGGCAGCATCTGCGACTCGGCGTGCAGTAGATCGGCAATGGGCACCCGGCCCTGAGCGCGCAGCACGGCCAGCGTCTCCAGGATGCGGTTAAGCTGCCGCTCGCCGCGATCCGGCTGCACCAACTCGTGCGTCTGCCCGTAGGCCAGCAGCCCTACTGCCCGGTCGTGGCGCAGAAAATAGCGCGCCAGCGACGCGGCAATGGTCACCACGTATTCTTCGGTTGCTTCCGGCAGCTGGAACATCTGCTCACGCGTGCGCATCCACAGTGGCAGGTTATCGGTCCTGACCGGCGCGCGCGGCTGGTCCTTGCGCACGTGGACGAAGGAGGCCATATCCGGGATGATCCAGATATCGGCCATCGGGTCCAGCTCAAATTCCTTGACGATCAGGCGCTCGCGACGCGCCGTGCTCGGCCAGTGAATGCGGCCAAAGCTGTCGCCGGGCGCATATTCGCGGACACCGGCGGCATTGGTGGTGACGTAATGGGTACGGCGGCGCAGGGCGTCGCCGCCCGGCAGCAGCCCCAGGGGAAGGGCAAACTGGTGGACATCAACTGTCAAGGGATAGATGACGACGTGACTCGTCGCCGGCAGCTCGCGCCGCATGGGGAAAAAGCCAAACGGATCGCTGGAGGTCAGCGCCAGCGGGCCCAGTCGATAGCGCCCGCGTTCTGTGCAGATGGTCATGGCGCGCCAGCCGAAGCTGCCGCGGCCGCCCAGATTGTTGACGACGTGGCTGGCCCGGTGGTCGGGCACGGTCGAATAGTCCTGCACCTCTAACCAGAGCTTGGGGACAATACTGGTATTGCGGACGGAAAACCGTTCTTCCAGCGGTTCGCCCACCTGCGCGCGGCGCGTGCGCGTCACCCGTGAGAGGTGCAGCCAGTTGACGTTGAGCCAGGCCCAGACAAAGCTGACAATGAGCAGCAGGGCAAAGAGGTAGGCCAGGTTAAACAGCAGGTCGCGGCCGGTGCGCAGCCCGCCGATGAGCGCCAGCAGCGCCAGGGCCAGGGCAACCGTGCTGCGCCGGCCCATCAGGCACGCACCTGGGCGCCCGGCACGGGTACCTGGTTAAGAATATCCTTGACGATCATGTCCGGCTCGACGTCTTTGATGCGCGCCGCCGGCCCGACGATGATGCGGTGTCCCAGGGCCGCCTCCGCCAGCGCCTTCACGTCGTCGGGCAGCACGTAGTCCCGGCCAAACAGGGCCGCGCGCGCCTGGCCCAGGCGGTAGATAGCCAGCGCCCCACGCGAGCTAGAGCCGAGATAGACGTCCGTATGCTCGCGCGTCCGCCGCACGATCTCCACAATGTAATCCTTGACCTTTTCGTCCAGGTAGATATCTTTCACCGCCTCCTGCGCTGCCAGTAGCTCCTCCACTGTCACTACCTGCGTGATTTCGTCCACGGGATGAACGTGCTGTTGCCGGTCCAGAATGAGGATCTCATCCGACTTCTGCGGGTAGCCCAGGCGAATGCGCAGCAGGAAGCGGTCGAGCTGCGCCTCCGGCAGGGGGAAGGTGCCTTCATACTCGATGGGATTCTGTGTCGCCAGCACCATAAACGGCGGCTCCAGCCGATAGCTGTGCCCGTCCACGGTCACCTGCCGCTCCTCCATCGCCTCCAGCAGCGCCGACTGTGTCTTGGGCGTCGCCCGGTTGATCTCGTCGACAAGCACGATCTGGGCATGAATGGGACCCGGCCGGAACTCAAATTCGCGCGTCTTTACGTTAAACATGCTGACGCCCGTAATATCGGAGGGCAGCATATCGGGCGTAAACTGGATGCGCTGGAAGGTAGAGCCGACGGAGCGCGCCAGCGACTTGGCCAGCACCGTCTTGCCCACTCCCGGCACGTCCTCGATGAGGATATGTCCCTGGCTCAACAGCCCCAGGACCGTTAGCTGCACTTCGGCCCGCTTGCCGATGATCACGCGCTCGACATTGTTGACAATGCGAGTGCCAATTTCCTGGACGTCTACCATCTTTTCCTGTGCTCCTTATTACTGGACTTTCGCGTACCCGTCGGCCTGAGCTTGCCGGCGCCGTGTAGGGCCGGTTGTCTGCCACCTGATTGGACGTTGTGATGAGCCGGGCGCACGAGAAAATAGTATAGCACGTTTGCCCGCGCGCTCTATCTTGGTGACAAATCCGTGTCATTTCTTAATCAACGCCAAAGACTTTGGGCGCTGTGATGGCGGGCAACTGCTGCCGGGTTTCCGCAAACCTGGAAGCACTTGCCCGCCCCTCGCGCCAGCCCTCGTACCAGAGGTAGGAAGGCCCTAAGAAAGACCCGGCGAACGTGCTTTGGGCGCCGTCCTGTGGTAAAATAGGTCGATTGCAATGATGGATAGAAATGCACAGAAAGAGACTCTCTGGCGGCCGATTGCGGGCCCCCTCGCCGCCGGCTTCGAGCTGGTTACCGCCCGCTGGTGGCTGCTGCTGTTGCCCGTCGCGCTGGACGTATTCCTCTGGCTGGGACCGCGCCTGAGCATCGCGCCTTTCTGGCGGCGGCTGATTGCCGCTCTGCCCGCTGATGCTTTGCCGGCCGAAAGCCTGGCGCAATTGGCCGAGGCGGCTACGAGCACCAACCTCTTTTCCCTGCTCAGCTTCCCCTACTTTGGCGTACCCGTGCTGATGTCGGGCCTGCTCGCTCCGGCGGCGACGCCGCTGACCACCGCCTCCTGGCCACTGGGCAGCGGCGGCGGGGCACTGCTGGCCGCCTTCCTCATTGCTCTTGGCGGCATCATCCTGTCCGTTCTCTATCATAGCCTCCTCGCCCGCGCCCTGGTCGGTGCAGAGGGCGGCCATTTACAGCGTCTCCCGCGCCTGGTTATCCGGCTGCTCGGCCTTGTCATCTTTGTCGCCTTTTTCCTGATGCTCATCTATCTGCCGCTGGCGCTCATCGCCGGCTTGTTGAGCCTGCTCAGCCCGCTCGTCTCGCTGCTCGTGCTCACCGTCGGTGTCGCCTTCATGATGTGGTACCTGCTCTTTCTTGGCTTCAGCGTGCATGGCATTGTACTGGGCGGCCTGCCGGTGCTCGTCGCCATCCGGGTCAGCATCGGCCTTGTGCGGCGGCATATGCTCACCGCGCTCTGGCTGCTGCTCATCGTCTTTGGCAGCCGCGCCCTGCTCATGCTGCTCTGGCACGCCGTGGATCTGGGCAACTGGCTGACGCTGGTCAGCATCGTCGGCCATGCCTTTGTCGTCACCAGTCTCGTCGCCGCAACGTATATCTATTTCGGCCGTACCGTTGCCCTGGGCAGAACAGACACGGCCTGACCCGGCGCATGGCGACACCCGAAACCGTTGCAAACTAGCAGTTCAAGAGGTTACATGACCCGAATAAATAAAGACCAGATTCAGTACGGAGCCGACCGGATTCAGATCCTCAAAGGTCTGGAAGCGGTGCGCCGCCGTCCCGGCATGTACGTCGGCGGCACTGACCTCAAGGCGCTGCATCATCTCGTCAACGAGATCGTCGATAACAGCATCGACGAGGCGTTGGCCGGGCGCGCCGATCGCATCGAGGTAGTCATCCATACCGACTCCAGCGTGAGCATCAGCGACAATGGCGTTGGTATTCCGGTCGATATCCATCCTACTGAGCAGGTCTCGGCACTGGAGCTGGTGCACACGACGCTGCATTCCGGCGGCAAGTTCGACAGCAGTGTCTATAAGGTCTCCGGCGGCCTCCACGGCGTGGGCGCGGCGGCCGTCAATGCCCTTTCCGAATGGATGGTCGTCACCGTGCGTCGCGACGGCTACATCTGGCAGCAGCGCTACGAGCGCGGCCTGCCGCAGACGCCGGTGGAGCAGCTGCGCCCGCTTGCCGACGACGAAGACACTGGCACGACCACCTCCTTCCGCTACGACGACACCATCTTCAGCGAGGAGGGGCTGGACTATCGCTTCGAGACGCTTGTCGGCCGCTTCCGCGAAATGGCCTTCGTCACGCGCGGCGTCTTTATCACCGTGCGCGACGAACGGCCGGAGACGCCGCAGGAGATGAGCTTCTTCTTTGAAGGCGGGCTCAAATCCTTCGTGCGCTACATGAATCGCAACCGTGAAGTCTTGCACGATCCCATCTACGACCAGAAAGAGATCGATAATGTCGACGTGGAGGTCGCCATCCAGTATACCGACTCGATGACCGCGTCGGAGTATGCCTTTGCCAATACCATCAGCACACCCGACGGCGGTACACATCTGACCGGTCTGCGCACGGCCGTGACCCGCGTCATCAACACCTATGCGCGTAAGCACGGCTTCCTCAAAGAGAAGGACCCGAACTTCACGAGCGACGACACGCGCGAAGGGATCACCGCCGTGGTCAGCGTCAAGCACCCCGACCCGCAATTTGAGAGCCAGACCAAGGTCAAGCTGATGAACAACGAGGTAGCGGGTATCGTCAGCAGCGTAACCCAGGACGCGCTGGCAACCTACCTGGACGAACATCCGCGTGAAGCCAAGCGCATCATGGAGCGCTGCCTGACCAGCAGCCGCGCCCGCAACGCCGCGCGCAAGGCGCGCGAGCTGGTCATGCGCAAGAGCGCGCTGGAGAGCATGACCCTCCCCGGCAAGCTGGCCGACTGCAGCGAGCGCGACCCCGCCCGCTCTGAGCTATATATCGTCGAGGGCGACTCCGCTGGCGGCAGCGCCAAACAAGGGCGCGACCGTCACTTCCAGGCTGTGTTGCCCCTGCGCGGCAAGATCCTCAACACGGAGCGCGCCCGGCTCGACCGCATTCTTGCCAATAACGAAGTCAAGGCGCTCATCAGCGCCCTGGGCATCGGCGTCGGCGACTCTTTCGAGATGGATAACCTGCGCTACGGCCGCGTGATCATCATGACCGACGCCGACGTAGACGGCAGCCACATCCGCACGCTGCTGCTCACCTTCTTCTTCCGCTACATGGCGCCGCTCATCGAAAGGGGCCATCTCTACATCGCCCAGCCACCGCTCTACCAGGTGAAGGTCGGCAAAGACGTCCAATATACATACAACGAAGCGGAGACGCAGAAGCTGCTGAAGGGGCTGAACGGCAAGAAATTCGGCCTGCAGCGCTACAAGGGTCTGGGCGAGATGAACCCGGAGCAGCTATGGGAGACGACGATGAACCCGGAAGTGCGTACCCTGCTCAAGGTAACCGTCGAAGACGCCATGCTCGCCGACCGGACCTTCGACATGCTCATGGGCAGCCAGGTAGCCCCGCGCCGCCGCTTTATCACCACTCACGCCAGCGAAGTGCGCAATCTGGACGTATAAGCCGCTTTTCCGCCCGCTGCCATACGAAAAAGCCGTAAGCAAACGCTTACGGCTTTTTACTGCCAACTTTTAACTTTCAACCCCAGAAGCCCACCTACCGCATCGCCTCTTCGTTGAGGCCCTGCTCGAGCAGGCCGCCCTCGGCGAGGTCGTCCAGCTTCTGGTCGGCCTCGTACTCCTGGTCAAGGATCTCGTTGAGCGTCTCGGCGGCCTCGGTGTAACCAAGCAGCCGGGCGTAGGCGCGCAGCCCGCCGTAGACGGCAATCTCGTAATGCTCGGCCTTTTGCGCCGAGAGGATGAGCGCGGCGTCGCGGGCCTTGGGCGTGCCCTCTTCGCGCGCGACCTCGCTGCCTTCCTCGATGATGCCCTGCATGCCCTTACAGACCTTATTGCCAGGATTCTCGTCAAGCTCGTCCAGGATGGCGCGCACCAGCTGGTGATGCTGTTTCGTCTCCTCAAGGTGGGACTCAAAGGCCCGGCGCAGCTCCGGTGTGCTCGCCGCCTGGGCCAGTTTCGGCAGCGCTTCTACCAGCTGCTTCTCGGCGCTGTACATATCTTTTAGCTCGGTCACGTAGAGGTGATAAAGTGCGTTTAGTTTCATAGTCGGCTCCTTCCTACTGTAGCTATTTTTGGCAAATGTTCTCGCTACCGGATCATGCCGGTCGCACGTTTCATGATAGTGGGCGAGAGTCGGAAAATCCTGTATCCCGACACCAAGCGGGGATACAACTTCAGGTATATTGGCCGCCCGGCCGCGGGTAGATGGCTCTGGCGCCACACTCACTTTCAGCCTGAGGAGATTTGGGATACCCTTCGGACCCATGAGCAACGAAGCCAGCAACGGCAACCGGAGCCTGGGAGCGCGACTGCAGCGACTTTATCGCGATTATCCCCTGACATTCTGGTTCCTGCTGGGAGCCACCTTCATCGACCGCCTCGGCGGCGCCGTCCTTTTTCCCTTTTTCGCACTCTATGTCACCTCCAAGTTCGGCGTCGGCATGACCGAGGCGGGGCTCTTCTTCTCCGTGCTGGCTGTGTCGCGGGTCGCCGGCGGCGCACTCGGCGGCGCGCTGACCGACCGCTTTGGGCGGCGCACGATCCTGGTCATCGGCCTCGTCGGCAGCGGTCTGGCCAGCCTGGGCATTGGCCTGGTTGCCAGCTTCGCCCTACTTTTTGTCTTCGACCTTCTGGCCGGGCTGTTCGGCGGCATCGGCCGGCCGGCGCAGGAGGCCATGGTCGCCGATTTGTTACCCGAAGATAAGCGGGCCGAGGGTTTTTCCGTCCTGCGCGTCGCCAACAATGCGGCCATCGCCCTCGGGCCGGCTTTCGGCGGTTTCATTGCCGCCCGCTCCTATCTCGCCCTCTTTGTCATCGACGCCATCGCCAGCGTCATCACGGCGATACTCGTCCTCTGGCTGTTAAGCGAGACTCGCCCGCAGCCAGACGACGATGGCGTGGAGCTAAGCCTGCGCCAGACCGTGCGCGGCTATTCCGTTGTCTTCCGCGACGCCCGCTTCATGGGCTTCGTTCTGACGATGGTGCTGCTGACCATGGGCTACACGCAGATTTTCAGCACGCTCTCGGTCTATTTGCGCGATGTCCATGGCGTACCCGAACAGCGTTACGGCTGGTTGGTCAGCGTCAATGCAGCCATGGTCGTGGCCCTGCAGTTTGCAGTCACACGCCAGGCGAGCCGTTTTCGGCCCCTGCGCCTGATGATGAGCGGTGCCCTCCTCTATGCCGTTGGGCTGGCAATCTTCGGCCTGACGGCCAGCTACGGCCTCTTTGTGCTCGCGATCGTCATTGCCACGCTGGGCGAGCTGCTCGTCCAGCCGACGGCGCACGCCATGGTTGCTCGCTTCGCGCCGCGGACGATGCGCGGCCGCTATATGGCTATCTATGGCTTCACGTGGCCCCTGGCCCAGGGCGTCGGCCCGCTGGCGGCCGGGCTGGTGATGGACAACGCCGACCCACGTCTCGTCTGGTTCGCCGGCGCCCTGCTGGCCGTGGCGGCTGCTCTAGGCTTTTTGCGGTTGGCGAGCCAGGAAGAGTCGCCTGCCTCGTAATTGCCGCAACCCTCGCTGCACATAATCACGCACGGGTCACGCCTTGCTGGCCGCAGCGTCAGAAATCCGTAGGCTTTCCGTCAGGAAAATCCATCTCTAGCCGGTAGAATGGGAGCGGCCCGGGGAACCCTCAGGGAAGAGGCAACCCACATTTGGCTGTGACATCGTGCTAGCGCGCGTCGCTGCCCGCTTGCTCTGATACAGAGCGCTCGCGGCGGCCGGCTGCCCGCAGGGAGTTCTACAAGGGTGAAACCACGCCTATTACGGAGCGAGGGAGTGGCGGCGTTGCTGATGCTGCTCTTGCTGTCGTTGTCTGTGCCGGCGCTGGCGACGACGCGCACGGGATCGGGTACGGGGGGCAAACCATTCCGGCTGCTGCATTCGTCCGGCGGAAGCTGCCCGGCTGGCCCGCGGCCGGCGCGCGCCCAGAATGCCATTCCCGGGCTGGAGGCAGTCTACCTCAACCAGCTTGCCCTCTCCGCCGAGGGCGACCGCCAGTGCGGCGTTGCCAGCGCGGCAATGGTTCTGGCCATGCGCGGCGCCGTACCCGCTACCTTTGAGGCGATGGCTGATACCGCCAACCAGCTCTGGCAATCCTATGCCAACCCCACGCACATCGCCCAGGTGGTGGACATGCTTGGCGATCACGGCGTGACGGTCCGCTCTGCCTGCCTCTCCGCCGACAGAGCCTGGGAACGGCTGACGGCGGCAGTCGACTGTGGCGCGCCGAGCATCGTCGTCAGCACTCGCCTCACCAGCAGCGGTTCGGGCCACTTTCTAGTGGCGGCCGGCTACAGCCAGCAGGATGGGCAGCGTCAGGTCATCGCCTTTGATCCCTATGGTCATTGGGCCGGCCCTGGCCTCGGCTACCAGGTGAACGACGGGCAGCCCGACAGCCGCGCCGGTGAGCACGTCTCCTACGATTTCGACGCCATCTGGGGCTACGGCTCAGAGCGCTGCGCCGGGGGCTATCTGCTCACCATCCAGCCCTGATTGCGGCATACGCCGCCGTCAGGGCGCCAGAGCCGCCAATCTCTCCTCCAGTTCGCGTTCCAGGGCGGCACGCCGTTCCTTGGCTGCAGCCTCCGTGGCCTGCAGGGCCTCCAGCTGCTGCTCGCTGCGCTGCAGACGCTCCACAAAGTCACTGCGCAGCGCGCCCTCCTTCCCGGCGGCGCCCAGCGCCTGCAAATTCTGCCGGATCTGTTCCTGGGAAGCATAGAGCTGCTGCCGCTGCTGCTCAATCTTCTGCAGCTCAGCCTCCACCTCCTGGTGCTGCTCCGCGAGTCGCAGCAGGGTTACCAGCGTGTCGTGTATCTCCTGGTCCAGCAGGCCGGCCTGCAGGTACCGGCTCAGCTGCTGGTAAGACTGCTGCTCAATCGTCTCGCGCCGGCTGATGAGCTGCCGCTCCTGCACGCGCAGCACGGCTTCCTGCTGTGGCGGCGCGTCCAGCGCAAAACGCCACTGCTCCGGCGTCGTCTCCACCGGCTGCTGCGAATCGAACAGTTTATAATTGCCCTGCCGCGGGTGCTCGATCAGGATGCGCTTTGGCTCCGCCGTCTTATTCACGACTGAATAGTCGCGCTGGCGAATATCCCACTGTTCGACGACCAGATAGGCATCCTGGAAATAGACCGACCGTATCTCGTTGCGGTGGTTTACCTCCTCGCGGACGCGCACGTTTAGCTCCACGGCATAGGGTACGTAAAACTCGGCCCCGGCCGCTGTATAGGGCAGGATCGCCTCCCCGGCATAGCCGTCGCCGGCAATCACGGTGACCGGCCCGCGCTCCAGCGTCAGCTCACTTGTGTTGTGCAGCCGCAGCACGGCAACCGGGTGCGCCGGCATCTGCCGGCTGTTGTAGAGCAGCTCGCGCTTCCCGGGCAGGTCGGCGGCAATGATCGGCGCCAGGGCCGATTGGCCACGGCCCACGGTAACCGGCGTACCGATACGATACTGGAACTGCTCGCCCCGCGCCTCGCCGGTTGTGGTAACCAGGGCCGCCCCGCGCAGCTCTGCCCGCATATCCATCGGCGCGGCTTCCGCGGCTGGCATGGCGAAGGCCTGGGCGGGCGCGGCTTCCAGCGTGCGCTTCTGCAGCGGCGCGTCGAAGGCGACGGGGCCGGGGGCCACGCGCGCTTCCTCAGCTACCTCCGGGCGCTCCGGCGTAAACGGTGTGTGCAGGTCATAGACAAAGGAGATGGGCATCCCGGCCACCAATGTCAGCTCAATGCCTTCCAGATCCTCCTCCAGCTGGTTGTCGAAGATGCCCCAGGCCAGCAGCAGGAACTCGCTCTCGTCATCGTCGCCGGCGCCGCCCACGAGCCGGTAGCTAACGCGCCAGGTCGGCGCCGGCGCCACGTAGCTCACCAGCAGATCGTGCTCGCCCGGCGACAGCCGTACCGTTACCTGGCGGTAATCGTCCTGGGCCATCGCCGTATCGAGGAAGAAGTGCAGGTCGCGCGCCGCGTTCTCGTCGCGGACGCGCACTCCCAGCACGCGGCCCAGCGGAAAGGCAAGCGCCTGCTCGCCGTCGTTCTCCAGCAGCGAGACGAGCGCCGTAGCCAGCGGCTGCTCGTCCAGCTCGTCGATACCCAGCAGCCGGCCCTCGTGGCGCTCCTCCTGGTCCAGCAGCAGCGTCACCTGGCGCCCGCGCAGGCTGGTCAGCAGGTCGCGCAGGCTTGATCCCTGGCGCAGCCGGATACTGTTGCCGGCCAGCCGCTCCTCTCGGCTCTGTGGCGTCGGATAGTCGATGCCCAGCACCTGCCCCTCCCCCTGGTCGATCACCGTCAGACTCTTGAGCAGATCATTCATCTGTGACTCGTGAAACGTCAGAGAAAGCTGCTCGCCGCTAACCGGCCCGCGGCGCTCGAAATAGCCAACCCCATGTTTGTACAGCGTCATGCGCGAGAGCGGTAGATTGGTCACGATTACCTCCTGAACCAGATTCAGCCGAAGTTGCTTGCGTCGACAGCTGACAGGTCTTTGCAAGCTGTCAGCTGTTCCGTGGGAGAACTATTCTCGAGTTAATCAGCGCTCGTCGCTGAGCCCCGGCAGGTGCGCGCCAACGCTACCTGCGCCCGCCTGGATCGCATGCTCGTACTGGCTGACCAGCTCGCGCCGCAGCACCTTGCCGATCAGGCTGCGCGGAAACTCCTTGACAAAGATCACCAGTCGTGGCGCCTGCTGCGGCGGCAAGCGGCGGCGGGCAAAGGCGATGATCGCGTCAGCCGGCACCTGCGCCCCTTCCTTTAGCTGGACGAAGGCGACCGGCCGGTTCGCGACGGCAATGACCACCACTTCACGCACTTCGGGGATCTCATAGATGACCTCTTCAATATCGCGCGGGAAAGCCAGGCTGGCGTCGTCCGCCTGCCAGGTGTCCTGGCGCCGGCTGATGATCTGGAAATAGCCCTCGGCGTCCATGCGCGCAATATCGTTGGTGCGCAACCAGCCGTCGGCGTCGAGCGCGGCGCGCGTCGCCTTTTCGTTACGCCAGTAGCCGACCATCACCTGCGGGCCACGCACCTGCAGCTCGCCAAACTGCCCGGCCGGCACCAGCAGTGGAATCCCCGTGCGCAGGTCGACAATGCGCGCTTCCGTGTTCGGCAGCGGCAGCCCAATCGAGCCTACGCGGTCTTGCCCGAAAATCGGGTTGACGTGCGTCACCGGGCTGGCCTCGCTCAACCCATACCCTTCCACCAACCGCCCCTTGGTCAGCCGCTCGAACGCCTCTTCCACCTCGATGGGCAGCGGCGCCGCGCCGCTGATACACGCCTGGATCGACTGGATGTCGAAGCGACGGACGCCGGAGAAGTTGTTGATGGCCACGTACATCGATGGCACGCCGGGAAACAGCGACGGCCGGTAGCGCCGGATATGTTCCAGCACGACGCGCGTATCAAATTCCGCTATCATGATCATCGCCGCGCCAATGGCGATGGGCAGATTCATCGCCGTGGTCATGCCATAGGCATGGTTAAACGGCACGACCGATAGTACCCGCTCTTCCCCATCGCGCAGCGTCGGCATCCAGACGCGCGTCTGCAAAGCGTTCGCCACCAGGTTGGCATGGCTCAGCATAATGCCCTGGGGGCGGTCTGTCGTGCCCCCCGTGTACTGGATGACGGCCAGGTCATTGGCGGCGGCGCTCACGGCCGGCGGGGCGATGGAGTGGCTGCGCAACAGTGACCGCCAGCGATAATCCTGCTCGCCCAGCTTGTGCCGCCGCTGGCGCTGCCGCCAGCGGCGGCGCCACGGCACAAAGAGATACTGCAGCGGCCGGTAGTAAGGCGCATAGTCGTCTACGTGGGCGTAGACGACGTGACGGATAGCCGTCTGCGCACGGATAACCATAGCCGCTTCCTGGAAATCGGTTAGCGTCACCAGCAGCTCGGCGCCCGAATCCTGCGCCTGGCGGACCATTTCCTCGGGCGCGGCCAGGGGGTTGCTCATGACGACCACGGCGCCGTAGCGCAGGGCGCCGTAGTAGGCCATCGCTAGCTGGGGCACGTTGGGCAGCAGCAGCATTACCCGCGCGCCCCGGGCCACGCCCAGCGTCTGTAGGGCGTTGGCGAAACGGTTCACCTGATTGTTGAAGAAGCGGTAGGAGAGCGCGCGCCCCTCATAAAAGATGGCCGGCCGGTAGCGGAACTTGCGCACGGCGCGGTCCAGCAGGCGCGTCAGCGGCACGCGCGGTATATCGATGGTGTGCGGCACGCCCGATTCGTAATGCACGAGCCAGGGACGCTGGGCCATCAACGTGGCGCGCGGCTCCCACTCGTCTTGCCCACTGCGCCAGCGCGAGTGGCGCGCCGTTGCGTTGTCGGCGTCGATAAATCGCTCGATAGCGCGATTGACGGCGTCGCGGCGCTCAATCATGACCATATGACCGGACGCGCCCACGTTGATGTCTTCGGCGTGGGGAATGACCTCGGCTACGCGGGCGAATGCTGCCTGGGGAAAGACAAGATCGCGCGCGCCGCGGATGACCATGACCGGCGCTTCCAGCCTGGCGAACTTGTCCCAGCCGCGCCAGGCATTAAGCGCCGCGTGGTAAAGGCGCTTGAGGGGAATGACGCCCGCGTTGACAAAGCCGGAAATAAGCGGCTGCACGAGCGAGCGCAGCAACGGATCTGGCAGCTGGGCAGCTAACCGATAAAACCAAAAGAGGCGAAACTCGGCGGCAGTGGCAATCAAGACCAGCCGGCTGACCCGCTCCGGGTGGCGCAGCGCGTACTCCACGGCCACCGCGCCGCCAAAGGAATGGCCGACGATCACCAGCGGCTGGTCCACGCCACGCGCCGCCAGCACGGCTTCCAGGTCGTCGAGCAGATTCTCCATTTCGTAACCGTTCCTGGCCCGGCTGGAGCCGCCATGACCGCGCATGTCAGGCGCAATCACCCGGTTGCGCTCGGCGAAAGCTTCTATCTGGTAGCGCCACTGCGCGCCGTTACCGCCAAAGCCGTGCAGGAAGAGTAGCGTATGTTCAGGGGCTTCCGGCGCGATCTCAATCAGGCTGATCGTTACGTCCGGTTCGACGTCTACCTCTTCCCGGTAAAGCTCAAGACCCAGCTGCATCGATTACGGGATCAGGCCGGCTGGTACGTTGCTGCGCAGCAACGCCATCTCAGGATGCAGCGCGAGCAGCCATCGCGTCAGGTAGCCAACGGCGGCCTGCACGCCCGGCGTGGCGCGCGGAAAGCCGAGGTCGTGCAGCCCGACGATGATTTCGCCGGCAGCTTCACCGGCCGGCCCGCCGCGAGGGCGGATAGAAAGGGCTACCCGCTGCGCCACCGGCTCTTCTTCGACGTGTGTGTCTACCAGCAGGAGGCGCTCGCCAGTGGCCTGGAACAGCCCGATAAAGCGCACAATGTGGCCCTCGCCTTCATAGGTCGCGGCCTGAAAGGCAGTGGCTATCGCCCCCGGCGCGAGCGGCGAGCGCAGAACAGCATGCGGCATGGGCAATTCCTCCGGAAGGGCAAAGGATGGCGGCGCGGCCTGTTCGTTGCGCCGCCAGTGGAAATAATAGCAGCGTCGCCCCTCGGCCAGCGCCTTCTGCTCGTACTTGGTGCGGACGCTGCCTGTTCTGCTGGCAACGGCAGCGACAGGGTGCCGGCTGTCAAAGTAGGGTGAATCGCCCAGCAGCGACGCAATCACGGCGGCGTAGTCAGCATGATCGGTGGCGATATCCAGCAGCCCTCCTGCGGCGAGCCGCGTCGCCAGCAGCTCCAGGAAGCTGGCGCTGAACAGACGACGGTGGTGATGCGCTGCCTTCGGCCACGGGTCAGGAAAGTTAACGAATACCTCGTGGAGGCTGGCGGGCGCGCAATTACTCCAGAGAAATTGCCGGGCCAGGCCGTAGACGAGACGCAGGTTGTGCAGGCCCCGCGCCGAGGCCCGCTGCGCAGCCCGCCGCAGCGCCGGCTGCGAAATCTCCAGTCCCAGGATGTTCGCCTGCGGGCGGGCCCTCGCCAGCTCGACCAGAAACTGCCCATTGCCAAAGCCAATCTCCAGCAGCAGCGGGGCCTCGCGGCCGAATAGCGACGGCCAGGAGACCGGCCACGGCAGGCGCCGGCTGTCTAGAATCTGGGGAGCAAGGGCCACGTCGATCATTGTCTGCCGAGAGATTATAGGAGGTGAGCAGTGGTGGGCAAGTGCAGGCCAGAGTGCGGCCAGGGGCAGATACGTCGCCAGCAGGTCGGCTCCGTCCATGTGGCAATCGTCTGCGCCGGTGGTATCCTTTGGCCCGGTAGTCAGCAACCGGAGGATGACGTGGCTATGATGCGCGGCCTCGACGCCGAGGCCTATGACCGACAATACGACGATCGCGACATTTTGAGGCGGATAGGCTATTACTTCAGGCCGCATCGGCGCAAGATTATCATCGTCAGCGCGGCCACCCTGGTGATGGCTACCCTGGGCGCCGCCCTGCCCCTCGTCGTCTCCAGCGGCATCGACATCGTCACCGAGCCGAGCGAGCGCGATCTCCTCTGGCTGCTGATCGTCATCATTTTCCTCGTCGGCGCCGGCATCTGGGTCGCGAACCTGGTGCGCCGCCAGTTGACCACCGAGGTCGTTTCCGACGTCGTGCTCGATATGCGCAGAGATGCCTTTGCCGCCGCTGCCGAGCAAGACCTTGCCTTCTACGACCAGTTCAGCTCCGGCCGCGTCGTAAGTCGCATCACCAGCGATACCGAAGAGTTCGGCCAGGTGATCATGCTCAGCACCGACGTGATCAACCAGGTCTTCACGGCCCTCATTCTCCTGACCGTGCTCCTTACCAGAGACGTGGGCCTGACGCTGGCGGTCCTCGCCATGTCCCCCATCGTCGCACTGGTTGCGCTAAGCTTCCGCCGCCTCGCCCGGCGCGTCACCCAGCAGGGCTCGCGCGCGATGGGCGAGGTGAACAAGGCCATCCAGGAAGCCGTGACCGGCATCAGCGTCGCCAAGAACTTCCGCCAGGAAGCGGCTATCTATGAAGAGTTCCGCGCCGTAAACGATCAGTCGTATGAAATTAATCTCAAGCGTGGCTTCGTGCTCGCCAATATCTTCCCCACGCTGAACGCGCTCTCCGGCGTCGCCACCGCACTCTTGCTCTACTTCGGCGGTCGCGCCGCCATCACGGGACTGATTACGGTCAGCGCCTGGTACCTCTTTATGGCCAGCGTCGACCGCTTCTGGTTTCCGGTGATTAACATCTCCGCCTTCTGGAGCCAGTTCCAGGCGGGCCTGTCGTCGGCCGAGCGCGTCTTCGCCCTCATCGACGCCGAGCCGGCCGTCATCCAGACGGGCAGCCAGCCGGTCCCGGAGCTGCGCGGCGCTATCAGCTTTCGCGATGTGGGTTTCGCCTACAAGGCAGGCGAGCGCGTCTTGGACGGTTTCTCCCTGAAGATTACCGCGGGCGAGAGCGTGGCTCTGGTTGGCCATACCGGCGCCGGCAAATCGAGCATCATCAAGCTGATCGCCCGCTTCTACGAATTCCAGGAAGGTGAGATCTGCATCGACGGCTACGACATCCGCCAATTTGACTTGGAAGCGTTCCGCGCCCACCTGGGTATCGTCAACCAGGTTCCGTTCCTCTTTGACGGCAGTGTCGCCGACAATATCCGCTTCGGGCGACCAGAGGCAACGGATGAGGAGATCCTGGCAATGGCGCAGCGCATTGGCAACGGCGAGTGGCTGGAGACACTGCCGGATGGCCTGGACAGCGAGGTTGGCGAGCGAGGCAGCCGGCTCTCGATGGGCCAGCGGCAGTTGGTGGCCCTGACGCGCGTCCTTGTCCAGCAGCCGCGCATCTTCATCCTCGACGAAGCGACGGCAAGCGTCGATCCCTTTACCGAGTCGCAGATTCAGCAGGCGCTGGAGCTGATCATGACCCGTACCACCGCCATTATCATCGCCCACCGCCTCTCCACCGTGCGTACGGCCGACCGCATCATCGTCCTGGAGCGCGGCCGCATCATCGAAGAAGGCAGCCACGAGGAATTGCTCCGGGCCGGCGGTCACTATGCAGAGCTATACGACACTTATTTCCGGCACCAAAGCATTGAGTATATAGAAAGAAAGGACTCGGCCTACCTCAAGTCGCTGCGCCCGGCCGAGGAGAGTTAGGCCCGCCGGCTGCTGCCGGTAGGTGAACCCTTCCAGCGACTGGGAGCAGGCCGGCGCCGTCTGAAGCTGGGGGGGAATTTCGCCGGAAAGTAGGGACTCCCCCCATTTCCCCATATTGAGCTTTCACCCACAATGACAGCAGATGGATAGTTCGGTACAGGAAACCCGGCAGGGTATTAGGACGAGTAAAACGGACAGAGAGATGAGCCACCAGACGCATGTCATGCAGCTAATCAGTGTCGATACCGAAGGCGTTCAAGAGTGGGTCTGCCGCACTTGCCGGCACCGGCTGCGCTTTCACTGGTCGGCTGCCTCGCCTACCATTCTCGAGGCTGGCGACGCCGATGTTCTCCACGTCGGACCCCAGGTGAAGTCCACCATGACCGAGCATGAATCGGGCCTATCCGCCGTCTGGTTGACGGCGATTACCGAACTCGATATGAGCGGCCTGGTCAGCGGCGAGGGCGACTGGACTTCCCTACTCTAGCATGACCCGGGCCCTGCTCAGGAGAGCCCACCTCTGAGGGGTTGCTGGCATGGCAACGGGCGTCGTTGCCATGCCCTTTTTGTTTCTACTGCTGGTATTCTAGAAAATCGGCCGCCACCCAACCTTCGAGACCACTCGGCGTCCGCACCTGCTGCCATTCAAGGTCGTCTACCGTCTCCTGCCCTGGCAGCAAGACCAGCACAGTTCCTTCGGCGACCAGCTCCAGCTCCGCGGTCCCGCCCGGCACATCACGCAGATAGAGGCCGGCCGGCGCAATGACGATGGCCGAAGGCTCCGGCGTCGGCGTGATGGTGGCCGTCGGCGTCACGGTCGGCGTTTCCGTTATGGCCGGGGCGGTCGCCGTCGCCGTCGCCGCTGCGGCGGTTGCCGTGGGGGTAACTGCCCTGGTCGCCGTGCTCGTCACTTCCGGTGTCTCCGTGGCAGCGGCGGGCGGCGTCGGCTCTACGCCAGGGCCTGCCGTGCGCGAGCTGCCGGAGCGCGTACTGAGCCCATAACCGCCAAAGAAGATGACCGCCAGAACGGCAAAGGCGAGCGCCCGGATGAACGAGACCTGCATGGTGCGCCGCCGCTCCTGCCGGTCAACGCCATAGGCTGAGCTGTCTATGCGCGCGCGGAGACCAAACGCGGCCACCGCCGAAAGGATAGCTGCCAGCGCAAATAGGCCGGCAATACCCAGCAGTATCCAATTGATTGGGCTCAACTTTCTCCCTCCTTAACCTCCTGCCACAGCAGCTCAAGCGCGTCAATTCCCGCACTCTCGAGCGAAATGCCGCGAGCAGCAGCCAGCAACTCCAGTTGGCGAAAGCGATGGCTGAAGCGCAGGTTCGCCTCGCGTAGGGCGCCTTCGGCGTCGACGCCCAGCCAGCGCGCCCAGTTTACCGCCGCAAATAGCAAATCGCCAAGCTCGGCCTGTTGCGCGTCTTCGGTGCGCGCCTCCGCCAGCTCGGCGATCTCCTCGTGGAGTTTGGCTATGACCCCCTCCAGGGCGGGCCAATCGAAGCCCACTTTGCGTACCCGTTCCTGTATCTTCTGCGAGCGCGCCAGCGCCGGCAGCGCCACAGAAATATTATCCAGCAGCGACGCGGGAGCAGCGCCGCCGGCCTCTTTTTCCCGCAATTTGATGGCTTCCCAGTTGGCGATGACCTCGTCGCTGTGCGTTGCCTGCCAGTCTCCCCAGACATGCGGGTGGCGACGCTTAATCTTGGCATGGATGTCGGCGATCACGTCACTCAAGCGGAATAGCTCTTCCTCGCGCGCCATCTGTGCCTGCATAACAATGTGCCACAACACGTCCCCTAGCTCTTCACGCAGGTTTTCCACGTCCCGCCGGTCGAGCGCGTCCAGTAGCTCCGCCGCCTCTTCGAGGAAGCCGGCGCGCAATGTCTGCGGCGTCTGCTCCTGGTCCCAGGGACAGCCGCCTGGCCCGCGCAGCACGGCCGAGGCTTCCGCCAGCGCTTCCAGGCTGGCCGGCAGAGGCAGCGGCGGCACGAACAGACTGGTCAACAGATCAATCTGCTCGCTGCGGTCGATCTCGTAGAGGGCCACGCGCTCTAATAGCTCCGCATCCGTCCCGGCGGCATGCACCAGCACCACCGGATGCTCGTCTGGATACACGGCCATCAGCGCCAGCTTTAGCTCGCCCGCCAGCAGCCGGCTGTACACCTGGCCGAGGAGCAGGGGCGCATCGGGGCTGACCGGCGGGTGCGCGTTAGCGGCTATCGTCAGCGCATCGACGAGCTGCAGCCCGTCGAGACCATCCAGGCCGAGGGCAGTCAGAACTGGCTCGACAAAGCTCAGGCCCGGGACAATGCGCATGGCAATACCTGCCGCGGCGGCGGCCTGGGATATCGCTGTTACGGTCGCCTCGGCGATGTGCGGATGGCCGGGGACGGCATAGACGACACCTTCGGGCCGGCGGCCAAGGCGCAGCACGGTAGCCGTGATTTCTTCGTAGACGGCGGCGAACTCCGCCGCCGTGTCATATACGCTATCGAAACTGTGGCGCACTAAGTGGGCGGGAAGGTCGGCTACGGCCGGATGGTGCGCGGTCCGTAAATAGACCTCGCCGGCCTCTTCCAGTACCGCCCACGCTTCCCTGGTCAGCAGACGCCCAGCGCCGGGCCCAAGGCCGACGATGGTGATTCCCCCTGTTTGCGGTTCGCCCATACGCTGTCCTTAGAAAGGAAAAAGGCGAGACAGAGCCGCTCGCCTTTGCAATACACTGCTGCCGCACCGGTTCGGGCGCATTAGCTTGAAATAGTCGGGTAAAGACCGCTCCAACAGACCAGGCAACCGGCGCTGCTGTGCGGCTTCACACGCTGAGAGTCAACTTAGCGCTTGGTGTAGGTCGGCGCCTTACGGGCACGCTTGAGCCCCGGCTTCTTCCGTTCCTTCACACGGGGATCGCGGGTCAGGTGGCCGTGGTCACGCAGGACGCCGCGCAGGTTCTCGTCGTACTCAACCAGGGCACGCGCCAGGCCCAGGCGCACCGAGTCGCGCTGGCCAGTAATACCGCCACCCTCGACCAGCACCGTCACGGCCACGCGGCCCAAAAGGTCGGTGTCGGCCAGCGGGCCGGTCAGGATCTCGTAATCGCCAAAACGGGGAAAGAAATCCCGCACGTCTTTTTCATTGACGAGAAAAAGCGGCTCCTGCTGCACCGAAGGGTAAATCCGGACGCGGGCCGAGGAGCGCTTACGACGGCCAATGCCCTCGTAGTACCGTTCATCCTGCAATACTTCAGGAAGTTCCATGCCTCTGCTTCTCCTAAATCTCCAGCGGTTCCGGGCCCTGGGCAGCATGCGGATGGTCCGGGCCCGCGTACACTTTCAGCTTCTTGATCATTTTCCGGCCCAGCACGTTCTTGGGCAGCATACCGCGCACGGCCAGGTAGATTACCTGTTCCGGCTTCTTCTCCAGCATCTGGCGCAGCGTTCTTTCCTTGAGACCGCCCTGATAACCGGAATGCGTGTAATATTTCTTCTGGTCCAGGCGCTGGCCGGTGACGTGAATCTTCGCGGCGTTGACGACAATAACAAAGTCGCCAGTGTCCGCCGACGGATTGTAGGTCGGCTTGTGCTTGCCGCGGAGGAGAGCCGCGATCTGCGATGCCAGGCGACCAAGCGTCTTGCCCTCGGCATCGACGACGTACCAGGCGCGCTCAACCTCCGCTTCTGTGGTCCAAATTGTCTTCATGAGTTCATCTCCACTACGATCTCAATCATCATAGGTGACCGCAGCCAGGTACAGGCCGTGCGGCGGCGCTGTCTGCCCGGCCCGGTCGCGCTCGCGGGCGTGAAAGGCAGCCACAAAGTTGGCCACCGTCCAGCGCCCGTCGCCGACCAGTCGCAACGAGCCCACGATGCTGCGCACCATGCGCTGTAAGAATGCGTTGCCCTCAATCGTAAAGAGGAGCAGCTCATTCTCGCGCTGCCAGCCAGCCTGGTAAAGGACACGCACCGTGTTCTGACCCTGCGGCGGCTGGCCGAAAGTGGCAAAGTCGTGTTCGCCTACAAGAACGCCGGCCGCCTCATTCATCGCCGCTACGTCGAGCGCTTCGGCCAGATGCCAGCTCTGTAGACGACGCAGCGGACTGCGTACCGGTGCATTGTAAATCGTGTAAACGTAGCGGCGTCTCCGTGCGTCGAAGCGCGGATGAAAGCCGGGCGCCGCTATCTGGACATCCAGCAGGACAATGTCCGCCGGCAGATTGGCGTTGACGGCCCGTTGTAGGGCATCCACGCCGTGCGACCAGTCAAGGTCAAAGGCGATAACCTGCCCGCGGGCATGTACGCCCGTGTCGGTACGCCCGGCGCCGGCGACGGCGACAGGCTGTGCGGCAATGATGCCCAGCGCTCGCTCCAGCTCCGCCTGGATGGTGGGCTGTCCGGGCGCCTGGCGCTGAAAGCCAAAGTAATCACTGCCATCGTACTCGACCGTGGCGCGGTAACGCCTTGCTGTCACGCTAGCGAAGCGGCCTACGCCTCGTCGTCAGACTCCACGAGCATGACCATCGCCATATTGGCGGCATCGCCGGGCCGGCGCCCGATCTTGATCATGCGGGTGTAGCCGCCGGGCCGGTCCCGATAACGCGGCGCGATCTCGTCGAAGAGCTTCTTAATAGTGTCCACTTCAACGCGCCCATCTTCGCTATCGACGACACGATTGCGCGCCATGCGCGTCGCCGCAATGCGGCGCGCATGGACAGCCGCCGCTTCGTCGCCGCTGGCCAGGCCGCGTTTGGCAATGGTGATCACTTTTTCGGCAGTCGGGCGCAGCATGCGCGCCTTTGCTTCCGTCGTTATCAGTCGCTCATGAGCGATCAGGTCGGCAACCATATTGCGGCGCAGCGCCTTGCGGTGTGCACTATCTCGCCCCAGTTTGCGACCAGCTACTTTATGTCGCATCTCGCATCCTCACTCGTCTCTCGTTACCTTCGCTACCCGGCCCGGCGCTGTCCGGTCGGGTTGAACTTTCTATGCCAGATCAAGCCCCGTCGAGCCCGGCCTCTTCTTCAGAGAGGAATCCCTTGACGACCAGCTGGCGCTTCAGCTCTTCCAGCGACTTCTCGCCAAAGTTGCGGATCGCCAGCATCGTCTCTTCCCCACGCTCCAGCATGTCCAGCATCTCGCCTACGCGAGTGATGCCAGTACGCTTGAGCGAGTTGAATACGCGGACACTCAGGTCTAGCGATTCAATGGGCGTGTCGTAGATCTCGTTGGGGATGGATTCTTCGACTTCCTCTTCTTCGACGGGGAGGAAGGTTTCTTCGCTGATGCCGCTGAGCGGGCGCAGATATTGGACCATAATCTGGGCCGCCTGAGCCAGCGAGTCTTCGGGCCGGATCGTGCCGTCGGTCCATATCTCCATGATAACCCGGTCGTAGTCGGCGGCCTGGCCCACACGAGTGGCCTCGACCTCATAGCCGACGCGGCGAATGGGGCTGTAGATGGCGTCCACCGGCAGTTCGCCGATGGGCAGCCGGCCGCGCTCTTCCGCGGGCGAGTAGCCCCGACCGCTCTCCACCGTCATCTCGATCTCCAAAAAAGCATCGTCGTTGTCGACGGTGAACAGATAGAGATCAGGATTCACCAGCTCAACTTCCGGGGGCAGAATGAGGTCGGCGCCCGTAACGACGCCAGCCCCATGAACCTCCAGCCGGATACGGGCGCTGTCCACGTCGTGGAGCTTAAAGCGCAGCTGCTTAACGTGCAGAATGAGCTGCATCATATCTTCCCGCACATGGGGAATGGACGAAAACTCATGGGGCACGTCGGTGACGCGCATAGAGGTCACGGCGGCGCCGGGCAGCGAAGCCAGCAGCACCCGCCGCAGTGAATTACCAATGGTGGTACCGTAACCCCGCTCCAGCGGCCCAACAATGAAGCGCCCGTATTCCTGGGTCATGGCAGTACTTTCGATCTTGGGTAAGACCAGGTTACTGATTGCCAACGCAATATCCTCCCAAACTTAGCAAGCCGTAGTCGTGGCTCTCTCTTCTCAACCGTTAGCGGGAGTAGTACTCGACGATGAGCTGCTCGTTCACCGTCGTGTCAATGTCCTCGCGCTCCGGAATTTGCAGGACGCGTGCGGAAAGGTTCTTTGCATCCAGCCCCAGCCAGCGCGGCACTTGCCGGTCGTCTATCTCCTGGCGCAGATCGCGGAAATAGGTGCGTCGCAGGCTCTCCGGCCGTACCGAAACTGTGTCGCCAGGGTCTACCAGTGCCGACGGGATTGTGGTCCGCCGCCCGTTGATCATAATATGGCCGTGGCTGACAAGCTGGCGCGCCTGCGCCCGCGAGTCGGCCATGCCCAGGCGGTAGATCACGTTGTCCAGCCGCCGCTCCAGCATTTTCAACAGGTTCGTACCCGTCAGCCCAGGCTGCTGGTTGGCCTTTTCAAAGTAGCTGCTGAACTGGCGCTCCAGCACGCCATAGATACGGCGCGCCTTCTGCTTCTCACGCAGCTGCAGCAAATAGTCCGACGCGCGACCACGGCGGAACTGCTTCTCACGCCCATGCTGCCCCGGCGGATATGGCCGGCGCTCAAAACTGCACTTCGGGGTCATACAACGCGACCCCTTCAAGAAGAGCTTCTCGCCCTCACGGCGACAAATCTTACAGACTGGTCCTGTGTACCTTGCCAACTTAACCTCCTCTGGTTTCCAATGGTCATCGAGAGGTTTACGGGCTTGGCGACCCTTCGTCCCTCTCTCACTTTCCTATTGAATAGAGCTACTTAACAAATGGGCAGACCACGAACAGTCGATGGCCTGCGAATCCTCTCATTGCATCCGCGGCTGCCTGCCTGAACGGCAGGCCGGCCTGATTAGACGCGACGCTTCTTCGGCGGGCGGCAGCCGTTATGCGGCACTGGCGTTACGTCCGAAATAGAGCGGACGCGAATACCCGAAGCCTGCAGCGCCCGAATCGCAGCCTCGCGGCCCGGACCGGGCCCCTTGACCACGACGTCCACTTCTTGCATCCCGTGGTCCTGCGCCTCGCGCGCCGCATTCTGAGCCGCCAGGCGCGCCGCATAAGGCGTGCTCTTGCGCGAGCCCTTGAAGCCGGAAGTGCCGGCGCTCGACCAGCAGACTGTATTGCCCTGCTGATCGGTCATCGTCACGATGGTGTTGTTGAAGGTAGCATGGACGAAGGCCATGCCCTGCGGCACCATCTTCGTTATCTTTCTGCGCCCCTGTTGGCGACGTCTGCGACCCATAGTTACTCCTTTAGTCCTCGCAGCATGGGGCAGCGTCACCGGGCTTTAACCCGGCGCCAGCCGCCCGGTACCTAACTTACTTCTTCGCGCCGCGACGCCGCCCACGGCCGGCGACCGTCTTCTTCGGGCCTTTGCGGGTGCGCGCGTTCGTCTTCGTCCGCTGCCCATGCACGGGCAGCCCACGGCGATGACGCAGGCCCCGGTAGCTACCGATCTCGGTGAGACGCTTTATATTCATGGCGACCTCACGACGCAGGTCACCTTCGACCGAGTAATCGTTGTCGATAATCTGGCGCAGGCGGCTGACTTCCACCTCCGACAGATCCTTCACACGCGTCCCGGGATCGATGCCGGCCACATTGAGGATCTCCTCGCTGCGGCTGTTGCCAATGCCGAAGATGTATGTCAGGCTTGTACGTACTTGTTTGTCACGCGGAATATCGACGCCAGCGATACGAGCCATAATTCTTCCTACACTCCTAACCTTGACGCTGCTTGTGATTCGGGTTTTCGCAGATGACGCGCACCACGCCTCTACGCCGCACAATCTTGCACTTGGGACAGCGCCGCTTGACAGATGCTGATACTTTCATCGTCCTACCACCTTACACAGTAAAAAGACGAGCGTTACCGGGGCGGTCCCGCACCACCCTTGCTCGTCGATAGTCTACAATAATGTCAAGATCTCCGCGCCGTCACTGGTCACGGCGACCGTGTGTTCGCAGTGAGCGGTAAGTTTCCCATCTTTGGCCACAACTGTCCACTGATCCTCGAGGGTTATCACCTCTTTCTTACCTTGCAGGACCATCGGCTCGATAGCGAACGTCATACCCGGCCGCAGCATGACGCCACGGTTGGGGCGGCCATAGTTGGGCACGTGCGGGTCCTCGTGCATCGTGCGGCCTACGCCGTGCCCGCCATAGCCGCGCACCACGTTATAGCCGTGGCTCTCGACAAAGCGCTGGATGGCGGCCGAGATATCGCCAATGCGATTTCCCGGACACACCTGGGCAATGCCCATGTCGAGCGCCTGGTTGGTCACGTCCAGCAGCCGCTGCGCTTCCGGCGCCAGGCTGCCGATGCCCATGCTGATGGCGGCGTCGCCAATGAAGCCCTGGTAGAGGCAGCCACAATCGACGGTGAAAAGATCCCCTTCTTCCAGCCGGCGGCTGCCCGGTATCCCGTGGACCAGCTCTTCGTTGACGCAGGCCGTGATGGTGCCGGGGAACGGCGGGATGCCTTCATGGAACGTGTATCCTTTGAAGACCGGGCTAGCCCCGTGCTGCGCCAGGACACGTTCCGCCAGCGCATCGAGCTGCCCGGTCGTCACACCAGGGCGGGCCGCCTCGCGGACGGCATCAAGCACGCGGGCGACAATCCGCCCCGCTTCGCGCATGATAGCCAGTTCCGCCGCCGACTTGAGCACGATCATGCCGCCCTCTCGATCTCCCTGATCAGGTCAACCGTAACCTCGGCGATGCTCTGTTCGCCGTTTACCTCCACCAGCAGGTCGCGCTCGCGATAGAAGTCGAGCACGGGCGCTGTCTGCTGAAAGTAAACCTCGATGCGCCGCCGCTGTGTCTCTTCCGTGTCGTCGGCGCGCTGTCTCAGCTCGGCGCCGTCAACGTCGCAGACGCCCGGCTGGCGCGGCGGGCTGAACAGCGCATGGTAGACGCGTCCGCATTGCGGACAGGTCCAGCGGCCGGCCAGCCGCTGCAGCAGCACGTCACGGTCCACATGGATATAGAGGACGACGGCAATCTGCTTGCCTTGCTCGGCGAGCAGCGCGTCGAGCGCCTCGGCCTGGGGACAGGTGCGCGGAAAACCATCGAAGATAGCCCCGCTGGCCTCGTCGCGTGACTCCAGCCAGTGACGCACCATCTCGATAGTAACCTCGTCCGGCACCAGCTCGCCCTTGTCCATATACTGCCGGGCAAGCAGCCCTAGCTCCGTCTCCTTCTGCAGATGCTCGCGGAAGAGGTCGCCGGTAGCGACTTGCGGGATGCCCAGCTCCTTTTCCAGCCGTTTCGCCTGCGTGCCTTTGCCGGCGCCAGGTCCGCCCATCAACACCACGAAAGTTCCCATGATGGCCATCCCCCTAGCCGATGAAACCTTCGTAGCGCCGCATCAGTAGCTGCGCTTCGAGCTGGCGCAGGGTGTCGATGACCACGCCGACGACGATGATCAGGCCAGCGCCATCCACCACCAGGGCGCTCTGTTCCAGCCCGGGGATCTGCAGCACGCGCGCGACGAGCTGCATGATGCCCGGCAGGATGGCAACCAGGCCAAGGAATAGCGCGCCGACGAAGGTAATGCGCCGCACTACCGACGTAATGTAGCTGGAGGTGCGCTGTCCGGGGCGAATACCCGGAATGAAGCCGCCCTGCCGCTGCAGCGTCTGCGCCAGATTTTGCTGCTGCACCATCACGTCTGTGTAGAAGAAGGTAAAGCCCACGACCAGTAGGAAGTAGACGAACCAGTAGATAAAGCCCTCGGCCTGTCCGAATGCCGTGTAAATCCAGTTAGCCACACGGGTCAGGAAGCCGGTGCTTTCCGGGTTGATGAAGAACTGGGCAATGAGCGCCGGGAAGGTCAGCAGCGACTGGGCGAAGATGATCGGGATCATCCCAGCCGTATTCACCTTGAGCGGAATGTACGTGCTCTGGCCCTGATAGACCTTGCGGCCACGCACCCGGCGCCCGTATTGCACGGGAAGCCGGCGCTGGCCTTCCTGGATGACGACAATGACCAGCACAGTCGCCACCGTCAGCAGCACGAAGGCAATGATGGTGAACCAACGGGCCGTGACATCCGTGCCGGGTGCGAACAGCCGCGCCAGGTTCTCCGGGATACCGGCCACGATGCCGCCGAAGATGATCAGCGAGATACCCTGACCCACGCCATTCTCCGTAATCAGCTCGCCCAGCCAGATGGCAAACATAGTGCCGCCGGTCATTGCCAGCAGCGTCGTCAACGTCGCCAGCGTCTCCGTGGGACCGTCAAAACCAAAGAATGGCATAATCAGCTCCAGCCCACCCAGGCTGAAGCCGACGAGGCGGATCTGGCCGACTGCCTGCAGCAGGGCCAGAGGGATGGTCATGATATAGGTGAAGCGGTTGATCTTGTTGCGGCCGCTCTCACCCTCAGCCGCCAGCTCTTCAAGCTGCGGAATAATCGGCGTCAGCAGCTGGATAATAATCGACGCGGTGATGTAGGGATAGACGCCCATCGCCATCACCGAGAAGTTGCGCACGGCGCCGCCTGAGAGCAGGTCAAGCACGTCGAGGAAACGATTCCCCGTGACAGCCCCTGTCGTAAACTGCAGCCACGCGCCCAAGTTGACCCCCGGCGCCGGAATATTCGCAACCAGCCGGTAGATCACCAGAATGAGGATGGTATAAAGAATTCGCCGGCGTAGATCAGGCAGGGCGAAGGCGTTGCGTAAAGACTCAATCATCGGATGTCCTCTCCTAGCAGTGTCAGACGCACTCGTAACCGTCACAGCCCCACCCGGCAAGGCCATTGCCTTCCCGGGCGAGGGTCAGTTGTCGACGAGTTCGGTTACGATTCAGGCTCAAGCGACAAGACCTCAATCTGGCCGCCCGCCTTTTCAATCTTCTCCTGCGCTGACTTGGAGAAGCGATGGGCTTTCACGGTGAGCGCGACCTTGATATCGCCATCGCCGAGGACGACGACCGGATCTTCCGGCCGCTTCAGTAAGCCGACGAGGGTAAGGACAACCGGGTTGACCTCGGCGCCCGCTTCAAAGCCGGCCAGGTCACGCAGGTTCACCGGCTGGTAGACAATCTTGTTGCGATTATGAAAACCACGCTTATAAGGCAAGCGACGGGCCAGCGGCAGCTGTCCACCCTCAAAGTAGGGCGCGACGCCGCCGCCGCTACGGGCATTCTGGCCTTTCGTCCCGCGGCCGGCGGTCTTACCCTGGCCGGCTGCGATGCCACGACCCACTCGCTTGCGCTTCTTCCGGGAACCATCATCCGGACGCAGATCGTTGAGTTTCATCCTTATTCTTCCTCTTCCACCACTACCAGGTGGTTAACTCGATTGACCATGCCGCGAATGACCGGCGTATCATCATGCTCAACCGTCTGGTTCAGCTTGCGCAGGCCGAGGGCGCGAATGGTCCCTTTCTGTTTCTCGTTATAGCCAATGGCGCTCTTGACGTAGGTAATGCGAAGCTTCTTACTCATAGCTGCGACTCCAGAAAGGAGCAACCTCTTCGGGCTCCTTGTCACGCCGTAAGGCTTCCGCTTCCACCGTCTTCAGCCGCTCCAGGCCGTCCATGGTGGCGGCAATGACGTTGAGCACGTTGGGGCTGCCCAGGGACTTGGACAGGATGTCGCGGTAGCCGGCTGCTTCCAGCACGGCGCGCACGCCGCCGCCGGCAATAACGCCGGTGCCTGGCGCTGCCGGCTTGAGCAGAACCTTAGCCGCTCCATGCTGCCCGATTATCTCGTGCGGAATGGTGTTGCCGAGCATCGGCACGGGGCGCATCTCTTTGCGCGCGGCTTCCAGACCCTTGCGGATCGCATCCGGCACAGAACGCGCTTTGCCGATGCCAAAGCCCACGCTGCCGCGGTTGTCGCCCACGACGACGAGGACGCGGAAGGCAAAACGGCGACCACCGCCGTGGACCTTGGCCACGCGGTTAATGTCGATGATTCGCTCGTCAAACTCGGGACGCTCCTGGTCCCGAAACTGTCGTCTGTTACCCATTCTTCTCTCCTTGCCTAAAACTCGAGCCCTGCGGCTCGAGCAGCCTCGGCCACAGCTTTAATACGGCCGTGGTACGGGTAACCACCGCGGTCGAAGACTACCTGCTTAATGCCCGCGTCGATAGCGCGCTCGCCCACGACGCGGCCGATAACGGTCGCCTTCTCCGACTTCTTCTTGCCTTCCAGCTCTGACTGTAGGGCCGCTTCCATGGTGGAAGCCGAGACGAGGGTATGACCCGATACGTCGTCAATCACCTGAACGTAAAGATGGTTCAGGCTGCGGAATACATTGAGGCGCGGCCGTTCCGGCGTGCCGGCAATATGGGCGCGGATACGGCGCTGCCGCCGCTTGCGAGCTTCACGTGATTTTGCAGACATACCAGCCTCACCTACACCTTACCGGCCTTGCCGGCCTTACGCCGGACCCGCTCATCCTCATAGCGAATCCCCTTGCCCTTGTAGGGCTCCGGGGGGCGCGTTTTGCGAATTCTTGCACAGATCTCGCCGACCATTTCTTTGTTGCTGCCGGTGACGACAATTGTCTTACCACGATCGAGCACGTCATAGCTGAGCTGGTCCATCGGCTCAAACTGCACGGGATGGGAATAACCGACGTGCAGCACGAGGTTGGGGCCGCTCATCTCGGCGCGGTAACCTACGCCCTCGATAATCAGGCGGCGGGTGAAGCCTTCGCTCACACCGGTCACCATGTTGTTGAGGAGCGCGCGGGTCAGGCCATGCAGCGACCGGTGCTCGCGCGAGTCGCTCGGACGCGACACAGAGAGCACGCTGTCCTCCAGGTTGATTGCCAGCTCTGGATGGAACGTCTGCTCCAGCGAACCGCGGCTGCCCGTCACCTTGACGTGGTTGCCGTCGATTTCTACCTGGACGTTGTCGGGCACCGGGATCGGCATCTTTCCAATTCGAGACATGCCTTACCTCCGTTACCAGACCTTGCACAGAACCTCGCCGCCAACGCCGAGGCGGCGGGCCCTATGGCCGGTCATGACGCCCTGGGAGGTTGTGAGGACGGCAATGCCCATCCCGTTCAATACCCAGGGGATTTCATCTTTTGCAACGTACACACGGCGGCCCGGCTTGCTCACACGCTGCAGGTCCGTAATCACGGATTCGCGGTTGCGCCGGTCGCCAACGTATTTCAACTTGATGCGCAGCGCCGGCCGCGGCGTCTCAGGCAGCACCTGGTAATCTTCAATGTAGCCCTCTTCCTTCAGCACGCGGGCAATCGCCTCGTTGGTGTTGGAGTGAGGAATAGATACGGCTGGGTGCTGGCGCCGCAGCGCATTGCGCACGCGCGTTAACATATCGGCAATGGGATCACTCATTGACATGGTATAGGTCCTGTTACCAGCTAGATTTGACCACGCCGGGGATATTGCCCTTCAGCGCCTCTTCACGGAAGTGAATCCGGCAGAGACCGAAGCGGCGTAAATAGCCACGGGGGCGACCACAGGTCTTGCCAGAGCGTGGGTCTACGTACTGGCAGCGGTTACGCACGCGGTTGCGGTATTTGCGCCGTTCCTCCCGGGCGGTCATCGACTTCTTCGCCATCGTTTACTCCTTAGCTTTCCGCAAACGGCATCCCGAGCATACTGAGGAGACGCCGCCCTTCTTCATCGTTCTGCGCGCTGGTGACAATACTCACTTCCATACCGCGCACCTTGTCGATCTTGTCGTAGTCAATCTCCGGGAAAATCAGCTGCTCGCGCAAACCCAGCGTATAGTTGCCGCGACCATCAAATGCGTCCGGAGAAACGCCCTGAAAGTCCCGCGTACGGGGCAGAGCTACGTGAATCAGGCGGGTCAGGAAGCTCCACATCCGTTCACCGCGCAGGGTCACCTTGAGCCCAATGGCCCGGCCCTCGCGCAGCTTGAAGCTGGCAATAGATTTCTTCGCCCGCGTCACCACCGGCTTCTGGCCCGTAATCGCCAGAATATCGTTGGTGGCAAAATCGATAGCCTTGGGGTTGTCTAATGCTTCACCCAGGCCAACGTTCACGACGATCTTCTGCAGGCGGGGCACCTGCATCACGCTATCATATTGAAATTCGTCCATCAGAGCCGGTACAATTTCGTCCTTGTACTGCTCTGGAAGCGGCTTGAATGCCATCTTATCCTCCGCGCTGAGTGGCAGGCCAGCTATGCTAGCCGGCTGGCAGGTCCCCTCGTCTCGCTGCCGGCCCGGCTACGTACACTGCCTGGCTCACCACAGAATTGCTTATCTTCCAGTTGTTCTTAGTTAATTGAGGTCGCGGCCGCTCCGCTTGGCGAAGCGGACCTTCTGACCATTCTCGTCTTCGCGAACGCCGACGCGTGTCGGCCGGTCGCTCTCAGGATCGACGAGCATGACGTTACTGATGTGAATGGGGGCCTCGAATTCGATGATGCCACCCTGCACCCGCGAGCGGCCGCCCTGCTGCGGCTTCTGGTGCTTCTTCACCATGTTGACGCCTTTGACGACGACACGGTTGTCGCGGGGGATCACGCGGATCACCTCACCACGCACACCGCGGTCGTTGCCGGCAATCACTTCCACGATATCGCCTTTCTTGATGTGCATCTCCGTCTACCTCACAGCACTTCGGGCGCCAGCGACAGAATGCGGCTGAAGCCCTGCTCGCGCAGCTCGCGCGCGACCGGCCCAAAGATGCGCGTTCCAACCGGCAGCTGCGATTCGCCGCTGAGAAGCACGGCAGCGTTGTCGTCGAAGCGGATGTAACTGCCATCGTCGCGGCGGTATTCCTTGCTGGTCCGCACGATGACGGCGCGCACGATCTGGCTCTTCTTGATATTGGCGTTGGGCGTCGCCTTTTTCACCGTCGCCACGACGATGTCGCCGACGCCGCCGTAGCGGCGCCGGGAACCACCGGTCACCTGAATGACCAGCAGCTCGCGCGCGCCGGAGTTGTCAGCTACCCGCAGGCGGCTTTCTTGTTGAATCATCGCCTCATTCCTCCTACCTGGCGCGCTCGATCACGCGCACCACGGCCCACCGCTTGTGGCGGCTATAGGGCTTCGACTCGATGATCTCAACCGTATCACCTTCGCGCGCCTCGTTATTCTCGTCGTGCGCCTTGTACTTCTTGACCAGGCGCACCACCTTCTTATAAAGAGGGTGCTGCTTGGTGGTGGTCACGTTGACGACCACTGTCTTGTCCATCTTGTCGCTGCTGACCACGCCGGTCAGTCGTTTCCGCTGTTCTCTCATGTGCTTACCCTGTCACTTCGTAGCTCTTGACGAGACCGCTCTCGTCGCCCTGCCGGCGCTGCTTCTTTTTGTTCAGGTCGACCAGGGCGCGCGCCAGCTCGCCGCCGTCCCGTTTGCGGAAGGAGACCATCCAGCCGTTCTCTTCATAGTCGAAGTGCACGTCCGCATCCCACTTGCCATCGCCAAGCGCCGCCGCAATCTCCGGCTGCGCCGCTGCCGTTGTCACGGCCAGCTTCCGCTTGTGCAGCACTTCCTGTAGCTGAGCAATATCGCGGCGCACGGCGCGGATACGGCTGGTGTTCTCCAGCCGGGCCGACGCCTGCTGGAAGCGCAGGTTAAACAGCTCCTCGCGGGCGTTTTCCAGCCGCTCTTCCAGCCGCTCGTCGCTCATTCCTCGTAGTTCGACGATGTGGGCCATTACAGTCTCTCCTCGCGGGAGACGATCTGCGTTTTGATCGGCAGCTTATAGCTGGCCCGGCGCAGCGCCTCGCGCGCCACATCATCCGTCACGCCCGAAATCTCGAACATGATGCGGCCCGGCTTGACAACCGCGACCCAATGGTCGACGGAGCCCTTGCCCTTGCCCATGCGGGTCTCGGCCGGCTTGGCCGTTACCGGCTTATCCGGAAAGATGCGGATCCAATACTTCCCACGGCGTTTCATGTGACGCGTGGCAGTACGGCGGATAGCCTCGATCTGGCGGCTGGTAATCCAGCCCGGCTCCAGCGCCTGCAGGCCGTACTCGCCCTGCAGCAGCTCGGTGCCGCCTTTGGCCATGCCGCGCATACGCCCGCGGAACTGCTTGCGAAACTTAACACGTTTTGGCATTAACATGATCAATCAACTCCGTCGCGCTTATTCGCTGACGTAGACGTCGGTCGCCTCAGCTTCGTGCTGCGGCAAGACCTCGCCCTTGTAGACCCACACCTTGACGCCAATCTTGCCAAAGGTCGTGGTCGCCTCAGCGGTGCCGAAGTCCAGGTCAGCGCGAATGGTGTTGCGCGGCACGCGGCCGTCCCACACCTTCTCTGTGCGCGCCATTTCTGAACCGCCAAGACGGCCGGCCGCCTCGATACGCACGCCTTCGGCGCCCTGGCGCATGGCCTGGGCTGCCGCGCGTTTCATCGCCCGACCATGCGAGATACGTCGCTCCAGCTGGCCGGCGATATTCTCGGCAATCAGCGTGGCGTCCAGGTCCGGGTCAGAAATCTCTTCGACTTCCAGCTTAACCGCCTTCTCCGTCAGGTCGCGCAGCATGCTGCGCAGCTGCTTCACCGTAGCGCCCTTGCGGCCGATGACAATGCCCGGCTTCGAGGTCCAGACGGTTACCTGCACCTGGTTCGGAAAGCGCTCAATCTCAATGTTCGAGATACCGGCCTGCGGCAGATCTTCATGAATGCGCCGGCGAATCTCGAAATCTTCCAGCAACAGATCGCGGTAACGCTCGCCTTCAGCGTACCAGCGTGTATTCCAATCACGGATCGACTTCAGTCGAAATCCTACGGGGTGTACTTTACGGCCCAACGTTGCGCCTCCTTATTCTTATCAATACTCAGTGAGTTCGCGCTCGGCCAGAAAAACAGTCACGTGTGACGAGCGCTTGATCACAGGGCGGAAGCGGCCGCGGCCGGCAAAGCGGCCCCCATAGGGCGCGAGGCGGTGTCGCGGTCCGTCGTCGGCGAAAATCTGGCTGACAACCAGCTCGTCAATGTCCAGGCCGAAGTTCTCTTCTGCATTCGCCACGGCCGACCGGATAACCTTGTATACCGGATCAGCCGCGCGATTGGGCATATGGCGCAGGATATCGAGCGCCTCGCGAGCGCTCTTGCCGCGCACTGCGTCCACCACCAGCCGCACCTTCTGCGGTGTAATCTGGATGTGGCGCGCCGTTGCCTTGACTTCAAATCTCTCGTCGGCCATCGCTTAACGCCCTCTCTTTGCCTTGCGCTCTGCCTTCGAGTCACGCACGTGACCACGGAAGGTACGGGTGGGCGCAAATTCGCCCAGCTTATGGCCGACCATGTTCTCGGTAATGTAGATCGGAACGTGGCGCCGGCCGTCGTGTACAGCAATCGTATGGCCCACCATCTGCGGGAAGATCGTGCTGTCACGCGACCACGTGCGAATCACCTGGCGCCGGTTGGCCGAATTCAGGTCTTCAACTTTCGCTAAGAGCTTTTGGTCTACGAAGGGCCCTTTCTTTAATGAGCGTCCCATGCTTCTCCAACCTCCTTACCGGCGCTTCTTCGTGCGGCGACGGAAGATGTACTGGTCTGTTCTCTTATTGCGGCGGGTGCGCGCGCCCAACGCCGGCTTGCCCCAGGGCGTCTTCGGCCCAGGCATACCCACCGGCGAGCGACCCTCGCCGCCACCGTGGGGATGGTCCCGCGGCGTCATCGCCGAGCCACGGACCGTGGGGCGAATACCGCGATGGCGCATACGGCCCGCCTTGCCCAGCTTGATATTGCCATGCTCGACGTTGCCCACCTGGCCAATCGTCGCCAGGCTGTCGAGCACGATCAGGCGCTCCTCGCTTGAAGGCAGGCGCACAATCGCATATTCGCCTTCTTTGGCGATTATCTGCGCCGAGGTGCCGGCGGCGCGCGCCAGCTGGCCGCCGCGGCCGGGCTGCAGCTCGATGTTGTGGACCATTGTGCCCATCGGCATGTTGCGCAGCGGCATCGTGTTGCCCGGACGAATCTCGGTGCGGCTGCCGCTGACCACGGTATCTCCTACGCGCAGGCCGAGCGGGGCAATGATGTACCGCTTCTCGCCATCGGCGTAGTGCAGCAGCGCAATGCGCGCCGAGCGGTTCGGATCATACTCAATGCTGTCGACGCGAGCGGGCACGTCTCGCTTGTCGCGCCGGAAGTCAATCTGCCGGTAGCGGCGCTTATGCCCACCGCCGCGGTGCCGGATGGTGATCTTGCCACGGAAGTTGCGGCCACCGCGCTTGCGCAGGCCGCTTACCAGTGACCTCTCCGGCTGGCTGCGCGTGATCTCCTCAAACGAGGCTCCGGTCATATCGCGCCGGCCGGGTGAGGTCGGTTTGAATACTTTTACTGCCATTCTATCCTCCAGAGACGGACGGTAGGCGGCGGCTGCCGTGGGAACGAAACCCGCACCGCAGCAACGCCCTCATCCCTGCTTGGCTTTAAACGCCTTCAAATAGATCGATGCTCGTGCCGGGGGCCAGGGTAACAACTGCCTTCTTCCAGCCCGGCTTGCGCACCGTGGTGCGCCGCCAACGGCGCGCCCGCTTGGCGGGCATGTTGGCAATGCGCACTTTTTCCACTACGACATCAGGCCAGGCCAGCTCAACAGCTTCCTTCACCTGGCGCTTGTTCGCCCGCGAGTCGACCACAAATGTGTACTGGTTGACCTCAGAAGCGATGATGTTCGACTTCTCCGTGATCAGCGGGCGCCGGATAATCTCTCGCCAGTGCATCCCTTATTCCTCCTCGTACTCCGCAGCCTCGCCATTCATGTCGAACAGGTAGACATCCTGATCGCGACCCAGGAAACCGTCGATGATCTCCAGTGACGCCAGGGGCAGGACAATCTTGTCAAACCCCAGGAGGTCGCGGATATTGAGATAGGTCGCCCGCAGCGTTTTCATGTCCTGAAGATTACGCACGGCCTTTTCGACGTTCTCATCGCGTGCGGCCATGAGCAGCAGCACACTGCCATCGCCAACCACGCGCTTCATGATCGCCACCATCTCTCTTGTCTTCGGCTCCGCCAGGGAGATCTCGTCGAGGACGACGATATCCCCGTTCTGGGCCTTCACCGAGAGAGCCGAGCGCAGAGCGGCGCGCCGCATCTGGCGCGGCATCTTCTTGCGATAGCTGCGCGGCTGCGGCCCATGCGCCACACCACCGCCCACAAAGATGGGAGCACGGCGGCTACCGTGGCGGGCCCGGCCGGTGCCTTTCTGCCGGTAGACCTTGGCCGTCGAGCGGCTGATCTCGCCACGAGACTTCGCCTTGTGGGTCCCCTGGCGCGCATTCGCCATCTGCCGCACCAACGCCTGGTGCATCAGACCGCGGTTGATGTTTGCTTCAAAAATATAGGCAGGAAGCTCGACACTGCTGACTTCCTGACCCTGCATATTCAATACTGCCACTTCCATCACAGAATCTCCTACACTGCTGCCGAGACGCGTTGGCCTTTGCTTGCTGTTACGACTTCGCCGCGTCTCGAATCAGTACCAGGTTGCCTTTGGCGCCGGGTACCGACCCTTTCACAGCGATTAGATTTCGTTCTGGATCGATCTGCACCACTTCCAGGTTGGAAGAGGTCACAGTCTCATTGCCACTACGGCCGGCCATACGCAGGCCTTTCATCACGCGGGCCATGCCCGAGGTGGCGCCGATAGAGCCCGGCGCCCGCTGCCGGTCTGACTGGCCATGGGTCTTCGGACCGCCGCGGAAACCGTGACGCTTGACAACGCCCGTGAAGCCGCGCCCCTTGCTTTTGCCGGTCACGTCCACACGGTCACCCTTCTCAAATTGGCCTACAGTCAGCTCCTGGCCGACCTCGTAATTGTCGACCGTGCGCGTGCGGAACTCGCGCAGGTGGCGCAGCGCCGGAATCCCGGCGTCTTCTTTGCGATGAGGATGGTCTTTATCCTGCGGCAGGCGCCCGAGATGGCCCAGCTCGCCGCGCGTCAGGCGGCCCTCTTTCGTCTCGTCAAAACCAAGCTGCAGGGCCTGATAACCATCAGAATCGGTATTCTTGACCTGGGTCACATAACATGGCCCAGCCTGAATGACGGTTACCGGCATAGCCGCACCGCCTTCCTCAATAATGGTGGTCATACCGACCTTATAACCAAGTAATGCCTTCATCGTAACCTCCGAGGACTGCCAGCTTCAGGCATAAAGCCGCATCATCCTGCCACTTGCTGTATTGCCAGGGCCAATCCGGCCCGGCTCAAGCTAAATCTGTATCTCGATGTCAACGCCCGCGGGCAGATTCAGCCGCATCAGCGTGTCAATCGTCTTGGAATCGGGATTGAGCACGTCGATGAGGCGCTTATGGGTGCGAATCTCAAAATGCTCGTGCGAATCCTTATCAATAAACGTACTGCGACGCACCGTAAAGCGTTCCACCCGTGTTGGCAGCGGCACCGGGCCGATTACCTGGGCGCCGGTACGCTCGGCGGTGCCGACAATGCGCTGGGCCGACTGGTCCAGAACGCGATGGTCATAGGCTTTGAGCCGGATGCGGATCTTTTCTTTAGCCATAAGTCCTCAGTAAGAGGGGCCGCCTGCCTGAGGCGACCCCTCTCTCCTTCTCGCTAGTCCAGAATCTTGGTAATAACGCCGGCGCCGACGGTGAGGCCGCCTTCACGGATAGCAAAGC
>CAZOGK010000011.1:0-94392 GCA_964579295.1 uncultured Ardenticatenaceae bacterium
ACGGCCAGCGCCGTCTTATAGGCGCGCACGGCGGCTGTGTCCCGCTCCAGCAACTCGCCGAAGCCCGGGTCGGCCGTCAGGCGGCCGCTCTGGAAAGCCTGCCAAAGCACCCTGGCCGCCTCACGCTGAAAGCGTTCCAGCTTAGGCCGCTTCTCCTCGTCAAGCGCTTTGGTGCTGATGCCAGTCAGCCAGAGCGGCACCAGGTCTACGCGAAGGACGTATGACTCCTGCAGCCCGCGATGGGTAGTCATTATGGCTACCCGTTGCAGCCCCTCCTCCAGCACCGGCTGGCGGCGGATGCGCCGCGTCTGCGCCTGCGAGTCAATGCCCAGGGCGCCGCACATCTGCGCCAACGCCACGTAAACATCGCCATCGGCCACCCGGACTGCCGTTAGCTCGTCGTCATAGAAGGTCACTTCCCGCTGTTCGACGACGGCGAGCGCCTCGTGTTCCTCGCTCATGGGCGCTGCAGGATGTGCGTGGCAATGGTCGCGCCGCTGCCGCCGATGTTTTGCGTCATGGCGATGCGGGCGCCGTCAATTTGGGCCGCGCCGGCGTCGCCGCGCAGCTGCAAGGTGGCCTCGACAATCTGGTAGAGGCCGGTAGCGCCCACCGGATGGCCGCGCGCCTTAAGGCCGCCCAGAGTACAGATGGGAATGCGCCCGCCGGGAAGGATGGCGCCTTCCTGGGCCAGCCGCACGCCCTGGCCCGGCGCGGCAAAGCCGGCCGCCTCCAGCGACAACGCCGCCATGATACTGAAGGCATCGTGCAGCTCGAACAGGTCCACATCGTCAGGCGCAAGGCCGGCCTGGCGCAGGGCGCGCTCTGCCGACTGCTCGGCCGCCCTGAGCCAGATCGGGTTCTCCCGGTCGTGGATGGAGAGTGTATCCACGGCTACGGCTGAGCCAGTCACGCGCACGGCGTCCGGCGCCTTCTCGGCTGGCACGAGCAGCACGGCGGCCGCGCCGTCGCCAATCGGCGAGGCATCGTAGAGCGAGATAGGATCGGCGACGACGCGCCCGCGGCTGTAGGTCTGGGCCGTAATCGGCTCGCGGAACATGGCGAAGGGATTCTTGGCGCCGTTGGCGTGGGCATTCACGGCGAATGGGGCAAAGTCGTCGTGGCTGTAGCCGTACTGGTGCATGTAGCGGCGCATCACCAGGGCGTTCAGTCCCACAAAGGTGACGCCATGAATGGCCTCGTACTCGGCGTCGGCGGCGCCCACCAGCGCCGTCGTCGTCTCTTCCGGCCCCGTGTCGGTCATCTTCTCCACGCCGATAGCCAGCACGGCGTCGCAAGCGCCGCTGGCGACGGCGATGACACCCTGGCGCATCGCCGAGCCGGCCGAGCCGCAGGCCGCTTCCATCTTCACCGCTTCGCTGCCCCACTGGCCCAGAAAGTCGGCGACGACAGCGCCTAGCTGCCGCTGCTGGTTCAATGTGCCCCCGGTCATATTGCCCACGTAGATGGCGTCGGCGCGCTCCACGCCGGCATCGTCCATCGCCGCGCGCCCGGCGGCGACGGCCAGATCGCGAATAGCTTCGTCCCAATGCTCGCGGACCGGTGTCTGGCCGACACCAAGAATGGCAACCTGGCGCATAAACACTCCTTCAGCAGCCGGCCAGAGCGGCCGGACGGTTTCCGCCCGAGTGTATCCAGGAATCCCGCCAGAAACTATCAGGATGCTGGCAAACTATCTCAGGAGCGGAGATTCTCCCCACCGGCTGGGGCGCGGGCGGTCGCCGCGCCCCACGGTTTCAGGCAATCGGCTGCGCTTCGTCCACCTGGATCGTGTAGGTCCAGCCGTAGGGGTCAGGGCGCAAGCCAAACTGGATGCCGGTCAGCTCGTCATAGAGACGGCGCGATACCGGCCCAACCTGGTTGTCGTTGATCACGTACTCCTCGCCGCGATAGCCGAACTTGCCCACGGGGGCGATGACCGCTGCGGTGCCGCAGCCAAACGCCTCGGTGACCCGACCGGAGCGAATATCGGCGAGGAGCTCGTGTACGTCGATACGTTCCTCGCTTACCTCGTAACCCAGGTCCCGCCCGAGCTGGATGACCGATTTGCGGGTGACGCCGGGCAGGATGCTGCCGGAGAGCGCCGGGGTGACGATCTGCTTGCCATCGTAGACAAAGCAGATGTTCATCGCGCCCACCTCCTCGACGTAGCGGCCGTGAATGGCGTCGAGCCAGAGCACCTGCGAGTAGCCGAGGCGGCGCGCCTCTTCCGACACCAGCAGGCTGGCGGCGTAATTGCCCCCGGTCTTGGCCTCGCCCGTGCCGCCGACGACGGCGCGCCGGTAGGTATCGGAGATGTAGACGGGAATGGGGTTAAAGCCTTCCTTGAAGTAGGAGCCCACCGGGCCGACGAGGACGTAATGCAGGTAGTTCTTGCAGGCGTGTACGCCCAGCGCCGCGTCGGTGGCAATCATCACCGGGCGAATATACAGGGCGCTCGGCGGCGCCGGCACCCATTTCTCGTCCAGCTCGATCAGCTGAATGATCGCCTGCAGGTGCATCTCTTCGTCTACTTCCGGCATTGCCATGCGGCGCGCCGAATTATTGAAGCGGCGCATATTCTCCCAGGGACGGAAGAGGTTGATGTTGCCGTCGGGCCGGCGATAGGCCTTGGTCCCCTCGAAGATCTCCTGAGCATAGTGGAAGACCGCCGCCGCCGGGCTCAGGTTGAGCGGCCCTATCGGGCAAATCAGCGCCCCGTGCCACCCTTTGTCCGGCGAATAATGCTGCTGGAAGTAGTGATCACTGAAGACGGCGCCAAAGCCGAGATCGTCGGTTGGGATCGCCTTGCGTTCGTCCTCACTTAAGGATGTTATCTGAATATCCATACGCACCTCCGCGGGAATTAAGTGGCTTCAATTACCCTTTCTATTGTAGCACGAGATGGCCCGCCCGGCTCCTGCCCGTTACTCCTGCGGCCCCTTGTTGAACCGGCGCTCATAGCTGTCGAAATTGGGCAGTGTCCGCGGGTAAGGCTGGCGCAGCAGCGACGAAGTTATCAGGAAGTCGGCCGTGCTGCGGTTTGAGGCCATTGGAATATTCCAGACTACGGCCATGCGCTGCAGTGCCTTCACGTCGGGATCGTGCGGCTGCGGCGACAGGGGATCCCAGAAGAAGACCATCATATCAATCTCGCCGGCGGCGATCTTGGCGCCAATTTGCTGATCGCCGCCCAGCGGGCCGCTCTGCATGCGGTTGATGGGCAGATCCAGCTCCTCTTGCAGCAGGCCGCCGGTGGTGCCGGTGGCGTACAGGTCAAACTGCGCCAGCAGCTCGCGGTGCATGTGTGCCCAGGCCAGCAGCTCGTCCTTCAAGTTGTCGTGAGCAATCAGCGCAATGCTGCGCACCTTCCATTCAGGCTGACTCATCGGCCATCTCTCCTCCTGGAACCTCAAGCGCGCGCCGTCGCGGCAGAATTAGTCGCACGGCTCGTTCAAAGAACAGGTAGCTCCAGGCCCAGTTGATCAACACGACAAGACGGTTGCGAAAGCCGATCAACTGAAATAAGTGTACCACCAGCCAGATGATCCAGGCGATAAAGCCGGTAAAGGACACGCCGCGCAGATGGGCCACGGCGGCGCTGCGCCCAATGGTCGCCATCGTCCCTTTGTCGAAGTAGCGGAAGCGCTCCGGCGCCTGGCCCGCCAGCTGGCGCAGAATATTGGCGGCGGCGCGCTCGCCCTGCTGCATGGCAACCGGCGCCAGCATGGGCAGTGGCTGGCCGTCCTCGCCGGCAAAGGCAACGAGATCGCCCACTGCATACACCTCCGGCAGGCCGGGGAGCTGCAGCGTCGGCTCTACCTGCAGGCGCCCGCCGCGGTCCACCGGCAGACCCCAGCGCTCGGCCAGCGGATGGCCGCGTACGCCCGCCGTCCAGACGACCGTGGCGGTGTTCAGGCTGCTGCCGTCCTGGAACTGAACAGCATGCTCGTCCACGGCTGCCACGGCAGTGTTGAGCCGCACGTCAACCTGCCGCCGCTGTAGGCGCTGCAGCGCGTAGCGGCCCAGCTTTTGCGGCATGGCGCCCAGGAGGCCATCCATCATCTCCACCAGCACCAGTGAGACTTCGGCAACGTCAAGACCAGGATAGTCTTTTGCCACTGGGCCGTGGACCAGCTCCGACAGCGCGCCCACGTACTCCACGCCGGTCGGACCGCCGCCGACGACGACGAAGGTCAGCAGCTCACGCCGCCGCGCCGGGTCATTCTCGTGCACCGCGCGCTCGAAGCAGCGCAGGATATGGTTGCGCAGGTGGATGCCTTCCTCCATCGACTTCAGGGGAAAAGTGTGCTGCGCCGCGCCGGGAATATCGAAATAGCTGGGCGCGCTGCCCAGGGCCAGAATGAGGAAGTCATAGTGCAGCGTGCGGTCGCCCGCCTGCACCGTGCGCGCCGTAAAATCAACCTCCTGCACGTCGGCGAGGAGAAAGCGCACGTTCTTGTAACGGCGCAGGATACGCCGCACCGGGTAGGCAATCTGCTCCGCGTCCAGCTCGGCTGCGGCTACCTGGTAGAGCAGGGGCCAGAAGCCGTGGTAATTGTTGCGGTCAATCAGCGTCACGCGTACGTCGGCGCGGCGGAAGGCGCGCGCCGCCCATAAGCCGCCAAAACCGGCGCCGACGACGATAATATGCGGAGGGTCATTCATGATGGATAGTAACGAAGGCGGTAGATGTCAGCTGGCAGCCATTATAGCTCTTTTTGCCCGCTCCCCCACCTTGGACTATGATGAAAGGGCATGTACCCGATCCTGGGGCGGTATGGCCCCTTTTTCTTTTACAGCTATACAGCCGTCCTGGGCAGCGGGCTCTTGCTGGCGCTGGCCCTGGTGCGCGCGCCGGCGCGGCGCGCCTTCGGCGACGCCTGGTGGCAGGGCGTTAGCCTGGCGCTGCTGGTGGGTCTGCTCGCCGGCCGCGCCGGTTTTGTCGCCAGCCATCCTGACTATTTTCGGGCCCATCCGCAGGAAAGCTGGCAGGTGTGGCAGGGTGGCCTGAGCTATTATCCGGCGCTGGCCCTGGCGCTTGGGACGCTGTTTTTCTGGAGCCGCTACCAGGCTCTCTCTTTTTACCGGCTGACGGCGCTGCTGGCGCCCGCCGCGCTCCTCTGGGCGTCGGCCGGCTGGCTGGCCTGCTGGCTGGAAGGCTGCGCCTACGGGCGCGAGGCGGCGCTTGGCTGGTTTGCCGCCGACCTGCCTGACGAGTATGGCGTGTACGCAGTACGTTACCAGAGCCAGCTGCTGGGGGCTGCTCTGCTGCTGCTCTTTGCGCTGCTCTGCTGGCGGCTGGCGCCGCTGCTGCAGCACGGCGCGCTCTTCTGGCTGGCGCTGGCCCTGGCCTCCGGCGGCCGCGCCCTCGTCAGCCTGTGGCGCGGCGACCCGGCGCCGATGGTAGGCGGCTGGCGTCTGGATACCGTCGTGGATTCGCTGCTGGCGGCCGCCGGCGGCGCCATCTTCATCGGCATACAGCTGCGGGGACATCCCGCGCGGCGCCGTTCTGAGGTAGTCCATGAACCTGAAAGTCGGTCTCGCTCAGATTAACCCACGTCTCGGCGATGTGGCCGCCAACCTGCAGCTACACCTGGAGGCGATTGACCAGGCCAGCGACCAGGGTGTTGAGTTATTGGTCTTTCCCGAGCTGTCCCTGACCGGCTACAGTCTGCTTGACCTTGCCTTTGACGTGGCCCTGGAGCCGACCAGTAAAGAGCCACTGTTCGCCCCCCTGCTCGACGCCAGCCGCGTCATGGACCTGGTGGTCGGCTTCGTCGAAACCGACCGCCGCCAGCAGTTTTACATCAGCAGCGCCTACCTCTCGCGCGAGGAAGTGGTACACGTCCACCGTAAAGTCTATCTACCCACCTACGGCATGTTTGACGAGGGGCGCTACTTTGCCTGGGGCGACCACGTGCGCGCGTTCGACACCCGTTTCGGGCGCATGGGTATGCTCATCTGCGAGGATTTCTGGCATATCAGCCCGGCCTATCTGCTCTGGCTGGACGGCGCCGATATCCTCTTGCTCAGCAGCAGCTCGCCGGGACGCGGCGTCGCCACGGAGCAAAAGATCGGCAGCGCCGTCTGGGTCGAACACATTAACCAGGCCTATGCCAGCATCTTCACCAACTTTGTGATTCACGTCAACCGTACCGGCTTTGAGGATGGCGTCAATTTCTGGGGCGGCTCAAGCGTCTACGACCCGGAAGGCGTGCTGCTGGCGCAGGCCCCCTATTATGAAGAGAAACTCGTCACGGCGCGGCTCGACCTCAACCAGCTGCGGCGCACGCGTATTCGCCTGCCGCTGTTGCGCGATGAGCGGACCGGTTTGACGATGCGCGAAATGCTGCGTATTACTGGTATGGAAGCTGTTGTCTGAGCGCGCCACGAAAGAGCGAGGCTATGGAAGAAGAGTTTGAACTGGAAGACGGATTTGAGCTGGTAGACGAAGAGCAGCTGCCCGACGGCCATAAGTCTGGTTTTGTGGCCATCGTCGGACGGCCAAACGTCGGCAAGAGCACGCTGCTTAACAACTTTCTGCAGCAAAAGGTTGCCATCGTCAGTCCGCGCCCACAGACTACACGCTCGCGGCAGTTGGGCATTCTCACCCGGCCCGAATACCAGATCATCTTTGTCGATACGCCCGGCATCATGCAGCCGCGCCATAAGCTGGACGAGTATATGCTGGAAGCGGCGATGACAACGCTGGCCGAAGTGGACCTCGTCCTGTGGCTGGTAGACGCCAGCGAGCCGCCCGGCCCCGGCGACATGGAAATCGGCGAGCGCCTGCGGGCGCTGGGCGATACGACGCCGGTTATCCTCGGCATAAACAAAGCCGACCTGCTGGCTGCAGAAGAGGTCATGCCGCGCAGCGAGGCTTACCGGGCGCTGCTGCCCGACGCCCCCTGGATTCTCTTCTCGGCCAGCGAAGGCCGGGGCGCCGCCGAGCTCTTTGCGATGATCGTGGAATCTCTGCCGGAAGGGCCACGCTTCTACCCTGCCGAACAGGTGACCGACATCTATGAGCGCGATCTGGCCGCCGAGCTGATCCGCGAACAGATCCTGCTGCAGATCCGCGAAGAGATCCCCCACGGCGCCGCCGTCGCCGTGGACGAGTTCAAGGAGCGGGAGACCGGCCTGGTCTATATTCACGCCGTTATCTATGTCGAACGTGAGGCGCACAAGAAAATTGTTATCGGCGCCGGCGGCGCGCAGCTACGGGCTATCGGCGCCAAAGCACGCCAGGAAATCGAGCGCATGCTGGGCACCCGCGTCTACCTGGAGCTATGGGTGAAGGTGGAGCCGCAATGGCGCCGTAACGAGCGCGCCCTGAAACGCTTCGGCTACAGCGCCCCCGGCCAGTAGGCCAAGGGTAGGCAGGGCGTAAGAGGGGGATTATAGTCAGCGCCCGGTAGTAACTTAGCCGGGCGTTTTGTGTTAAAAATGGTGACGCGAACGGGTTGGGAGCCCGGGGCGGCGGCAGCGCCCGCCAGGCTCTCCAGACCCAGGGTGAAGAGAAAGTGAAATTACGCTGCACAGCGGCATGTAGAACGTTTGTTCGATATACTTGTGATTGGTTTTGATGAAGCGAACAGCAACCAGCTCTCAGTGGAACGGTAAGCGATGACGAGACGACAGAATAATCAGCCAGAGGAGATAGACCGCCGCACGTTCTTGAAGGGGCTGGCGGCATCGGGCGCTGCGGCCACGGCCCTGGGCGGCGGCGCAGCCTTGTTGAACAATCGGGTAAAGCAGGCCCCGGTGACGACGAGCGTGGTCGGCGCAACTGCCTCCTTGCCCCCGGTGCGACAGGCGCTGGTGGCCACGCCGGCGGGCGCCGATACCTCCGACTTGCTGGCCCGCCTCGCCAGTGCTCAGGCCGAGAACCTGCGCCTGCAAAGCGAGTTGGACGCCGCCAACCGGCGCCTGGCCGCCCTGGAAGCGGCTAACGGCGACAGTGCCCAGGCCAACGAAGCGCTGCAAACAGAGCTGGCCAGCGCCAACAATCGGGCCAGCCTGCTCGCCGGCCTTCTGGCTCTCTACGAGCAGCTGGAGGACCTGGACCTGGCGGCGACTGTCAATAGCGGCCTGGACGCCTTCGGGTTGGCGATTGACGAGCTGGCGGAGGAGCTGCCTGTGCTGGAGGCGGGGCTTACCCTGGGGCGGAACGTCATCAACGAGCTGGAGTCGCAGCTTCCTTCCCTGCAGAACGGGCGCATCTGGCTGGAGGGACATATGAGCCGCCTGGCGACCTTTTACGAGGCCGCCGAGCGCGTCCTGGAGAATGCGGTGGCAAACGCCGGCAGCTTCCTGCAGAAAGTCAACGAATGGTTCCAGAATTTGCTGAAATGGGTACCCTTTGGCGCCGGCCAGCGGGCGGCAGCCGTCATGGACTCGCTCACCAGCCTGCTGGACGAGACGCCACGCACGGTGGCCGGGCTGCGCAGCAATGTGGCGACGCCGCTGGACGCCTGGTTGCAGGAAGAGAACGGCGACCTGCGCGTGCGCACCCGCTTTGTCAAGCCGCTGCAGGAACAGGCGCTCGACCCGGCCAGTCGCGTTGTCGAGCGGGCCCGCCAGGCGCAGTCGCGCTACGAGGCGGAGATTGTCGAGCCGGTGCGCACCGCGGCCAAGAGCCGCAACCTCGTGCGCGAGCAGATTGCCGCCTATCGCAAGAAGTACGAGATATAAGTAGAAGACAGAGAGGCCACCCGCCGGGGTGGCCTTTTTTTATGGTGGGGGTGCGGCTGCGCCGCCAAGCAGCCGGTCGAGCTGTTCGGCCACCTGGTGCAGCGAGGAGAAAGTGTAGTCGGCAAAGGCAAGTTCGTTCGCGGGCGCGCCGTTGGGAATGGCGACGGCGACCATCCCCGCCGCCTGCGCTGCCCGCACGCCCGGGGCCGAATCCTCCAGCGCCAGACATAGCGTGGGGTTCACGCCCAGCCGCTCCGCCGCCAGCAGGTAAATATCCGGCGCCGGCTTACCTTGCTCCACTTCGTCGCCGCCGGCAATCGCGCCACAGGCGCCGGCCAGACCCAGCTGGGCCAGCACGCCAGCGGCGTAAGCGCGCGGGCTGGAAGTCGCCACCGCCCAGGGCAGCGCACGCCGCGCCAGCTCAAGCTGCAGCTCGCCCAGGCCGGGCATCGGCGGCAGGCCCGCCTGCCAGATTGCCTGCCAGCGCTGGCTCTTGGCCTCGGCCAGCTCCTCGGCGGTCAGCGGCAGCGGGTAGGCGTCGCGCACGATCTGCGCGCTTTCACGGGTGCGCCGGCCGACCATACGCTGGTGGGTCGCATCGTCGAGACGATGGCCGAAATCGGCCAGCAGTTCGTCCCAGGCCTTGCGGGCCAGCGGCTCGGAGTCTACCATCAGGCCGTCCAGGTCAAAGATGACAGCCTGCAGCGCCCGCTCCGGGCTCATGGCTCAGGCCGGTTGTGCCGCCAGAACGGTGGTTGCCCTCCCCAGCGGGATCACCTGGCTGTCGCCGCGCGCGACGAAATCAGGCGTGCGCGTCCAGGTCCACTGCATGACCTGGCGCGCAGTCGCATCGACTAGGACCTGGCTGCCATCGCCGTCGCTCTCGATGAGGAAAATATCGGGCACGTAGACGACGTCGCCCAGGTCGAAGTTCTTGACTTCAAGGTAGGCAGCGTACAGCAGCTCGGCAGGACTTACTTCGTCCTCCGGGCGGAAGTGCCAGCGCCGGGCCACGCCCAGTTTCCGGCCATCCAGAGTCCAGACTTCATCCATCGGCTTGATTATCATCGTCCCTCCATCGCTCCAATTCCGCTCCCCTCACAATGATACCACGGCCCTGCACGGCAGTCACCCGTCCGTTACCTGTACATTTCGGCAGAAGTAGTTGAACTCCTGCACGAGAGTGATATGATAGCAGCAGCTTTCGCCGTCAGGCCGAGGGGCTGGAAATTGATATCCGGTTGAATCAGTCACGACATCGTCGCCGGAGAGAGTGATCTTCCCGGACAGGGTGCGCAAGGGGGAACGACCGGCGCCGCCGGTTTCCTGAGCGCTGATTGGGGGTTAAAATGCCGTTCGTGGAGGACCGATGATCCGAGTAGTGATAGCCGACGACCACCATCTCGTCCGCAAAGGGATTCGCGCCCTGCTGGAAAGCGAAGGCGATATTGACGTTGTCGGCGAAGCATCGACGGGTCAGGAAGCGATAGAGCTGGCAGCGTCCACCAAGCCGCACGTCGTCGTCATGGATATTTCCATGCCGCGCATGGACGGCGCCCAGGCCGCGGAGCAGATTCTGGGCATGGGCCTGACGGTCGAAGTGGTCATCCTTTCCATGCACTCTGATTCCCTTATCGCTCAGCAGCTTCTGAAGCAAGGGGTCAGGGGTTACCTGCTGAAGAATTCCATTGCCGACGAGCTGCCCCTGGCAATTCGCTCGGCCAGCCGCGGCCAGGTCTATCTCAGCCCGGCCATTTCCGATGCCATCTTGCAGACGTTGATGATGCCCAATGATGGCCAGCTACCCGAGAGCCCGGCAGACCTGCTGACGCCGCGGGAGCGGGAAGTGCTGCAGCTCATTGCCGAAGGGCATACCAATAACGCTATCGCCGAGATCTTGACCATCAGTGTCAAGACCGTAGAGAAGCATCGCGCCAGCCTGATGGCGAAGCTCGGCGTACATGACTTGCCGACGCTGATGCGCACCTCCATCAAGCATGGGCTCATCTTTTTGGACGAATAAGCGCTAATCGGGCAGACCACGGGTGGAAGAGTAGGGATATTCCCTATATCCAAATCCTCCGGTTAAGGCCAAGATAGTAACAGGGAATAAGCCAGGGGCTTAACCGGCAGGACTGGTCCGGGCGGTGGCTGGCGGCTGTTCTCATATTGATTGTTGTCATGATCCTACATTGAGGTAATTCATGATTCGAGTCGTCGTCGCCGATGATCATTACCTCGTGCGCCAGGGCGTTCGCGCCTTGCTCGACAATGCCGAGGGAATCGAGGTCATCGGCGAGGCAGAGAATGGAGAACAGGCGCTCCAGCTGGTCAAAGATCTGAATCCAGACGTCGTCGTGATGGACATCTCGATGCCCGAGATGGATGGCATCCGGGCGACCGAAAAGATACAGCAGCTGAATGGCGGGCAGACTCGTGTCGTCATTCTCTCCATGTATGCCAATATCGACCTGGTTGAGCAGGCCCTCAAGAAGGGCGCTACTGGTTATCTGCTGAAGCGCTCCACCACGACCGAGCTGGTTAAGGCTGTGGTCGCCGCCAACAAAGGACAACGCTTCCTCAGCGCCGCGATCAACAGCGACGCGCGCGCCTAGCCAGAGCCAGGCTGCACCCGGCCTCTCTTCCCATCACTTGCCGGCCCGTTGCGGCCGCCGGGCGCTTCTGCACGCACCGCTTGTCGCTGGCAACTCCCTCTCCCCTACCTCCGCCACAGCCAAATAGGGTCTCTCCTTTTCCGAGAGTAGGGATACACCCTATAGGTGTTTACCCTTGACTATGCCACTATTGTGTACATAGGCAGGCAGTACGTTCAAGTGCCACTACCCAGCCGCACACCGACCTGGATGAGAGGGTTCCACCGGTGCGACCGCCTACCAGAACCCCAGACCAGGCTGACAGCGGAGATCCGCAACACTGCCTACTAGCGAAGAATAAGGAGTAAAGGGCCAATGATGCGCGTTTTGATTGTAGACAAGCTCCGTTTGTACTCCCACACTCTGAAAGTCGTGTTACAGCGTGAGACGGATATGCGGGTTGTTGGCTGTGCGACGACGGCTGAAGAAGCGCTGCACCAGATCCCCCACTGTGACATTGTGCTGGTAAACACGACTTCCGAAGACGACAGCGCTGTTGAGCTGACCCGCGCCATCACCAACCAGCACCCGTCGGTAAAGGTATTGGTCGTCGGCGTTACCGAAATGAGCGACGAGATCCTGCAGTACGTGGAAGCCGGAGCTTCCGGCTATATCCTCAAGGAAGACTCGGTCGAGCTGCTGCTAGAGAAGGTACGCGCTGCCCAGAAAGACGAAGCCGTGGTTTCGCCACAAATGGCCGCCCAGCTAATGAACCGGCTGGCAGAGCTAACCAGCCTGCGCTCGCGCCTGTGGGCCGCTCCCGACATGCAGATGCGCCGCTTCAACGAGCTGACACAGCGCGAACAGGAAGTGCTCGGGCTACTGGGCCGGGGGATGAGCAACCAGGAGATTGCCGAGCGCCTCTTTATCGAGCATGGCACGGTCAAGAACCACGTGCATCGCATCCTGAAGAAACTCAACGCCACCAACCGGCACGAGGCAGCGGCCGCCTACATGATGCGCCTCAAGCATAAGGGGTCGGTCGGCGTCTTTGCCGCCTGAGCGACACCAGAAAAAGAGCCAAGAGTAGGGTTTGTCCCTATAGCCAGGCGCGCCAATCCGTGGCAAAGTGTAACTGACGAACAAGGTGGGCATTTAACAAGACGAATAGACGGTAGCCGGGCTACCAGGAGCCGTCCGACTAGCGGCAAGTGAAATTGAAAGTAAGGCTGAAACCCTGTGCGTTCGTTTCAGCGCCAGTGACGGACAGCCCGGCTACCGCGTATAAATTGAATACAGTTTCGGTGCCTGCTGACCCTGGCGCCGGAGTGTAGACGGCCGCTTCAAGCGACAGGCCACCTAACCTCTTCCCGGGTAAAAGGGACTGATGGCAAACCTGCTCTCAGTCCCTTTTATCGTTCTATGGCTCTATGACAAAGCGGGCCCCCACCGCACCGAAACGGATCTCATCCCCATCGACCAAACGGCGCCCGGCCAGCCCCAACCTCTGCCCATTGACCCACGTACCAGCGCTACTCCCTTCGTCGTAAAGCCAGTAGCCATCGGCTGCGGCTGCCAGCCGCGCGTGTAGCAACGCTACCCCATCGCCGGCCAGCGATAGATCGACATCGCCCCGGCCAATCGTCGCTTCCCCGGCCAGCGGCCAGCGCCGGCCGGTATCCAGCACCAGGTAGGCTGAGCCTCCTGGCGGCGGCAACGCCTGCCGGACCTGTCCCGTCCCGCTCTGTCGCCCGCGCCAGAAGAGCAGGAATAGGCCCAGCGCGAGCAGCAGGCCGCCGCCCAGGCCGATCAACGCTGGCGAGAGCGGGCGGGCGGCCGGCGCCGCGGGCGGCGGAATGGTCGGCGGTAGCGCGGTTGGCTCGGGCGCCGGGCGCGCCACGGCGATGCTCACCGTGCGCGGCGGGCTGGTCGCAGCCAGCCCCGCCGCATCAGTGACTTCGGCCGCGAGCACATACTCCCCTTCGTTCAACGTCGAGATGTCCCACTCAAACTCAAGGCTGGTCGCCCCGCCAAGCACCGGCGCATCCTGTGCCACGCCGTCTACCAGTAGGGTCGCGCTTTGCAGCCGGCGCGGCGCGCCGTCGGGCCAGCTCACGGTCACCGGCACTAACTGCACCGCCGGCTGCAGCTCGCTTAGCTCGCTCTCCGGCGTTATGCCTACACGCCGGATTGTCATCTCCTCCGCCAGCGTAATCTCCACCGTCGGCGGCCGCAGGGCCAGATCCAGCAGGCTGCTGTCCTCCACAGCGCCGAGGGCCACACGCACCGGTGTCTCGGCGCCGGTGGCGTTGCTGCGGTAACGAAGTTGTGTCTGGGTCGCGTTGGCCGCCAGTAGTGTGTAAACGTTGTCCACGGCCGGGCTATCCCCCAGCTCGACGATGGCCCCACGGGTTGGCAGCGACAGCCAGCCAAGATCGCCCAGCAGCGATTCCTGCAGAACCGGCCGGGTCAGCACTAGGAAAATAGGGATCTGCAGCGCCCGGGCCTCGGCCGACAGGCCCTGCAGGCGGGTGACGCCAAAGCCCTCTCCCTGGCTGAATAGCAAGATAGCGGCAAAGCGGCCACTCTCCTGTGTGCGCTGCGCGGCGCGCTCCAGCGCCAGAGTGAGCAGGTCGGCCGGGTCGCCTCCGCCAGCGGGTGGGCCCTCTATGTCGGCGGCGGCCGCTAAATGCGCCGGATCGTCCGCTTCTTGGAGTAGCCAGCGCGGCCCGCGCCCGCCGTGCGCGGCCAGCCACAGCCGATCACGCTCGGCTTCCAGGAAGCGGCCCGCCAGGCGCAGCAGGCTCTCCTGTACCACCATCATGGGCGGCGGCAGGCCATCATTTGCTTCAGTCCACTCTGGCGCCACGTCGAGCAAGATGAATAGCTCCAGCCCCCCTGTTACCGGCTCCAGCGTAAAGTCGGCAATGGGCACGCCATTCTCCCACAGGCGCAGGCCGGTAAAATCGGAGCGCGGCTCGCTGGTCGCGCTGGTCGCAATCAGATTCAGGCCAATCGTGGGGAAACCGGTGCGGTCGACGGCGGCGATCTGCAAGCGGGGTCCGGCGGCGGCAGGCTGACCCTGTGCGCCGGCGGAAACGGCGAAGAGAAGGAAAAAGAGCAGCCAGCTCGCCGCCCTGATCCTCGGCCTCGCGGCCCAGGAAAAACGCGTGCTGCCCAGCGGTTTACGTACCATAGACAGTCTGATATATTATACGGGTAGGTGACATAATAGCAATCTTACTTGCGGTCTCATCGGCCGGAACGCCGGCCCAACGAGGAAAAGCGCCATGTCCTCTCGCATCCTTCGGGCAGCTCTCGTTCTCGCTTTAATCATACCTGCTCTGTCGCTTCTGATGGGCGCGCACGACGCCCGGGCGCAGACCGCGGGCGGCCGCCTCTTTATTACGGCCACCGACGCCAGCAGCGTCCCGGCGATTACCCTGCAGGCGCGCGGAGTGGCCGCCGACGGCTCGCCGCTGGACCTGAGCACGCAATCCCTGGTCGTAACGCACGGCGGCGAGATTATCACCGACGTGCAGGTGGTGCGGCCGGTGGACACCGGGACATTCGCCGTTTTCCTGCTCGACGTCACCGGCGGCGTCGCCGATCAGATCCCAGTGCTGCAGGAGACGATCCTGCGTTATGCCAGCAGCGCCTATATGCGCGAGGGCATTGACTACGTGGCTATCTACCGCCTCGGCGCCTCCGATGCCCAGCAGGAGCTGGCTCCGACGCAGTTTCACAACAGCGTGCGCAACTACTTCTCCGCACCACTGCAGCCAGAGACCACGGCGACCGCGCTCTATGATAGCGCCGTCGATCTGCTTAACGACATGAGTGCCATCATCCCCGACCCGGCCCTGTCGCCGGCGGTGATTATCGTCAGCGACGGCACCGACGCGGTCAGCAGCCAGGCGCAGGCAGGCGACATCGCCGCGCGCAGCCGGGAGCTGGGCATCCCGGTGCACACCATCTGGCTGCTCAACGAAGAGCTGACCCTGGGCCAGGAAGTAGGCCGCAACTATCTGGCGGAGGTGGCCGCCGACGCCGGGGGCGCCGCCGCACGGCTCGACCAGCCGCAGACGGCCGACACCATTTTTGACCGCCTCATGCTCTGGGGGCGGCAATACCTGGTACAGTACACCGTCCCCAACCCGCAACCCGGCGCCTACAACGTCTTCCTCAGCCTGGAAGATATGCCCAGCGTCCAGGCCGAGACGACAGTGACTATCGAAGCGGCGACACCGGTCGTCAACCTGAACGTCCCGGCTGAGAGCCGCAGCCTGACGCTGCCCGATCTCAGCCAGCCGGTCACCCTGGGCTTTTCGGCCGACGTCAGCTGGCTGGACGGCGTGGAGCGTGCCCTGCTGCAGGCGCAGCTACAGGTCAACGGGCAGCCCGTGGGCGACGTGGCGCCGGCCGATCTGGGCCGCTTCACGGTGGAGGTGCCTAATCTCGTCTTTGGCAGCAACAACGTGCAGCTCGTCGTCCTGGACGAGCAGGAGCTGCGCGGGGCCAGCCCGGTGATCACGCTGGAGGTTGTCGAGGGCGAGACGCAGATCCCCGAGGAGCTCCAACCCGGCGGCATGGCCCTTGCCGGTCTGCTGCCGCTCTGCCTCGGCGTCCTGCTCCTGCTGGCGATTGTGGGACTGGCCGGCTTTTTCGCCTATCGCAGCGGGCGGCTGAGCCTGCCGCGCCGCGGCGCGCGCGGCCGCGCGCCGGTCACGGTCGAAGAGATGGAGATGGCCGCCGCGCCGGGCGTGCGCCACTACCCACCCCACGAAGAGCCCTATCCGCCCGCCGGCGCCATGCCCACCGGCGGCGTCGCCTACCTGGAAGTGCTCTCGGCCGAGACGCCCATCGCCTCGCCCATCCCCATCAACCAGGAAGAGACACGCCTGGGACGTTCGCCAAATCTGGCCAACATTGCCCTGACCCAGGACCTGACTGTCTCGCGCCTGCACGCGACCATCACCTGGGACGGGCAGGTCTATCGCATCTACGACGAGGAAAGCACCAGCGGCACCTGGGTCAACGACCAGCAGGTTCCCGACTATGGGACACAGCTAATCGACGGCGATGAACTATATCTCGGCAAAGTGCACATGCGCTTTCATCACCGCTAGCGGCAGGCAGCGACGCCTGCCAAAAATGGGGGAATAGCCAATTGGATATCCTACTGACCGATCGACAACGTCAGGTCGCTACAGCAGCCGGCGGCACACGCTTTCTCGTCGGCCCGGCCGGCGCTGGCAAGACAACCGCGCTGCATCATCGACTGCTCCACCTGCTGCACGAGGGCGAGCAAGCCTATACGATCCTGACCCTGGTGGCGGAAGACGAAGACCGGGCCCAGCTTCTCCAGTTCTTGCAGGAACAGGAAGCCGTCCCTTCCGCCGACCTAATGATCACGACCTACCCACGCCTGGCGCGGGAGATGGTCTCCCTCTTCTGGCCGCTGGTCGCGCGACCGGCCGGCTTTGCGCAGCCGCACCAGCCGCCGGCGTTCCTCGGCTATGATCTGGCCCAGCTTCTCTTGTGGCGGCTGCTGGCGCCGATGCTGGAGGGAGGCGCCTTTGCCGACCTGCGCCTTCGCCCGCAGCAAATCGTCAGCCAGATACTGGATACCGTAAACCGGGCGGCGCTCAACCAGCTCACGCTGGAAGAAGCAGCGGCCCGGCAGCGCGAGACGTGGCCCGGCGACGCCGACCATCTGCGCCACCTGCGCGAGGCGGCGACCGCTGCCGCGCTGTTCCGCCGCCATTGCCTGGAAAACAGCCTGCTCGACCATTCGCTCACCGTGCGCGTCTTCGACACGCAGCTTGTCAACCATCCTGAGTTCCATCGCTATTTCAGCGAGCGCTTCCGCCATCTGTTGGTCGATAACGTCGAAGAACAGACGCCGGCCGGCCAGCATTTCATCGCCGCCCTGATGAATGCCACGCACACGACGACAATTGCTTACGACGCCGGCGGCGGCTATAAGCGCTTCCTCTCCGCCGACCCTACGGGCGCGCGCCGCTTCCACGAGCTTGCCGAGGAGACAGTGCGCTTTGACGAGCCATTCACGACGAGCGAGCCGCTGCAACATCTGTCCAACATGGTCGAGAATTACCTGGTCGGCGGGCCGCGGCGCCCGGTAGAGCGCGCTGCCGAGGCTGTCCTGGGGCTGGCGACGGGGCGCTATCGCCGCGATATGGTCAACCGCCTCCTGCCGCTGCTGCAGCGCCTGATCGACGTCGAAGGGGTAGCGCCGGAAGAGATCGCTATAGTCACCCCCTACCTCGACGGGGCGCTGCGCTATATGCTGGAACAGGCGCTGCGCGAGGCGCGCATTCCCTATCGTGTGCTGCGGCGCAAATCGAGCCTGCGCGACGAGCCGCGCATCCGCGCCTGGCTGACCTGGCTCGCGCTGGCCCACCCCGGCTGGGAAGTCCGGCCTTCAGCTTACGACGTAGGGGAAGCGCTGGCGTTGACCATCGGCGGCCTGGACCCGGCGCGCGCCGCCCTGCTTGCCGAGCATCTCTACGACGCCGAGCAGGGCGCGCTGCAGCCGGCCGATAGCCTGGGCGACCAGATTGTCGAACGGGCTGGCGCCGGCCACGTGGCAGCGACCGAAGAGCTGCGCGTCTGGCTGGCCGGCCAGGAAAACGTGCCGCTCGACGTATTCCTGCAGCAGCTCTGGCATGAGCTGCTGGCGCAGCCCCCCTTCCGCGACGAGCCGGACCCGGCCGGCGACGCCGTCTCCGATTGGCTGGTTCGCATGGCCGGCAAGCTGCGCCAGGATGCGCGCCGATTGGGACTGGCGGACGCCGCCGACGAGGGGCGCGCCTTCCTCCAGGCGATCAACGAGGGGTTGGTGACGGCCGATCCACCTGAGCTGGGCGAGCCCCCGGACGAGGACGGCGTAGCTGTCGCCACCATGTACGCCTATCTCCTCGCCGGCGAGGCGGTCAGCGTCCAGGTCTGGCTGGAGACATCGGGGAGCGGCTGGTGGGACGCGCCGCGCCAGCCGCTGAGCAACGCCTATGTGCTGGCACAGAGCTGGCCGCGTCAGCAGCAGTGGACCATGGACGAGGATTTCCGGATGCGCAACGAGCTGCTGAGCCGCCTCGTGCGCGGCCTGACGGCGCGCTGCCGCCGGGGCATCGTGCTGGCCGCCAGCGAGCTGGACCGGCGCGGGCAGCGCCAAGAAGGGCCGCTCTGGCGCGCGCTGCAGCCGCTAATCCAGCAGCGGCTGGCGGAGCAGGACGAAGCCGCCTGAGCGGGCCCGGTCAGCCCGGCGGCGGGACCAACTCCGCCAGGGCATAGAGCGCGCCGGCCATGAGGCCATGCCCGCCGAAAATGACAGGTATTTCCGCCCCGCGGGCGGCGAAGGTCAGCCGCCGCAGCCACTTATCCTCTACCGCCTCAGCCCAGCCGAGGTCGGAGGCAAAGCGGTCCTGGTCCGCCGGCCACTGCCGCCGCTGCGCCAGCAAGACGCGCGTGTCGATCAGGGCAGCGCCGGCCCATTGGCGCAGGCCCTGAAAGAATTCCTCCATGCCCACTGCCTCCAGATGGGCGCCAAGCAGCGAGAAGACCTCGCCGCGCGCCTGGCGGCCGCTGGAGACCATGCCGCGCTCTTCGGCCAGGACGCGCAGCCAGCAGCGGGTCGCCTCGTTGAGCGCCCGCCAGGCGTCAGGCGCCACGCGCCCGGCAATGAAGACATGGCTGGCCGGTGTAGCCAGCACGTCGATTACCTGCCGCAGCGGTGCCAGCGGCAACGGCAGCGTTTCCAGATAGGCGCGCAGCGCCGGCTGTGTTGCCGGGTGGAGGCGCAGGATCTGCAGATCGAGCGGCGTATCAATGTCCAGCCTGCTGGCGGTCGCCGCCGGCAAGCTCTCTGCTGGCAGCCGTCCCTCGCTGGAGAGTACCCAGCCAAGCATGTTGTCGCGCGGCAGCCGCTCCACGTGCGGCAGCAGCGCCGCAGCCGGGACCACGCCGGCCCAATCGCTGGCGAAACGGTTGTTGCTCAGCACCAGGCTGTCGGCCTCCTGCAGGCGCTGCACGACGGCGGCGAGCGAGTCGGTCGGCAGCAGCGGCGCAGAGCCACCCCCGAGGTAGAGCAACCGCTCGATGCCGTATTCGCGCACCAGCTCTGCCAGGGCAGCGCCCATGTGCAGCGGCCCCCGTTCGCTGGCCACGTGCTCGACGCCCGGCAGGGTGAGGCCGGCGGGGTCAGGCGTCACCAGGAGCAGGCGCTCAATGCCCGCAATTGCACTGAGCTGGCGCAGCAGATCTGCGGCGGCCGCCCGCCGCGCCCGCCGCACCCAGCCCTGCGGGCCCGCTTCGTCGCTCCCCTCTGGCGCCATGACAATTGCAGTAACCACCGCACGCCTCGCGGGTCATAAAAGAGGGCATCCGCGCTGGCGGATGCCCTCTACTTTTCTACTTACAACCTAACGGCTTCTTAGCCGAGTGCAATCAGTCAAGCTCTGGCAGCAGCAACCCGTAATTGCCGTCGTGACGGCGATAGATGACGTTGACAGCTTCCTCTTCCAGGTTGAAGAAGACGAAAAAGTCGTGCCCGAGAAGCTCCATCTGTTCAATCGCCTCCTCGGTAGACATCGGATGCAGCGGGAAGCGCTTGTGGCGGACAATCTCGTAGCCGCCTTCGCTCTCCTCTTCCTCTTCGTCCACGAGTAGAGCGGTTTCCGCCGGCATCGCCTCATATTCACCCTCGTCGCCGGCGCGCCGGTTGCTGCGCTTCTTCCCGCGATAGCGGTTGATCTGCCGGTAGAGCTTATCGACCACCGCATCCACCGAAGAGAACATATCGTTGGTCCGCTCCTCGGCGCGCAGAATAGTGCCGCGCTCGTCGCGCAGCGTCATCTGCGCCACATAGCGCTCTACCGCGCTCTTGGTGTTCTCCTCGGCCAGGTCCACATTCAGTTCGCGGATTCCCGGCATGTATCGATCCAGCCGCTGCGTCTTTTTGTTGACGTAATCGCGCAGGCGGTCCGTTATCTCCATATTGTGACTGTGAATCAGGATCTCCATAGTCGTCTCCTTTTGTCGCTGCTGCTACCGGCGGGCGCAAACGTCCGCCGGTAGAAAAGTCATTATCCACCGTCCGCCCGCGCCACGCAATAGGCGGTTACGCTGCTGGCCCCGCCCTCCAGAAGGGCGGCCGCGGCGGCCAGTAGTGTGGCGCCGGTCGTGCAGACATCGTCTACGAGCAGAATCCGCTTGCCGGCGACCAGCGCCGCATCGGCGGCAAAGGCGCCACTGACATTGCGCTGCCGCTCGCCCAACGATAGGCCGACCTGCGGCCGCGTAGCGCGAATACGGGTCAGGGCGCGTACGGCGACCGGCAGCTCCAGCCGCTCGCCGAGCTGCCGCGCCAACAGCATTGCCTGGTTGTAACCCCGCTCCCGCTCGCGCGACGGGTGCAGCGCGACGGGCACAATCAAATCGACCGGCGCCCGCCACACGTCCCAGCCCAGGACCATCAGCTCGCCCAGGGGAGCAGCGGCGGCGGTGATACCCTCGTACTTAAAGCGGTGGATGGCGGGCACAATGGGCCCGTTGAACCAGATGGCCGCCCGCAGGCGGACGTCGGGTCGCAGGCGGCGGCAGGCATAGCACTGCCCATGGCGCAGCCGGCGCCCGCAGCGCTCGCAAATCGGCGGCGCAATCCAGTCGAGCTGGGCGCGGCAGGCGGGGCAGAAGAGCGCGCCGGCCTGGCGGCACGAGACGCAGACGGGGGGAAGTATGAAGCTGAGCGCAGAATTGAGCAGGTGAGCGGCCCTACGCCGCCAGGATGGAAGCGACAGTTCGGACACAGGCAATTGGTTGTCTGCAGCGCCGGCGCCATGCGCGGCGCGCGGCGCTTGCTGCCAGGTTAGCCGCCGAGCGCCTCCAGCGCGCCGCTGCGCAGGAGCTGGAAGCCAGCCGGGCCGAGCAAGACGATGAACATCGCCGGGAAGATGAGAAAGACCAGCGGGAAGAGCATCTTAATCGGCGCCTGCTGCGCCTTCTCTTCGGCGCGCTGGCGGCGGCGGATGCGCATCTGTTCCGACTGGATGCGCAGCACCTTGCCAATACTAACGCCGAGCTGGTCGGCCTGGATGATCGAGGCGACGAAGCTGGTCACGTCGGGCACGTCCATACGGTCGACCATATCACGCAGCGCCTGGCGCCGCGCCTTGCCCAGCTGCATCTCGTAGATGACGCGGCCAAACTCCTGGGCCAGCGCATCATCCCACTTCTCGTCCACCTGGGCCATAGCGCCGTCGAAGGTCAGGCCGGCGTCAACACAGATGGTCATCAGGTCCAGAGCATCTGGCAGTTTTTTCACGATTTCCTGCTGGCGCCGGCTGACCAACGAGCGCAGCCATAGCTCAGGCAGGAAGAAGCCAATGATAAAGAAGAGGGCGCTGTAGAGCAGCCGTTTGCTGGGGTCCACGCCAAAGCGCACCATGAGGAGGAGGAACATACCGCCGAGCAGGATTGCCAGGAAGCCGCGCGAGGCCCAGAAGAGAGCGGGCGACAGGTTGCGCGGGCTACCTGCGAGCTCTAGCTGGTGCGCCGTGCGGTCGAGCGTCGATTGCGGCGCAAAGCGGGTGACGAAGTTGGCAATGCCGCGCAGGAACGGCACGAAGATGCGGTCGGTGACCGGCATCGAAAGCTCGATCTCTTCGAGAGAGACGGTCTCTTCACGCGCGGCGTACTCTTCAATACGCCGACCGAGCGGGTCGTCCTCCGCCCGCCGCAAGAGCAGCAGGCTGACGAGCACAAAGCCAAACGCCGCGCCGACCAGTACCAACGGACCTGCACTTTCTAACATAGCTGGTTCCTCCCTGGCAGGACCATCAAACCTCGATGTCCACGATTTTGCGCACGGCCAGGACGCCAAACAGCATCATCAGTGCGCCCATGCCAATCACCAGCCAGCCACAGGGCAGCACACCGGGCACGACGAACGGCGCCTCTCTAATGATGAGCTGGCTGCCGTATTCGGGATTGATGCTGTAGAGCACCAGAGCGAGACCGATAGGCAGCAGGCCGACCACCCAGCCGGTCAGGCGGCCCTGGCTGGTCAGCGTCCTGATTTCGCCCTTGATGCGCACCCGCTCGCGGATGGTGTGGCTGATGATGTCCAGGATCTCGGCGAGGTTACCGCCGACTTCACGCTGGATGTTGACCGCGGTCACAATCAGATCGAGATCCTCACTGGGCATGCGCCGCAGCAGGTTGGCGAGCGCTTGCTCCAGGCTCAGGCCGAGGCGCACTTCCTGCACCACCCGCTCGAACTCTTTCGATATCGGCGGCGGCAACTCCGTGGCAATCGCCTCCATACCCTGCAGCACACTGTAACCAGAGCGTAGCGCATTTACCCAGAGATTGAGGGTATCGGCCAGCTGGTTTTCGAACGCCCGCAGGCGCCGGCCGGCCATGAAATTGATGTACATGCGCGGCAGGCGCAGGCCAAGAATAGCGCCCAGAATGGGGAAGATGACACCCTCGAAGAAGAAGCCGCCGGCAAACCATAGCGCCACGGCGGCGCCGACCTGCAGCATGACGTACTCGCTGACGCGCAGCTTGACGCCGGCCCTGGCAATGCGCTTGCGAATACGATCAAAGGCATCGCGCTTGACCAGACGCTCGTCAAAGCGGTCTGATAGGCCCGCCCCAGAGCGTTTGCGCCGGTCCGGCTCCGGGACTTCCACCGTCTCGATGCCGACGACGAACTCCTCCATGCGCTGCGCAACCTGGCGGTTGTTCCCGCCAAGCAGCATGCCTAATCCGGCGCCAAGCATCATAACCAGCCCAATACCGGCTATGGCGATGAGGATCGGGGGCATCACTCTACTCCTTTAGCGACCGCGGCCGCCAATGCCGAAGATCGAGGGTGGGAGCATAATGCCCGCAGCCTGGATCTTGTGCATGAACTTCGGCCGGAGACCTGTCGGGCGCAGGCGTCCAATTACCTTGCCATCTTCGATGCTGGTCTGCTCAAAGCGGAAGATCTCCGACATCGTAATGACATCGCCTTCCATACCCTGAATCTCGCTGACGGAGACCACCTTGCGGCTGCCGTCGCGCAGGCGCTCGGTATGCACCACCACGTCTATGGCCGCCGCAATCTGCTCGCGGACGGCGCGATGCGGCAGGTCCATGCCGGCCATGAGCACCATCGTCTCCAGACGGGCCAGCATGTCGCGCGGGCTGTTGGCGTGCGCTGTCGTCAGGCTGCCGTCGTGACCGGTGTTCATCGCCTGCAGCATGTCCAGGGCTTCCCCGCCGCGGACCTCGCCGACGACAATGCGGTCGGGACGCATACGCAGGCTATTAATTACCAGATCGCGAATCGTCACCTCGCCGCGCCCTTCCACGTTCTGCGGGCGGGACTCCAGCGTGACCACGTGCTCCTGCCGCAGCTGCAGCTCAGCCGCGTTCTCAATGGTGACAATGCGCTCGCCGTCCGGGATGAAGTTAGACAGGATGTTGAGCAGGGTCGTCTTACCAGAACCGGTGCCGCCGGAGACGACCACGTTGAGCCGGGCCACAATACAGGCCCGCAGAAACTCGACGGCTTCACGCGTGATCGAGCCAAACTCGACCAGGTTGTCAATGGTCAGCGGAATCTTGGCAAAGAGACGGATAGTCAGGGTCGGCCCGTTAATCGAAATGGGCGGGATGACGGCGTTCACACGCGAGCCATCCGGGAGACGGGCATCGACCATTGGCGAACCTTCGTCGATACGGCGTCCCAGCGGGGCGACGATGCGGTCGATGATGCGCATGACGTGGTCGTCGTCCTCGAAGATCGTGTTCACCCGCTGGATCTTGCCGTTCTGCTCGATGTAGACCTGTTTCGGCCCGTTTACCATGATTTCCGTAATGCCGTCTATAGCCAGGTATTTTTCCAGCGGCCCATAGCCCAGAATCTCGGCGACGATCTGCTCGAAGAGCGCCCGCTTCTCATTGCGGCTGAGGACGATCTGCTCGTCCGCCAGCATCGTCTCAAACATCTCCTGGATAGTGCCGCGCACTTCCGCCGTTTGCCGGATGTCGATGCTCGGGTCCAGCTCAGAGATCAGCTTCTGCTGGACGCGGTTTTTCAGATCGACAAAAGCATCGCGCGAGCCGGTAGCCGGCGATGTGCGCTTCACCCGCAGCTCTTGCAGCTTCGATACGCGCTCATCGCCGGTTGGCTCCTGGCTGCGTTCGATACGTTTCAATAAAGACATGGTTCCCTCTCCTACCCCGCGTTAGCCCATTACCTGCGATGAACGGCCAAACAGTCGCTTCCAGACGGGAACGCCGCTGGAACCCTCGCTCGACGAAGCGCGTTCCAGCGCGCGCTCGCTGGCGAAGAGATCCAGGGTCACGCGCGCCAGATTGGTTAGCGCTACCGCCACCGGGCGACGCCGGTGGCGCCCGCTGACCAGCGGCTTCCCTTCGTCAATCGCGCGGCTCACCGCCTCGTCGTCAACCGGAAGCGTGGCGATGACCGGGCGCTTCAGCGTATTGGCAATATCCTCGACGGAGATGCCCCGCCGCTCGGAGGTGCGGTTCACCAGCAGCACCACCTTGTCGCGGCTGTAGGCCAGTGTCTCCGCCAGGTCAAAGAAGCGGCTGGCGTTCTTCAGAGCCGGCAGGCTCTGCTGCGTCACGAGGAAGATCCGGTCCGAGGCGTCCAGCATACTCAGGGCCACGTCGTTGAGGCTGGAGCTGGTGTCGATGATGATGTAATCGTAATAGCCGCGCATATGGTCGAGTAGCTTCTTGACGCTTGCCTCGCTGACCAGATCGGCCATTTCCGGCCGCGGGGGCGCCATCAGCACGTTCAGCCCCGACTCGTGGCGAACCGTGACGCTGCTGACCAGGTCCTGCTCCAGCTCGTCCATGCGATCGATGAGGTCAATGATAGTCGTCGAGGGGCGAATGTTGAGCATCACGGCTACGTCGCCGAACTGAAAGCTGCCGTCGAGCAGCAGCGTGTTCTGGCCCTCTTCGGCCAGGGCAACAGCCAGATTAACGGCGATGGTCGTGGAGCCGATGCCGCCTTTCGGGCTGTACACAGTGATGATGTTGGCTTCGCGCTTGCTTACCGTGTCCGCCGTCTGGACGCTGGCCGCGCCGCCGCGCTGCCGCGCCGGCGTATATTCTACGTGCGCCGGCCGCATCTGGTGGACGCGCCGGATGGCGGCAATCAGCTCGTCGCCAGAGAACGGCTTCATCAGGAAGTCGCGGGCGCCGGCCAGCATGGCCCGGCGCAGGTAGTCGGCCTCGCTCTGCACCGACATAATGACAATCTGCGCCGATGGCACGCTCTGCATAATGGCCTGACTGGCGGAGATGCCGTCGAGACCAGGCATATTGATATCCATGAGGATAATGTCTGGCAGATGCTCCTTTGCCAGCTCTACTGCCTGCTCCCCGCTCGCCGCCTGGGCAATGACCTCTACGTCCGACTCGAACTGGAGCAGCTTGCGCACGTTCTCCCGGGTCTCGGGCAGGTCGTCGACAATCAACACACGAATCTTGTCTGTCATTTGCACTCCGGCGGGAAATGGAGGATTCGACCAAATAGCCCAGTGGCGACCCTCCACATTGCTACCCTGAACAGTTAATCTAGTTAAATATAGCAGTTATTGTCAGAAATTGCTCAAACACAGGACTCTTTTCCCCCCACCCTTCTCTGAAAAACAAGGAGCCCTATCCGGGGATAGGGCTCCTACCTCAATTGTTGACGAAGAATGGACCGACTACGGAACGCCCATGGCGTTGGTAATCCGGCTGAACACGTTGCCGATCTGCGGGCCGAGCAGGGTCAGGATGGCGATGACGACAATGGCGACCAGCACCAGAATGAGTGCATACTCTACCAGACCCTGGCCTTCTTCACGCTGTAAGAACAACATTGGATAAAACCTCCTTAAATGATGTGACTGTAAACTGGCAGTGAACTACCCTATCCACCCATAGATTAATCAACTCCCAACCCAATCGCAATAGGATTACGGTCACAGAGGGTGACACAATTACAGGCTGGCGCCGCCCTCAAACTGCACGGGGATGCGAAACTCCGCCCGCGTCCCCTGCCCCATCCGGCTGCGGATATTAAACTCGCCGCCGAGCATCCTGATGCGCTCGCGAATGCTGGAAAGGCCAATGGTGCGGACGCCGCCGGTGACGTTTATCACTTCGTCCACGTTGAAGCCGCTGCCATTATCCTCGACAACGGCCGCCACTTCTTCCGGGCCGAGGTCCAGCATTACCTGGATCTGGGTGGCCTGCGCGTGGCGCCGCGCATTGTTGAGCAGCTCCTGCACCGCACGGAAGACGGTAATCTCCACATGCTCTTCCAGCCGCCGCTCGGTTCCCGTGACGGCGATAGAAATCTGCCGCTCCTCTTTGTCCTGCAGTGTCTCCACGTAGCGCCGCAAGGTCGGCGCCACGCCCAGGTCGTCCAGCATCATCGGCCGCAGGTCAAAGATGAAATCCTTCACCGTGCCGAAGGTATTGGCCGCAGACGACTTGAGCGCGTTGAGCTCGCCGCGCGCCCTTTCAGGATTGGCGTCAAATTGGCGCAGGCAAATCTCGGCCTGCAGAATGAAGTTGCTCAGCGACGAGGCCGGCCCATCGTGCATGCGGCGCACCAGGCTCTGCCGCGCCGCTTCTTCAATCTGGATGATCCGGATGACCGTAGACGGATCCTCGGCTGTAGAACCCTTCGGTCTCGATTCCGGCAATGCTTCCAAGCCATCCGTCAGCTCCACAATGCGCCGCTGCAGTTCAGCCAGCCGCTCCAGATTGCGCTGGTCGCTCTGCAGCTTCTCCAGCTGGCCGCGCATCGTGTAGAGCCGCTGCTGCGTATCATGCATGTCCTCATACCCCTCACGGATGTCCTCACGCGGCACCGTGTCGAAGTTCAGCTGCAGCTGCCGTATGTGATTGGCTGCCTGGCTGTTGCGCTGGGCCAGGCGCTCGACTTCAGCCGCACTCTGCTTGATGAGGATGTCGATTTCCTTTAGCTCGCGCTGCGTCTTCTCGTACTCGTGGTAGAGATCGTCGACAAAGGCGCGAAATTCACGGATGTCGCTGCTCGTCTGTACCATACTACGCTCTGCCCTACTCTTCGTTGCGCATCTCGTCGAGCCGCACCCAGCCGCGGCTGAGCGCATAGACAGCCGCCTGCGTCCGGTCGTCAACGCCGAGCTTGCGCAAAATGGAGGTCATATGATTCTTTACCGTCTGATGGCTGATCCCCAGCTTGAAGGCGATTTCCTTATTGCTCATACCGCGCGTGACATGCTCCAGAATCTCCATCTCGCGCGGGGAGAGCGGCGAGAGGTATTCTTCCATGTCGGAAGCCAGGCCGCCGGCCAGGTTGCCCACCTTCTGCTCAATCCACTCGACAACCTCAGGATAGGTCATGACGCGGTCGCCGACCACGTAGCGCCCTTCAAATACCTGCTCGATAGTCGTAATCAGCGCTTCCGGGGTAATGTCCTTGGGGCAATAGGCGGAGGCCCCGGCGCCCAGCGCGTGGAAGACCTGCTCCGTGTCGTCATAGCCGGTAATCATGACGAACTTGACGTTCGGCTGCTGCGCCTTGATTTGCCGCGTCACCTGCAGCCCATTGAGCGTCGGCAAATTGATGTCCATCAGCATGACGTCGGGTGTCAGCTCCTGCGCCAGGCGAATGGCTTCTTCACCATCTGCTGCCTCGCCCACTACCTGCATGTCGGTCTCGATCTCTAAGACATCACGCAGCCCCTGGCGGAAGACAGGATGGTCGTCCACGATTATCAAGCGGATATCAGACACGGGGACCTCCTCTGGTTGTTCCTCGGTGTGGCACGACACGACCTCCGGATGGCAGGCAGTATACCACGAAAAAGAAGCACGCAACAAACCAGGAGCCGGTGCCCCGCAGCCCGGCTGCACGTCACGGGTCGCCGGCGGGCAGCCGATAGACGGCCATGTTATTGACCCCTTGGGCCCGCGTCCATTCATACCCTGTCTCATAGCGCAGCTCAGCGCCGGCCGCGTCGGTAATCAGCTCGTAAGGCCAGCCCGGCGCAGTGACGAGGTAGGCCGCACCGCGCTGGCGAATATAGTCGGCGACAGCGCTCTCGTCGGCGATGAACGGGATAATTTCCGGCGAAACGAGGCCCGCCAGGTCGAGCAGCGGGCGCTCGCTGAAGTAGCCAAGCGCGCCAATGTCGTGCGCGGCAACCAGCGCGTCCGGGGGCGTGTTGTCGCGCAGCCAGCCGGCCGTCGCCACCATTTCCCCCTCGATAAAAGCAACGTCGGTGGCATAGGCCTGGCCGCCGAGAAAAAGGAAAAGCAGCAGGATCAGGCCATAGCTGCTCCCGGCGACCCGCCGCGCCAGGCGCCGCCGCGGCGCGGCGTCCAGCAGCAGCGTCCACCCCCGCAGCCCGAAGACAATCCAGACCGGCACGATGGGCAGCAGATAACGCCCGTGCTGGTAGGTAACGGGCAGCCGCCAGGCATAGGCCGCGACGTGGGCGGCAGCCCAGAGCAGCGGCAACAGCCAGAGCAGCCGTCGCTGCCGGCCGTCACTGCGCGCCGCCTGGAAGCCGGCCCAGAGCAGCCCTGGCAGCAGCAGCAGGCGCCCCCCGCCGATGCCGCGCCAGCCTGTCTCCGGGCCGCCGGCACTGAGGTAAAAGAGGCGCAGCCCGCGCTGCCACAGCGGCTCGGCCAACAGCGCGCCATATTCCGCCTGTTTGGCATAGAGCGTGTTCGGCCACCACTGCCCGCTGAGGCGGACGTTGAGCGCGAAGTAGGGCAGCAACGGCAGCAGCGCCAGCAGCAGCAACGCCAGCAGCGGCCGCCAGGCGCGCTGGCTGGCCAGGCCGGCTGCCAGCAAAATGAGTAGGAGAACACCTTCGGGCCGCACCAGGATCAGCGCGCCCGCGCCCACGCCCAACCAGGGCGCTCGCCGCGGGCCCGCCCGCACGTAGTGGGCGCAGAGAGTCAGTCCCAGCGCGGCAAAGAGCAGCGTCTCCATGCCGCTGCCCGCCGCCCAGACCAGCGGCCAGGAGAGCGCCGTGGCGAGCCCGGGCAGCCACAGCTTGCCGGCCGTGGGCCAGAGCGCCTGCCAGAGGGAGATAGCCGCCCAGCTCAGCCAGACGAGAAGGGCTATTCCCAGCAGGTAGGTCCAGGCCAGCGGCGGCAGTGACAGGAGATAGGCAGGAACCAGAAGCAGTGTCCAGAGCGGGCTGGTCGAGCCGGCGCTGGGCGTACCCGGCACGAAGGCCCACTCGCCGTGGGCGGCCAGGTTACGCGCGTAGGTCTGGTGAATCCAGCCATCGTCGAGCGGGAAGCCGGGGCCGCCACTCGCCGCCGCGAGAGCGAGGAAGAGCGCCGTGGCTAACAGAGCCGCCAGCGCCGCCAGCCAGTGGGCGCGCGTCACCCTGCCGGTCATGGCTCGGCCATCAGCGCATATAGCGTGTAGCCGTCGCCCAGGTTGGCCGCCGGCTGCACGCCGGGATAGCTCTCTGCTTGCTCCACCAATTCCCGTGGCCCGTGCGGCACGTCCGGATCGAGCAGAAGGTAGCCGGCGCCATAACGCCGCGCCGCCTCTATGAGGACATCCGGGCCCCCGTTCGGAATGGCAATCGCCCGCCGGCCGGTGTGGTAGTGCAGGCCCGGCGGGTCGCCGGTCATGACCACGGCGTCGGCCGGCAGCTGCGACGCCAGCCGCTGGTAGAGCGCTGCTTCTTCGCGCCGCAGCGGCTGCCCACCGGCCACGGTAAAGGTGACGGCGTAGGCGATGATGAGAAAGCCCACGGCAAAGAGCGGGCGCGCCTGCCGCGGGCGCCAGGTGCGCCGCCGCGCCGCGACCCAGTCCACACTGGCGCCGATGCCCGCCGGCGCCAGGGCCATCGACCAGGGCCAGATGGCCGTCGATGAGTGCAGCAGACTGCCGTGCCGGCCGGGAAAGGTGAAAACCAGCGTCATCACGGTATAGAGCGCCAGCGTGTAAAGCGTCGCCGGGCGCAAGAAGCGGCGCTGCTCCGGCCGCCGCCAGTGCGCCAGCCAGCCGAGCACCACAAAGATCACAAACGCGGTCAGCCCGGTCACGGCAATAAAGGTCTGCAGCGCCAGCCATATGGCCGAGAGCTTGGAGCGAACAATATTGCTCCAGCCCCACGCCAGGTAGTGCGCCAGGTCAAAGGAGCGCCCATAGGCGAAGACGTCGTTGTACTCGGTAAGAAAGATGGTCTGCGCGCCGACGGTGGAGAAAGCGCTGCCGGTGACGCGGTAGCTGTGCCAGAACCAGGGGGCCATCGGCAGCAGATAGCCGAGCGCCAGCAGCCCGGCCGCTCGCAGCGCCGCCACCGTGGCCGGCTGCCGCTCGCGCAGCCACCAGAGCCAGACGAGGCCGGCGACGAACGCCACAAGCAGGCCATCGGCCCGCGCCAGGTGAGACAGCCCTGCGCCGGCGCCGGCCAGCAGCCACAGGCGCCCGTGTCCCTTTTCTTGCGCCCAGGCCAGGGCCAGCAGAGCGCCGCCGCCCGTCCAGGCAAACAGGGAGAAGGTGCTGGGCTGCACCCAATAGGCCGCATAGTAGCCGCCGGCCGCCGTAAACAGGGCGGCCGTCCACGCCTGCCAGCGCTCGCGCGCCAGCCGCCAGCTAATGCCATAGGCCAGCAGCGGCAGCAGTCCTGCCAGCAGCCAGAAGGGGAGCTGCGCCCCGCGGAAGCTGCCGAACAGCGCGTAGCCAGCCGCGGCCAGCAGCGAGGGGAGCGGCATCCAGTAGGTGTGGCTGGGGTTGGGCAGACCGGCCGGGTCGTCCAGGTATTGCCAGATGATCTCTTCGGTGAATCCCTGCCCCCCGGCCAGCCGCTGCGCGTTGGTCGTGTAGTAGTAGGCGTCGAAATAGCTTGGATGGTCCAGGCGCAGCATCCAGAAGGCCTGGAAAGCCAGGCCCCAGAGCGCCAGTATCGCCAAGTCCCGCCGCAGCTGCCGTGCCATGCCCTATTCTGTCCGCTCAAAGACAACGGCCAGGGAGTCCACGTAAGCCTCTTCCCAGCCTTCACTCTCATGGAGAAGTGTCGCCAATGCGCTGCCTTTATGCAGTAGCGCATAGGTCACGGCGAAATCGTCCAGCGGCTGCCGCCAGCCGCTGTGCACATCGTAGGCCTGCAGATAGTAAAAGAGGAATTCGTCCCCATACACATCGGCCCGCCCGTCGACAAAGACCGGCAGGCCGCGCCAGATGAGATAGCCTCCCCAGCCATAGTCGTTATAGCCGCGGCTTTCCTGGAGACCTGCTGCTTCCAGATAATCGACCGCGGCTGCCGGAAAGATCTCCTCAATCGCCTGCCCGTTACCGCCGACACGGTCAGCCACCCACAGCAGCCCGGCCGCCGCCACGGCCAGCAGCAGGCCCATGTTGAGGATGCTGAGCTTCCTGTCTGGACGACGCGACACAGGCGGCAGTACCAGCGTGCGCAGCGGCGTCGTCTCCAGGCTGCCGGACAGGTAGCGACAGATGATGGGCACCGCCGCCAGCGCAAAAAAGGGAATGTTGCGCGCCGAGAGCAACCCGGCCGCCGCCGTGCCGCCGAACAGCAGGAGGTCAATGGGATGGGGCCGCAGCCGGGAAAGGGCAAAGGTGAGAAAGCCAGCGGCCAGGAGAGCGGCGAAAGGCCAAAAGATGCGGCTGTGGAAATCCGGCGGTTGCCATTCCTGTATGTGGCTCTGCATCGCGTTGCTGCCCAGCGTCTCAAATGGATAGACCCAAAGCTCAAAGCCATTGGGATTGAGCAGGGCGGCGACGGCCAAGAGGGGGATGAGCGCCAGCAATCGCCGCCACGCCGCGCCGGCCAGCGCGGGCTCCCGCCGCAGCCAGCGCGCCAGCCCATCGCCGACGGCATATACCAGCAGCAGCGCGATGCCTACCAGGTAGCCGCTGTGCAGGTTCACCCAGAGGGCAGTGAGCGGCAGCAGCAGCCAGAGAAAGCGCCGGCCAAGCGAGCCGCTTCGCACCCGTTCGACAATATAGAGAAAGGCAGCGAAGAGGACGAGATTGAACATCTGCGGGCGTGCGCCCCAGGTTATGGCAGCGGCGAAGGCGGCGAGCAGGGTGACGAAGGCGGCCAGATAGGGACGGCCCCCCGACAGGCGAAAGACCAACCAGAAGGCGGCGGCGATCAGCAGGGCGAAGACGAGCATCAGCCCCGGCAGCCCGCCGCTCTCGTAGACCAGCCACATGAATAGCTGCGAGAGCCACTCGTGCGTGATCCACCGATGATGCGGCACGGTGAAGCTGAAGACGTCAGTCCGGGGAATGCCGTTCGCCAGGATATACTCGCCCGTGCGCAGGTGCCACCAGAGGTCCGGGTCTACCGTCCGGCGGACGGCAATGACCAGTAAGCAAAGGGCGAAGAGAGCCTCAAAGAGCCTGCGTGTTGTCATAGATTGCTCCCGCCGGCCGCCCTCGTCATGAGCCGGCCAGCGGCGCGGGCGGCCGCCGCGGTTCGCCGCCCCGCAGGCGGCGCACGAAGAGGCGCAACACCGTGTACAACGCCCGGTAGATCTCCTGGCGCGAGATCTTTGTCTGTCCTTTGCGCCGATCTTCGAAGATGATGGGCACTTCGCCAATCGACCAGCCGCGCCGCTGGCACATGAAAATCATTTCGACCAGAAAGGAGTAGCCATTGGAGAAAATCTGGTCGAGGGGAATCGACTCCAGAACTTCGCGGCGATAAAGGCGGAAGCCCGCCGTGGCGTCCCTGGCCTCCAGGCCGAGCAGCGTGCGGGCGAAAAGGTTAGCTCCCCGGCTCATTGCCACCCGCTTCCAGGTGCAGTTGCGCGAGCCGCCGCCCGGTTCGTAGCGAGAGCCGATGACGACATGCTTCTCGCGCGCCTTGTCGAGCATGGACGGGATGTAGCGCGGGTGGTGCGAGAAGTCGGCGTCCATCGTCATCACGATGCGCGCGCCCAGCTCCAGCGCACGGCGCATCCCGGCAATATGCGCCGTGCCCAGGCCCAGCTTGGCCGGCCGGTGGACCACTTGCACCCGCCCCGGAGAGCGCCGCGCCCAGCCATCGGCTAGCTCGCCCGTGCCGTCCGGCGAGTTATCGTCGACGACGATGACGCCAAGCGACACCGGCAGCGCCAGCAGCTCCGACAGCAGCTCGTCTAGATTGTCTGCCTCGTTATAGGTGGGCACCACCATATAGGTTTCGATGTCTGCCATGCGTTCGCGCACTCCTCAACGACAACAGCCCTGAATTCTAACGGTAACCGCCCACACAACCAAGTCAGCGCCATTTGCCCGGCTCTGGGGAGTTCTATATGATTGGCTCCGGATTGCGGTAACGAAGACCCAGAAGGGCGGGAGCAGAGACAGCAGTACAAACGCCAATGCGGATTGCCATCCTTTCGCGCAGCGCCAGTCTCTACAGCACCCGGCGCCTGGCCGAAGCCGGTCGCGCCTGCGGGCATGAGGTCTACGTGCTGGACACCCTGCAGCTGGCGCAGAACTTTGGCATCTTACCGCTGCGCGGGGCGCGGCGCCCCTTACCAACCGCTCTCGACGCCATGATCCCCCGTATTGGCGCGTCGATCACTACCTATGGCGTTGCGGTGGTGCGCCACCTGGAGCGCCAGGGGCTGCTGACCACGGCCGCCGCCGACGGCATCCTCACCTCTCGCGATAAGCGGCGCAGCTGGCGTCTCATGGCCGCGGCCGACCTGCCCGTGCCGCGCACGGCCTCCGTTTCCAATCAGATGGAGCTGACCAGGGCGGCCAAGCTGGTGAGCGGCCCGCCGCTGGTCATCAAGCTGCTGCAGGGCACGCAGGGCCGAGGCGTCATTCTGGCGCGCGATATGCCCACGGCGCGCGCCGTGCTCAACGTCCTGCAGCGACATGGCATAGGCGAAGTTCTCGTCCAGGAGTTTGTGGCCGAGGCGCAGGCGCGCGACTGGCGTTTGCTGATCGTAGGCGGGCGCTGTGTCGCGGCGATGGAACGCCGGGCTGCGGCCGGCGAGTTCCGCGCGAATATCCACCGGGGCGCCCGCTCCCAGCCGCTGGAAGTAGACGACTCCGTGGCGGCGCTGGCCATTCGCGCCGCAGCCCTGCACGAGCTGGGCGTCGCCGGGGTGGACATTATCCCTTCTGAGCGCGGGCCATTGCTCCTGGAAGTCAACTCCTCGCCCGGGCTGGAGGGGATCGAGCAGACGACCGGGGTCAACGTGGCCGCGGCGACAATCGTTTATCTGGAGTCGCTCTCCCGCTAGTTGGCCTCGTCGCCAAATTGCGGCGGCAGCAGCCCACGCTTGATAGCCTCTTCAAGCGACAGCCCTTCTCGCGGCCCGCTGCCGTGGTTATCCACCATCTCCTCCCAGTAGGCATCGAGATCCACGTTTCCCGCCTCGGCCAGGTCGGCCGCGGTCAGGAGTTCGGCCAGCTCGCTGCTCACCTGCTCCATTGCGCGCGCCTGCTCCTCGTCCGCGCCCGCAGCGGCGCTATCGGCGGCCGGCTCCTGCTGCTCATCCGGCTGCTCATCCACTGCTTCGATAGCCGCCGGCGGGCTGTCTGGCGGCGCTTCGGCTGCAGTTGTCGCCTCGCTTTCCGCGGCCGGGCCTGCATCCGCTTCAGGGGCAGCCTCGGCAGATGCTGCCACGGCGGGCAGCATCGTCTTCAGCTCGCTGATGGCGCGTTGGGCGAAGACCCAGATAGTGCCGATGCGCCCACGGCGCTCGCCCACGCTAAAGAGCAGCATGACAAAGTAGCCCGTTCCCACGTTCGCCGTGTACAGGTCAAAGCGGCTGCCCGCCTGGTACTGGATCATCATCGGCTCGTCATTCTGCAGCGCGTCCCCCAGCTGAAATCCGGCGCGCATCGCGCGCGCGGCGAGCGGCGCCAGGCGTTCTGTCTGCGCGTCGAGCCCCTCGCCCAAGTGGAAGACGATGCGCCCGTCGTTGCCGATCAGCGCCACTTCAGCCGCCCCTGTATCGGTTCGCAACGCCTTCAGGCGCGCCCGGACGGCGTTGTCCACACTGACGGCCGATGTGACGGCTCCCACGGGCTCGGCCGTCTCCATCTCCGCCCCTGCGGCCAGTTGCTCATCACGCAGCAGGGTCGTCTTCACCGCCGCCAGCAGTGCTTCCGTATTCAGCGGCTTCTGGAAATAACGGAAGACGCCGAGCTGCTCAGCCTCTTGCTTCCCCTGCGGCGAGGAATAGGCCGTAATCATAATGATCGGGGTTTCCGGGCGCAGCTGGCGCACGCGGCGCACCAGGTCAAAGCCGCTGATGCCTGGCAGGCGCACGTCGGTAATGAGCAAGTCGAAAGGCGTCCGGCGCAGCTCGAGGAATCCCTCCTCGGCGGAAGGGGCGCTGACGACGCGGCAGTCAGGATAGGCGATCGTCAGCATCGAGCGCAGGAACTCCAACATCTCAAAATGATCGTCAACGACCAGGATCTGCTTGCTGGTAGTCATGCTGTTCCCCAATTGGCGGCGCCGCTCAACTCCGGCGCCCAACGACTGCCCATTATACGAGCCCTGCATCACGCCTGCCATAAAGCGCCGCTCGGCGGTCTGCGAAGAGGGCGCCGGCCGGAGCGCGGCTACCCTGATCGCTCATGCAGGCAGGGATGATGCTCGTCAGAATAACGGGCGCGCTCCGTTCTTGTCAAGTCATTCGCCGGGCCGCCGGCCTCAGATGATGTTAATCCCCTGCTCCTCGTAGGGCACAGCAGGGTTGATCTTACTGGCCCCCGGCTCGCCCATCTCCACCAGCCAGCAGGCCACGAAATGCCCATCGCCATAATCCTTAAGTGGCGGCTCTTCGGCCACACAGCGGTCGAAGGCCAGCGGGCAGCGGGTGTGGAAGCGGCAGCCGGATGGTGGGTTGAGCGGGCTGGGTACATCGCCTTCCAGGATGATCCGCTGCCGTTTCGCCGTGGGATCGGGAACGGGAATCGCCGACATCAGCGCCTGCGTATACGGGTGCAGCGGGTTGCGATACAGCTCATCCCGGTCAGCCACCTCCGCCATTTTGCCCAGATACATGACGCCCACCCGGTCGCTGAAATGCTCGACGACGCTCAGGTTATGGGCAATAAAGAGATAAGTTAGCCCAAAATCCTGCTGCAGCTCGCGCAGAATGCTCAGCACCTGCGCCTGAATCGAGACATCCAGCGCGGACACGGGCTCATCGCAGACAATGAACTTCGGGCGCAGGGCCAGCGCGCGGGCGATGCCAATGCGCTGCCGCTGCCCGCCAGAGAATTCGTGCGGGTAGCGCCGCGCGTGTTCGGCGCGCAGGCCCACCCGCGACAGCATTTCCGTGACGATCTCATAGCGCTCCTGGCCGTTCTTGCGCGTGTGCACGCGCAGCCCCTCGGCAATACTCTCGCCAACCGGCATACGCGGGTCCAGCGAGGAGTAGGGGTCCTGGAAGATCATCTGCATCTCTGAACGACTTTGCTTCAGCTCCCCGGCGCCGAGATCAAAGATGTTCTTGCCGTCAAAGATCACTTCGCCAGAGGTCGCCGGCACCAGCCTCAATATGGTGCGCCCTACCGTCGTCTTACCGCAACCCGACTCGCCGACCAGGCCGAAGGTTTCACCCTCGTAGATGTGGAAGCTGACATCGTCCACCGCTTTGACATAGGCCTGCACCCGCTGCAGGAGGCCGGCGCGGACCGGGAAATACTTCACGAGATTGTTGACCTCGACCAGAACGCGCTCTTTCTTGCCCCGGCGTGCGGTTCCGCCCGACTTATTCCCGTTTATCTGTGCTGCGCCGTTTTCATCCATCAAGCATTGTCTCCTGTGGCCGCATCAGGCTGGCCCGCTCTACGGCGACGGGTCATTCATAGAGCCAGCAGCGCACAAAATGGTTGGGCTTGACCTCAACCAGCTCCGGCTCCTGCTGCGTGCAGATTTCCAGGTCGTGCTCGACGCGCGGCAGGCAGCGCGGCGCGAACTTGCAGCCCGGCGGCAGATCGACCAGGTTGGGCACCGAGCCCGGTATCGCCACCAGCTCCTTGTCCGCCTCCCCCAGCACCGGCGTCGAGCCAATCAGCGCCTGGGTATAGGGGTGCTTGGGCTCCTGGAAGAGGGAATATACGTCCGCCTCTTCGACAATGCGCCCGGCATACATTACGTCCACGCGGTCGCACATCTCGGCGACAACGCCCAGGTCATGCGTAATCAGAATGATGGAGGTCTCCATGCGTGAGCCAAGATTGCGCATCAGGTCTAGAATCTGCGCCTGGATAGTCACGTCCAGGGCCGTCGTCGGCTCGTCGGCAATCAGCAGCTCTGGCGTGCAGGCCAGCGCCATGGCGATCATCACCCGCTGCGCCATCCCGCCCGACAACTCGTGCGGAAAAGAGCGCGCCCGCGACTCTGGCTCCGGGATACCGACCATGTTTAGCAGCTCGACGGCTCTCTCTTCCCTGGTTGCCTTGCTCACGTCCTGGTGAATCTGCAGCACCTCGGCCAGCTGGTCGCCAATCCTGAAAACAGGGTTGAGACAGCTTGTCGGCTGCTGGAAAATCATAGAGATGCGGTTGCCGCGCACCTGGACCATTTCCGACTCTGGCTTCGTTAGCAGGTCCTGGTCGTCGAAGATGATCTCGCCGGCGACGATCTCTCCCGGCTGCCCGATTAATCGCATCACCGAAAGCGACGTCACACTCTTGCCGCAACCCGATTCCCCGACCAGCCCCAGCACTTCGCCGCGCCGCACGGTAAAATCGACGCCGTCCACGGCGCGCACCACCCCCGATTCGGTGAAGAAATGTGTCTTCAGCCCCCGCACTTCAAGCAGGTTATCGTTGCTACTTACGGGCACGTTCCTCTTCCTTAAGTTCTGGCAGGCCAACCGGCAGGGTATGACATGGCCGCACCGCGTCCAAATCTACCGGAGTCAGGTCAGTGATGCAATACAGGCGCAGGCGGCGTCCGGTTCCCTCTCACCGGCGCGCCCGATGGATGGTCTGGCGACAGACAAGCGGCCCCTATGCCAGGAGCTTACTCCCAAGGAGCTTACTCCCAAGGAGCTTACTCCCAGGGATCGCGCCGCTTTTGGCGGCGGATGTGGGAGTAGGAAAAGGCGCCGAGGAGCCCGAGGAACAGCCCGACTACCGAAGCTCCATACGAGAAGAAGCTCAAAAAGAACGTCGTTTGAATGACGTCTATGATCATGAGAAATGGCAGGCAGGCGCCCAGGACAAGTCCAACCAGGCCGATGACCATCAGCCTGACAGGTCTATCCATTTGACGCGCGTTCCCGGTCAAGGTCTGGGTCGTAGAGCCAGCACTTGACCCGGTGCTCCGGACTCACCACGAAGTCGGGCGGCACCTTCACGTCGCAGATACCGGGCATGAATTCCGGACAGCGCGGGTGGAAGCGGCAGCCGCTTGGCGGGTTGACCAGACTCGGCGGCTCGCCCCGGGGCACTTCGCGCATCACCAGCGCATTGTCGGCGTTCGGGTCAGAAGAAGCTTCCAGCAGCGCCAGCGTGTACGGGTGCTTCGGAGCCTCCAGCAGGTCGCTCATGCGCGCGAACTCGACAATCTCGCCGGCATACATGACGAAGATATATTCCGAGAAGTAACGCACCGTGGAGAGATCGTGCGTGATATAAATCACCGCCAGATTATGGCTTTCCTGCAGCTTGCGCAGCAGGCGCAGAATCTCGACGCGCACCGAGGCGTCCAGCATAGAAACCGGCTCGTCGGCAACCAGCAGCTTGGGGTCCATAATCATGGCGCGCGCAATCACTACGCGCTGCTGCTGGCCGCCGCTCAGCATATGCGGGTACTTGGGCAGTACCTCTTCCACCGGCGTCAGCTTCACCTCTTCCAGGATCTTATGGATGCGCCGTATGCGCTCATTCTTATCGCTCACGCCATTGATAATCAACGGCTCTTCCAGAATCCGCTGCACCGGCATGAAAGGCGGCAGCGCCCCAAACGGGTCCTGCTGCACATAGCCGATCTTGGCCCGGTACTGGCGCAGCTGCTCCCCTTTCGTCTGGCTGAGCGACGTGTCGTCAAAAATGACGTCACCTTTCGTCGGCCAGTTCAGGCCCATAATGGCCTTCATCAGGCTCGACTTGCCGCAGCCGCTTTCGCCAACACAGGCAATTGCCTCGCCCTGCTTCAGCTCAAAATTGACGCCGTCGACGGCCCGCACGTACCCCGCGTGGCCGAAACCAAAGCGCTTCAGCTCGTACCAGATGTGGAGATCTTGTATATGGAGCAATGGCTGACCATTGGCCGACACCGGGATGCTCAGGTCATGTTCAATATCAATGTCAGTCATCGGGGCGGTTGTCTCGTCTGTTGTTGTCATGGCGTCATCATCTCTATACATAGAGCCAGCACTTCACCTGCCGGTCACCTTCACGGGTAATCATCGGCGGCTCCTCGTCACAACGTTCAAAGCGGGCCGGGCAGCGGTCCTTGAAGCGGCAGCCGGTCGGTGGGTTCAGCAGGCTCGGCGGCTGCCCGGCAATGAACTCTGGCTCCACCGTCTCACGCAGGCGCGGCACGCTGGCCAGCAGCGCGCCCGAATAGGGATGCAGCGGCTTGGCGAAGAAGCGCCGCGCATCGCTGCGCTCCACAATCTGGCCCGCATACATCACGGCGATGTTGTCGGCCAGCTCGCTGGAAGTGGCGATGTCATGCGTAATCAGAATGAAACTTGTCTCCAGCTCTTGCTTCATCCGCTTCATCAGATTCATGATGTTCGCCTGGGTCAGCACGTCCAGCGCCGAGGTTGGCTCGTCGAGAATGACCAGGTCCGGCAGCGTCACCAGAGACATAGCCAGCGCGGCACGCTGGCGCATACCGCCGCTCAGCTCAAAGGCATAGCGGTGCAGGAAGTCGACGGGCACGCCCACATGCTCGAACATGCGCATCGCGCTTTTCATCGCTTCTTCTTCACTCATGCCCATGTGGATGATGGCCGGCTCGGCCACCTGCTGCCCGATGCGGATCACTGGGTTGAGCGCGTTCATCGCCGCCTGCGGCACCATCGAGATGCGCTTCCAGCGGACCTCTTTGCGGTAGGTCTCGTCGTCCAGCCTCATAATGTTGTCGTCATGAAGCCAGATTTCACCATCGTAAACGGCCACGTTACGCGGTAGCAGGCGCAGAATCGCCTTAGCCAGCGAGCTCTTACCACAGCCCGACTCCCCAATAATGACCGTCGCTTCGTTGCGCGCCAGATCAAAATCGACGCCATCGACAGCCTGTACTAGACCTCTTTGTGTCTGAAAGTACAGCCGCAGATTGTGCACTCTCAGGATAGTATCGTTGGCCTGCTTCATTAGCTATATTTCCCGTAGTCTGGGGTTGAAGACGCGGTCAAGGGCGAAGCCGACCATGGCAAACGCCAGCCCGGCGACCATCAGCAGCACAGACGGCTGCAGAATCCAGTAGTAGAAGCCGTTGAACAACGCGCCCTGAGTGTTGGCGTCGTTAATCAGCTTGCCCCAGGTAGGCAGAATGGGGTCGCCCAGTCCCAGCACGGCCAGCGAGGCCTCCAGGAAGACAAAGGACGGCACCAGGGTCACAATCTGCGGGATGATCAGGGGCAGGATGCGCGGGATCAGGTAGCGGAAGATAATGCGCATGTTGCTGGCCCCGTAGGCGCGGGCGGCGTCGATGTATGGCAGCTCGCGCACCTGCAGGAAGATGGCCCGGTAGCTCTTAATCGCCAGCCCAAAGATACTCAAGACAATGACCAGACCGAGCATGGTCCAGATACTTCGGTCGTAAAGAGTGCCGACCATAATCAGCAGCGGCAGCAGCGGCAAAATGGCACTGACCTCGGTAATACGCTGAATGACAGCGTCCACCCAGCCGCCAAACCATACGCCGATAGCGGCGATACTCATGGTCGTAATGGTAGTGCCCACGGCAGCCAGCAGGCCAAACGCCATCGCCAGCGGCGTGCCCCAGAGCAGCGCTATCGTAAGGTCGCGCCGCCGGTGATCAGTACCCGCCCAGCCGTGAAGCTGCCCATAGCTGACATAGGTCAGGTCGACCTCGGACTGCGGCTCAAAGAGGAGCACGGCAGCCTCCAGGCGATAGGTGCCTTTCAGGACCTGCAGCCCCTCCTGCTCCGGGTCGTCCAGCAGCCCCTGACTTGGCCTTACCCCGGCAATGCCTGTCTCCCGCTCCAGCCGGCGCTGCAGCCGGCTGTCCTGGTCAAAGCGAAATGAGCCGCTGCGGGGCGGCGTATATTCGCCGGCGCGCAGCTCGCGCCCATCAGGCGTGTACCAGGTCATTTCCACAAACGGCTGCTTTTCCGTGTAACGCGCCGTCGAAAACAGAATCATTTCCGGCGGAAAAGCGTCATACGGGTAGTCAAACTCGAAGACGTAGAGCTCCTCACGCGTGTCGGCCGATAGCTCCTCGACGACGACATCGCCGTCCCCTTCCGCCGTGTTAAAGATAATGGTCGTCGACAGGTCCTCGCTCGTAAACCAGTTGCGCCATTTCGGCGCGGCGTTGCGCGGATTGTACTGCCATTGAGCATCGCCACCGCGCCAGAGCCGGATCGCCTCGTTGTAAGGAATGATCAGCGGCGTGATGATCGAGACGATGAGCAGCAGGCCAATGATGATCAGGCCGACGACGGCCGACCGGTATTTGGTTACCTGAGATAGGCGTGCCCAAATCGTCTTCATCGGTTCTGGCTCCCTTCGCCCACGCGCACGCGCGGATCGACCAGCGCGTAGACGAAATCTAGCAGAAAGACCGTGAGCGCCAACAGGTAGGCATAAATGACGACGTTTGCCACAATCACCGGCGTATCGTATACGCCGATGGCCTGGAAGTAGAGCCGCCCAATGCCCGGCCAGTTAAAGACAGTCTCCAGGATGATCGCGCCCGTCCACAGCGCGATGAGCAGCAGGCTAAAGTTCGTGATGATGTTCGGCAGCGTCGGGCGCAGGATATAACGCCGCTCGATCATCCGGTCCGGCAGCCCCTTGGCGCGGGCCATCTCCACGTAATCCTCACTGGAATAAATGAGGAAGAAGGTGCGCCACTGGTAGGCCGTCAGGAAGATGGCGGACAGCAGCGTGGCGGACACCGGCAGAATCATATGGCGCAACAAGCTCAGGGCATAATCCAGCCGGTTATCGGGCGGCGGGGCGCTGACCATGCCGCCGAAGGGCAACATGCGGAGCAGCGCGGCAAAGATGAGAATGAGGAACAGCCCGTAGAACCAGCCGGGCGCTGCCGATGTGGGCGCTAAGGCCAGCACCGCTTTATCGGCAAAGCTGCCATAGCGCCGCGACAGGGCCAGCCCGATGAACAGGGCTGAAAAAAACAAGAGCAGGTTAGCCGTCCCAAACAGGACCAGGGTCGATGGCAATCGCTCCAGAATGATGTTCTTCACCTGGCGCGAGCCGCTGTCACTGGCTATGTTTTCCGAAAAGCCCAGATCGAGCACCATGGCGTCGCGCAGATAAGCAAAGCTGCGCTGGATGAACGGCTTATCCAACCCGTAGCGGCGGACCTCAAGGGCTATCTGCTGCTCAATGATCTCACTGCGCTCCGCGGGGGGCAGCAGATTGAACGCCGGATCAGCCCGGCGGCTCAGCGTCACGCCTTCACGAATAGCGGCCAGCCGGATTGTATCGACGTGGCCGCCCATGTTGGCAACAAAGATCGTCACGTAGACGCCGACCGCTACTGTAAAGACGAGCGCCACCAGTTTTAACACCGTGTAGCGCAACAAGCGGGTGATGGCCTGCGTCCGGGCCTTGCTTGCCGAAGCTTCGAGAGCTTCGAGATCTACTTCGGCCCTAAAATCAAAATCACTGGGGAGAGCTTGTTGGGCCACGGTCTCACCTCTTTTTGTTGGTCGCTGGAAGTCAGCTAATAGAAGGATGCGGAGGTGGCGCGAAGCCACCTCCGCACCTCAATTGTAGTACAACTGTTTCATTGTGCAACCAACTGGCGCGGCAGCTTACACGAGACTAAGCCGTCGGCTACCGCGCCAGTGGCGCTCATGAAGCAATGTTACGGCGCAGTGACGAACTCGAAGCTACCCAGGCCGGGCAGGGCGACGAGGTTGGAAGCCACCACGATCTCCAGGCGGTTGGAGCCTTCCTGCAGCGCCTCGGTCTGCTCGGGGGTCAGGGTAACCTGCCACAGACCGTCTTCGACGGCCGTAGCCTGGCCCTGGTCCACCTGCGCGCCGGTGGCGTCGAACAGCAGGTAGGTAACATTCTCGACGTCGTCCACGGCATACGTTTCGCCCAGCGAGTCGATGAAGACGTCGAAGACGGCCTCATCGCCGATGGTCACACGGCCTTCGCCGTCGACTTCGATCTCCGGAAGGGCCGGAGCGGAGAAGCCGGCGTAGCGGTCGGCCGGATCCGGATGCGCGGCGTAGTGGGTCAGGACGGCCTGGCCCTCAACCGGGAAGACGCCGGAGAGGTAGTAGAGGCCAACGCCGATGTAGTAGTGACCATAGCGGCGAGCGAACTCAGCCAGGTTCTCGTAGCGCGCGGTAATCTCGTCGGCGCTAACGTACTCGCCCAGGGTGGGCGCGTAGGGAATCCAGCTCTCTGCAGTGGCCGAGACCAGCTCGCTGGCCATGATGTCCAGCGACGGGCCGGCGAGCATGTTGATGCGCTCGACCTCGAGGTCGTTCGACTTACCGGCGGTAAAGGCGAACTGACCATTGGCATCGCCGCGCAGCATGATCGCCATGTTGTGCCAGGCCGCGCCGCCGTAGGCGTAGAGCCCGCTGCCGTTTGGCCACCAGACGTAGACGCTCAGCTCAGCGTCGAGCTGCGCGTTGTCGGCCCAGGTCTCAATTACCAGCGGATCCTCAGACGCGATACGCACGCCCTTGAAGGAAGCCAGGAACTGCTGCTGCAGCGGCACCAGGTTCTCATCAAAGTTCGCGCTATTCTCGTCCGCCAGATCGAAGCGCGTGATCAGGAGCATGATGAAGTCGCCGATGCTGATCGGGCTGCCATCATGCCAGGTCACGGTGTCGTACATGTCTTCCGGATAGTAGACAGTGCTCTTGAAGACCGCGGTCGTGGTCTCGGTGTAGACCTCGCCAGCCGTCAGGAAGCGCTGCTCGGTGGCGTCCCAGCCGACCCAGGCGTCGTCGGGTACGACGATTTCCGGCTCGGTGGACAGCGTCACCCAATCCAGGGAAGAGGTCATGGGGAAGCCTTCCTCGACGACGACTTCGGCGCGCTCCAGGCGGCCGGGGATGGCCAGACCCGTGTTCGGGTCGAAGTAGACGGCGCTGTCGTCAATACCGCGCTTCACCATGTTGTCAAAGACCCAGTTCGAGCCGCCGACGGGGTTCCACGGCTCCGTGAAGACGCTGGGCAGGGCAATGGTCATCGAGCCGCCAACGCGGTCCGCAAAGCGGATCGTCTTCGACCACAGGGCAGCGCCGCTAACGCCGGCTGCCAGGTCCGTGGTCACCTGGACGTTTTCGTCAAACGGAACCAGGGTGGTGCGGCTGGTGATCCAAATGCGGTTCGAGTTCTCTGCCGCCAGCGGCAGGATCTGGCGCACCAGCTCATTGCGCTCGTCGATGGAGGCAAAGTCATTGGTGGCCAGGCGCAGCGACAGCTCGTCGAACTCAGGCGAGACTTCGTAGGCGCTAGAGAGGGGGATGCCGTAGCCGCGCGGGTTGTAGAAGAAGTCGAAGTTGTCCACGCTGCTGCGGTCAACCAGCGTCTGGCTCCAGGCGCCGGTGTAGATGCTCCAGAGGCACTCCTGCGGCTCAGAGACGGCCCACAGCGGGCTCAGCTCGGCCGAGGTACGCTCGCGACGCTCAACCTGGAAGCCCATATCCTCGAGCTGGTTGGCGACGTAGTTACCGATCTCCAGGCGTGCATCCTCGTTGCGGATGAGGAGGATGATGTTGACCGGCTCGCCATTGTAGGTCCACACGCCGCCTTCCATGGTGGCGCCCAGCGCTTCCATCTCGGAGCTGATCACCTCGGTGGCGCGCTCCAGGTCGTAGGCATAGGCCGCCTCGATGGCGCGGATGTCGGCTGCGAAGCGAGCGCGGTCGGCGCCAGCCTCGGAGATGGTCGTGTACTTGGGCACGGCCAGACCGCCGTAGATCTCGTTGGCGACGAAGTCACGGTCGACAGCCCAGTTCATGGCCTCGCGGATTGCCTGGCTCTGGAACGGGTTCAGAATGTTCTCGTCGGTGCAGGCCGCGACATTGAAGGTAAGCTCGTCATAGAGGCCGTACTGAACGCGGGTCTGGATGTTGCCAGCCGCATCAATGGCCTGCAGAATGGCCTCGCCGGCCACGTCGTCGGCGAACATATCAATGTCGCCGGCCGCCAAGCGGGCAATAGCCGATTCCTGGCTCGGCTCTTCCAGGAAGATGATCGTGTCCAGCCAGCCGCCATTGCGGTCCACCACTTCCGGCTCGGGCTCGACTACATCAGCTTCTGTCGGAACCTCAACTGTGACCACGACCTCTTCAGTCTCGGTAATAACGCGGGTGACTTCTACCGTCTCCCCGGCAACCTCGACTGTCTCGGTGATGACACGGGTCACCTCGACGACAGTCTCCCCAGCCTGGCACGCCGCTAGAAACAAAGACACCAGCAGCAGCGTAGTCAGGACTAAAGCCCATCTCTTATTCTTAAACATGTTGTCCATTCCTCCTCAACGAGAATATGGTGTGGGTAAACATTCTTCTTCTTGCGACACTGGTCTACAGGGTTGTGGGTTAATCAGTGCTGCACCACCTCCTTTCGGGTAGGATCATCTGCCTGACCTGGTTTCCGGCCGGCAGTGGATTCCCTACGAGAGCTACCGACGCCTCAATTTGACTCTAACATTATAAGTCTAGCACGAAAGATGTCAAATTGGTGTCATTTACGGGTCAATTTGGTGTCTCTTGTGTGAACGGCGCGTGAAAAACGGCGATCAAAAAGGCGACAAATCCATCTTACACTATTTTTATGGATGTGACCAGGGTACTGTTTTTGGAATTTCAAAAGTCGCCGCGGCGCAGGGCAGCAACATATGGCTCGTATTCAGCCACCGCACTGCCGGCCTGCAGCCGCCGCAGGTAATCCTGCGCAATCTGCGCCTGCGCTTCCCGGTTGAAGCCGGCCAGGCGCCGGCCGGCCACCCGGGCCCGCGCCAGTCCCGCCCTACCCCCGTAATCGTAGCAGGCCTGCCCCAGCCGCCGCTGCGCGAACAGCGCCTCGCCGATGTAGCGGCTGCCCAGCCGCTCGTACTGGCAGGTATGCACCAGCTCATGCAGCAAGAGCGAACGATCGGCGCGCGCCCCGTCGGGCATGAAAATCGTATGGCCGAGGGCAAAGGCGCGCCGGCCGTTGAGGCGAAAGGCCAGCCGCAGCCAGCCGCCCTCCGCAATGCGCACCTCGTCAAAGCGCGGCGCCCCCTCGCCCAGAATGGCCGCCACAGTGGCGCGCTCCTCCGCCGCCAGCGGGCTGGTGCTTGCCGCCAGCCGCAGCCAGATCTGTAGCAGCTCCAGCCCGCCCGGCAGGTCGAAGAGGCGGCAGAGGATGGCGTGCAGCCGGTAGAGCGCGGCCGGCATCATCTCCGGCCCCGGCTGCGGTCGCTCGCTCCACTGCCGCAGCCGCCGCAGCCGCCACGGCAGCTCACGCGCAAGCCGCCGCGGCCACCAGAGGCTGTCGCGGCGCCGTTCCTGCAGCCAGTTACCCACTCTCTCTTCCTTACCTTCCTGGCCGTCAACCGAGCGGCAGCGGCGGCTGCCTCCCACCGCTGCGCAGGATGTCGATAATCTTGCGGTCGGTTACGGCAAAAGCATATGCGTCCAGGTCGTCTAACGTTACCCAGGCGTGCCCGTCGACGCCAATGTGCTGCGGCGCGCCGGCCACGTGCTGCGCCTGGAAGGCGTGCAGGGTGATGCGGAAGTGGGTATAGGCATGTTTAATCGCCCCCAGCGGCCGGCCCACGCTGATCTCCATCGCCAGCTCTTCGCGGATTTCCCGCCGCAGCGCCTCGGCCAGGCTCTCCCCCTCCTCTTGCTTGCCGCCGGGAAATTCCCACAGGCCGCCCAGCAGCCCCTGCAACGGGCGCCGCGCGATCAGAAACGCGCCGTCGTCGCGGTAGATGACGCCAGCCACCACATCATAATGGGGCGTGTTGCGCCGCGGCGGGCGCACGGGCCGTTCCAGCTGCGTGCCGCGCGCCCGCGCCAGGCACAGGTCGCGCAGCGGGCAGCGGTGGCAGGCCGGCGCCGCCGGTACGCAGATGCGCTGTCCGAGCTCCATCAGCGCCTGGTTGTAGTCGCCCGGTCGCGTTTCCGGCACGAGCGAGGCCGCCAGCCGCCACAGCTCCTTTTTTGTCGCCGTCTCATTGACATCCGCTGCCAGGTCCACTAGCCGGCTGAGCACGCGAATCACATTACCGTCGAGCGCCGGCGTCCGCTCGCCAAAGGCAATGGACGCGATGGCGCCCGCCGTGTAGGGGCCGATGCCCGGCAGCGCGCGCAGCGCCGCGGCGCTCTGCGGCAGCCGCCCGCCATGCTCGGCCACGAGCTGCTGCGCGGCCGCGTGCAGGTGGCGAGCGCGGCTGTAGTAGCCCAGCCCCTCCCACACCTTCAGCACCTCGTCCAGGGAAGCCGCCGCCAGCGCCGCCGCCGTGGGGAAGCGCGCCAGCCAGCGCTCGTAATAGGGAATGACCGTAGCGATCTGCGTCTGCTGCAGCATCACCTCGGCAATCCAGATGGCATAGGGGTCGCGGCTGCTACGCCACGGTAACTGAGCATGGCCCGCGTCCCACCAGGCAAGCAGGCGCGGGGCAATCTCTTTCAGGTCGGCCACGGGGGCCATTGTAGCGGCAGCCGGCGCCGCCGCCATCTCAGCGCTTGTTGTTCAGCCGCTCGGCAAGGTCAGCCAGGCGGGCGCTCAGCCAGCGTAGGCCGCGCACCGCACCGCTGCGGGACACGGCGGCTCCGGCCCGCGCCGCCGTCTTCATCTGCTCGCGCGGCAGCCGCTCCCAGCCGGCCTGCGCGCCGCGGGCCACGGCGCGGCCCGTTTCGGTCGCCGTCTCCGCCAGCGTCGCCTGCTGTCGCTCGGCGACGTGGACGACCGGCTCCTCTTCGTCGATAATGACAATATCAATAGGTTCCATGTCCATGACGCAACTCCTGCTTGCTCTACTGCCCACTACGCAGAGCCGCCGCCGGAGTTGCAGACGCGGCAGGCGGGAAGAGAGGAGATGACAGACAGATGAAGCAGCTCGGCCACCTGCACGCCATGCCCCTGGCGGACTTCCCCAGCCTGTTTGCGCGGCTACCCATCCCGGCCATAGGCGACCTGCGCGGGCGCTATAACGGGCAGTTCACCGGCCCGCTCTGGCTGCGGCTGCTGGCCGGGCCCGTTCTCTGGCTGGGTGGTCTGCCGGGCTGGTGGGGCAAGGAGTTTAGCGGCGATGGAAACGGCGTAAACCTGCGCCGCCGCGGCCGGGAGATTGTCCCCAGCGTCCCCGTGCGGCTGGCGCTGCGCCCGTCTCTGCTGGACGGCAAGCCCGGCGTCAGCCTGCTTTACCCCGAGGACGCCCGCCTGCCGCTGCCCTGGGTGATTGACGAGCTGCGCTGGCTGGACGACGAACAGACGACGCTCCTGGGCATGACCATGCTCGCCCGCCTCGGCCTGCAGCGGCTGCCCGCGCCCTTCCTCCTCCACCGCCTGAGCCAAAAGTGACCGGCACTTGGGAAGTACCGGTCACTTGACCAATCGCAATAGCTAGCGGTTCGGCCGGTTCTCTTCGATGAACTTCTTCGGGTTGATGTAGTCGCGGTGGAGCCGGCCCCGGTCCAGGCTGGGCCAGTCGCCGGGGTTATTGAACAGAATCTCCGTCGGGCTCAGGTCAAAGTGCAGATGGTAGGGGCCATTGTATTCGTCCCGTCCCACCGTGCCGATCTGCTGCCCGCGCTGCAGCCGCTGGTCCCGCTCCACCAGCACCTCGCCCAGATGGGCATAGCGCCCATAGAGCGACGGGCCGCCGGGCTGCAGCGGGTCGTGGCGCACGATGACGATGTTGCCCCACGTGCGCACCCGTCCGGCAAAGGTCACCGTACCGCTGGCGCAGGAATAGACCGGCTTGCCGCGGTCGCTATCCCAATGTGGCCGGTTCAGATTCAGGTCCGAGCCCGTATGGTAATGGTAGCTATCGCGCAGCCGGTAATAGTTACCGTACGAGTTCGCGTCGACCCAGTCGCCCGGCCACAGCTCAGACTCGGCGCGCTCCTCCGCCGTGCCGACCGGCGCATCATAGCCATCGGCCAGCCGCACATTATCGCCCGGCTGCAGGTCCACTCGCCGCCAGCGCACGTCGCTGAAGGCCACGCTCCGTTTTTCCTCGCCCGTGTAATTCGTCAGGTTGACCTGACCGCTGGCCGGGTTGTTCTCGTCCAGCTCGTAGACGCCCAGCGAGACCCAGGTGTCGGAGAAGCGATTTTGGTTCACGTAGACGACCACCGGCTGGTTCTCGCCAACCACGCCGTGGATCTGGTATTGGGCCATGCGCGTGGTCGCATGCTGGCCGGGCACCCAGACACTGATCTCGTATTGTCCGGAAGTGACAATATCGGGCCGCCACCAGGCCCAGACACTGCTGGGCGTGTTGGCGACGGTGCGCGCATATTTCAGATGGCGGCCGTTGTGGATCTGGGGTACGAAGATGGCATAGGGGAACTGTGGATAGACCCCATCGCGATAGCCGGGCTGCTGGATGGCAATGCGGATCTCTTCGGCCTGTACCTGCGCCTGGCCGTTGCCCTGCTGGCCCACGTCGTGGACGAGGCCGTCGCCGGTTAGCTGGATATCGTCGTAGTGGTAGGCGGCCACCGCATCCCACAGCTCGCGCCCGTTGTACTGCCGGTTGCCCAGGTCATAGAGCGCATGCTCCCAGCTCCAGAAGGTCACCGCGGGCAGGCCCATCGCCCGCGCCTGATCCATGAAGCGCGTAATCTGCCGCGGCGAGGCCGACCAGAAGTAGCGGTCGGTAGCGCCGCCGTACATTTCGCCATAGGCGGCGCCGACCGGGATAAAGAGCTTGCTGGGGAACTGCTCTTTATACTGCTCGTAGCTGCGCCGCAGGTTGGAAATGGCATCGCCCTCGCTCCGCGCTACCCAGTAGACCTGGGGCATGGCGATGTCACAGTCGTTCATGAAAGCGGCAAAGGGGAAATAGGGGTGCGAGGTCAGGTAGCGGTAGCTGGAAAGGGCCAGCGTCACCCCATGCGTGCCTGCCAGCGCGCCCTTGAGCGCCGACATGTACTGCCGCGCGCGGTCCGAGCCGCCGGGTACCGACCAGCGCCGGTCGCCCAGATCCTCGGCGTTGACTACCAGCCCGCGCAGGCCGAACTCCTGGGCACGCCGCGCGAAGATATCCGCCTGCTTTTCCGGCTTTGCCCCGTCTCCGTAAACAAAGGCCCAACCCCAGACGGTGATGCCGGCGGCCCGCAGCGCCTGAATCAGCGCGGCCGTGGCCGCCTCTTTGCGCCCGCCGCTGTCGTAATTCGGATGGGGAAAGGGCTGGTCGCCATCGGCAATCTTGACGATGGCGTGCTCGATTCCCGCGGCGAGCGCCAGCTGCGCGGCGCCCTCGGCGTTGCCCGCGCCGCGGCGGGCAATGACTTTTTCGGCATGCCAGACGAAGTAGCCCTTACCATCCAGCATCTCCTCGCCACGGACCTGAGCCACTGCGGGCGGGGCCGCCGGGGCCGGCCCCGCGGCCGGTCCAGCCAGCGCCGTGACGCCGTCGTTACCTGGTCCTGTGAAAAGGGTCTGTTCTCTCTTCATATCTGCTCTCCATCTCTCGGCGAGCGTCCGCGCTAACGCCGGACGGCTCACATAGCAGGCGCCGCGGCAACCGCAAGAAAGTCGGCCAGGCGAGGCGTCACAGGCGTGCGCCCGCCGCCGGTTGCTATCAGGATTAGCTGCAGCTCGTCTTCCAGGGAGGCATCCACAGTGGCGCCGAAGATAATGTTTGCTTCCGGATGAATACGCGGTTGGATGAACGCCGCAATTGTGTGTACTTCGGCCAGCGTCAGATCTTTGCCGCCGGTCACGTTAAAGAGCATGCCGCGCGCACCGTCAATGGAGCTATCCAGCAGCGGCGAGGAAATCGCCTGCTGCGCGGCCTGGTAGGCGCGCTGCGGCCCGGCGCCCCGCCCGCTGCCGATGACGGCGGCGCCGCCCACTTCGACGATGGCGCGCACGTCGGCAAAATCGACATTCACCAGGCCGGCCCGGTTAACAAGCTCGTTGATGGCCTGGATACTGTCGAACCAGACGCCGTGAGCCAGCCGGTAGGTCTCATGAAACGGCAGATCGCAGTTGTTCTCCAGCAACCGGTCATTGCGGATGACAATGACCGTGTGCGCCGTCTCCTCCAGCCGGGCGGCGCCGCTGGCCGCCGCGGTTGCGCGCTGCTGCCCTTCAAAGGAAAAGGGATGGGTGACAATGCCCACCGCTAGCGCCCCCAATGAGCGCGCCAGGCCGGCGACTTCCGGCGCTACGGCGGTTCCCGTGCGCCCGCCCAGCCCGGCCACAATAAAGACAAGGTCGGCGCCTACCAGCGCCTGGCGTACCAGCTCCCACTCCTGACCGTGCAACGCCGGCCGTGATAGCTGCAGGTGCGTGGGGGCCAGGGTGCGCTGCCCGCCGTTACTGGCCAGGTCAATCGTCACAAATGAAACGCCCTTGATACCGCCCCGGATCATATGATTAACGGCTGAAATCCCGCCGCTCCCGACCCCTGCGACGCGAATACGCGCGTAATGCCGCGCCTGACAACGTCTTAACATGCCACCCTCCTCCCTTGAGTAGTAGCGGCCAGCGCCCATGAGCAGCGTCTGGCTCATAAGACCAAAAATATAGATTGTTGGTACTGCACCGGAAACCTTATGATATGTTCCCGCCTAGCGTGAAAAAAACGTGAACGCCTTAATTGACAATTATAGGAGCTTTCCTTTAGAATCACAAGTGTCAGTAGTACTATCCACAATTTCATAGCTTAAAACGGGCGCAAAAGTCGCCCTGGTGCAGCAGAAAGGTAGTCGGGAGTAACCACGTGCAGGCAGGGGAGTTCTCGATGAGGGAAGAGGGTCGCCGTGTCAGAGGCAAGCACTGTCGAGAATAGGCCGTTTGTTGGTCGCATAGAAGAACAGAAACAGTTCCGCGCGGCGCTCAGCGAGTTGCTGGCCGCGCCGGCCGGCGAAACGCTGCCCTATATCTGTCTGCTCTATGGCGACGGCGGCATCGGCAAGACGACGCTGGCCCGCCGCTTCTGCCACATTGCCGCCAGCGAAGAGCCCTTTGCCGGGGAGTTCGACCTGCTTTGGATCGACTGGGAAGACGAGCGCAAGAAGAGCCCCAGTCTCCGTGTCGGCTCGCACCAGATTGCCGTCGAAACCATCTGCCGCACCTTTTATTCCGCCGCCGTGCGCCAGAAATGGGGGCGGCAGTTTTCCGCCTACCATAAGACGCTGCGCCAGCGCGACGAAGCGGTTCACGAAGCCACCGCGGCCCTTTCCGGGCAGCACGATTGGGACGAGTTCGGCATCCTGCGCACGCTGGGCGCCGACGCGCTGGCCCGCATCATCCGCCTGCAATTTCCGGTCATCGGCGACGCCGGCGAGGCGCTGGTCGAGGCTTTTTTCGACGCCGGCCTGCAGGTTGGTGCGGAACAGGCGGTGCGGCTGCGCGCCGCCGTGGAACGCCATCTGCGCGGCGCCCTCAAGCCCGCCGCCTTTGAACACCTGCTCAACCCGGAAGAGCAGCTCGTGCTGGCCCTGGCGCGGGGGTTAAACCGCGTGGCGCGTCGCCAGCGGCTGATCGTCGTCCTCGACAACTATGAGCTGGTGGATCGGGTTGACGTCTGGATTCGCCAGCTCATGCGCAGCGCGGGCCCGCGCCTCATCTGGGTGCTCAGCGACCGCAACGACCTGCTGCAGAGCCGGCTCTTCGGCAACGAATATTTCCACGGTTATGCCGACGATATTCCACGGCGGCTGCTGCCCTACCCTATGCGCCCGCTCGCCGTAGACGACGTGCGCCGCTACTTTGCCGCCGCCGTGCCCGAACGCCCCCTCGACGGCGCCGAGACGGAAGCCATCAGCCGCGTCTGTCGCGGCATTCCTCTGGCGGTCCAGGAAGCCGCCGCCATCTGGCAGAGCGGCGCCGCCCTGCACGAGATTGCCGGCGACATCACCATCAGCACCCCCGGCAACCAGATCGTGCAGAAGCTGACCAACCGCTACCTGCAGCACGTGGTCGCCGAGTCAGACCGGCAGGCAATCTTCGCCCTGGCGCTGGCCGACGGCGACGTCGATCTGCTGCGGGCCATGCTGCGCCCGGAGGGCGGCAGCAGCGAGCTGGATGGGCTGCTGCGGCGCCTGGAGCGTGACTACGCATCGGTGCACGCCGCTCACGCCCGCCTCCACGACGACCCGGCCCATTTTTGCCGCGAATACCTGCGGGCGCCGCTGCATCGCAAGAGCCGCCGCGTCCTGCGCCTCAACGAGCGCGCTGTGGCCGCTCTGCGCGAGCGGCTGCGCCAGCTAGAAGTTGGCCTGCCCGACCTGGCTGCGCGCTGCGCCGACGACGACTGGGTACAGACGGCGCTGCAGCTGGCCCAATTCCTCTTCTGGGTCGACGAAGTGGAAGCCTGGAGCTGGCTGATCCCCCGTTACGTCGAGGGCATTGCCTTTAGCGACGATCTGCGCCGCGGGCTAGTGACCGTCGCCGTCGCCTGGCACGGCAGCCTCAGCGACACAGGCGAGCGGCTGCTGGCCGTACTGCGCGACGAAAGCAGCGACACGCCGCTGCTCAGCGTCCTGCAGCAGCTGCGCGCCCGCGGCTGGCTGGAGGGCGCCGGCGCTGAAGAGCGCGCCGCCATTCTTAAGATGCAGCAGGCGCGCCACCTGCTGCGCCACGACCGCATCCGTGCCGCGCTGGCCTACTATGAACAGGTCGCCGCCCGGCTCGACCAGGACAACGCGGCGCTGCGCCGCCAGCTCGCCGACCATTACGAGACGGCGGCGCGCCACCTGCTGCAGCGCGCCCGCGAGGGCGCCAGCGCCTCGGCGCTGCTGGAACAGGTTACGACCTGGTTCCCGGAGCGGCAGCAGGCCTGGTATCTGCTGGGAGTGGCCTACAGCGAAGGTGGCGACGCCGACAAGGCGCTGGCCGCCTTGCAGCGCACGCTTGCGCTGGACGAAAGTCATTTGGCCGCCCACCTGCGGCTGGGGGCGCTGTACCGCGAAATGGGCGACTTTGAGCAGGCGCACGCCACGTATGAGAAGGCGCTGGCCCTGGAGCCCGAGGCAGTAGCCACCCGGCGCGGCCTCGGCGAGCTTTATCTGGCCGAGGGCCGGGTTGACGAAGCCGTCGCCGCCTTCCAGACGGCGCGCGCAAAAGCGCCCGACGACGTGGCCTCGCTGGTCGGACTGGGCGAAGTCTATCTGCAGCAGGGGCACGATGCCGACGCCCTGGCCGCCTTCCAACAGGTGCTGGAGGAGCTGCCCGACCATGTGGCGGCCCTGCGCGGGCTGGCCGAAGTGCAGTGGCGGCTGGGCGACTATGACGCCGCGCGCGCAGTCTACGAAAAACTGCTGACCATCGACGCGGGCGATGCTGTCGCGCATCTGGGCATGGGCCGCCTTTACCAGCGCGACGACCAGGCGGGGCCGGCGCTGGAGCATTACCAGATGGCCGCCACCCTCCAGCCCAAAGCGGCCGACGCGCACCGCGGCGTCGGCGACATGATGCGCGCCGCGGGCAACGTCGGCGAAGCACGCATCGCCTACGAAGAGGCCATTGCCCTCGATCCGCAGGCAGCAGCGGCCTACGCGGGGCTGGCCCACATCTACCACACGCTTGGCCGGCCCGAAGAAGCGCTGCAGGCCTACCAGCAGGCGGCCGGCATCGAGCCGGACTTTGCCAGCAGCCAGTCGCTGCTGGGGCATATTTACCTGGCCCTCGGCCGCTATGCCGAGGCCGTCGCCGGCTACGAGCGAGCCATCGAAGCCGAGGGAGGCGAGGCGACGCTCTACACCGGGCTCGGCGATGCTTATGCCGGCCTGGAGCAGTGGGATGAGGCGGCGACCGCATATGAGGCAGCCTTGCAGCTGGCCGAGCGCCACGTGCGGGCGCTGGAAGGGCTGGCCCGCGTTCATCTGGCCCGTGAAGAGACGGCCGCCGCGCTGCGCTGCCTGCGCCAGGCCGTGGCGCTCGACCCGGCCAACCCGGTGGCCCACCAGCAGATCGGCGATATCGCCGCCGAGCGCGGCGCGACCGAGCGGGCGGTGGTCGCCTACCAGCGCGCCCTGAATCTGGCGCCCGAGCGCGCTGAGCTGCACATCGCGCTGGGCCATGCCCTGATCCGCCTACGCCGCTGGCAAGAAGCCGATACGAGCCTGCGCCGCGCCGCCGTGCTTGCCCCGACGGCGGCGCTGGCCCACGTCGGCCTGGGCCACATCGCGCGCCAGCGCGGCGAGTGGGAGCAGGCCATCGGCGCCTACCGGCGCGCGCTGCAGCTCGAGCCAGATCTGGCCGAGGCGCACCACGGGCTGGGCGAGACGTTCCGCCGCCTCGGGCAGCGCGACGATGCGCGCGCGGCCTTCGCCGAGGCAGTCCGTCTGGATCCGGCTCATCCACACGCTCACACCTCCCTGGCGGAGGTGTTGCATGCCGCCGGCCAGCACGAGCAGGCGTTGGCCGTGCTGGAACAGGCGCTGGCGGTGAATCCCGAGGATGCCAGAGCCTATCAGGCGCGCGGCGAAGCGCATGCCGCGTTGGGCCGCTGGCAGGAAGCAGGGCAAGCATACCGCGAAGTCATCCGGCGTCGCCCGCGCTGGGCAGCCCCGCACGTGGGCATTGCCGCCGTCTTTGCCGCGCTCGACCGGCCAGCAGCGGCCGCGGCGGCGCTGGAAAAAGCACAACAGCTCGCGCCCGATTTTCCGATTCCTACAGCGATGCTCGGCGAGCAGTATCTGCGGCTTGGCCGGCACGACGAGGCGCGTCAGGCTTTCGAGGAGGCGCGGCGGCAGGAGCCGGACGCCATAGGCCCGCTCATGGGCCTGGGCGACAGCTTCCGGGCACTCGCCAGCTACGGCGAGGCCGCTGCCGTCTACACGGTGGCGGCGGCGCGCGACCAGGCGGCGCCGGAGCCTCATCTCGGCCTGGGGGCGATCTATCTGGCGTCGGGCAACCTGCAGGAAGCGCTGGTCTCCTTTGAGGAGGCACTGGAGCGCGACCCCGCGGCGACAACAGCTTACTGCGGACTCGGCGACGCTTATTTCACCCTGCAGCGGCTGGAGGAGGCGCGGCGCAGCTACCAGCTCGCCCTGAAACAGGACCCGCAATGCGCCCCCGCCTTCCGCGGCCTGGCGCGCATCTACTTCCGCGATGGCCGCTACCAGGAAGCGCTGGCTTCCTACGAGCAGGCGCTCGGCCGCGCGCCGCAGGAGCCGCCCGACCATTATCTCGGCGCCATCTACCAGGCGCTGCACCGCCCGCAGGATGCGGTGACCGCTTACCAGGCGGCACTGGCCGCGGCCCCGGAGGATTTCGAGACGGTGGCTGGCCTGGGCGACGCCCTGCGCGCCACCGCCGCCTGGGACGAGGCGCTGCAGGCCTACCGGCGCGCAGCGCGCCTGCAGCCGGAGAATGTCCAGGCCTATCTGGGCCTGGGCAGCGTCCACCTGCAGCTGGATAACCACGATCTGGCGGCGGCCGCCTTCCAGCGGGCGCTGGCTCTATCGCCACAGGAAGTCGAAGCCCACAAGGGGTTGGCCGCCGTCTATGCGCGCCAGGAACAGCCGGAGCTGGCAGCGCGCATCTACCGTCAGGCCCTGGCGCTGGCGCCGCGCGACGTGGAAGCGCTGCGCGGGCTGGCCTATGCGTGCCTGGCGCTGAAGCAGATCGAACAGGCTGACGAGCTGTTTCGCCGGGCGCTGGCGCTCAACCCGAACGACGCCGACGCTTATCGCGGGCTGGGGCTGACCGCCGCCTACCAGAAGGATATTGCGGCGGCGGCCCGCACCTACGAACAGGCTGTGGCGCTGGACCCGGCGCGTCGCAGCGCCCACCTGGGGCTGGCCCGCGCCTACGCCGAGCTGGCCCAGCACGACAAGGCGATCCCTGCCTACCAGCGCGCACTGGAGCTTCATGAGAATGGCGATACCATTCCCATCTATCTCGAGCTGGGCCGGAGTTATCTGGCGGTAGAAGAGAGCGAGCGGGCGGCGCAGATTTACGAGCGGCTGGTGGAGATGGACGCACAAAGCGCCGCCGTGCACTGTTTTGGCGGCAAGGCGCTGGCCGCCACGCGCAACTATCGAGACGCATTGGCCGCCTACCACCGCGCCGCCGAACTCGATCCCGATCTGCCCGACCCATACGTCGGCATCGGCGAGGTCTGCCGCGCGGAGGGCCGCATTCACGACGCGCTGGCCGCCTACGAGCGGGCGCTACGCCGCGACCCGGACGATGTCGCCGCCTACGGCGGTCTGGGCGCTATCTACGTGCGCATGGGCCATTACGTCGCGGCGCTGCAGGCCTATCGGCGGGCCATCAGCCTGGCGCCCCGCGCCGGCGCTTACCATGCCGGCATGGGCGCCGCGCACCTGGCCCTGGGCGAAGACGAATCGGCGCGCCGTGCCTTTGAACAGGCGCTGGCGCACAACCCCCGTCTGGTCGATGCCTACGAGGGGATGGGCGAGCTGCTGCGACGCGAGACGAAATATGCCGCAGCGCAGGAGGCTTACGAGTTTGCCATCGAGCTGGAGCCTGGGCGCGCGACGGCTCATGCCGGGTTGGGCGAAACGGCGCTCGCCGCCGGCCGGCCAGAGATTGCTGTCGAAGCGTTGCGGCAGGCTATCCTGCTGGCGCCCGACGAATCCGCCTATCACGCTCGCCTCGGCGCGGCGCTGCGCCAACAGGGCAATGCCCGTGAGGCACTGGGCGCCTATGAAGAAGCGCTGGCCGCCGGCAACCAGGCAGTCGCCACCTACGAGGAGCTGGGTCTGCTTTACCTGGAAGCAGGCGCTCATGACGACGCACTGCTGGCGCTGCAGCGCGCCGTGCAGCAGGAGAGCCAGCGCGCCGACGTCTATTCCGCGCTCGGCGACGCCTATCTCCATCTCGGCCACACAGACGAGGCGGTAGCCGCCTACGACGAGGCCATCAAGCTCGATAAGCGTCATGCTCCGGCCCACCTCGGTCTTGGTCACGTGCGGCGCATGCGCCAGCGCCCGACCGAAGCCCTGGTCGCCTACCGCCAGGCGGCTACCGTGCGCCCCGACTATGCGCCGGCCTATTACGGTATGGCGCTCGTCTACGAGCAGATTGGTTTTCTCTCTGAAGCGATCCGGGCAGCCGAACGCGCTGTCGAGCACGCGCCCGGCGATTGCGCCATGCGCCTGCTGCTGGCCAGCCTCTACGAGCGCACCGGCCGCACCGAAGAAGCGCTATCGGCGTTCCAGGCGCTCTATAACGACTTCCCCCAGGAAGCCGGCGCCAGCGCCGGCCTGGGCCTCGCTTACCTGCAGCTCAACCATTTGCAGGCGGCGCAGCAGGCTTTTGCCACAGCGCTGGAGCTCGACGCCGACAGCGCCGACGCGCAGGCCGGGATGGCCGACGTCCTGCGGCTGACTGGGCAGCACGAGCAGGCCGAAGCCGCTTACCAGCGGGCAAACGAGCTGAACCCGCAGCGCGGCCGGTCGTTCGCCGGACTCGGTTACCTATACACGGAACGGGCCGAGTGGGAGAAGGCGCTGCAGGCTTTCCAAAAGGCTATCTCGCTTGACCCACAGGACGCCAACGCGCGCTACGGGCTGGGTGAGGTCTACCGCCGCCTGCAGCGGACCGACGAGGCGCTGGCCGCCTATCAGCGGGCGCTCCACCTCAACCCCAAGCTGACGGCCCCCTACCTGGGCAAGGGTCACATCTACCGCTCTATCGACAGCCTCTACGACGCCATCCATGCCTACAAGCGCGCTGTCGCCCTCGATCCGGGCCTGGTCGCCGGCCATGTGGGTATGGGCGAGGTCTATTACGACTGGAACCAGTTTGACGAAGCGCTGGCCGCCTTCGGCAAGGCGCTGGCCCTGGAGCCTGATACAGCGGCCGCCCACCTGGGCATCGGCAATATCTATCGCGAGCGCGGCGAGCACGAGCGCGCTATTGCCGCCTACGAAGAGGCGATCCGCCTCGATCCGCAAGCGCCGGCCGCCTATGCCTATCTGGCCGACGTCTACAACAGCCGCGGCGAGACCGAGCGCGCCGTCGCGGCCTACCAGGCGGCCGTCAGCCTGCATCCGGATGACGTGCTCTCGCTCGGCTCGCTCGCCGGGCTCTATCGCAAGCTTGGCCGGCAGGCTGAATTTGAGCAAACCGTCACTGCGGCGCGCGAGCGCATGTCCCCGGACGACGTCTACAACCGGGCCTGTCTGGAAGCAATTGCCGGCAATCGCCAGCAGGCGCTGCAGCTACTAGGCCGGGCGCTTGCCCGGCGCCAGGTGAGCGTCGCCCATGTGCGCCAGGACCCCGACTTCGACTTCATTTGTGACGACCCGGCCTTCATAGCCCTGCTGGACCAGCACGAGCGCCGGGGCCACGAGGAGCCGCTTACCGGTTCCGACGAGGTGGAGGACACACCGGCGCCGTTCGACGGGGCCGACTAACAGCGCAGGCTGTTAGCTCATTTTGTCCTGCCCGAGACGGCTGGCAAAATCCGGTGTGGACCATCGCGGGAGCACCGTTTATACTTGCCGCGGTATTCCAGTTTACCGGCCAACACAGCACGCAACACTGCCCGTTCATTGGGCTGCCCACATAGCGCGGCGACGATGCCAGCAACGAGGCCAGTTCGGCGCACGACGCGACGGGGCTTAACCTACTCGAGACAGATCCAGGTAAAGGAGGTGGTATCAGGCAAACACCGCACGTTAAATCCATTGGTTCTGATCAATAGCTGAACATTTCAAGGAGGAAAAGGAACATGCTGTGGAAACGATTGCTTGCCGGTCTCATGTTGGTCTTGATGCTGACCATCGTCGCCTGTGCCGACACGCCTGACCCAACCACGGGAGAGACGGTAGAGGTTACACGCCTTGTTGAGGTCACGCGCGTCGTAGAGTCGGGAGGGGATGCGGCGCCGGCTCCCGTCCAGGCAGCGGCGGGCGAGATCCTGCAGCGCGTTCGCGATCGCGGCCGCGTGGTCTGTGGCGCGCGCACCGATCTGGCCGGATTTGGCTATCTGGACGAGCAGGGCAATACCATAGGCTTTGACGTCGACCTGTGCCGCGCCGTGGCCGTCGCGCTCTTTAACGATCCCGAGGCGGTGGAGATTGTAAATCTGACGGCCGCCGACCGTGGCCCGGCTCTGCAGACGGGCGAAGTGGACATGCTCTCGCGTAACGTTACCTGGACATCGTCCCGTGACGCCCAGTGGGGCAACTTCACCCTGATCACCTTCTATGACGGCCAGGGCTTCATGGTGCCCGCCGACAGCGACGTGGAGACCATTGAAGACCTGGATGGTGCCACCGTCTGTGTCACCAGCGGCACGACCACTCAGCTCAACCTCGCCGACGCCTTCCGCCAGCGCGGTCTGGAATACACCGACGTTTCCTTCGAGGATACGGCGACTGTCTACAGCACCTACGAGGGCGAGGGCTGTGACGCCGCCACCAGCGACCTATCGCAGCTGGCTGCTATCCAGAGCGGTCTGGCGAACCCGGAGGCGCACCGCATCCTCGACTTCACTATCTCCAAGGAGCCGCTGACGTCAGCCGTACCACACGGCGACGACCAGTGGTTTGACGTGGTGAAGACCGTCATCTTTGCCCTGATTAACGCCGAAGAGCTGGGCATTAGCTCGGCTAACGTCGACGAGATGATGAGCAGCGAAAACATCGAAATCCGCCGCCTGCTGGGCCAGGAAGGCGAGTTCGGCCAGGCCGACCTGGGCCTCGACGCCGACTTTGCCGCCAACGTCATTCGCGCCGTAGGTAATTACGGCGAGATCTATGATCGCTACATGGGCCCGAATGGCGACGCCTTTACGCTGGATCGAGGCCTGAACCGGCTGTGGACCGACGGCGGCATCCTCTACGCGCCGCCGCTCCGCTAATAGACGGTAGCTTTGAGTAGAAGGGACAGGGGCTTCCCGCCCCTGTCCCGTTCACCCATGGCCACGCAGCGACGCCCCTTTGCCCTGTATACCGAGAGCGGCACGCCTCTCTGGCGTGACGAGCGAGTGATCCGTGCTTTCTCCCAGGTTGTATCGGCGGTTGTCGTCCTCGGCCTGCTCTACTTCCTGGTGCGCAATATGCTCGACGCGGCGGCAGCGAGAGGCCTGGGGCTGGGCTACGGCTTCCTGGACCAGTCGGCCGGCTTTGGCCTGGACGACACGCCCATCCCCTACGACCCATCCATGTCCTTCGCCCGGGCGCTGATCATTGGCCTGCTGAACACGCTACGGGTGGCGCTGATCGGCATCGTCCTGGCGACCGTCCTGGGCATTATCGTCGGCCTCTCCCGGCTCTCCAGCAACTGGCTCGTGCGCAACCTGGCGAACGTCTACGTGGAGACCATCCGCAACATCCCGCTGCTCGTCCAGCTCTTTTTCTGGTTCTTTGCCGTCTTCCAGCGGCTGCCCAGCGTGGCCGACAGCATCACGCTGGGGCCGTTCGCCGCTCTTAACCAGCGTGGCATCTATCTGGTGGCCCTGCGCCGGGGCGAAGGCTTTTCCCTGTGGATGACTACGGTCGCCGTCGCCATTGTCCTGGCGGCCGTCATCTCGTTCGTGCTGCACCGCTATCGGCTGCGCACCGGCCGGCGCACCTACACATTCTGGGTAGTCATGTTCATATTGCTGGGGCTGCCGCTGCTTGGCTGGTTCCTGGCAGGCGGCAGGCCGCTCATCCCCGACTTCCCGACACTGGGGCGCTTCAACTATACGGGCGGCACCACGGTAACGACCAATTTCGCGGCGCTGCTGGTCGGGCTCGTCACCTACACCGCAGCCTTCATCGCCGAGGTGGTGCGGGCCGGCGTCCAGGCCGTATCGCGCGGCCAGCGTGAGGCGGCGCGCTCGCTGGGGCTCAGCGGCCTGCAGGCCATGCGCCTTGTCATCTTCCCCCAGGCGTTGCGCGTCATTATCCCGCCGCTGATCAGCCAGTATCTCAATTTGACCAAGAACTCCAGCCTCGCCGTCGCCATCGGCTATCCCGATCTCTTTGCCGTGGGCAAGACAATTATCGACCAGGCCGGGCGCGCCGTTCCCGTGTTCGTTCTGATCATGGTCACCTACCTGATTATCAGCCTCACCTACTCGGTTATCCTGAACATTTATAACCGGCGTATCAGCTTCGTGGAGAGATGACGATGTCGACTATGGCCCCCGACGTCGAGCGCCCGGTCCAGCGTTCCGGCCTCATCAAGTGGCTGCGCGCCAACCTCTTTAGTAGCTGGACCAACAGCCTGCTGACGCTGCTGGCCCTCTACTTCCTGGCGCGCGTCGTGCCGCCGGCGCTGAACTGGCTGCTCGCGGCCAACTGGGCGCCCGTGCTGACCAGCCCGGCGCTCTACTTCGTTGGCCAGTATCCGTCGAGCGAGATCTGGCGGCCGGCCATCGGCGTCGTCTTTGTCTCATTCATTATGGGGCTGAGCTGGGGCGTGTGGCGCGGCCCGCTGCGTACCTTTGCCATTGCCCTGATTGCCGGTTACGCGGTCATCACGTTCCTGCCCGTCAGCGCCGAAACAATTGACCTGCGCGGCCGGCTATTTTTCGCCGCCAATATCCTCGTCGTGATCCTGGGTCTGGCAGCCAGCCGCACGCCGCTGGGCAAGGGACGTTGGGTCATTCTGCTTGGTCTTGTCGCCTTCGGCGTCTTCATCCTGCTCGTGCGCGGCCTCGCCGGCAACGCGCTCCTGCCGCAGGTGCAGACGACCCGCTGGGGCGGCCTGATGCTCAACCTGCTCGTCGCCGCCGTGGGCATTGTCGCCAGTTTTCCGCTGGGCGTGCTGCTGGCGCTGGGCCGGCGCAGCAGTCTGCCCGTCGTCCGGCTCTTTTCGACGCTGTTCATCGAGCTGGTGCGCGGCGTGCCGCTGATCACCATTCTCTTCCTGGGCTCGCTGCTGCTGCCCCTCTTCTTGCCGGAGCAGGTGCGCATCGACCGGGTAATCCGCGCCATTCTGGGCATTACCGTATTCAGCGCCGCCTACATGGCGGAAAACGTGCGCGGCGGCCTGCAGGCTATCCCCGAGGGCCAATATGAAGCAGCCAAGGCCATCGGTCTCAACGGCTTCCAGACCACGCTGCTCATTATCCTGCCGCAGGCGCTGCGGCTGGTCATCCCCACGATTGTCGGCCAGTTTATCGCCCTCTTTAAGGATACAACGCTGCTGATCATCGTCGGCATTAACGAGATCCTGGGCATCGGCAAGTCGTTGGTGCTGGGCAACCCGGCCTGGATCACTGCCCAGATTGAAGTCTATCTTTTCATCGCCCTGGTTTTCTGGGTATTTACCTACGCCATGTCACACAGCAGCCGCCGCCTGGAACGGGCGCTGGGCGTCGGCGTGCGCTAAGGGAAGGAGTAAGATGAACGACGGCAACGGCGCCAACCCGATGATTATCTGCCACGATGTTCATAAATGGTTTGACGACTTTCACGTGTTGCGCGGCATCGACCTGACCGTGGCAGCCGGCGAAGTAGTCGTCATCTTTGGCCCGTCCGGCTCGGGCAAATCTACCTTTATCCGCACCATCAACCGGCTGGAAGTACATCAGAAGGGGCAGATCATCGTCGACGGTATTGAGCTGACGCACGACATCCGCAATATTGAGAGGATTCGCTGCGAGGTGGGGATGGTCTTCCAGCAATTCAATCTCTTTCCGCATCTGACGGCGCTACAGAACATCACCCTGGGTCCAGTCTGGGTGCGGCGCCTGCCCAAGCAGGATGCGGAAGAGTCGGCGCTGCAGCTCCTGGAGCGAGTTGGCATTCCTGAGCAGGCCAACAAATTCCCGGCCCAGCTTTCCGGCGGTCAGCAGCAGCGTGTCGCCATTGCCCGCGCGCTGGCGATGCAGCCCAAGATCATGCTCTTTGACGAGCCCACCTCCGCGCTAGACCCGGAGATGATCAAGGAAGTGCTGGACGTGATGATGGAGCTGGCCGGCAGCGGTATGACGATGTTGGTCGTCACCCACGAGATGGGCTTTGCCCGCGCCGCCGCCAACCGGCTCGTCTTCTTCGACGGGGGCATAGTCGTCGAAAAAGGTACCCCTGAAGAGATCTTCAACCACCCCCAGGAAGAGCGGACGAAGCTATTTCTCTCCCAGATCCTGCAGCACTAGACGAGAAGAGAGCTGTCAGGTCTGGTACGTAACGAGCTTCGGGACGGCGCGCTGCAGCCTTTCCACGGCGCGCTCCAACTCACTCATTGCTGTGGCGATCGAAAAGCGCAGATGGCCCTCGCTGGCCTGACCAAAGGCGATGCCGGGCACGGCGGCGATACCCGCCTCCTCCAGCATGGCCTCGGCCAGCTCGACGCTGTCGAGTGAGATGGCGGGGAAGCGCGGCAGGAGATAGAAGGCGCCTTCCGGGTAGGGGCATTCCACACCGGGTATCTCGTTGAGCGCTTTCACCATGAAGTCGGCCCGCTGGCGATAGGCTTCGCGCATCATCGCGATGGCCTCCTGCGGTCCCTGCAGCGCGGCGACCGCGGCGTCCATGGTGAAGGTCGCCGCCGAGGTGACAGTCTGGCTGTGCATGCGCGCCGCCAGCTTCATGATCGGCGTCGGCCCGGCCAGCCAGCCCAGTCGCCAGCCAGTCATCGCGTACGCCTTCGAGAGTCCATTGACGGTCAGCGTGCGCTCGGCCATCCCCGGCAAGGAAGCCAGAGAGATGTGCCGGCCGCTGAAGATAATCTTCTCGTAGATCTCGTCGGTGATCACGTAGAGGTCGTGAGCGACAGCCACATCCACCAGCGCGCTGGCCTCGTCGTCGTTCAGCACCCGGCCGGTCGGGTTGTTGGGACTGTTGACGATGAGCGCCTTGGTGCGCGGCGTAATCTTCTCCTCTAACTGCTCGGCCGTAATCATAAAGCCGGTTTCCGCCGGCAGAGAGACCGGGACGGCCACGCCGCCGGCCAGGCGTACCATGGCCGGATAGGAAACCCAGGCCGGTTCGAGGATCAGCACCTCGTCGCCGGGGTTGAGCAGCGCCGACAGCGCCAGGTAGAGCGCCCACTTGCTGCCGGGGGTGATGACGATGTCCGTCGCCGCAGCGACCCGGACCCCATTTTCGTCGTTCATCTTCACGGCCACGGCTTCGAGGAGGGGGGCAATCCCCTTGCTGGGCGCCGGGTAGTGGGTGCGCCCGGCGTCCATGGCCGCAAAGGCCGCCGTGACGATATTCTCTGGCGTGTCAAAGTCTGGGTCGCCGCCCGCCAGGGCGATAATCTCTTTCCCGGCCTGTTGTAGGGCTCTGGCTTTGTCGTTCACCGCCACAGTGGCCGACGATGGTACCGTGCTCAGCAGTTCCGATAAAGGCTTCACGCTGTTTATTCTCCCTCCATACAAGAGTCGAGCCGTTAGCGCTCGTGATAGCCTGCGATTATAAGGCGGCGTACAGATTATGTCGAGCGGCTGTTAAGCAAGGCGCCTCTCAGCGCGCTCTGCTGGATATATCTGATTTGTACCCGCCCCATGTATCGTTACCTATGGAGGCGGGTGCAGCCGGCTGCTAGAGTGGGGCAGGAGCGATGCGGCGCCAATGATGGCCACAGGCTAAGGTTCCCGGCCACGCGGCAGGAACGAGAGATGCACAACTACAGAGGAGAACAAGAGCGATGAAGACTGTCGTTGCTTTGTACAATAACGTGGAAAACGCTACGCGGGCCGTAAGCGCGCTGACAGACGCCGGCGTGCGCGCCAACGATATCAACATGATCTCCGCCAATCCGGAACACGCCGACGCCGGCCAGATTTCGCTGGGCAAGGGAGCGCCGGAAGTGGGCGCTGCTGGCGAGGGCGCCGTCGCCGGCGGCTTGCTGGGCGGGCTGGCCGGCGTCCTCGTTGGCCTGGGCGCCTTTGCCGTGCCCGGGCTGGGGCCGATCATCGCCGCCGGCCCGCTGGCGTCGGGACTGATTGGCGCGGCCGCGGGCGCTGCCGGCGGCGGCCTCATTGGCGCCCTGGTGGAATGGGGCATTGGCGAGGAAGAAGCCGAGTTCTACCTGGAAGGCATCCGGCGCGGCGGCGCGCTGGTCGCCGTGCGCAGCGAAGACGAGCAGGCCGAGATGGTCGCCCGTCTCCTGGATCTGCCGGGCCTCGTGGATATTGACGCGGCGGTGGGCGACTGGCGCGAAGCGGGCTGGGCCGGCTACACGGGGGAGTTTGACGATGTGGCTTTTGACACCGTCGATGGCAGCTTCCGCAAGCACTACGAGGAAATCTACGGCGACCAGGATTACCCGTATGAAAGCTTTGCGCCGGCCTATCGTTTCGGCTACTTCGCCGCCTCCGACGAGCGCTTTCTCAATCGCCCCTGGAGCGAAGTCGAGCCGGAGGTAGAAGCCGCCTGGCGCGCCGAGTTTGGAGATCGCCAGTGGGATACCTACAAGGAGGCGCTGCGCTTCTCCTTCGACACGGCCCTGCTCCACCGGACCTGAGCGCGGCGAGCCGGCCCTTATAGCTGCCCGGCGTCGGCGTCCCAGGAGGCGATCTGGGCGACGTAGGCGGGGTCTTCGTAGCGCGCGGGATGGAAGGCGCCGTTGTAACCCGGCAGGCTGCCACCGTTCACATGAGCGGCGAGCAGCTCGCCCGCCGCCTGCGAGGCCATGATGCCGTAACCAGAGAGCGCGCCGAGGATGTAGGCCCCGGCAACCGGCAGAGGGCCGATCAGAGGCCGGTTCTCGGCCGTCTTGCAGTAGTAGCCGCCGTCCACGTAGAGGCTGCGCGGGCGCTCGATGTAGGCCGCCAGGCCAGGGACCACGCGCGCCAGCCCGCGCAGCACTATTTCGGCGTAAAACTCCGGAAAGCGCGGCGGCCAGACAGGCTCCACTGCTTCCACGTCGTACGTCCACAACGCAAGCAGGATATTACTACCGGCGCCGCCTTCTGGGCGGAAGTGCACGCCGGCCGGGAAGGTCTCGGCCAGCCAGGCCGTCGCCGGCTCCTCGGCCAGTATGGCCCGCTCCTCGTCGCTCCATACCAGATCGACCGGGTCGCTCCAGATCATGAGGGGCGCGGCGCGCGGGATAATGCCCAGATAATCGGCAAACGAGATCTTGCCGTGCAGCTCGTTGAAGAGCGGCAGCTCGACGCCCATCAGGGCGGCTACGGCGGCGGCGTGCGGGCCGGCGGCGATGACGAACGCATCGGTAGCAATGATTTCGGCGCCCACCTGCACCCCTGTCACCCGCCCGCCGCTCACCGTGACCCCCTGCACCCGCCCCTGCTGCAGGCGGACACCGTGCCGGCGCGCCTCTTCCAGCAGGTAGCTGCCCAACTGCTGCGCGCTCAGCCAGCCGCAGCGGCGCGGGTGCAGCATGGCAATCGCCGTCTCGTTGATGAACGGATAGTAGCGCTGGATAAGCTCAGGGTCGAGCACGAGATCGGCGCCGACCGGCTGGCCCGCGAACCCTTCAGCCGGCGCCGGCGTATATGACTGCGGGCCGGGATGAATGCGCAGCGGGCCGGCGCCGAGCGCCGCAATAGCACTGGCCGATTCCTGGTAGGCGCGCGCCGTTGCCGGATCGGCGGTGAAGAACGTATAGCCGCGCCGGTTGAGCAGAAAGCGGTTGTCTGTCGCCTGCGCCAGCTCCTCCAGCAGGTCAATACTGCGATCCATGAGGCGCACCATCGCGTCGCCCGGTCCCGGCCACCAGTTGCGGTAGGCTTCCGTCGACTTATCGCTGGTCAGCGACAGCGGCGGGCGCTCGTCGACAATGACGACGTCGCCAATCCCCTCTTTCACGGCCAGGTAATAGGCGGCGGAGATGCCGGCGATGCCCGCCCCGCAGATGACGACGTCCGCTTTAGGGGCCATCTGCGAGGATATCCGGCTCCTCGGCAGCGTCGCGGGAGCGGTGGCCGGGCAGGCGCGTCACGCCTTCGCGCGTGATCTGGAAATGGTCAAGGTCGCGCGCCACGAAGCTATTGGGGAAGACAGTGCGCGCTTCATCGCGGATCTCGCGGCCAAAGTAGCGGCGCGAGATGTGGGTCAGCAGCAGCGTCCTGACGTTTGCCGCGCGCGCCAGCGTTCCCGCCTGCAGCGCCGTCAGGTGGCCGAACTGCGCGGCCATCTCTGCCTCCTCTTCCGTATAGGTCGCTTCAATAGTCAGGCAGGTGGCGCCGCGGCAATGCTCGACCAGATCCTCCGTGCGGCCCACATCGCCAATATGCACGTAAGTGGCGCCCGCCTCCTCGTCGCCCAGCACCTGCTCCGGCAAGATGACGCGTCCATCGGCCAGCGTCACCGCCTCGCCCTGGACGAGACGGCTGCGCTCGGGTCCAAAGGGCACGCCTAGCGCCGCGGCCTGCTCCGCCAGGAACGGGCGCCGCGCCTTCTGTGCAAACTTGAAGCCGAAGCAGCCCGGGCCGCGGTGGCGCACGGGAAAGGTGGAGACAGTGAGCTTTTCGTCTTCGAGGATGACGAGACCCGGCTCCAGGGCAATAAGCCTTATCTCCACTGGCGGGCGGTGCCCGCGCCAGACAACCCGGTAAATGAGGTCGGCGACACGGTCCAGGGTCGCCTGCCCGCCGTAGATCTCGATCTGGCTCAGGGCTTCCCAGCGGCCCAGGGTGGAAAGCAGCCCGCCGAGGCCGAGGATGTGGTCCAGGTGGCCGTGCGTGAGCAGGATGCGGTTTAGTCCCTTAAAGCCCAGGCCACTGCGCAGGATCTGGCGCTGCGTCCCTTCCCCACAGTCGATGAGAAAGCGGTATTGGCGGTAGAGCAGCATGTGCGAGCTGAGGCCGCGGTAGGCAGAAGGTGTGGAGGCGGAGGTTCCGAGGAAAATCAGGTCAAACATGATGCTTTCAATCTGCGGCCGGCCAGCCCACACCGGCGACGGTGACCCGGCCGGCCTGCCCTTCGCTCCCCTCGACGGTGATGGCCGCGCCCAGCCAGCGCCGCAGGAGGTCGGCGTGGGTCAGGGTATGCGCGGTTAGCTGGTGCGTTGTAAAGGACGACTGGCCGTGCGCCAGGGCCATCGGTAGTAGAAGCTGGTCGGCCAGATGAGCATCGACCGCAGCAGAGCCATTGTCCGCGAATGCCAGCAGCTCGGCAACCGCGCCCTCGGCCACCGCCTCGGCCGGCAGCCCCTGCCGCCCGAGCATCGCGGCGCCGGCCTGCGGCGCCCAGAGAAAGAGGCCTGCGCCGGGCGCGACAGCGCGCTCGCGGCGCGGTTCAATGCGGCTGTCCAGCCCCGCCGCCGCCAGCAGCTTGCCGGCCCGCTGCGCCATCCGCTGCGGGATATGCGCCGGCAGGTTGGTAACCGCAGCCACCCCTGCCACCGGCTGCCGTGGCTGCGGCGTAAAAGTCACCGCCGCCAGCGCCGGCAGCGGCTGGATGCGCAGCCGGATAGCGCCCTTGCCCTGCGGCGCCCAGCCCCAGGCAAACAGCTCGGCGGTGAAGTCAGCGCCAAAGCGCGCCAGGGCCGGCCGCGCCACGTGCGCCAGATAGTGGAAAGAAGGGCTGAAAGGGACGTGCGTGCCGCCATAAACTGTCACTTCCGACGGAGCGCCGGCAAAGAGCAGGGGCCAGAGCAGCGCCTGTGCTACCAGGATGGCCGAGCCGGCCGAGCCATGCGGCGCCGCCTCCGCGACGTTATAGCTGTAGGCGCCGGCCTGCGGCGGCGTCGTGGGGCGAAAAGTCAGGCTCTGCGACTCTATTTCGTCGCCGGCCAGCTCGGCGTTGCAAAGCGCGGCCAGCGCGCGCGCCGCCGTCAGGTGCTGCGGGCGCAGCCCCGGCCGCGAACGCCCGGCGCGAATGCGCTCCAGCCGCACCGGGCGGCCGGTTAATGCCGCCAGACTGAGACTCGTGCGCAGGATTTGCCCGCCGCCCTCGCCCTGGCTGCCGTCGATGGTTACGATGCTCATGAGCGAAGTATACCACGCGCGTTGCCCGCTGCCGGTATCGCCGCTAAGATCGCAGCCATGTGCGCCCAGACGATCCGGCCCGATTTCAATGAGGAAAGCGGCGCCCTCCTCCTCCGCCTCAGCAAAGATGAGGTGGGCCTGGGAGACGCACCCGTGTCCTTCCAGGGCAAGCAGTTCAAGGCTAAAGACGAGGTGCATATCACCGTCATCGGCAGCGCCCTGGGCGAGCAGCTGCTGGCCGCGCTGCAGGACGAGGAGCGCCGCCGCAGCTTTCATCACCTGGTCGCGGCCACCGATTGGCGCTACTGGCTGCTCGACCAGTGGCGCCACGTCGTCCGTGGCGGCGACGAGCCGGCGGAGAGCATCGTGCGCATGGTCGCGGCGCCGCCGCTGCCCTCCTTCTACAGGGCGCTGGAAGAGCTTACGGGCCTCTCCATCCCGCCGCGCCCGGCCCATATCACGCTCTATACGCGCGGCGACGACGGCGGCATCGGCATAGCCACCTGGGACGAATTTGAGGAGCTGGTGGCCGGCGCCGTCGATCCCGCCACGCTGGGCGCAGGCCCATGATCGGGCGCCGCCTTGCCATCCTCGACCCCGACCGCTATCACGGGCACGAGAGGCGCCCGCCCTTCTTTGAAGGCTGGTACTTCAAGCTGGTAAACGCCGCCGAGACGGCGCGCTATGCTATCATCCCTGGCAACTTCCTCAGCGACGACCCAACCGAAGCGCACGCCTTCATCCAGGTTCTGAATGGCACAACCGGCGCGGCCAGCTACCACCGCTTCCCGCCGGCGCTCTTCTGGGCGGCGCGCGACCGCTTTGACGTGCGCATCGGCCCCAACCAGTTCAACGCCCGAATAATAGAAATCGACATTGAAGACGAGCAGCTCTCGCTGCAGGGCCGCGTCCACTTTGCCGGCGTCACGCCCTGGCCGGTCTCGCTGCGCGCGCCGGGTATCATGGGCTGGTACGCCTGGGTTCCCTTCATGGAAACCTATCACGGCGTCGTCAGCCTGGACCATACGTTGCACGGATCGCTGGTCGTCAACGGCGAGGAGGTCCATTTTGACGGCGGCCGCGGCTATATCGAAAAGGACTGGGGCGCCGCCTTTCCTGCCGGCTACGTCTGGCTGCAGTGCAACCACTTTGAGACGCCCGGAACCAGCCTGACAGCCTCGGCGGCGATCATCCCCTGGCTGCGTGGCGCCTTCGGCGGCTTCATCGCCGGCCTCTGGCACGAGGAGCGGCTCTATCGCTTCGCCACCTACACCGGCGCGCGCATGGAGCGGCTGGAAATTGACGACAGCCACGTCCACTGGGTCATGGGCGACCGCCACCGGCGGCTGCGCATCATAGCGACGCGCCAGAGCGGCGGGCTTATCTATGGCCCCACCCGCGCCCAAATGGGCTTGCGCATCGGCGAGACGATGTTAGCAACTGTGGAGGTTTACCTGCAGGACTGGTCGCAGCGGGAGCAGTTACTATTTCAGGGCAGCGGGCGCAACGCCGGCCTTGAAGTGCACGGCGACCTGGCCCGGCTGCACGAACTGATGCGCTAGACGAAGGATTTCCCGATGAAAACACGCCGCTTTGCTCTCCTTCCCCTCCTGCTGCTTGCTCTGCTGCTGGCGGCTTGTGCTTCGCCGGCGAGCACCCCCGTGGCAACGGCCCAGCCCACGCTGCCGGCCGTTGCTTCTTCGCCTACGAGTCAGCCGCCGGCGAGCCTGTCGCCCACAGCAATGGCAACAGAGACGCCAACCATGGCGCCGCCCACCACGACCCCCACGCCCGCGCCCAGCGCGACGCCGGCGGTGACGCCAACGGCCGCAGCCACGGCGACGCCGGAGAGCGTCCGCTTTGCCGTCATCGGCGACTACGGGCTGGCGGGGCAGCCGGCAGCCGACGTGGCGGCCCTCATCTACGGCTGGCAGGCAGACCTGATCATCACTACCGGCGACAACAACTATCCGGTGGGCGACCCGGAGACGATTGACGACAACATCGGCCAGTATTACGCCGACTTCATCTACCCCTATCAGGGCAGCTACCCGCGCGAGCGGGGCGACGAGCGCAACCGCTTCTTCCCCACGCTGGGCAACCACGATGCGGACACCGACGGCGGCCAGCATTATCTCGATTATTTCACACTGCCGGGCAATGAGCGCTACTACGACTTTGTCTGGGGGCCGGTGCACTTTTTCGCCCTGAATAGCAACTGGAACGAGCCCGATGGCATCCACGCCGGCTCGCTGCAAGCGCAGTGGCTGCAGGACCGGCTGGCCGCCTCCACCGCCCCCTGGCGCCTTGTGTACTTCCACGCCGCCCCCTACTCCTCCGGCTGGCAGGGCTCCACGCCGGTCATGCAGTGGCCGTTTGCCGAGTGGGGCGCGTCAGTCGTCTTTGCCGGCCACGATCACGTCTATGAGCATCTGATCGTCGACGACCTGCACTACTTCACCATCGGCGCCAGCGGCTATCCGGCCCTCTACAGCTTTGTGGACATCCTGCCGGAGAGCCAGTTCCGCTATAACCAGGATTACGGGGCGCTGCGCGTCGGCGCCACGCCGCGCGAGATGCAGGTGGAGTTCATCACCCGCGACGGCACGGTCGTGGACCGCGTGACGCTGGTCAACGAGGAGTGAGCGGCCAGAACCCGCCGGCTTTCAGCCGAGATAGATGAGCACCTGCGCGCCGTCGTTGCCCTCGATTTCCACCGAGAATGGCTCGCTGGCGTCGCCGGCGCGCAGGGCGTGGAGGAAGTCGCTGGCGCCGTCGAGATAACTGCCGGTCTGCGCGTCGACGTAGGGGCGCGCCAGGCCCAGCAGCCAGTGCGCCAGGAAGAGTGGAACCGGAAAGCTAACGTGGACGGTGTTGCCCTGCGGCTCCTGCACGCGCACGTGCAGCCAGGGCGAATGACGGCCGCCCAGGCCCGCTGCCGCCACCAGCAGGCCGAGCAGAAAAGTGCTCCAGGCGCCCATGCTGGCCAGCAGGCCGCGCTCGCGTCGCAGCAGCCCCACCAGACCGAGGAAGGTCATCACCAGCCCGGCGCCAAAAGGGATCTCCCAGTCTCGCTTGAGCGGCGGCGACCCGCCAGCCGGCTCGTGTAACGGCTTCTCGCCCAGCGCGTCCAACAGCTCGTCGGCCTCCGCCGCCGAGATGGCGCCCGCTGCGACCATCGCCAGGATGCGTTCCCGTTCTGTCTGCATAGCTTGCTCCTTGTCGGACTGGACCGTCAGATCGTGTCTACGACTATTCTATACCGCCGTCGCCACCGCCGTAAAGAAGAGCACGGCAGCGGCCAGCCCCAGATTCACCCAGAGGAGCTGCCGCTCACGGCGCATGAACTGCGCCTCCTCCTCGGCCGCGAGCCCGGGCCGCTTTTCGGCCAGGACGACCAGCCGTTCCATCGCCGGATGGAGCCGCCACTGGACGTACGCGCCGATGAGGATCATACCCGCGATGGCGACGTGCTTGATCAGGATCGCCTGCGACCAGACGCTGTCCACTGCCAGGAAGCCTTCATAGTGGGTATCGTTCGTCATCTGCACGAAGCCGGTGACCAGCAGCAAGATCAGGCTGGCATTGACCCAGGGGGTGAAGCGGCGTTGTAGGGCCGCCCACTGGTTGGTCGACAGCGAGCCCTGGCGCAGCGCCGGCAGGGCCACCAGAGCCAGCAGCGCCAGCCCGCCCAGCCAGACGACGGTCGCCAGCAGATGAATCCAGTAGGAAAGGGCCAGAATCCAGAAATCCATCGTAACCCTATTTTACCATCGCTTTCAGGGCGTGATAAGCCGGCCGCGGCGTGCCGTCGGGCAATACTATCGCCCACCACCATTGCTCATGTTCCTGCGGCGTCCAATCGCGATCGGCAATATAGACGGTCGTCATCAGCCCGATCCACGGCTGCCAGTGGGCGCGCGCGTAGTCGTAGGCGCCCACCAGATAGGCCGCCTGCTCCTCTTCGCTGACGCCAAACCAGCTATAGTCCTCATGGAAATCCTGCTCCAGGATCCAGCCAATCTCCAGCAGCGCAATCTGTTTGTGCGTGTCGCCGTTGGCGGCCATGATGGCGCGCATGTCCTCGACATGGCGGAACGACATCCAGCGGTTGCCGCCATAGCCGGCCGCGGCGTCCGCGGCTACCTCCGGGTCCAGCTCCGGCGGCGCCTTGAAGCCAGGCGCGTTCAGCCCCAGCACGTCAAAATATGCAGCCGCGCCGGCGTCGTACATCGCCTGTAAATAGTCGGCGTCCGGTATGGCAACGGGCGGACCGGTGCCCGTGGGCGCCAGGCCGGCGGAGATGACAATAGCCAGCGGGTCGGCGGCCTTAATCGCCTGATAGCAGACGCGCAGCAGTTCGGTATAGGCAGCGGCGTCGGGTACTTCTTCGCCCCATTCACGGCTCAGGTTGGGCTCGTTCCAGATCTGGTAGGCGTGGATACGTCCGCGATAGCGGGCGGCGACCCGACCACAGAAGGCGCCGAAATCGGCGTAGTCGGCGGGAGGGCCGTTCTCAATCGGCGGCCACGCTTCCTCCTGGGCCCAGAACGGCTGGCGGTCGAGCCGCACCAGCAGCTTGAGGCCCGCCTCTTGCGCCAGATCCACCACCTGGTCCGGCTTCCACCAGTCCGGCTCCTCCGGCCCAAACGGCTCAATATCGCGCCAGGCAAAGCCCTGCTTCACCCAGCCGAAGCCCATCTCCTGGATGAGCCGCACATCGCGCTCGGCCAGCTCGGGGTCCCAGAAGAGGAATGCCTGGACGCCGTATTCGGGGGAGTCAAAATAGCGCGGCGGCACGGGGGAGGCAGGGATCTCCCTCGCGCCGCCGCAGGCAAGCAGGAGTGTGGCAAGCAGCAAGACCAGCGCCGGCGCCGGCCAGCGTGCAGGCCTCATTGGGCTAGGGCGTCTTTTCCATCGCAGCGATGGCGCCATAGGCCGGGCGCGGCACGCCGTTCACGTCGACGATGCTGTAGGGGACGTTGTCGTTGGTCGGGCCGCCGCTCTTGTTACCGTAGTCGAAATTAAAGAGGAAAGTCAGCCAGACATCGCCAGAGTCGCGCATCAGGCGGAAGGCGTCCACGATGTAGGTAGCCTGTTCTTCCAGGGTATTGTCGGCCGCAAAGCCAAAGCCTTCCGGCGGCTGGTCGTAGCCTTCGCTGCTGGCCCAACCAAACTCCGTCACGCACAGCTTCATCTCTGGATCGATGGCCTGAATTTTGGCGGCATAGGTGTCGAGCGTCGTCTTGAAGCTCCAGCTATGGTGCGGGTTGTCGAAGGGGCCGCGGAAGTTGGCTGTGGACGCATCCGGCGCGCTGCCGGCCTGGTCAAAGGCCACGTCTGGGCCGATGTTATAGCCGTTGTGGTGCGCGCCGACGCAATCGGCATAGTCGAGCATGCCCGCCGCCAGGGCGCGGTCGAGCCAGTCGAAGTCGTCCGCCCAGCGCACCCAGTCGCCGCTGCCCGTGGGCGAGAGCGCGCCGCTGATGACGATGATATCCGGGTTGTGCGCCTTGATCGCGTCGTAGGCCAGCTGCAGGAAGCGAACGTAATCTTCCGGGCTTACCCCATTGGACGTGCGCCACTCGCGGTCCAGGTTCTGCTCATTCCAGACCTCGATGGCCTGGACCTTGCCCTCGTAGCGGGTGAGCAGCTCTTCCAGGAAAGCGGCGTACTGCCCGTAGTCATCGGGCGGCCCATCTTCTGTGCCGCTGGCCCGCGTCCAGCCCGGCGCACCGACCACGCTGAGCATGACGTTGATGCCATAGTTGTAGGCCTGGTCGAGCACACCATCGTAGATGAACCACTGGCCAGCGTCCGGGCTGGGATGCACGGCTGGCCATTCAATCTGCACCTTGATCCAGTCTACCCCAAGCTGGTTAGCGACGGCGTCCATCGTAAACACGGGGTCGCCGACGGTGGCATTGCCGTGAATCTGCACGCCGTAGCCGAAGCGGTCCGCAGGCCAGGGGAAAACGGGTCCGGTCGCTTCCTCGCTCTCCGGCCGTTCGGGCGCCGCCTCAGGCTCTTCGCCTTCGTCGCCGCCGCCGGGCGCGCCCGGCGCCAGCGTGGGCGTCGGCTCGCTCTCCACCACCGGGGGCGGCAGCGTCGGCTCAACCTCGACGGCTTCTTCTGTCTCTTCTTCGGGGGCCACAGCCAGGGGCGTCGGAGCCTGATCGACGACCTCTTCTTCGGGCGCTGCGTTGCCGCCGCAGGCGACCAGTAACAGGGCCGCCAGCAACAGCAGCAGGAGCAGTTGAGCTGTTCTCTTCATCTTTCCTCTCCGTTTCTTGCCAGATAGAATGGCTCGTCGTAGCGGCGACAGGTAACGCCTGCCGTCGCTACGACGAGCGCTCATAGGGAGCAGCTTATTGTCCCATTACCTGGCGCAGCGTCTCGCAGGCGGGGCAACTGCCGCCAGGGCGAATGATAGCATATCCGGCCTGCGGGTCTGAACCCCAGGTCTGCGAATCGACGTTCCAGACGATGAGCAGGCGGACCCTACCGCTGCTGGCGGAAAGACTGGCAGCTTCCGCCAGCCACTGGGCCTGGTTGGCGACGGTGACGTTGCCGGCCCAGCTAAAGGAGCCGGGCAGCGCGCCATAGCCCTCGCCGCTCAGGTAGCCCAGCTCGGTGAAGCAGAGGGGCCGCGCGCCGCCAAAAGCGTTGGAGTAGGCGTTGACCATGCCCCAGAAGTAGCGGGTGTAGTGGTCGCTGCTGCCACGCGGGTCGCCGCTCTGCGCCGAGGGAGGCAGGATGCCTTCGTTGTAATGGATGCCGATGCAGTCCATGTAGCTAGCGGCGCCGGCCGCGGCCATGCCGCGCATGTAGGCGTCGTCGTCACAGCCGCCGCTGCCGCAGCCGCCGCCAAAGAAGCCGGTGGGTGCGGGCGCGCCGCTGACGACCATGATGTTCGGGTTCGCGCCCTTAATCGCCTGGTAACCGGGCGCCAGCATGTTTTGCACGTAGGACGACGGGCTAATCTGGCCGGCCGGCCATTCGGCGTCGATGTTCTGCTCGTTCCAGATCTCGATGGCGTCCGGCGCATCGGGCAGCGAGGCCACTGCCCGCAGGAATTCGGTATAAGCGGCGAAGTCAATCGAGCTGGGGCGAACGGGTCCGGGCATGCTCAGCAGGATCTTGAAGCCGGCATTATGGGCTTCGGTAATCAGCCCGGCCACTTCCTGACCGGTGTTGCCTGGACCCCACTTGTGCTGCCGCTTAATCCAGGTCATGCCCGCGTAGGACATCTGCCCGTAGGGCGCGCCAAATGCCTGGCCGCCCAGCTCGAAGCCGGTGTTAGAGGCCACGGGCGGCGGCGGGGCGCCGGCGGCGCCGCCGGCAGGCGGCGCTACCTCGACCACAGCCAGCGCGTTGACGTTGACGCTACTGTTGACGGTAACCAGGGAGGCAAAGACCCAGCCTTCTTCACTCGGGTTGTCGGCCGGCTGCACCTGGAGCCAGTCGGCGGCGGCATTGCGGCCGATCACCGTCAGCCGTGTGCCCTGGGCAAGAACGCGCGACGAGCCATAGCTAATGCCGGGGCCGCTGCGGAAGTTGACCGGCGTATTGACGATAGCGTCGGCGTCTCCTGGCTGCAGCGCTGTGGGCGTGGCCGTCGCCGAGGGCGTGGCCTGGGCCACCGCTTCTGCCGTAGCATCCTCTTCCACGACCTCTTCCTCGGCTTCTTCCTCTTCTTCCGCTTCGGCCTCGACCACCACGGCTACTGAGCCCAGCGACGCGCGGGTGTCGCCCTGGGTAAAGAGGGCGCTGATCGTATAGGTGCCCGGCTCCTCGCTGCCGTCCCAGCGGTAGCTCAGCGCTTCACCGCTCTCGCTGGCGACAATATCCTCATCTTCCGTCTCAACCGTCCACAAGAAAGTAGCGCCCGGAGGTTCTGGCATGGCGTCACCCGCCAGGAAGCTGCGCAGCGTTTCCACGTAGCGCTCGCCGTCGCTCATGTCGCTCAGGCCGCGCACGGCGACGCCGCGCACGCCGTAGGGCCGCGCCACCTGCAGGCGCTGGCTGACGGCTGCTTCGTTGCTCAGCCAGACGGTGTGATTCTGGCCCGCCTGCTCGTAGCTATACTTGTACATCAGGCTGTCGCCATCCCACTCCAGGGGGCTCGCCTCGCCGGTCAGCGTGACCTCGATGGGCGTGCCCGGCGCTACCGACTCCTCGCCAGAGGCCAGCGTCAGGTCGCCGAACTGCGCCAGCGCCAGCTCATTGGGCAGCTCCTGGAAGGAGCCGCCGACCACGTCCACGGCGTTGGCGCTAAAGAGCAGCGTCAGCTTCTGGCGCGGTATGTGGCGCGCGGCCCAGGCCACCAGCTCGTCGGCCAGTGGGCTGGCGCCGTAAGCGCTTGGGTTGAGCGGCATACGCATGTAAACGGCGTCGGCCAGCTCGCCGGCCGCGTTCCAGTGGGCGCCGTCGGTGCCAATGGCCGCCGGGCCGTCGAGCGTGACGATGAGCTCCTGGCCGGCGGCATGTAACGACTCGCTCAGACCGGCCACCAGATCGGCAAAGTCGGCTTCCTGGCCGGCGGCGACGCCCTGGTAGTCCAGGTTCAGCCCATCGTAACCGGCAGCGGCCGCCGCCAGCGCTTCCTGGTGCTGGCGCCGCGCCGCTTCGTCGCCGAGCACTGCGCTGAGCGCCGCCTGATCGACAAAGACGCCGGTGTTCGTTACGCGCAGGAAGCGGCGGAAATCGCCGTCCGGCGCCTCGACCGCTTCGCCAACCAGCTCGCCGTTTCCCTGGAGCGTGAGCGTGCCCAGGATCAGCTCGTCAATCTCCGGCAGGAGCGCTGCGGGCAGCTCCTGTGTCGGCAGCAGCTCGGCGCCGAGGATGGCTGTCTCGGCCGGGGCCAGGCGCACGAGACCAACGGCTTCCGGCAGCGCGGCCGGGGCCGTCCGCAGCGAAGCGCTGGTCACGGCATCGACGGGCATAAAGCGCCAGCCGGCGCCATCCCAGCCGTAAACGTCGAGCGTCTGCGCGTCGCCGGCGTCGGCCGGCACGTCGATGAGCACGCTTCCTTCCACCGGAGCGTCTGCATCTGCGTCCAGCAGATACAGGTCACTGGCCAGCGCGGCGCCGGCCGGGAGCGCCGAAGCCATGGTCGCCGTCCGCGCATCGGTAGCAAAATCGCCGCCGGGAACGGCTTCCACGTTCACCGGGGCGCCGCCAGACACGTTCAGCGCCAGCCCGGTGGCCGTCGTCGCCTCGGGAACCTCGGCCACTTCCACTTCCGGTTCACCGCTCCCTCTCAGGCGCTCCAACAGGGAGATGGGTGGTAACAACAGGCCTGCAACCAGCAGGCTGGCAACGATGATGGTCCCCACGATGGCAAGCCGTCGCCGGCTGCGCTGGGTCCCGCCGTTGCCGTTGGCCGTGACCATCGTCGATGGCTCCGGGCTTCCAGGCTCGCGCGGGCTATGTTCCTCTTGCATACTCCAATTCCTCCAGGGAAAGGCTTCGTTCAGCTATTGCGTTCAAGCTGCGGGCAGGACAGCACCAGGTTGTGATGAGGAGACGCTGTCGGGCCCTGGCACAAAGAAAGGGCGGCACTGGGCCGCCATAATTCCTCTCCAAAATTCGTGGGCGTGATTCTAACAAAAGAGAATTGGCAGCGCCAAAGCAGCGGCGGGCAAGATGAGAGGGCCGTGAGCCGGCGCCCAGTGCCCCACTTTTTGACATGGCCTCCGCCCCTGCCTATACTTGCGCGTGACAATTAGCGCGGTGCGTCATGGCCTGCCTGGTAGCGCCTCGCTTAATAGCCTCGCTCAACCAGAAAGGAGAAACCAATGGCAACAGTAGAAGACATCTTTAACGCCATGCCCGGCCAGCTCAATGCGGTCAAAGTTGGCGATTTCAGCGCGACGATCCAGTTTGACCTGGCCGGCGACGGCGGCGGCCAGTGGTATGTGGGCATTGACGATGGCAAGGCCACCGTGACAGAAGGCGCCCACGCCGAGCCGGTGGCGACGATTCGCATGTCGGCCACCGACTTTGTCGACATGATGAGCGGCAATCTCGACCCGATGAACGCCTTTATGATGGGTAAGGTGCGCGTGGAAGGCGACCTGAACAGCGTCATGAAGTTCCAGACGCTGTTTGGCTAGAGCCGCGGCATGGGCGGGGGCGGCAGCCCACGCATTTTCAGGCTGACGACAAAAGAGACACGGCGCGCCGTGTCTCTTTACGTTTCAGCATGGGGCTGCGCGACGTCAGGCCGGCTCGTTGTCCGCGGCCAGCTCGGCGTACTCCTCGCGCAGGATCTGTGCCGGCGCCACGCCAAAGAGCTCCAGCAGCTCGGCGATAAGGTTGGCCTTGCGCTCGGCGTCGGTGCGCGACCAGGTGCGCGACTTGATCTCCAGGTAGTAGCCGGATAGCCGCGGGCGCTTGACCGCGTCCAGGTTGACCGCGAAGTCCGTCTCCTTGTAGACAATGCGCCAGCGCCGCCGCTCCTTATGCACCTCCAGCTCCTGCGCCGGGTCGAAATATTCCCGGTAGAAGCGCAGGCTCTGCTCGGCCGGCGCCAGCCAGCGCGAGCGGGAAAGCATCACCGCATTCGGATATTCTTCCAGGCGGCTCTCGCCCAGCAGCGTGAGGCGCGCCCGCGCCTGGAACGGCTCGCCATCCGGGCCAATGAACTCGTCCTCGCGGTAGCGCAGGCGGTCGGCGTCCGGATCGCGGCCGTCGAAGAAGAAATAGCTGTCATACTGGCGGTAGACCGATTCTTTGGTAATCGCCACTGCCGCGCTCTTTAGCCCGGCCAGCACCGTCTCGTCGCTATCCAGCCCTGCCTTCACCTGGATCTCGTAGCTCTCCTGCCGCTGCAAGCCGGCGAGAATGACCAGCTTGTTATAGGGGCTGGACTCCCGCTCGTTGACGAAGCTGTCTATCTGGGCGGCGACCCGCGCGCCCTCGGCCATAGCCGCCGCCTCGTCAATGGTCAGCAGGGTGCGGTCGCGCATCAGCCAGCGCCCATTACAGAGCACGTCGCGCACGTCGCCGCTCTTGGTGGCATAGATGAGCCGCGAATAGATGGCGTCTTCGTTGCTGCGGAAGGGAGGCCAGTTGTGGATGGCGTCCAGATCGACGACGATAAGATCGGCCCGCTTGCCCGGCTCCAGGCTGCCGGTGAGATGGCCCATGTGAATGGCCTTTGCGCCGCGGATAGTCGCCAGCTCCAGCGCCTGCCGCGCCGGCAGCACGGTTGGGTCATTGCTCACCGTCTTCGCCAGCAGCGCGGCCAGATGCACCTCCTGGAACATATCCAGGTCATTGTTGCTGGCCGGCCCATCCGTGCCCACGCCCACATTGAGGCCCATCTCCAGCATGTCGCCGACGCGCGCCAGGCCACTCGCCAGCTTGAGGTTGCTGCTGGGGCAGTGGGCGACGCCGGCCCCCGCCTTTTTCAGGTCATATATCTCGCCGCGATCGAGGTGGACGCAGTGCGCCGCCAGCAGCTTCGTCTCCAGGATGCCGTGGCGCGTATTCCAGGGCACCACCGGCATGTTGTTCTGCTGCTTGCTGTTTTCCACTTCAAACGCCGTCTCGGCAATGTGCGTGTGCAGCGGCACGTCGTAGCTGCGCGCCAGGTCGGCGCAGGCGCGCAGCAGCTCGGGCGTGGCCGTATACCAGGCGTGCGGCGCCACCGCCGGCTGGATGAGCGGGTGCCCCTGCCACTTCTCGATGAAGCGCCGGCAGAGGATCAGCCCCTCTTCATAGTTCTCGGCGTCAGGCGCGGGGAAGATGAGGATCGTCTGCCCCAGCAGCGCGCGCATGCCGATCTCCGCCGTCTCCTCGGCGATGGCGCTCTCGAAGTAGTACATATCGGCGAAGGTAGTCACGCCGGAGCGGATCATCTCGGCGCAGGCCAGCCGCGTGCCCAGCCTGACGAACTCCGGGTTGACGAACTCGCGCTCGACCGGCATCAGGTAGCCGAGCCAGACGTCGAGGCGCAGGTCGTCGTTGAGGCCGCGCATCAGCGTCATGGGCACATGCGTGTGGGCGTTGACCAGCCCGGGCATGATCACCTGGCGCCCGTAGTCCACGACCTCATCTGCTTCGTAGGCGGCCAGGATCTCGGCGGCGGGCCCGACGGCGACGATGGAATCGCCGCGGACGGCGACGGCCCCTTCCTCATAAATGCCGGCCGCGGGGTTCATCGTGACCACAACGCCCTGCAGCGCCAGATCCACTCTCTCGCTCATCTTCGTTCCTCCAGTGTGACCTCTCGACGTTCGCGGGCAGGTATTCCAGCCATTATACTGGTTTCAGCTCCAGGGTGTAAATGCTATAATCGCCGGCGGAGGACATCCCATGGCCCAACGAATGGTCGACCTCATCGAAGCAAAACGGGACGGGCAGGCGCTCACGCCAGAGCAGATTCGCTGGTTCGTGGATGGCGTGGTCCGCGACACAGTTCCCGATTACCAGGCGGCGGCCCTGCTCATGGCTATCTACTTCCGGGGCATGACGCGGGAGGAAACGGTGGCCCTGACCCTGGCCATGGCTGAAAGCGGCGACGTGCTTGACCTGCACGACGTAGCCGAGGTGGTCGTCGACAAACATTCCTCTGGCGGCGTGGGCGATAAGACGACGCTGGTCGTGCAGCCGTTGGTCGCCGCCTGCGGCGTGCCCGTAGGCAAGATGAGCGGCCGCGGTCTCGGCTCCAGCGGCGGTACCATCGACAAGATGGAGTCGATTAGCGGCTGGTCGCCCGAGCTGAGCCTGGCGCAGTTCAAGCAGCAGCTAGCCGAGATTGGCCTGGTACTCGCCGGGCAGACCAGCGACCTGGCCCCGGCCGATGGCCGCCTCTACGCCTTGCGCGACGTGACCGGGACCGTGCCCAGCACGCCGCTGATTGCCGCCTCCATCATGTCCAAGAAGCTGGCCGGCGGCGCCGACGCCGTCGTGCTCGACGTGAAGGTGGGCAGCGGCGCTTTCATGCCTACTGTCGAGGCCGGCCGCGAGCTGGCGCAGATTATGGTGAAGATCGGCGAAGACGCCGGCCGGCGCATGGCGGCGCTCATCTCCAATATGGACGAGCCGCTGGGCTATACCATTGGCAACGCCCTTGAGCTGAAGGAAGCGATTGCTACCCTGCGCGGCGAGCCTGTTGCCGGCATCGTCGCGCCGCCCGACTTCTGGGAGCATTCGCTGACGGTAGCCGCGCACATGCTGCTGCTGGCCGGCCGCGCCGCCACGCTCGACGCCGCACGCCAGATGGTCGTGGACGCGCGCGAGCGGGGCGACGGGCTGGAGAAGTTCCGCCAGATGGTAGCGGCGCAGGGCGGCGACGTGAGCCAGATTGACAACCCGGAGCGGCTGCCACAGGCGGCGCGCGTCGAGCAGATTACGGCGCAGCGCGGCGGCTATGTGGCCCGCATCGACGCCGGCGCCCTGGGCTGGGCGGCCGTCCGCCTCGGCGCCGGGCGCGCCGAGAAGGGAGCGGCCATCGACCACGCCGTCGGCTTCGTCGTGCCGGTGAAGGTGGGCGACCGGCTAGAGGCGGGCGCTCCGCTGGCCACGATTCACGCGCAGGACGATGGCGCGCTCGCGGAGGCGCAGCAAGCCATCCGCGCGGCCATTACCCTGCAGGAGGCGCCGGTGGAGCCGCTGCCGCTCTTTTATGGCCTGGAGGAGGCAACACAACCATGAACATCCTCGGCATCGACATTGGCGGCTCGGGCATTAAAGGCGCCCTGGTCGATACGGGCGCGGGCCGGCTGGCCGGCGAGCGGCAGCGCCTGACCACACCGGAATCGCTCATGCCGGTCGACGTGCTGGCGACGGTCGTCAAGCTCGTCGAGCAGTTTGGCGGCTATGAGGGGCCGCTTGGCGTCGGCTTCCCGGCGGTAGTCGTCAACGGCGCGCCGCGCACGCCCTTTACCGCCCATCACATCCAGGAATGGGTCGGCTTTCCCGTCGCCGCCCAGCTGCAGGAGCGGCTGCGGCGCCCGGTAATCATGCTTAACGACGCCGACGCCGCCGGCATCGCCGAGATGCGCTTTGGGCATGGACGCAATGAGCGGGGCGTCGTCATCTTTCTCACGCTGGGTACCGGCATTGGCAGCGCCGTCTTCAGCGATGGACAGTTGGTGCCCAATACCGAGTTCGGGCAGATACGCCTGCCGGGACGCACCGAGCGCGGCGAGCTTCATGCCGCCGGCGACGTGCGCAAACGCGACAATTTGGATTGGAAAACGTACGCGGCCCGGCTGGACGAATATCTGGGCTACCTGAACATGCTCTTCTCGCCGCGCCTTTTCATCATCGGCGGCGGCATCAGCAAGGAGCATGAGCAGTTTGTACCGCTGCTGACCGTGCCGACGCGCGTCGAGCCGGCTGAGCTGCGCAACCAGGCGGGCATCATCGGCGCGGCCATTGCCGCCGCCGAAGGCTGGGACAACTAGCAAGCATGAGAATTGTTGCGGCGACGGGTAGAACACCTGACAGGTTTTGGAAACCTGTCAGGTGTGGACGCCAGGGATTCAGACTGAATCAGCCCGGCGAGCCACCTTCCACCAGCTCCGGCAGGAAATAGATCGTCGCAGCCGGCCGGTCGCCCTGCCGGGCGACAACCATACCCGCTGCCAGCAGCGCCGCCAGGGTCCGCTTCACCTCGGCCGGCTTCCACTGGAAGAGCTTGCGCATCTCCCCTTCTGTGGCCGCGCCCACCGCACGAAGATAGAGGCGGGCCAGCTCCTCCCGCGCCTCCCCGCGGCCGATAGACCGCGCCTGCTGCGGCAATTCAGGAAAGTGGCGGTGGACCGGCTCGTAGATGAAGCTGTAACGCCAGCCGCCGCTTTGTGAGACGCCCACCGGCAGGATGCGAAACTCGCGCTGCAGCTCTGTCAGGGCGCGGGCAAAGGCGCTATCGCTGCTGCGCCGCGTCATCTGCACCGCCTGCCGCAGGCGCACCGTGTCCATAGCCCCTTCGCGCAGCAGCGTCTCGTAGATCAGCTTCGCCGGCTGCGAGAGCAGCCCGTCAGCGTAGAGCTGCAGATAGTCGGCTTCCGGCTCACCATAGTTCTCGCTGAGCGCGTAGAAGGTGGGCAACAGCTCCAGGGAGATCATCGTCGCCTTGCCGCGCAGGACTTTGGCATAATACCAGCGCCGCTTACCGAGCATATTGTCTTTCCAGCCCCAGGTGACGTGACCCGGATCGTCGTGCGCGTCGGCCACCGGCCGGTCGCCGGCCACGGCCGCCCACAGGCTGGGAAAGAGGACTCCCTTGATGGGCCAGAAGTAGACGAAGCCACGCTCGCGCACAAAAGCCACCGCATCTTCGGCGTCGCGCAGCTTTCGCTCGGGCTCAAGGCGGAACGTTCCCCGCCGGTATATCTCCAAGTCATTAATGATGTGTTTCATACAGACAGCTATAACGCTTCGTTTAGATTTTTCAGTTTCAATGGTGGTTGACCAATGTGACCATTGTGGGGCCGTGGGGGCGGATGTCAAATGACCCATTTCCAATGGAGGATACATAGTAGACCATGAGCGATATGAATGGCAAAGTAGCGATTGTCACCGGCGGCAGCGCCGGGATTGGATTGGCGACGGTGCGGACATTTGTCGAGCGCGGGGCTAGCGTGATCGTGGCGGACATAGACGTGGCGGCCGGCGAGAAAGCCGTGGCGTCACTGGCGGACGGACAGGCTTCGTTCATCCGCACCGACGTCTCGCAAGAGGCTGACGTGCAGGCGATGGTGGCAGCCGCGGTCGAGCGTTTTGGACGCCTGGACTATGCCGTCAATAATGCGGGTATCGGCGGCGCTGCGGCCCTCACTGCCGAGTATACGCTGGACGATTGGCGCCGGGTCATCGACATCAACTTGACTGGCGTATGGCTGGGCATGCGTTACCAGATTCCCGCCATGCTACAGCATGGCGGCGGCGCTATCGTTAACGTTTCCTCCATTCTGGGTACGGTAGGCTTTGCCACGGCGCCGGCCTACGTGGCCGCCAAGCACGCCGTCAACGGCCTGACCAAGACGGCAGCCATTGAATATGCCACCCAAGGAATTCGCGTGAACAACGTCAACCCCGGCTTTATCTACACTCCCATGCTGGAAAACGCAGGCATGGCCGAGGGCACCGAGCTGTACAACCAGATTGCCTCACTCCATCCCATGCAGCGTATGGGCACGCCTGAGGAAGTTGCCAATCTTATCGTCTGGGCCTGCTCCGACGAGGCTAGCTTTGTCACCGGCGCCATCCTGCTCGTGGACGGCGGCTACACTGCCCAATAGCGCGTTTCACGGCGGCGCCAGCAGTGCGCGCACCAGATTGTCTTTGGAGTAATCGCCGCCGCTCCAATAGGTAATAAAGCTGTTGCTCCCCAGCAGCCTGGAACGGATCGTGCGGCGGCGATGGCCTGCTGCGGCCAGCCGCCGCGCCTCCTCCTGCAGCTCCTCCCAGAAAGCCAGCTTGCGCCGGATGGCCGCGTGGGCGTTCTCGACAGGGCCGGCGTGGGCGCAAAACATGGTGTCAAAATCGTAATCCAGCATACGGCGCAGGCTCTCCATCCACAGCGCCAGGTCATCGCGCCGGCGAATGTAGCGCGCCCGCTCCATGATGTAGAGATCCGAGCTAAATAGCCAGCCGCGCTCCGGGAGCCAGAAGACGACCTGGTCAAAGGCATGACCCGGCGTGGCGATCACCTGCAGCCGGTATTGCCTGGTCTCCAGGCAGTCGCCGAGCGGGCGCGCCACGGCCGGGCGCGGCTGGCCGAAGGTGGCGCGGCGATACAGTGGGATGCGCGGCGCCCGCGCCAGCCGCTTTACCGTTTCCGCTGGCGCCAGGGCCGGCAGGTGTGCCAGGTAGGCGTTGCCGCCGATGTGGTCCTCGTGATGGTGGGTGTTGGCAATCTGCTCAATTTCCTGCCCCGCCGCCCAGGCAGCCAGCTCCCGCCCGGTGCGCGGCGGCCCGGTGTCGATGAGCGCGCCGTCAAATAGATAGGCGAAGACAGTGTAAAACGGGCGACCCAGCAGCTTCGTGGTCAGCCGGATTGCCGTCACGTCGCCGTAGCGGCGCGCGCTCAGCATCTTACAGCTCCAGACAGGCCTCGGCCGCCAGCCAGAACAGCTTCTCGCGCACGCTCGTTTCCCGCTGCCAGTGGCGTGAGTCCCACGCTTCGCTGCTCACGTCGTCGCCGCTGTAGAGGAGCTGGCCGAAGGTGACGCCGCGGAAGGCGGCGACGGCAAAGAAGGCGGCCGCTTCCATCTCCACGGTCAGGCAGCCCTCGGCGCGGCGCAGGCGAATCTTAGCCGGCGTCTCGCGATAGACGCCATCGGTCGTCCACGTCTTGCCGGCGACGTAGGGCACGTTATCACGCTGCAGCACGCGCTCGATAGCGGCGACGGCGTCCGGGCTGGCCGCTACCTCGCGCGATGGAGGCAGATAGTGGTAGCTGGTGCCTTCATCGCGCACGGCGCTGGTGGGCACCACCAGGTGGCCCAAGACCAGCGCGCTGTCCAGCGCCCCGGCGCCGCCGCAGGCGACGAACTTGCGGCAGCCCAGGGCGATCAGCTCGTCGAGGAAGGCGCCGGCCAGCGGCGCCCCCACGCCCGGGTGGCAGAGCGCCAGCCGCTGCCCGTTGACCTCCATCTCGTAGACTGGGTTGTGGCCGATCTCTGAGCCAAGCAGATGCAGCTCCTGCAGCCGTCCGGTCGCCTGTAGGGCCGCGATCACATCCTGGAAGAAACAGAGAACGCAGTGCTCGGCGATATCAATGGGGCGCAAGACGGCCGTCGGCTCGATCAGGGCGACCGGCGAGGGGTCGAACTCCAGGATGGGAAAGTCGCAGCGCAGCGCCGGGCGCTCCCCGGCCAGCGCCGGCGGCAGGGAGAAGGTGCCGTCTACGTCCGGCGGAAAGGGCAGCACCTGCACCACGGCGTCGCGGTTGAGCGGGCCGTAGATGTGGGGAAAGCGCTGCCCGGTTTCGTAACAGTCCTCGTCGATAATCGGCGCCGCCACCCGCCCGCGCTCGATGCAGAGCAGGACGAGATCGCGCTGGCCGCGAAACTGGCTGTTCGCCACGCCTATCACCTGGCTGACCCTGGAGCAGTGGATGAAGCCTTCGCGCTGCAGCGACGGCGTCCGGTATTCGCCGCTCTCTGCATCCGCCAGCCACGCGCTATAAGGAGTAATATGCACGATAATCGACATCGTTTCCTCGCTTGCTGCTTTGCCCTTGCTCCCGGGCTAGAGGAGCATCTCCAGCTCCAGCTCGTCGCGCAGGGGGATGCCGTCCTGGCCGACCAGGGGGATGTTTGGCTTGAGCTGGCGGGAGCGCTCCAGGGCGTCGCGGTGGACGGCGACCAGGTGAAAGCCGCGCTTCTGGTAGAAGCGCAGGGCGCTGAGGTTGTCATTGGTCGTAATCAGCCAGAGGCGGCGGGCGCCGACGCGCCTGGCCTCCTGCCGCAGCGCGAAAATCAGGTCGCTGCCGATGCCCCGCCCCGGCTCCAGGCTGTCGATGGTGACAATCTCCCAGTCCAGCCCGGCGACGTGATAGGTGAGCAGCCCTGCCGGCTCGCCGTCTACCTCGGCCATAAAACCGGGCAGCGTGTGGGGGTAATAGAGCTGGCCGTGGGCCACGACGAAGGGCGCGCCCCAGCGGCGGTCGATGAACTCCACGACCCAGCTCTCATCCTCGGCCGTCAGCGGCCTGATCAGTCGTTCCATCTTCCCTTGCTAACTGCTACCGCCCGCTACTGGCGGGGCTGCTGCCGTCAGTCGGCAATCCCTTTCCTGGCAACAAAGTGGGTTGGCCGGATGCGTACCAGCCATTCCCCTGCCACGGCGTTGCGCCGGCCGTAGCTATCGGCCAGCTTTTCTCCCATGTAGCGGGCCGCCAGCGCTGTTGTCCAGCGCAGCATATCCGGCGCCTGCTTGTCGATCGACGCCACCCCTTCGACCAGCACGAACGAGAATGGCGGATCAGGGTCGTCCACGACGAAGGCGACGCGCGGCTCGTGTTCGAGATTAGCCGCCTTGACCGTCTCGTGCCACGTCGTCAGGATAATGTCCTCGCCGTCGAGCACGAACCAGACGGGCGCGACGTGCGGCCGGCCGTCGGGCCGGACCGTCGCCAGTTTGCCGGTCCTTCCCCCTTCCTGCAAAAAGGCGCGCCGCTCGGCTGCCGTCATCTCCTCCATCGGCTTACTCCTCGTAACTGATACGGTAGACAAAACCGCCTTTATCGTCGCTGACATAGAGGGCGCCGTCGGCGCCGACCAGCACGTCCACCGGCCGGCCGTCGACCACGTTGCGCCCCTCATGCAGCCAGCCTGTGGCGAAGTCCACCACAGCCGCGGCAGGCTGGCCATCGTCAAAGGGCAGGCGCACCACCGAATAGCCGACTGGCGTGCTGCGATTCCACGAGCCATGTAGGGCAATGAACAGGTCGCCGCGATAGTCGGCCGGGAACATCTCGCCATCGTAGAAGGTGAGGCCCAGCGGCGCCGTGTGCGCTGGCATCTTGACCATAGGCTGCTCGACGCCCGCGCAGGCATCAGGCGCGCCCAGGCCGGGATCGATAATGTCGCCGCTGTGGCAGGTGGGCCAGCCATAATCGGCCCCGTCGCGTACCACGTACACTGTTTCCGGCGGCAGGTCGTCGCCGAGGAAGTCGCGCCCGTTATTGGTCGCCCATAGCTCGCCGGTGGTCGGGTGCAGCGCCAGACCTACCGCGTTCCGCAGCCCGCGGGCCATGATGCGCCCGTTATTTCCCTCTGGCCCATCGTAAACAAGTACCGTCGCCCGTCGCGGATCGTCCTCAAAACAGCTATTGCAGCTCGAACCGACCGAAAGAACCATACGCCCGTCCGGCAGGAACAACACGGTGCGGGTGCGGTGGTTGCCGCCGCTGGGAACATCGTCGACGACGGCCGTCTGCAGGTCGGCGGCGCCGTCGCCGTCCGTATCTTCCAGGCGGATGACCCCGGCCGGCACGCCAACGTACCACGCGCCCTGGTGGTAGACGAGGCTGTGCGGATTGTCTAGCCCGCTGGCGAGCTGTTCTGCCCGCTCGGCCGCGCCGTCGCCGTCGGCGTCCACCAGACGGGTAATATTGCCCGCACCGCGCTCGGCCACGTAGATAGCGCCATCGGGCCCCAGCGCCAGGAAGCGCGGGCCCTGCAGCCCGCGGGCGTAGACCTGGGCGACGAAGCCCGCAGGCAGGCTGATGTCGGCTTCGGCGCTGCTGGCCAGCATGCCCGCCAGATGCACCTGGCTGCTGAGCAGACGGTAGACGAGCACGCCAGCCGCCAACAGCAGAAAGACGAGGGCGATAAGAAAGCGAAAGCAGCCTTTGCGCATGCACGTATCTCCAGTGGCGCATCGGTCCCGACCTTGTCACGCGGTGACGACGTTGACGATGCGGCCGGGCACGACGATGATGCGGCGTACCGCCTGCGCGCCCACATGCGCGCGCACGTTGGGTAAGGCCAGCGCCGCCGCCTGGACCGCCGCTTCGTCGGCATCTGCAGACACGCGGATCGTGTCGCGCAGGCGGCCATTCACCTGGACCGCCAGGGTTAACTCCTCGGCTGCCAGTAGCGCCGGGTCGTAGGCAGGCCACGGCTGGCGGTGCACGGTTGTCTCGTTGCCCAGCAGCGCCTGCCACACCTCTTCGGCTGTGAAGGGAGCAAACGGCGCCAGCAGCACGGCAAACGTGGCGATCAGCTCGCGCCACTGCTCGGGAGCGATCTCCCGGGACTGCGCCGCTTCCAGCTCGTTGAGCCAGCCCATCAGCGCCGCAACGGCTGTATTGTACTTGAACGCCTCCATTTCGTCCGTGAGGCGGGCGACGATGGCGTGGCGGCGCCGTTCCAGGTCGGCGGCAGGCGCTGCGCCGGCGCTGCCCAGCTGGCCCGTGGCGACTGCATGGGCCAGAGCGTAGAAGCGACTCAGGAAACGGGTCACGCCGCGGATGCCGCTATCGTCCCAGGCCACGCTGGCTTCAAAGGGAGCGATAAAGACGACGTAGGTGCGCAGAGCGTCGACGCCGTGCTCGGCCACGACCTCGTCCGGGGTGATCACGTTGCCGCGACTTTTGGACATGCGCTTGCCGTCGGGCGCGTGCAGCACACCCTGGTTGCGCAGCCGCATGAACGGCTCGACGAAGGGTACCAGCCCAGCGTCATGAAGCACCTTCGTCCAGAAGCGGGCATAGAGCAGGTGGGAGACGGCGTGCTCGGCGCCGCCGACGTAGCTATCGACCGGCAGCCAGTAGCGCACCGCCTCCGGGTCGAACGGGCGTTCCGTCTCGTGCGGGCTGGCAAAGCGCAGGAAGTACCAGGATGAACAGGCGGTGCCGTCCATCGTGTCGGTCTCGCGGCGGGCCGGCCCCTGACAACTGGGGCAGGTCGTGTTCACCCACTCGTCAACGCGGGCCAGCGGCGAGCGACCGTCGCCGGCCGGGGCAAAATCGTCCAGCGGCGGCAGCTGCAGCGGTAGCTCGCTCTCCGGCACAGGTACGATGCCGCAGCGCTCGCAGTGCACGATGGGGATGGGCGTGCCCCAGTAGCGCTGGCGCGAGATGAGCCAGTCGCGCAGACGGTAGCGCACGGCCGCCTGCCCCTGCCCGCGCTCCTCCAGGTCGGCCACCATAGCCGCGCGCGCTTCCGCCGAGGAGAGCCCATCATAAACGCCCGAGTTGACCAGCGTGCCTTCGCCGCTGTAGCAGCCCCGTGCGGCCTCCGGCGCAGCAATGACTGTCGTCTGCGGCAGGTCATAGCGGGCGGCAAAGGCGTGGTCGCGCTCGTCGTGCGCCGGCACGCCCATGATGGTGCCGTAGCCATAGCCGCCGACGACGTAGTTGGCGACCCAGATAGGCAGCCGCACCCCGGTCACGGGATGCACGGCATAGCGCCCGGTAAAGACCCCGGCCGGCCCTTCCGCCAGCGTCTGCCGCTCCACGTCGCTCTGCCGCTGCGCGGCGGCGACAAAGGCGGCCACTGCTTCCTCTGCTTCCGCGCCCGGCAGCCGTTCCACCAGCGGATGCTCTGGCGCCAGCGCCAGGAAGGTAACGCCGGCCAGTGTATCCGGCCGCGTGGTAAAGACCGTGATCATCTCGTCGCTGTCTTCGACGGCAAACTGCACGTCGGCGCCCTCACTGCGGCCGATCCAGTTGCGCTGCATGGCCACAATCGCCTCCGGCCAGTCCACCAGCTCCAGGTCGGCCAGCAGCCGCTCGGCGTAGTCGGTGATGCGCAGATACCACTGCGGCAGCGTCTTGCGCTCCACCAGCGCGCCGCAGCGCCAGCAGCGGCCGCCCTCCACCTGCTCGTTTGCCAGAATCGTCTTGCAATGGGGGCACCACCACTGCTGCGCCTCGGCCCGATAGGCCAGGCCGCGGTGATACAGCAGCAGAAAGATCCACTGCGTCCAGCGGTAATAGCTGGGGTCGGTGGAGTTGATCTCCCGCGACCAGTCATAGCTACATTCGATCAGCTGCAGCTGGCGGCGGTAGTTGGCGGCGTGCTGGCGTGAGCTCACAGCCGGGTGCACGCCGTGGCTGATGGCATAGTTCTCCGCCGGCAGCCCAAAGGCGTCCCAGCCCATCGGATGGAGCACGTTGTGGCCGGTCATGCGCAGGTAGCGGGCCGCGATGCAGGTGGGCACGTAGTTGCGGCAGTGGCCCACCGACAGGCCGGCGCCCGACGGGTAGGGGAAGAAGTCGAGAATGTAATGTTTCGGTTTGTCCGGCGTCTCGTCCGTGGCATAGAGCCCTATCTGCTGCCAGTAGGGGCGCCACTTTTCCTCCAGGGCCTGGAAATCCAACTGTGCGGTCATCGTCACGTCCTCCATGCGGGCATTGTGGTGGGCAGGCCGCCGTGGCCGGGATCTAAAAAGGCCACGGGCTGGTTCTGCCCGTGGCCTTCGCGCTTCTCAGGGTCCGACAAACAATCAGGCGCGAACGGCAGGCATAGGCCAGCAACGCAAATTACTGCTAAGGAGGAGGCCCGGAAGCCGGTCAGCGCTGCTGGCAATGATCATCGTTCGTTCCATCTCGAATCAGATGCGCACAGCATAGCACGGGCCGCGGGCGGGCGTCAAGGAGTTCCTGGCTAAGCAGCCGGCTCTTTTGCATAGGACCGATCACCCTTTTGCCTCTCCCTGATTCCCACTATAATCCGCATCATGGTTGATGTTGTGTTCTCTCTGCCCACGCCGCTGCTGGCGGCCCTTTTCGCCCTGGTTGGTCTGCTGGCCGGCGGCGCCATCAACGTGCTGGCCGACGACCTGCCGCAGCGCACCCGGCCGCAGCGCCCGCGCTGTATCCAATGCCTCACGCCCTATCGCCCGGCGCGCTGGCTGGGCGTGGCCCGCTGGCTGGCGGCGCGCCGCTGCCCGGCCTGTGGCTTCGCCGCGCGCCCGCGCGAGCTGTGGGTCGAGCTGGGCACGGCCCTCCTCTTTGCCTTGCTGCCCGTCCTGCTGCACACCCCGGCCGACCTGATCTTCAGCGCTGTCTACGTGGCGCTGCTGGTGCTGGTCATCGTCACTGACCTGGAGCACCGGCTGATCCTGCACGCCGTTACCTTTCCCGGCATCCTGCTCGGCCTCGTCGGCAGCCTCTTCGTCACCTACAACAACCTGTCGCTGGCCCTGATCGGCGCCGTCACCGGTTTCATCTTCTTCTTCTTTCTCTACTGGCTGGGCAAGCGGCTGCTCGGCGCCGGCGCGCTTGGCTTTGGCGACGTGACCCTGGCGACGATGATCGGCGCCATGACCGGCTTCCCGCTCGTCATCCTGGCGCTGGTGATGGGCATCCTGCTCGGCGGGCTGGTCACCGCCCTGCTGCTGCTCACCCGGCGGCTGACCATGCGCTCCTACGTCGCCTACGGCCCCTTCCTGGCCGTGGCCGGCATCACCGCCGTCGTCTGGGGCCAGGGGTTGCTGCGCTGGTATTTTCGCTGACCTGATGCGCGCCCACACCACGGTAGGTCAGCTTT
>CAZOGK010000011.1:94492-97853 GCA_964579295.1 uncultured Ardenticatenaceae bacterium
CAACCTGACGGCGGGTTGCAAACCCGCCCTACCTCTGAGACCGAGAAGAGAGTAAATTACCACTATGACCATCGAAATCCGGTCTATTGAATCCAACGAAGAGCTGCGCAAGCTGGAAACGCTGCAGAAGCGCGCCTGGGATATGGAAGACATCGAGATCATCCCGGCGCGGACCATGCACGCCATCTGGTACAACGGCGGCGTGCTGCTTGGCGCCTACGATGGCGACGAGCTGGTCGGCTTCGTCTTTGGCGTGCTGGGTACCGTGCGCGGGCTGCACAACCGCATCGACCAGGTGGCGGCCGCCCGCCTGCAGCTCTACTCCACCATCCTCGGCGTGCTGCCCGAATACCGCAACCGGGGCGTCGCCTACCAGCTGAAGGTAGCCCAGCGTGAATTCGCCCTGCGGCTGGGCATACGGCTCGTTACCTGGACCTTTGACCCGCTGGTGAGCGGCAACGGCTGGCTGAATATCGGCAAGCTGGGCGCCGTCTGCCACCAGTACATCCGCGATTACCACGGCGAGCTGGGCGGCATCAACGCGGGCCTCAACACTGATCGCTTCTACGTGGAGTGGTGGGTGACGGGCAACCGCGTGCGCGGGCGCGTTGGGCGCAGCCGCCGCCCGCTCAGCTACGACCAGCTCATTGCCGGGCGCGCCGTGCTCATCAACGAGGCCGCCTACGACGAGCGCGGCCTGCTCGCGCCGCCGGCCTCCTTTGCCGAAAGCGAATCGAACCTGGTGCTGGTGGAGATACCGCCCGACATTCAGGCCATCAAGCGCGAGGATATGGAGCTGGCCCGCAGCTGGCGCGCCCACACGCGGGCGCTCTTTGAGCATTACTTCGCGCACCAGTTCATCGTCACCGACTTTGCCCGGCGCGAAGACGAGACCGGGCAGCCGCGCTCCTACTACGTGCTCACCTTCCAGCACGCCTGAGCGAGAACGATGCGTATTGAAGCCATCGACCTCTACCTGATCAGCCAGCCGCTGGTCTCGCCCTTCGTCACCAGCTTTGGCCCGCAGCAGCAGCGCGACGCCCTCATCGTCACCATCCATAGCGAAGGGCTGGAAGGCTGGGGCGAGTGCGTCGCCACCAACGACCCCGGCTACAGCTACGAGACAGCGCAGACCGCCTGGCACATCCTCACGGATTTCCTCATCCCGGCGCTGCTGGGCACAGAGCTGGACGAGCCGGAAGAGCTGGGCCCGCGCTTGCGCTTCGTGCGCGGCCATCCCCTGGCCAAAGCGGCGCTGGAGCAGGCGGCCTGGGACCTGACGGCGCGGCGCGACGGCCTCTCCTTCGCCCAGAAGCTGGCGGCCCCCTACCCGGAAGGGCCGCGCGCGCGGGTCAGGGTCGGCGTCAGCGTCGGTATCCAGCCCTCTATCGCGGAGACGATCGACGTCATTGCCGGCTATCTGGCGCAGGGTTACGGGCGCATCAAGCTGAAGATCAAGCCAGGCTACGACGTGCAGCTGGCCGAGGCCGTGCGCGCCGCCTTCCCCCACATCCTGCTCATGCTCGACGCCAACTCCGCCTACCGGCTGGCGGACGCGCCACGGCTGCAGGCGCTCGACCCGTTCAACCTGCTCATGCTGGAGCAGCCGCTGGGCTACGAAGACATCTACCAGCACAGCCTGCTGCGGCCGCAGATTGCCTCGCCGCTCTGCCTGGACGAGAGCATCACTTCACTCGACCACGCCGAGACGGCGCTGGCCCTGGGCGCCTGCGACATCGTCAACATCAAGCCGGCGCGGGTGGGCGGCTGGGCCGAGGCGCGCGCCATCCACGACCTGGCCCGCGCCCACGAGATGCCCGTCTGGTGCGGCGGCATGCTGGAGACGGGCGTGGGCCGCGCCGCCCAGCTGGCCCTCGCCTCCCTGCCCGGCTTCACCCTGCCGGGTGACATCAGCGCCAGCGAGCGTTATTATGACGTGGACATCACGCCGCCGTTTATGCTCAACGCCGCCGACAGCACGATAGACGTGCCCACCGGCCCCGGCCTCGGCGTCGAGGTAGACCGGCGGCAGCTACAACGCGTAACCGTGCATCAGGAGCGCTTTCAGGCAGGCTAATATCCACCGGAAGAGCTGACAGGTTTGCGAAACCTGTCAGCTCTCGGCAGCGCCCGAGGAACCGACCATGTTTGACGACATCACCATTTCCTTCATCGGCAGCGGCACCATGGCCGAGGCCATGATCCGCGGCCTCATCGACCAGGAAGTCGTGAGCGCCGACCAGATCATCGCCGCCGGCCCGCGCGAGGAGCGCGCCGAGGAGCTGTGCGCCAGCTACGGCGTGCGCGGCGCCACCGACAACAAGCTGGCCGCCGAAGAGGGGCAGATTGTCGTGCTGGCTATCAAGCCGCAGCTTCTGAGCACCGTCATGCCCGAGATCCGCGGCCACCTGCGCCGCCGCGACCTGCTGCTCTCCATCCTCGCCGGCACGCCCATCCGCCGCCTGGCCGACGGGCTGGCCCACGCCTCGGTGGCGCGCGCCATGCCCAACACCCCGGCGCAGATCGGCCAGGGCATCACCGTCTGGACCGCCACGCCGGAAGTGACCGAGCTGCAGCGCAGCCAGGCCCAGGCCATCCTCGCCTCGCTCGGCGAAGAGGTCTACGTGGACGACGAGAGCTACCTGGACATGGCCACGGCGCTCAGCGGCACCGGCCCGGCCTACGTCTTCATGTTCATGGAGGCGATGATCGACGCCGGCGTGCACATGGGCTTCTCCCGCCGCGTCGCCACCCAGCTCGTCTTCCAGACCATGCGCGGCAGCGTCGAATACGCCGCCCGCTCTGGCCTGCACGTCGCCGAGCTGCGCAACCAGGTCACCTCGCCCGGCGGCACCACCGCCGAGGCCCTCTACCACATGGAAAAAGGCGGCCTGCGCACCGTCCTCAGCCGCGGCATCTTCGCCGCCTACCAGCGCTCGATTGCCCTCGGCCGCGGCAAGAAGCAGGCGGAGGTGGAGGTAGAGTAATGGAGAATCTAACCATCAAAGCGCTCAGTGCAGAAACCTGGCCCGACTTTGAGCGGCTGGCGCGCAAGCATAACGGCGTCTGGGGCGGCTGCTGGTGCACGGCGTTCCATCCGAAATCGCCGGAGAAAGGCATCAGCTCCGAAGCCACCCGCGCCTACAAAGAACGGCTGGTCCGCGAAGACAGGGCCCACGCCGCCCTCGTCTTCGACGGCGATGTCTGTGTCGCCTGGTGCCAATATGGCCCGCCGCACGAGCTGCCCACCATTTACCACCGCAAAGAAGTCGAATCCAAAATGACGATGCCCGATTGGCGCATCACCTGCATCTTCGTCGATCGCGACTATCGCAAACAGGGCCTCTCCCTCTTCGCCCTC
>CAZOGK010000012.1:0-89942 GCA_964579295.1 uncultured Ardenticatenaceae bacterium
GAAGCGGCTGCTGACGAAGCGGCGGCGGATGAAGCGGCGGCGGACGAAGAGGCGGCTGATGAAGAGGCGGCTGAGGAAGAGGCGGCTGAGGAAACTGCCGCCACCGAGCAGACGGAAGCCGCCGCGCCGACGACCGCCGAGGAGCGCGTGCACGTGGTGCAGGCAGGCGAAAATCTCTATCGCATTGGCCTGCAATATGGCATTTCCTGGCTCGCGCTTGCCAACCACAACAACCTGCCCAACGCCAACGCCATCTTTGTGGGCCAGGAGCTGCGGATACCCGGCGAAAGCGACGGCAGTGCGCCAACGCCCACTCCGACGCCGGCAGAAACCACCTACGTGGTACAGGCCGGCGACACTCTGCACCGTATTGGGCAGCGCTTTAATGTCAGCTGGATGGTTATTGCCGAAGCCAACGGCCTGGTTAACCCGAACCACATTCTGGTCGGCCAGGAGCTGAAAATCCCGACCGCCGGCGCCACCCCTGCTCCGCAGCTTACCCACACCGTGCAGCCGCGTGAAACGCTCTTCCTCATCTCGCTCCATTATGGGGTGCCGTGGATGAGCATCGCCAGCGCCAACAACCTGAGCGCGCCCTATCTCATTTATGCCGGCCAGACCCTGGTCATTCCCAGCAGCACCCAATAAACCGTGACCTGGCAGGGGATTATTCGCGGCTATCGCGACTACCTGCCGCTGGCAGCCGATACGACCGTCATCAGCCTGAATGAGGGCAACACGCCCCTCATTCAGGCTGATCGTCTGGCTGAGCAGATCGCGCCCGGCGCCGGCCTGCAGCTCTACCTCAAGGTTGAAGGGTTGAACCCAACCGGCTCATTCAAAGATCGCGGTATGACCGTAGCGGTCAGCCAGGCGGCCCATGAAGGGGCGCAGACAATCATCTGCGCCAGCACGGGCAACACGGCTGCCAGCGCCGCCGCCTACGCCGCGCGCGGCGGACTGCGCTGCCTGGTGCTGGTGCCGGAAGGCAAGATCGCCCTGGGCAAGCTGGCGGCCTCGCTGGCCTACGGCGCCGAGGTCATTGCCGTCGACGGCTCCTTTGACGCCGCCCTCGATCTGGTGCGCACGATTGTCGAGCGCCACCCGGTCGCCCTGGTCAATTCCATTAATCCCTGGCGCATCGAGGGGCAGAAGACGGCCGCCTTCGAGATCTGTGACCAGCTGGGCGGCCGCGCGCCCGATTGGCACTGCCTGCCGGTCGGCAACGCGGGCAACATTACCTCTTACTGGAAAGGCTACCGCGAATATGGAAGCGGCCTGCCCCAGTTGCTGGGCGGGCAGGCGGCCGGCGCGGCGCCGTTGGTACGCGGCGAGGTCGTCAGCCACCCGGAGACAGTCGCCACGGCCATCCGCATCGGCAACCCGGCGCGCTGGCGCGAGGCGCTGGCGGCGCTGGACGAGTCCGGCGGCCTGATCGCCGCCGTCAGCGACGACGAGATCTTGCAGAGCTGGCGCTGGCTGGCGCGGCTGGAGGGGATCTTTGTCGAGCCGGCGTCGGCCACCGGCGTTGCCGTTCTCTACCAGCAAATCCGGCAAGGCATGCTCGATCTGCGGGGCAAGCGCGCCGTCTGCGTGCTCACCGGCCACGGCCTGAAAGACCCGGACACAGCCATGGCCCAGGCGGCGCCGCCGCAGCGGCTGCCGGCGACCGTGGACGCTTTCGAGCGCTATTTAGCGGGCCGCTAGCCGCCTATTTCCGTGGAGCAGAAGGGGACAAGCCAGGATAAACCCTAGCTCTCTTCGCCGTAAATCAGATAGGCGTCGTCAATCCAGCCGGTCAGCCCATCGACCGTCATCACTTCCCGCCAGAGGAAACCGCCCTGGCTGGAGCGGCGCGGCAGCACGATGACTGTCGAGCCGCCGGGCGTAAGGATCAGCTCCTGCCCACCGGGCGAGCGGTAAATCCAGACGTTACTGCGGCTGGGATCGACAGTGGCCGTCGGCGCGTCGATGGGTGTGGGCGTCAGGCTGGGCGTGGGCGTGGCCGTCGGGCTGGGCGTCATCGTCGGCGTCGCCGAGGGGGTAGGGGTCTCGGTCGGCGTCGGCGTCAGGCTGGGCGTGGGCGAGGTAACGCGCGTCGGCGTGCCCGTCGCCGTGGGGCTGTTGTCGTCAGGGTCGCCGGTGGGCGTGAGGGTAGGAATGGAGGGCGTCACCACGCCGGTGATGGTCACAGTCACCGTCACCGTCACTTCCGGCGCCTGAGTCTGCCTGCTGCCTGCGCCAAAGCCGCCAGAGACCGGCGTCTGCCCCGTGACCCGCGGGGTCAGGGAAGGTGTGGGAATGGCTACCGTCTGGGTGATGGCGCTGCGCGTCAGCGTACCGGGCACGTCCAGGGGCAGATCGGCGACTACCTGTTGCGTGGCCGTGCTGGTTGGCGCAGCCGGCTGCGCCGCTACCTGCCCGCCGATGGGCACGCCGGCCAGAAAGAAGCCGAGGACCAGCAGCAGGCCGGCCAGCGCATAACCGGTAAACTCGCGCACGCGCAGGTCCAGGCGATAGACATCAAGGCCCAGCCGACGCAGCAGGCGGGGCGACTGAGCGATGAAGGCAAGGAAGAGGAATAACAGGGTAGCCAGGGCGGCAAACCCCATTCCCCACAATGTCCACGAGGGAAAACCGATCATCAAGGCCATTATAACGAGATTACCCTGGGGCGTACACCTTACCTCATGGGGGTTTCACCTGCTGTGCCCGCCCGGCCGATGGCGGTATAATGCACGTGGCCGATTGCCTACCCTGGCGGCGGCAGCAGTGGCGCGCTCCCGCCTTCTACTTAGCGAACCTGTTTAGTTACGGAGATACCCCATGGCGAAAGAATATCAACTGGTCGTACTGGGCGCGGGGCCAGCTGGCTATGTGGCGGCCATCCGCGCGGCGCAGCTTGGCCTGAAGACGGCGATCGTGGAGAAAGAAGCCCTCGGCGGCGTTTGTTTGAATGTGGGCTGTATTCCCTCCAAGGCTTTGCTCACCAACGCCGAGCTGGTCCACACGCTGAAGCACCGCGGCGACGAATTTGGCTTCAGCTTCGACAACCTGCAGCTGGACTATACCACCGCATTTAAGCGCAGCCGGCAGGTCTCTACCCGCCTGGTCAAAGGCATCGGCTTCCTGATGAAAAAGAACAACATCGACGTCTACGAGGGCATCGGCCGCGTCACCGATACGCAGACGCTGTCAGTGTCGCTCAACGATGGCAGCGAAGAAGAGCTGAAGTTCGAGAACCTGGTGCTGGCCGTGGGCGCCCACCCGCGCGCCGTCCCGGGCATCGACTTCGACGGCGAGCGGATCGTTTCCTACCTGGAGGTGATTCTCTCGGATTCCACGCCAGAGAAGGCCATTATCGTCGGCGCCGGACCCATCGGCATCGAGTTCGCCTATGTCTGGGCCAACTATGGCGTCGACGTCACCATCGTCGAGATGCTGCCGCGCCTGCTGCCCAACGAAGATCCGGAAGTCAGCGCCGTCGTCGAGCGCGCTTACCGCAAGATGGGTATCAACTTCTTTACCGAAACGGTCGTCGAGTCGGCAGAGGTCACCGACAACGGCGTGCGCGCCAAGCTGCAGAACGGCGAAACGCTAGAGGCCGATCAGATGCTGGTGGCGATTGGCTTCAAGCCCAACGTAGAGAGCCTGGGGCTGGAGGGGGATCTGGAGCTGGATCGCAACCAGTGGGGCGGCATCGCCGTGGACGAAGGGATGCGCACCAGCATTCCCAACATCTATGCCATCGGCGACCTGGTGGCCCCGGAAGGCTACATGTTCGCCCACCACGGCTCGGCGATGGGTATTGTCGCCGCCGAGACGATTGCCGGACATCCGACGGTCAAGCTGGACTATCGTATGCTGCCGCGCGCTACCTACTGCGTTCCACAAGTCGCCAGCTTTGGCTTCACCGAAGAGCAGGCGCAGGAAGCCGGCTTCGAGATTAACGTCGGCCGCTTTCCCTTCCAGGCCAACGGCAAGGCGCTGGGCATGGGCGAGCGCGACGGCTTTATCAAGATCATTTCCGATGCGCGCTATGGCGAGATTCTCGGCGCGCACATGGTCGGCCCGCACGTCACCGAGCTGCTGCCAGAGCTAACACTGGCGCGCATGTATGAGCTGACCGCCGAGGAAATTGCGCGCAACGTCCATGCTCACCCGACCCTGAGCGAGGTCCTCATGGAGGCGGCGCACGGGGTGGAGGGCGAGCCCATTCACATCTAGCCTCGGGGCAGGTCCGGGGCGTCTTCTGGCGCTTGCAAGAAAAAAGGCCGCTTTCGCGGCCTTTTTGTGTGGGCGGTACAAGACTCGAACTTGTGACCTCTACGATGTCAACGTAGCGCTCTAACCAACTGAGCTAACCGCCCATCGTACAGAGGGTTATTATACCATCGCGCCGCCCCCAGTCAATTCAGGCGCGCCTCTCTGACATAAGGTTAACCTGCGCCTCAACCTCGCTTCCTCTTGCCTGTTGCGCCGGATATGCTGTTGTGACGGAGCACGATTCATTGTTACACTAGTGAGCGGTTGGCGTAGCGACCGTGTCCGGAAAAGGCAGCACCCTTTTTGCTGCCGGGAAATGATGGAGGAGGCGATGGGCGACCGCATTGTGGTGATTGGCGCCACGCTCTTGGATGTGAAAGGAAAGCCATTTGCCGGCCTGGAGCCGGGCACGTCCAATCCGGGGCAAATTCGCAGCGCCCGCGGGGGCAACGCGCGCAACGTGGCCGAAAACCTGGCCCGGCTGGGCTCCGAGGTCACGCTCATCTCGGCCATCGGCAACGACGACGTCGGACGTCGCCTGGTAGAGCAGACGGCCGATGCCGGCGTCGACGTCGAGCTGGTGACGGTCGTGCCCGAGCAGAACACCGGCACCTATATAGCGCTGCTGGAGGAAGACGGCACGCTCAGCGTGGCGCTCGACGACACGCGGGCGATGAACGCCATTACGGGGCAGGTTATTTACCAGCGCCGGCGGCTCTTCCGCGAAGCAGCTATGGTCGTCTTTGACGGCAGCCTGCCACCGGCCACTATCGAAACGATCATGCGCCTCGCCGACCAGTACGACGTGCCTGTCGCGGCAGATCCCTCTTCCACGCGCCTGGCGCACAAGCTGGCGCCGCACCTGCACGGCCTGCATCTGGTGGTACCCAATGAGGTGGAAGCGGCGACGCTGCTGGGCCTGGACTACTTCGGCCACGACGCCGACGCCAGCCTGGGCGCCGCCCGCCAGCTCGTCCGCCTCGGCGTCAGGATCGGCGTCGTCACACTCACTGATTTCGGCCTGGTCTACGCCACGTCCGATGAGAACGGCGCTATCCCGGCGCTGTACAGCGAGATGGCGGACAGCACCGGCACCGGCGACGCGATCACGGCGGCCATCATCTTTGGCATGCTGAATGAGCTGCCCATCACCGATTGTATGCGGCTCGGCGCCGCCGCCGCCGGTCTGACGGTACAGACGAACCATACAGTCGTGCCCGACCTCAGCCTTGACATGCTCTATGATCACCTCGTCGTCTAAGCAGGTGTAACGGCCACGCTGTTGCCATGAACAATCTGCTCGGCTTCATCATCGCCGTCATCTACGTCTTTGCCGTCATTGGCGCAGCAGAAGGGTTGCGCCGCTACCGCGGCTATAGCCCCGGCTTCACCCGCAAAGGCATCCACATCGGCGTGGGCATGATGAGCTGGGCGCTCCCCTTCCTCTTCGACAACCCGTGGCCTTTCGTGGCAGCAGCGCTTGGCTTTGCCGCCCTGAACCTGGCCGACTGGCGCTATGGCTTCTTCTCGTCGATGGCGAGCAGCGACAACAGCAACCTGGGCACGGTCTACTTTCCGCTGGCCGCCGCCGCCGTCGCCATCATCTTCTGGGACCGCCCGCCGCTGCTGGTAGCGGCGCTCATGCCGCTGACGTGGGGCGACGGCATCGCTCCTGTCGTCGGCCACGCCTATGGCCGCAATGCCTATACTGTCTTCGGCCACACGCGCACCATACAGGGCTCAGCCGGCTTTTTTGCGGTGGGCCTGCTCTTCACCTGGCTGGCGCTCTGGCTCATTCCCGGCCAGCCGGCCGTTTCACCGCTTGTGGCGCTGGGGCCGGCAGCCGCCATCATGGCCAGCACGACACTGGTCGAAGCCGTCTCCATTCGCGGCCTGGACAACCTGACGATTACGGCCGTGGCGGTTCTCATTTTGCTGATCTGGCCCTTCTAGCCGGCCGTTGCTACGGGCACAGGGGGACGCTCAGACGCAATGGCGCCCGGACGCGGGCAGGCCGTCACCGACGAGACCCTTTCCGCTCGCGCCCGCTTATGGTACAAATCGTCCACATTGTGGAGGCCGGCCGGCAGAAGCTTATGCTCAACCCAACCTACCCCGATCGCGTTCACCTCGCCTATTTGCCCACGCCGCTGGAGAAGCTGGAGCGGCTGAGTAAGCATCTTGGCGGGCCGGAGATCTACATCAAGCGCGATGACCAGACCGGGCTGGCAACCGGCGGCAACAAGACGCGCAAGCTGGAGTTCCTGCTGGCCGACGCGCTGGCCCAGGGCTGTGACCACCTGGTCACCACCGGCGCACCGCAGAGCAACCATTGCCGCCAGACGGCGGCCGCGGCGGCGCACTTCGGCCTGGGCTGCAGCCTCATCTTGCGCGGCGAGGCGGCCACCGCACGCATGTCGGGCAATCTGCTGCTGGATCGGCTGCTCGGCGCCCAGATTTACTGGACGGAAGGGCAGCCGGGCAATGAGCTGATCGCCCGCATCGTCGCCGAGCAGCGCACGCTCGGGCGCAAACCATACGTCATCCCGCTCGGCGGCTCTAACGTCATGGGCGCTACCAGCTACGTGCTGGCGATGAAAGAGCTGACCGAGCAGATGGCCGAGCAAAACCTCAACCTTGACTTCATTGTCTTCGCCAGCAGCAGCGGCGGCACACAGGCGGGTGTTGTGCTCGGCGCCCTGGTCTATGATTTTCGCGGGCAGGCGTTGGGCATCAGCGTCGATCATGACGCCGATTCGCTGCAGACATTCGCCTCGGCGCTGGCGACGGCGACGGCCACCCATCTGGGGCTGGGCACGATTTCCGTCGCCGACCGCGTTAACGTCAACGACGATTATCTGGGGGACGGTTACGCCCAGGTCGGCGAGCCGGAGCGGGAAGCGATCCAGATGCTGGCCCAGCTCGAAGGCATCCTGCTCGATCCTGTCTATACGGGCCGGGCAATGGCCGGGCTCATCGACCTGATCCGCTGGGGCGCCTTCACACGCGGGCAAAAGATCCTCTTCTGGCACACAGGCGGCGTGGCGGCCCTACCCGCTTTCGCAGATAAGCTGCTCTAGACCCGCCTCAACCTACTCGCGCACCGTGATGGTCGCCAGCAGGTAGCTATCTTCCCCGCCCGCCAGCGGCAGCCGCCGCGCGGGATCCGCGAAGGGATAGAGGCCCAGCAGCAGCCGATACTCCCCGGGCGCCGTGCCGGGCGGCACGAGCACGCCGTGGTTGTCGATCACCGTCTCGCCCGGCTGCCACGTCGTCGTCAGCGCCAGCCCCCCGCCCGGCTCGCTGTCGCGCTGCGCCACCGGAACGCCTGCGTCTTCGACGAGGTGGAGAAAGACCTTATAGCGTTCCGCCAGCGGCTGCGCCGCCTCCCAGAAGAGGGTGACTTCGATGATGTCGCCGGGCGCCCTCTGCTCGCCGCGCAGGGTATAGCCAAGCAGCGTAATCTGCTCGCCAAACGTGGCGCCGGCCGGCGTCTCCATCTCCATGGCCGCTTCACCGGGCACGGCATAGACGACAAAGCGCACGTCGCCGACCCATTCGTCGGTCGCCTTGTAAGCGTGCGCGTCCAGCCAGCGCTCGACCAACCGCTCGGGGTCGCGCTCGGCCTCACCCCAGAAGATAGCGTAAAGATGATCGTGGCGGCCGGCAATTTCCGCCAGCTCGGCGGCGATGGCGTCCGGATCGGGCGCGCCGCGTGGAATCGGATAGACGGGCGCCCCATCGCGGTGGTAGTAGGTGAACACCTCCCACTGGTTGGCGGCGTTGAGGATAATGCCGGCGTTGGGCCGGCCGGCGGTGGCGATGCGGGCTGCCATACCGCGGTAATCGGCGCGGGCATAGGCCGGGTTGGTGTAGAGGTTCGCCAGCGCCAGCCCACTGCCGCCCACGAAGGCGACGACGAGCGCCAGGGCCAGCAGGCGACCGCGGCCGGGCAGCGCCGCCAGCCGCGCCGCGCCCTGGCCCCAGAGCAGGGCCAGGAAGGGTACAGCGACAACCAGGAACTTATAGAAGGCGGGCCGCGTTGCCTGCACCAGCCACATCAGCAGCAGCGGCAGCAGGACGCCGGCCAGGGCCAGCCAGGCGCGACGCGCGGAACGGCGCTCCGTAGCCGGCCAGGGGAGGAGGGCCAGTACCGCCCCGACCAGGACGAGGGGCACGGCCCAGCGGGCCGCCGCGGCGGCGGGGCCCAGCGCCAGCCAGCGTATCACGTCGCCGCCAAAGGCGACGAGGCTCAGCCCGTCCCCCGGCCGGCCGCCCGTCTGGCGCAGGAAAATGGGCAGCCACGGCAGGTAGAGCAGCACGGCCAGCGCCGCCAGGGCAGCCCAGGCGACTGCCCCCCGCCAATGGCGGCGGTCCAGGGAAACGGCGACGACAAGGCCGTGGACAGCCAGCACGGCGGGAAAGAAGTAGTGCGTGTAGAGGCCGGCGGCGACGGCGAGCAGATAGAGCGCGGCAGGCAGTGCGGTGCGCCGCGCCGTCGCCGGTTGGCCGCCGCGCAGGTGCGGCAGCAGCGCCACGAGCAGCAGCGTCGCGAGCGCCGCCAGCAGCGCCAGCAGCTCGTACATGCGCGCCTCCTGGCTGTAGTAGACGAGCGGCGGGCTGAGCGCCATGAAGAGCGTGGTCGCCGCCGCCGCCGCCGGCCGGCGCTGCCAGCGGCGCGCCAGGGCGGCCGTCGCGGCCACTGCAAGGATGCCGGCAAAGGCTGACAGGGCGCGCAGGCTAAACTCGCTGGCGCCGGCCAGCTCGCGCCAGCCGCGCAGCAGCAGGTAGTAAAGCGGCGGGTGCACGTCGCTGGCCGTCCCTTCGATAATCAGGGCCAACGAGCGCTCGCTGAGACGGGCGCTGTTGCCCTCGTCATTCCAGAAGGACTGTGCGTCGATGCGGTGGAAGCGCAGGGCTGCCGCCAGCAGCAGCAGCGCCAGCAGGAGCCAGCGCCCTCTCATGGCTGCGGCGGCGCCAGCCAGGCCAGCAGCGTGTAGAAGAAGAGGGCCAGGCCGGCCAGGAAAAGCCAGGGGCGCAGCGGCAGCCAGCCATGTAGCCAGGCCGGGTAGGCTGCCGGCAAGCCAGCTTCTGGGGCGTACTCTGCCACCGCTTCCCAGACAGGCAGCGGTGTAAAGTCAGGCTCCATCATGCGGAAGTAGTACCAGCTTTCATTCCTCTCGCTGTCGTCATGGCGCTTGAAGAACCAGTAGTTGACGGCGCCCACCCAGGGCCACTCCGCGCGGGCGCGCTCGTAACCCTCCACGGCATAGCGCGCCTGCTGCTCGTCGGTTACGCGGCCATAGATGGGCGGTAGCGGCTCTGGCGCGGCGTTCCAGCCCATCTCGCTGATCCAGATGGGCTTCTCCGCGTCGCCGTGGCGCACCATGATATCGCGCAGGTAGAGATGGTGCGGGTAGTTGATCACCGAGGGGCGCAGGCGCTGGTCGGTGGGGCCGGAAAAGAGGCCGTAGCCCTGGGCGCTCATCACGTCGAAGCAGGGTCCGGCGCCGGCCGCGTACATCCGCTCCAGGAAGATCAGGTCGTTGAGGTTGCCTCCTTCCAGCGCCACCGTCGGCGTCAGCGCGCCGGCCAGCACCACGGCGCCGGCATCGGCCGCGTGGATGCGTTCATAGGCCAGGCAGAGCAGCTCCGTATAGGCTTCCGGGTCCACGTCCTGCAGGCCCCATTCTTCGTTGCCGTTGGGCTCGTTCCAGATCTGGTAATAGTCGATGCGGTCCGCGTAGCGGCCGGCGACTGCGCCGGCAAAATCGCCGAAGTCGGCAAAGTCGTCAGGCGGCGCGTTGGTGCCGATGGTGTCCGTCAGCGCCCGCGTCCAGGCAGGCGGGTTGCCCAGGCGGGCAATGATCTGCAGCCCTTCGTCTTCCGCCAGCTCGACCATGTTGTCATACTTGGCCCAGGCGTCTACCGGGTCCGGCTGACCGTCGCCGTCCAGGTCGTTGCGCCGGTCGACGAAATCACCCTTGCCGTGAATCTCGATATCTTCCCAGGTAAACTCCTGGCGGATAAAGGTAAAGCTGGCATCGGCGACAAGCCGCAGGCTCTCGGCGCGCACGGCGGGCAGCGCCTCGTTCTGCAGGAAGACGTTAACCCCGTAAGGGCTGGCCGCGGCGGGCGCTATCTCGGCCTGCGGCGCGAGATCGGGCTGCGGGCGCAGCGCCGTGTGCAGCCAGTGAAGCAGGCCGCGCGCCTGGGACAGGAGCCGTTCTTCGCCGGTCAGATGGTAGGGCGAGAGGGTCGGCGGGGCCAGCGCCAGCAAGAGCAGCAGCAGGGAGAAAAGCAGGGCAATTCGGCGGAACACGCCGCCGATTATACGGCCTGGCGGCGGCTCAGCCAGCCGGCAGGACGCGCCCGCTCCATTGCCGCCCCCCGCCCCATATGATAGACTCTCGACGCACCATCATTGCATCGCCCTGTACATTGAGGAAGGAATATCGATGTTAACCGCTACCGAGAAGTTCCTGTTTATCCTCCTTGTCGCCATTTCGCTGGCGGCGACTGTGGTTACCTTCGACGAAATGCGGCGCGTCATTGCTCGCGGGCAGGGAAGCCTCCGCCTTGACAACCTTTTCCGGCGCGCAGTGCGCGGCCTGGCGGCGCTGATTACGCAGGGCCGGATTCTGCGCAACCGCAAGCTGACCTCGCTGATTCATTATGGCGTCGCCTGGGGCTTTATCTTCTATGGCCTCGTCAATGTCTTCGACGTTGTCGAAGGCTTTGTCCACGATTTCCATATCCCCGGCCTGCTCGGCCAGATTTACGGCCTGCTGGCCGACCTGTTCAGCGTGGCAGTCATCGTGGGCGTCGCCTATTTCCTGCTGCGGCGCTTTGCCTCGCCGGTGGGCAGCCGCACTCTGAGCCAGCGCGCCAACGTCAGGATGATACCGGAAGCGCGCCCCGGCGTGCGCCGCGATTCTCTGGTGGTTGGCCTATTTATCCTCTTTCACGTGGGCTTCCGCTTTCTCAGCCAGACCTTTGACATCGCCCTCGACGGCGCCGATGCCTGGCGGCCGGCGGCCAATCTGGTAGCCAGCGTCTGGTCGGGGCTGGGCGAAGGCGCTCTCACCTTTGGCTTTCACGCCAGCTGGTGGATTGCCCTCGGCCTGATTCTCTTCTTCCTGCCCTATTTCCCCTATACCAAGCACGCCCATCTCTTTATGGGGCCGCTGAACTTCATGACCCGGCCGGAGCGCCGGGCGCTGGGCGCGCTGGAGCCGCTGAACTTTGAGGATGAGTCAATCGAGCAGTTTGGCGTAGCCCATCTCACCCAGCTCGATCAGACGCATATCCTCGACGCCTTTGCCTGCATCATGTGCAACCGCTGCCAGGATGCCTGCCCGGCTTACGTCACGGGCAAGGAGCTGAGCCCGGCGGCGCTGGAGATCAACAAGCGCTACTACATCCGCGAGAACATGGCGGCGCTGGCGGATGAGGCGCCGGACGAGCTGCCCCTGCTGGAATACGCCATCAGCGAGAGCGCCGTCTGGGCCTGCACCAGCTGCGGCGCCTGCGTCGAGGTCTGCCCGGTGGGCAACGAGCCGATGTTCGACATCCTTGACATGCGTCGCGACCTGGTGCTGATGCAGAGCGACTTTCCTGCCGAGCTGCAGGGCGCCTTCCGCGGCATGGAGCGCATGCAGAACCCGTGGGGCACCACCGAAGATCGCCTGGATTGGACGAAGCCGCTGCCCTTTGCCGTGCCCACCGTCGAGGACAACCCCCAGTTTGAAATCCTCTACTGGGTCGGCTGCGCCGGCGCCTTCGACCCTAAGGGGCAGGAGATTGCCCGCTCTATCGCCACGGTGCTGCACCACGCCGGCGTCAACTATGCCGTGCTGGGCGGCATGGAGTCCTGCACAGGCGATTCGGCGCGGCGGGCTGGCAACGAGTATCTCTTCTTTGAGATGGCCTCGGCTAACATCGAGCTATTCAAGGAGATCGGGCTGGATCAGAAGCTGATCGTCACCGGCTGCCCGCACTGTTTCCACACCATCGGCACGGAATACCAGGGCTATGGCGGCGACTTTCGCGTCATGCACCATACCCAGCTCATTGCCGATCTCGTCGGCAAGGGGAAGCTGCGGCTCAACGGCAATGCTCTGGAGCAGGTCACCTTCCACGACCCCTGCTATCTGGGACGGCACAACGGCGTCTTTGACGCCCCGCGCGACGCGCTGGCCCAGGCCGGCGTCACGCTGCTGGAAATGGAGCGCAACCGCGAGAATAGCTTCTGCTGCGGCGCCGGCGGCGCCCAGTTCTGGAAGGAAGAAGAGCCTGGCTTACAGGCCGTATCCATGAACCGCTACCTGGAAGCGGAAAAGACCGGCGCACGCACGCTGGCTATTGGCTGCCCGTTCTGCGCCCGCATGCTGGAAGATGCGAGCAAGGAAGAGGGGCAGAACATGCACGTGGCCGACGTGGCGGAGATTGTGGCGGCGGCGCTGCAATAGGGCGCTATGAGGAGAGTCATCCCGTGAAACGATGCGCACACCTGCTGGCGTACATGGCTCTCACGCTGGCGCTGCTGGCCGGCTGCAGCACCCTGAGCGGAAGCTACGAAGCGACGTTCGACAGCGCCGGCAAATGGGTGCTGGATAATACGTTTGAGGCGGAGACGAGGCTGGCCGGCGGCCGCTACGAATTCCTGGTCAAGAAGGAGCTGGGCATCTTCTGGTCCACCGCCGGCGAGAACCTGACAGATGGCGTCTACTCGGTGGAAGCGACGCCGCTCGACGGTCCGCTGGACAACGGCTACGGCATGATTTTCCGCGCTGAAGATGACGCCCAGGATTTTTACATTTTCGAGATCAGCGCCGACGGCTTTGTCTGGATTGGTTACTGCCTCGACGGCTGCGCCGAGCAGGCGCCGCTGCTCGCCGATGGCTGGTTCCAGTCGGAAGCGGTGCGCCAGGGGCTGGACGTGACCAACAGCCTGCGCGTGCGCGCTGAGGCCGGCAACCTGATCTTTTTCGTCAACGACCAGGAAGTTGGTCGCGTCACCGACAATACCTTGCGCCGCGGCGATGTCGGCGTGATCGTGGAGACATTAGGGGAAGGCGGGGTGCTGGTAGCATTTGATAATGTCCGGGTCACGCCGCTCGATTAATTGCCCTCAGACCCACTGGGCCCCCACGCCCACCCACTGAACTGAAAGGAGTACCATGGCGCTTCCGGAAAAGACAATTGAGCTGGACGAGACAACCCTGACGGGTGAGGAGATTCTCGCAGACTATCGGCTGGCCCTGGACAGCCGGCAGGCCAGCCTCATTGGGCGGAGAGAAGTGCTCAGCGGCAAAGCCAAATTCGGTATCTTCGGCGACGGCAAGGAAGTCGCCCAGCTGGCGCTGGCCAAGGTGATGAAACCGGGCGATTGGCGCTCCGGCTACTACCGCGACCAGACGTTGATGTTTGCCCTCGGCCTGCACACCATTCAGGAGTTTTTTGCCCAGCTCTACGCCCATCCCGACCTGCAGGCGGAGCCCATGACGGCCGGCCGGGCCATGAATGCCCATTTTGCAACCCGTTACCTGGACGCCGGCGGAGATTGGCGCAACCAGCTAGAGGCCGTCAACATCTCGTCCGACGTTTCGCCCACCGCCTCACAGATGCCGCGGCTGGTGGGACTGGCTTATGCCTCCCGGCTCTACCGCGAGCTGCCGGAGCTGGCGACGTTTTCTACCTTTTCGCGCAACGGCGACGAGGTGGCCTTTGGCACCATTGGCAACGCTAGCTGTGCCGAGGGCATGTTTTGGGAAGCGATTAATGCCTGCGGTCTGCTGCGCGTGCCGCTGGTGATGAGCATCTGGGACGACGATTACGGCATCAGCGTGCCCAACGAGCACCAGCTAACCAAGGGCGACCTGACAGAGCTGCTCAGCGGTTTTCGGCGCCGGCCGGGCAGCAGCGAAGGCTATGACATTTACACCGTGCCCGGCTGGGATTACCCGCTGCTCGTCGATACCTACATACAGGCGGCGCGCATTGCCCGCGAGGAGCACGTGCCCGCCATCGTCCACGTCACCGAGCTGACCCAGCCGCAAGGCCATTCGACGTCTGGCAGCCACGAGCGCTATAAGTCGCCGGAGCGGCTGGCCTGGGAGCAAGAGCATGATTGCATCCGCCAGATGCGCCTCTGGATTCTAGGGCGCGGCCTGGCGACGGAAGAAGAGCTGGACGAGATGGAGGCCGAAGCGCGCCAGCGCGCCGAAGGCATTCGCCGCCAGGCGTGGCAGGCGTTCATGGAGCCGGTGCGCGAGGAGCTGGCGGAGCTGACTGACATCATCGACGAGATAGCGCCCAGCTCGGCCCACGCCCAGGAGCTGAGCCAAATCCAGCGTCGCCTCAAGCGGGTGCAGAACCCGACGCGGCGCGGCCTGATGGAGGCCGCGCGCGACGTGCTGCTCCTGCTGCGCGACGAGCCGCACCCGGCAAAGCCGGTACTGCTGCAGTGGAAGGCGGCTCAGGATGCGCGCAATCGCGAGCGCTATAGCAGCCATTTGTTGAGCTTGTCGGACGACAGTCCGCGCCGCGTACCGCAGCTGGCGCCGGTCTACAGTGAGGAGTCACCGGTGCTCAGCGGCTTCGAGATTCTCAACCACGCCTTTGACGCCATGCTGGCGCGCGACCCGCGCGTCATTGCCTTTGGCGAAGACGTGGGCCGGCTGGGCGGCGTCAACCAGGCATTTGCCGGCCTGCAGGCCAAATACGGCCCGCTGCGCGTCTCCGACGCCGGCATCCGCGAGGTCACGATAATCGGCCAGGGCATCGGCATGGCGATGCGCGGTCTGCGCCCCATCGCCGAGATCCAATACCTGGATTACATTCTGTACGCCCTGCAGATCCTGTCAGACGATCTGGCGACCCTCCACTGGCGCACGGCCGGCGGGCAGAAGGCGCCGCTCATCGTACGCACGCGCGGCCATCGCCTGGAGGGCATCTGGCATTCCGGCTCGCTCATGGCCGGCCTCATCCACCTGGTGCGCGGCATGAATGTGCTGGTGCCGCGCGATATGACGCGGGCGGCCGCCTTCTACAACACGCTGCTGCTGGGCGATGAGCCGGGCATTGTCGTCGAGGCGCTCAATGGCTACCGGCTTAAGGAGCGGCTGCCCGACAACGTGGGCGAGATAACGCTGCCGCTGGGCGTGCCGGAGGTTGTCCGCCCTGGCAAGGACGTGACGCTGGTGACCTATGGCGCCATGGTGCGCATTGCCCTGGAAGCGGCGCGTCATCTGGCCGAGCTGGATATTGAGGTGGAGGTGATTGACGTGCAGTCGCTTCTGCCCTTCGACGTGGAGGGCGTCATTGTCCAGTCGCTGCAGAAGACGAACCGCATTCTCTTCACCGACGAAGATGTGCCCGGCGGGACGACTGCCTACATGATGCAGCAGGTGCTGGAGGAGCAGGACGGCTTCTACTGGCTGGACGCCCCGCCGCGCACGCTGCCCGCGCAGGCGCACCGGCCGGCATATGGCACCGATGGCGACTACTGGTCCAAGCCCAACGTGGAAAGCGTGCTGGAGACGGTGTACGGGATGATGCACGACAGCAACCCGGCGGCCTACCCGCAATTGTTTCATTAGAGCGAGGCGACTCCCCATGGCAATTCAAGTAGTGATGCCCGAGATGGGCGAGGGTGTGATCGAAGGTACCATCAGCCAGTGGCTCAAGCAGGAAGGCGAGCCGGTGGAGGAATTCGAGCCGATCCTGGAAATCGAGACCGATAAAGTGACCACCGAGGCCACCGCGGAAGCGGCAGGCACCCTGCTCAAGATATACGTGCCGCAGGGCCAGACGGTGCCGGTGGGCGCGGTGCTGGCTTTGATTGGCGAGCCGGGCGAAGCCGTACCGGACGACCCGGCCGCGCTGGAGAGCGGTGACGAGGAGCTGGCCGAGCCCGCCGCCGCCCGCAGCAACGGCGGGCGTGCCCGCGAGCAAGCCCCGGCGCCGGCTGCAGCGGAACCATTTGCTGGCTGGGCCAGCCCGGTCGTCAAGCGTATCGCCGCCGAGCATGACGTCGACCTCAACCGCGTCGCGGGCAGCGGGCGCGACGGCCGCATCACGAAAAAAGATATTCTCGCCTATCTGGAAACGCGCGAGGCGGAGCCCGCCGGCCGCGAAGCGGCGCGCGCAGAGCCGGCGCAGCGCGCCGTTGCCCCGGCGCGCGAGACAGCGCCGACGCCAGCGCCGCCGGTAGTGCAGCTACCCGTGGGGGAAAGCGAGCTGCTGCCGCACAGCAACATGCGCCGCCGCATCGCCGAGCACATGGTCATGAGCAAGCACACAAGCCCGCACGTGACTACCGTCTTCGAAGCCGATTTTTCGCGTGTGGCCGCGCACCGGGCCGCCCATAAGGACGCCTTTGCCCGCCAGGGCGTGCGTCTGACCTTCACACCCTATGTCATCGCCGCCACGGCCCAGGCGCTGCGCGACCATCCGCGCGTCAACAGCAGCTGGCGCGACGATGGGCTGCTGCAGCACCAGGCCATCAACATCGGCATGGCGACGGCGCTGGACGATGGCCTGATTGTGCCCGTCATCAAGAACGCCGATCACTACAACCTGCTGGGCCTGGCGCGGCAGGTGAACGACCTGGCCGAACGGGCGCGCAACAACCAGCTCATGCCGGCCGAGGTCCAGGGCGGCACCTTCAGCATCACCAACCACGGCACCAGCGGCAGCCTGTTCGCCACGCCGATCATCAACCAGCCGCAAATCGGCATTCTCGGCGTGGGCGTCATCGAAAAGCGCGTCAAAGTGATTAACGATGCCCTTGCCATCCGGCCCATGGCCTATCTCAGCTTCGCCTTTGACCACCGCGTTCTGGACGGCGCTACCGCCGACTATTTTGTAGCCCGCGTCAAGGAGCTGATCGAGAACTGGGAGTAAGCGCCGCAGATTGCGGCGCGACTGATGCCCGCCTACCGTAAAGACGTTTTCTGCTCCTACTGTGGGCAGCCGTTTGCCGTTGGGCAGGCATGGCCCCGCCTTTGCGCCAACTGTGGCCAGATCAGCTACCGCAATCCGCTGCCGGTTAGCGTTGTCCTCGTGCCGGTAGATGGCGGCCTGCTCGCCGTGCGCCGCGCCCACGCACCGGGATACGGCAGGCTGGCCCTACCCGGCGGCTTTGTCGAGCTGCCGGAATCGTGGCAGGAGGCGGGCGCCCGCGAGCTGCGCGAAGAAACAGGCGTGGAGATCGGTCCGGAAAGCTTGGCCGTCTATCGCGTCTACAGTGCGCCGGACGGCACGCTACTCATCTTCGCCCTCGCTCCACCCCTTTCAGAAGCAGATTTGCCCCCATTTTCGCCCACGGCAGAGGCCAGCGAGCGCGTCATCGTGACTGCGCCTGTCGAGCTGGCCTTTTCCCTGCACACGCGCGTGGTCGGGGAGTACTTCGCGGAACAGAACAAATAAATCGCACCTGACGCGCGAGCCTCTCCATCTGACCATCTCAGCTCCCCAGCTTCCCCCAAAGCGGATGCAACTCCGGTATCGTCCAGTTCGCATCAGGCACCCAGTTTACCCAACTCGCGTCGAATGGTTCGACCCGCTGCTCGAGCTTGTGAAGAACGACCTCTTTAGATTTCGCGATCTGTTCGGCCAAAGGCGCTGTAATGAATCCTCTGCGAACGGCGTCTTCGTATTCAGCAGCATCCTTCCATCTTAGCCCGTAGTCTGGACTGACAACTAGGTCGAGTTCGAGATCGAGCGTATCGAAACCAATCGGAGAGCGCTGAAAGGGCAATTCGAAGTTAACGTACCAGCCGAGAAACTCATCACTATCGTGATCCCAGACGATAGCGATGGAGTAGTAGCTGTCAGGTTCCAGAAAGGTCAAGAATCGCTTCTCCTGCCATATCCAATCGACCATCTCCCACGGTGGGTTTTCCTGCTCATCCCATCGGGACCGACTGTTGTCTCTAGTCTTGGAATACTTACGCGCGATGAGGCCAGCTGGAAACTTGCAGCGAGTGCCAGGCACCAGCAGAAGCAGAGTGCGCGCGACCGAATCACTGACAACTAACGACGGGCGAACAAGCCATACCTGCTTGTTGGCTATGCCGCGATGCATAACATGATCCCCAGCTTTCCAGAGACCTGTCATGGCACTACCTCACTGGCGCCGCCGCAGCTCGTACAGCAGCAACCCCGCCGCCACGGCCAGGTTGAGGGAAGAGGCCGTACCCTGCATCGGGATAGCAATCGCCAGGTCGGCCCGCGCCAGGGCCTCCGCCGGCAGCCCTTCTCCCTCGCTGCCCAGCAGCAGCAGCGCCGGAAAGCGGTAGTCGGCTTCCCAGAAGCTGTGCGGCGCGCGCGCCGAGGTGGCTACGGTGCACAGCGCGTGTTCCTCCGCCCAGGCCCACAGCGGGGCCATCGTCTCCACCTGGGCCATGGGGACGCGGAAGAGCGCGCCCATGCTGGCCTTCACAGCCGCGGGGTGGAACGGGTCGGTCGTCTGCCCGACGAGGATCAGGCCGGCAGCGCCCATGCCATCCATCGTGCGCACAATGGCGCCCAGGTTGCCCGGGTCGCCGGTGTCGTGGGCGGCGACGAAGATGGCGTCCGCCGTCACAGGGAGGTCGGTCAGCGCGCGCAGGCGGGCGCCGACGATGGCGCCCAGCCCGGTCGGATTGTCGCGCTGGGAAAAGGAGCTAAAAAGCTCGCCGCTGACGGCCGCGGCCGCGCCGCCCGCCGCTTCATAACGGTGGATGGTCGCCCAGGCCACCTCGCTGGTCAATAGCTCCGGCGCATAGACCAGCAGATCCACCGGCGCGCCCTGCTCCAGCGCCGCCAGTGTGACGCGGATACCCTCCACAAAGAAGGCGCCTTCTTCCTGGCGGCGCTTCTTGCGCGCCAGACGGCGGATACGTTTGGCGAGCGGGTTCTGGTGGCTGGTGATCAGCGGCGCCATAAGAAAAAGAGTGGGCGGCTGGCCCACTCTCTCACGCTCAGGCCGGAGGCGGCGTCGTCGAGGATTGAACCGGCAGCGACGTCACCTTGCGCTTGGTCTTGTTCTTGGGCGGCGCCGGCAGCAAGGCCACGTCCAGCACCTGGCCCATGCGCTCGGCCAGGACGAACTTAAGCCCTTTGCGCAGGCGCGCCGGGATTTCGTTCAGGTCGTTCTGGTTCTTCTTGGGCATGACGAAGGTTGAGACGCCGGCGCGGCGGGCCGCCAGCGCCTTCTCGCGGATGCCGCCCACGGCCAGCACGCGCCCGCGCAGGGTAATCTCGCCGGTCATGCTCACGTCACGGCGGATGGGTCGTCCGGTAAAGGCGGAGATGAGCGCCGTCGCCAGCGCCACGCCCGCCGAGGGGCCATCTTTGGGCACGGCCCCTTCGGGCACGTGGATATGCACGTCTACGCTCTCAAACAGGTCGTCCGCAAGGCCAAGCTGTTTCGCCTGGCTGCGCGTGTAGCTAAGCGCCGCCTGCGCGCTCTCCTGCATCACGTCGCCAAGCTGGCCCGTCAGCGTGAGCTGCCCCTTGCCCGGCATCAGATTGACCTCGATGAACATCGTGTCGCCGCCGGCCGAGGTCCAGGCCACGCCGGTCGCCACGCCTACCTCATCTTCCTCGCGCAGCATATCCACGGCGAACTGAGGCGGGCCAACTAGCTCGATGATCTGCTTGGCGCGCAGCCGCCGCGGATAAGGCCGCCCTTCGGCTACCTTGCGCGCAATCTTGCGGCAGGCCTTGGCGATCTCGCGCTCCAGGTTACGCACGCCCGACTCGTACGTGTATTCCCGGATGAGCAGCTGCAGCGCCTGGTCGTCCAGGCGCACGCCGGAATCGTCAAGGCCGTGGCGGTGCATCTGGCGCGGGATGAGGAACTGGCGCGCGATCTCGATTTTCTCCTCTTCCAGGTAGCCAGGGAACTCGATGACCTCCATACGGTCTAGCAGGGCCGGCGGGATCGGGTCCAGGAAGTTGGCCGTGGCGACGAAGAGGATCTGGGAAAGGTCGTAGTCCAGGTCGAGATAGTGGTCCGAGAACGCGTGGTTCTGCTCCGGGTCCAGCACTTCCAGCAGCGCCGCCGCCGGGTCGCCGCGGAAGTCTTGGCCCAGCTTATCGATCTCGTCGAGCATAAAGAGCGGGTTGATGGTGCCGGCGCGGCGCATTGCCTGGATGATGCGGCCGGGCAAAGCGCCGATATAGGTGCGGCGGTGACCGCGGATTTCCGCCTCGTCGCGCACGCCGCCGAGGCTGACGCGCAGGAACTCGCGGCCCAGCGCCGAGGCGATGGAACGGCCCAGCGATGTCTTACCCGTTCCCGGCGGCCCCACGAAGCAGAGGATGGGCGTGCGCATATCCTTAGGGGCGATCTTCTTGACGGCAATGAACTCGAGAATACGGTCCTTGACCTTCTCCAGCCCATAATGGTCGTTGTCCAGCACCTGGGCCGCATGGCGCACGTCGAGATTCTCTGTGGACAATTCAGTCCACGGCAGCTCCATGATCCAGTCGAGGTAGGTGCGGATAATGCCAACTTCCGGCGACATGGGCGGCATGCTTGCCAGCCGCGCAAGCTCGCGTTCGGCTTTGGCGCGCGCCTCGGCCGGCAGCTCTTTCTCCTCGAGCGCCTGCCGCAGCTCTTCCAGCTCCTGGGCAAAGATATCGGTCTCGCCCAGCTCGCCCTGGATCACGCGCATCTGCTCGCGCAGGAAATGCTCGCGCTGCGAACGGTCCATCTCTTCCTGCACCCGTGCCTGGATCTGGTCTTCCAGCTGCAGCACTTCCAGCTCGCGCGTAAGCACGCTGTTTACCTTGTGCAGGCGCGCCACCGGATCCAGCATTTCCAGGATTTCCTGGCGCACCGGCAGCGGGAAGTTCATCGTGGAAGCAATAAAGTCGGCCAGCCAACCGGGCTCGTCCACGTTGAGGGCAAAGGTATAGGCCTCTTCGGGCAGCCCATGGTTGAGATCGACCACCTTTTCAAAGACGCCGACCACGGCGCGCATGAGCGCTTCGGTGGTCAGCCCCCACTGCTCATCCTCGTAAAGCGGTTGGGCGCGCACGCGGATGTACGGCTCCCACTGCACATATTCGAGAATGCGCACGCGACGCCGGCCCTGCGCCAGCAGACTGGTGGTGTTATCCGGCATGCGCAGGGTCCGGCCGATGGCGATCTCCGTGCCAATCTCGTAGATCTCGCCTTCCTGCGGGTGGTGCACTTCACTGTCGCGCTGGGCGGCCACCACGAGATGCTCGCCGTGCGCCGCGGCCGCCTGCACGGCCGCCAGCGAACGGTCACGGCCCACAAAGAGGGGCATGACCATCTGCGGGAAAAGAACCATGTCGCGCAGGGGAACAAGGGGACATTCGATGATTGCGTCCCGCCCTTCTTCGCCCGGCACCTCTTCGTCGTCAAAGTCGAAGAGGTCGTCGTCAAAACCAAAGCCCCCCAGAAAATCGGGGTACTGCCAAAAATCGTCGTCGGGCATTCTAAACCTTATCCCGGGACGCATTGGAGGCGCCCCAACCAGTCATTTGTCGTTCCGATTGTAGTTTTTCCCAGCAATTTAGCAAGTCACCGGCGACGAAGAGCGAGCCGGTGACACAGATTAGATCCTCGGGCGCGGCGGCCTCCCAGGCGGCCGTAAAGGCAGCACAGACGGCAGGAAACGGCCGCGCCGCACAGCCCAGGACCGCCGCCGCAGCGGCAACCTCAGCCGCGGTCGCCGCCCGTGGGTTGTCGGCCTGCGTCGCCAACACGGCATCGGCGATGGCGACCAGCGGCTGCAGCACGCCCTGGATCTCCTTGTCGGCCGTGGCCCCGACTACCAGCCAGAGCTTGCCGCCCGGATGCAGCATGCGCAAGGTCGCCGCCAGATGCCGCGCCGCCTGCGGTGTGTGCGCGCCGTCTACGACCACGGCCGGCGCCGCGTGCAGCAGCTGCATCCGGCCCGGCCAATCAACGCCGGCCAACCCCTCGCGCATGGCTGCCGCCGCGAGCGCCGGAAAATGACGGCGCACGGTGGCCAGCGCCGCCAGCGCCACCAGGGCATTTTCCTGCTGGTGGGCGCCCAACAGCCGCAGCGTGAAGCTGCTGCCGGCAGGGATGACGCCCGGGTCGGCCGAGCGCGTCACCGTCAGCTGCTGGCTGCCTGCCAGCGTAGCAGGCGCCAGCGCTTTCGCCTGCCAGTCGCGCCCGGCCAGGATCAGGGGCGCGCCGTGTGCTGCGGCGATAGCTTCCAGCCGGGCCAGCGCCTCCGGCTCTTGCGGCGCGCTGACCACTGGGACGCCGGGCTTGATGATGCCCCCCTTCTCCGCGGCGACCTCTGCCAGGCTGTTGCCCAGCAGCGCCGTATGCTCCAGCTCGAGGCGAGTGATGACAGAGACCAGCGGCCGCAGCACGTTGGTCGCGTCGAGGCGCCCGCCGAGGCCCACCTCGACCACGGCAACGTCAACCGCCTGCTCGGCAAAATAGAGGAAGCCCAGCGCCGTCACCAGCTCAAACCAGGTGATGCCCGGCACGGCGGGCGCCACGTCGCGCAGCCGCTCTGCCAGCGCCGCCACTCGCTGCGGCGGGATCAGGCCCGCAGGGTCGTCGGGCGCCAGCACGCGGATGCGCTCGCGGAAGTCCTGTAGATGCGGCGAGGTATAGAGGCCGACGCGCAGCCCGGCGGCGCGCAGAGCCGCGGCGCACATGGCAGCTACCGAGCCCTTGCCCTTGCTGCCGGCGATATGGATGCTGGGAAACTTCTGTTGGGGATCGCCCAATAGCCGCAGCAGCCGCGCCGGCCGGCCGGGGTCCATTTTCTCCGGCGCATACTGGTCGGCCATCTTCTTTTCGTAGTTGACGTAGTTGCTCAGAAAGGCGAGCGCTTCTTCGTATAACATGGCAGCCGCCGATTCTAGCATAAGCAGATAGCGGACGTAAGCGGCACCCCCCATTTCTCATGTAGGCGCGACCGCATGCGGGGCCGTATACTCGGGGCCCGTGGCGACCTGGATCGGGACCAGCGGCTGGAGCTACGATCACTGGCACGGCGTGCTCTACCCGCAAGGCGCGCCGGCCCGCGAGCGCCTGCAATACTACGTGCAAGCCTTTGACACGGTGGAGCTGAACGCCAGCTATTACCGCTGGCCGGCCGAACGCACCTTTGCCGGCTGGCAGCGGCGGCTGCCGCCCGGCTTCCTGCTAACGGTGAAGGCGCCGCGCGGCCTGACGCACTTCAGCCGCCTCTACAAACCGGAGCGCTGGCTGGAGCGGATGCGGCGCGGCCTGGAGCTGCTGGGCAATAAGCGTGGCATCCTGCTGGTGCAGTTGCCGCCGAGCATGGCCTATGACCACGCCCGGCTCGACTATTTTCTGGCGCAGGTGGCGCCCTGGCAGCGCACGGCGGTCGAGTTCCGCCATGCAAGCTGGCACCGTGAGGAGACCTTTACCCTGCTCGAGCAGCATGCGGCCGCCTACTGTGTCATGAGCGGCGCCAACCTGCCCTGCATCCTGCGGGCCACGGCGCACCTTGTCTACGTGCGCCTGCATGGTCCGGACCCGCACCATCTCTATGGCGGCTCCTACACAGACGGCAATTTGCGCTGGTGGGCGGAGCGTATCCGCGAATGGCAGCAGCAGGGCCGCGATGTGTTTGCCTACTTCAACAACGACGGCGGCGGCAACGCCGTGCGCAATGCCCGGACGCTGCGCCGTTTTCTGGGCCAGATTTGATGTTAACGCCTTTCTAGGAACAATGGCATACAGTAACAGCATGAAACAGGGACGCACAGAGCCGTTTGACATCGACCTGGTCATGAGCCGGATCCGCGAGGCTGTGGAGGATTACCCGAAGGCGGCGCTGTTTGAGCTGGCGGAGAATGGGTATGACTCGCCCTACGAGCAGCTGGTCGCCTGCATCATCAGCATGCGCACACGGGATGAGACAATGCTGCCGACGGCGCTGCGGCTGTTTGCGCGGGCGCGCACGCCGGCGGAGATGACGCTGCTGAGCTGGGAAGAGTTGGACGAGCTGATCGGCGCGGCCACGTTTCACGAGCAGAAGGCGCGCAATATTCTGGCGCTGTCGCAGCGGATTCTGGATGAGTACGAAGGCGAGTTACCCTGCGACGAGGCGCTGCTGCTCAGCTTTCATGGCGTGGGGCCCAAATGCGCCAATCTGGTGCTGGGCATCGCCTGTGACGCCCGCTTTATCGGCGTGGACGTGCATGTCCACCGCGTGACCAACCGTTGGGGCTACGTCGCCGCCAACCAGCCGGAGAAGACGATGCGCGCGCTCGAGGAGAAGCTGCCGGAGCGTTATTGGGTGGAGATTAATCGGCTGCTGGTACCCTTCGGCAAGCACATCTGCACCGGGCGGCTGCCGCGCTGCTCAGTCTGCCCGGTCGAGCCAATGTGCGCCCAGGTTGGCGTTACCGCCCACCGCTAGGTCTGAGCCGAGAGACCTGTCAGATCTTGAGAAACCTGACAGGTCGTCCCGTGGGCGCCAGGCTAGCCGTCGCCGTCAGCAGCCGCGATCTGCAGAAAGTATTGGTGAAAGCGAACGTCGTCTGACAGCTCAGGATGGAAGCTGGTTACCAGCCAGTGACCCTGGCGGGCAGCCACCGCCGTACCGTCGTCCAGCCGTGCCAGTACCTCGACGCCTTTCTCCTCGTCGGCTGCTACCAGCCGCGGCCCGCGGATGAATATGGCCGGGAAAGCGGCGTTACTGCCGTTGGTCTGCCCTGGCAGATCTGCCACCTCCAGCCCCACCTCAAAGCTATCGACCTGCCGGCCAAAGGCGTTGCGCTCGACGGCAATATCCATCAGGCCGAGCAGCGGCTGGTCACGGCCTATATCCTTGGCCATGAAGATCATGCCGGCGCAGGTGCCCCAGACCGGCTTCGCGGCGGCAAAGGCGCGCAGCGGCTCGACAAGGCCGTAGAGGGTCGCCAGCTTGCCAATGGTCGTGCTTTCGCCGCCGGGGATGATCAGCCCATCCAGCCCTTCCAGCTCCTCGGGCAGCCGCACGGCCACGGCCTCGACGCCGAGCTTCTGTAGCAGGTCGATATGTTCGACGAAAGCGCCCTGCAGGGCCAGCACCCCGATTCTCATGGGTTGTCTTCCTTACCAGCCGCGCACGGCAAGCTGCTCGCCCTCCGGCAGGGTAGCGGCAGTACGGCCAACCATCGGCTCGCCGAGGTTTTCGCTGACCCGCGCCAGAATCTCCGGGTTGTTGTAGTGCGCCGTGGCCTCGACAATGGCCCGCGCCCGCCGCGCCGGGTCGCCGCTCTTAAAGATGCCGGAGCCGACAAAGACGCCGTCCACGCCGAGCTGCATCATCAGGGCGGCGTCGGCCGGCGTCGCCAGGCCGCCGGCGGCGAAGTTGACCACGGGCAGCCGGCCCAGCTCTTTCGTCTCCTTCACCAGGGCAAAGGGCGCACCAACATCGCGCGCGTAGCTCATCAGCTCTTCGTCGGGCATGAGCTGCAGGCGGCGGATCTCGCCGAGCACGGTGCGCGCGTGGCGCACCGCCTCCACAACGTCGCCGGTGCCGGCTTCGCCTTTCGTGCGCATCATGGCGGCGCCTTCGCCGATGCGGCGCAGCGCCTCGCCCAGATTGCGGCAGCCGCAGACGAAAGGCACCTTGAAGCCGTGCTTGTAGATGTGGTGCTCTTCGTCGGCCGGGGTCAGCACCTCGCTCTCGTCGATGTAGTCAACGCCGAGCGCTTCCAGAATCTGCGCCTCGACGAAGTGGCCGATACGCACCTTGGCCATGACGGGAATGCTCACTGTGGCGATGATCTCTTTGATCAGCCCGGGGTCAGACATACGGGCGACGCCGCCGTCGGCGCGAATGTCGGCCGGCACGCGCTCCAGGGCCATCACGGCCACCGCGCCTGCTTCTTCGGCAATCTGTGCCTGTTCGGGCGTGACCACATCCATGATCACGCCGCCCTTCAACATCTGCGCCAGACCGCGCTTGACGGTTTCATTGGCTACCTGACGCTGTCCGTTCTTCTTTTCGTCTGCCATTGGTCCAGGACCTCCTCATGCTGTTTTTTGTGCACCCACATTGTAGTCGGGGAGGCAGGCGATCACAAGGAAATTGGCCTTACGCTTATTACTCTTTTCGGGTTAGTACTAGGTCCAATTCGGGAATAGCCGGCCAGAAGGCGCACTGCTACAATGCAGACCATGCGCGGCATCTCCCCGGTCCGGTTCATTTGGCTCCTGTCGCTCATCGCCAGCGCCGTCATTCTCGTCGCCTTCGGCCCTCTCAATGCGCCGCTGCAGACGGCAGCCGCGCCGCTGGGCATGATCAGCTTCGAGCTGGCGCGCACGGAGGCCGGCGCCGCCGCCATGCTGGCCTCGTGGGACGAGGCAGCACGGCTGGCTGCTGCCTTCAGCCTGGGGCTCGACTACCTGTTCCTGGTCAGCTATGCCACAGCTATTGGGATGGTCTGTTGGGCAGTGGCGGCGCGGCATGAGGGCCGGTGGGCCACGCTGGGCCGGCTGCTGGCCTGGGGGCTGCTGCTGGCCGCGCTGCTCGACGCGGTTGAGAATCTGGCGCTGTGGCAGCAGCTACAGCACGGGGCCGGCGCCAGCCTGGCCAGGCTCGCCTGGCTGGCGGCTTTGGCCAAGTTTGCGCTGGTCGCCGCCGGGCTGCTCTACGCGCTCGGCGGCCTTATTAGCTGGAGAAGGAGGTAAGCGATGCAGTTCGGCTTTATCTTACCCGGCGGTTCGGCGCGCACCGCCGCCGACTATGCACGCGAAGCGGAAGAGGCGGGTTGGGATGGATTTTTCGTCTGGGAAGGGATCTGGGCGCCTGATGCCTGGGTCTGCCTGACGGCGGCGGCCATGGTCACGGAGCGAATCAAGCTGGGCACGATGCTCTCTGCCCTGTCGCGTATGCGCCCCTGGAAGCTGGGCAGCGAGGCGGCGACGCTGGACGACTTATCCGGTGGGCGGGTCATCCTCTCCGTGGGCCTGGGGGCGCCGGAAACTGGTTTCGCCGAGTTTGGCGAGGAAACTGACCGCAAGGTACGGGCCGAGCTGGTAGATGAGGGGCTGGAGGTCATCACCGGGCTGTGGCAGGGTCAGCCATTCAGCTACGAGGGCAAACATTACCAGATCCGGCCGCTCAGCTTCCCGGCGCAGCCGCCGCCGCCGGTGCAGCAACCGCGCATCCCCATCTGGGTGGTCGGCGCCTGGCTACGCCGCAAGTCGATGGCGCGGGCGCTGCGCTACGATGGGCTGCTGCCCAACGTCATGGACGCGATGGCGACGCGCATGGGCAGGCCCACGCCGCAGGAAGTGCGCGAGATGCGCGACTACGTAGCGGCAAACCGCAGCGATCCCGGCCCTTACGACATCGTGGTCGAAGGCGTGACGCCGGGCGACGACGCCGCGGCGGCGGCCGCCATTGTGCGCCCCTACGCCGAGGCCGGCGCCACCTGGTGGCTGGAAGGGATGTGGGAGGCGCCGATGGAGGAGGTGCGCGCCCGCCTGCGCCAGGGCCCGCCGCGGCTGGACGCCTGACGTTTTCGTCGTTCGTGCGCCCTCAGGCTGGCGTCCTGCGGGCGAGTCAGGCCGGAGGGGACCGGGTTAGATTCGTTCCAGGACGAGCAGATGGGAGATGCCCAGCGCCTGCAGCGGGGTACGCTCGGCGGCGTAGAGGGTGCGCTTGAGCAGGCGGCCGGCGCGGGGCCAGCGGCGCTCGATGTTGTCATAGCCGCCAAAGATACGGCTGTGGTGGACGACGCGCACCGGCAGCGGCGCGAAGAGGCGGCGCAGACCACGCCCCGTATAGGCGCGCACGTGCGGCGCCAGCCGGTTGCGCAGGGCGTTGGGCAGGTAGTTCACCAGCGGCTTGTTGCCAAAATAGTAAGCGCCGCGCCAGTAGACGCCGTGCTGTTCCACCGGGTACCAGCGGTTAGGGGCAAAGACGACCACGCGCCCGCCCGGTCGCGTCACCCGCACCATCTCGGCGGCATAGCGGGCGTCGTCGTCCACGTGTTCAATCACCTCGTTGCTGAGAACCAGGTCAAAGCTGCCGGCGGCGAAGGGGAGCCACTCACCCACGCCCAGGATGATGCCTGTGGCCGATTGGCGAGCCTGAAGGGCGCGGTCCGGCTCTACTTCCAGCCCGAAACGATGGGCGCTGTAAGGCGCCAGCGCTTCCAGGTAGGTGCCAAGCCCGGCCCCATTGTCGAGAATGCGCGCTCCCGCGACCGGCGCCCAGCGGCGAATCATAGCCAGCCGCCGCTCCTGGCCGGAACGCCAGACGTATCCGGGCTCGCCGCGCAGGGCGGCTTTGTCCGAATAGCTCATGGGAATTGCCTCAGTGCGCCGAGCGCTTGCCGGCAACCTCATCGTAGAGACGGCGCGCCTCCTGGATGTCTTCCCACATCTGCGCCTTGGGGCTGCCCGGCTCCCGCGATGGATTGCGCAGCAGGTAGGCGGGATGGTAAATGGGCATGACCCAGCGCTCCTCCAGCCGGCGCCAGGAGCCGCGTAGCCGCGTTATGCCTGTCTGCCCCAATAGTGATTGGGTGGCGACGTTGCCGGAAAGGAGAATGACGGCCGGGTCAATGAGGCGGATCATTTCCAGCAAATAGGGTTTGTAGAACTCGATCTCCTCGGTCGTCGGCTTACGGAACTCCTTGCCTTCATCGCCGGGGGGCATGCGGTAGACGGCGTTGGTAATAAATACGTCCTGTTCCGGGTCGAAGCCGGCCGCCTGCAAAATCTGGTCCAGCAGCTGCCCTGATTTGCCGACAAAAGGTTTGCCGAGCCGGTTTTCCTGGGGGCCGGGCGCTTCGCCGACAATCATCAGACGGGCCTCCGGGTTGCCGCGGTAGATGACCAGGGTCGTTCCGGCGTCGGCCAGCGGGTCATCCTCCATGTCAACCATAGCCGCTAGCAGCGCTTCCAGAGAATCGAAGTGCAACGGGCGTTGTTCAAAGAGGCCGTACTGCATGATTTCCTCCGCGGAAAAAGAAAATGGCCGCCCTGCAGGCAGGACGGCCATTGATTGTAGCTAAAAAGCCGGCAAACGGCCCAGGCGATAGCCCTTAAAGGAAGCGATCCATTACCTGCTGCAGCTTTTCGCGGCTGGGGCGCAGGCTGGCCTCGGGCAGGTGGGCCAGGGCCGGTCCATCCTGATCGAGCTTGTTCAGCTCGGCGAAGGCCGGCCGCGAGTCGTCAAAGTAGATGAGCCCGGTGATGAACTCGCGGTTGCGGATTGCCTGCTCCAGCCGGGCCATCGCCGCCGTCCGGTCAGTCGGGTCGAAATCACTCTCCAGCTTGCGCAGGACAATGCGAGCGCCGTCATGGAGATCTACCATCCGGGCCTCGCCCGGCGCGTAGTCGTCAATGTAGATCTCGTCGCGCATGGGGATATAGCCAATGTCGTGGAGCTGGATGCCGTGTTCCTTGCCGTAGCTATAACTCATGGTCGAGAAATCTTTGTTGTTGAAGGCAACACAGGGGCTGATGATGTCCAACACGGCCAGACCGCGATGGCTCAGAGCCGCCTTGAGCAGCTCGCGCACCTGTTTCGGGTCGCCGGAGAAGCTGCGCGCGACGAAGCCGGCGCCGGCGACGATAGCTTCCAGGCAGATGTCGATTGGCGGCAGCTCGTTATGCCCGGCGTATTTCAGCTCCAGCCCCTCGTCGGCGGTGGCCGAAAACTGGCCTTTGGTCAGGCCATAGACGCCGTTGTTCTCCACAATGTAGACCATGCGCACATTGCGGCGGCAGGCATGCTTGAACTGGCCCATGCCAATGCTGCCCGTATCGCCATCGCCGCTGACGCCGATTGCCTTGAGATGGTGGTTAGCCATCAGGGCGCCGGTGCCAACAGCTGGCATCCGGCCATGCAGGGCATTAAAGCCGTGTGACATGCCCAGGAAGTAGGCCGGCGACTTGCTCGAACAACCGATGCCGCTGAGCTTAACCAGCTCGTGCGGCCGCACGTGCATCTCATAGGCAATCTGGATGATCTGGTTAGAGATGGAGTTATGGCCGCAGCCCTGACAGAGCGTCGTCGGGCTGCCCTTGTAGGCAGTGAACTCCAGGCCGATCTCATTGACCTTTTGCCGGCCGCGTGTTTCTGTCGTCATGCTGCGTACTCCTTTTCCTCCTCCAGCAGATGCTCGACGATCCAGCGAGCCGTGAGCGGCAGGCCGTCGAGAAAGGCGAGGGAACTCAATTTCGTCGCCATGTCGGGCATTTCCAGCTGCAAGATCTCGTACATCTGCCCGTCACGGTTCATCTCGATTACGTAGACACGATCGTGCCTGGCGACAAAGTCGCGGACAGAGTGGCTCACCGGTAGCGCGCGCAGGCGGAGGAAGCTGGTCTCAATGCCCTGCGCCGCCAGCCGGTCGCGCGCCTCGTCGATAGGCGGCTCAGTGGTGCCGTAGGCAATGATGCCAATACGGGCGCCGTCTACCTCGTCTACCACCGGCTGGGGGGCGAGCTGGCGGGCCGTCTCCAGCTTACGCTTGAGACGCTCCATGTTCGCCAGCCAGTCTTCGGGGCGCTCGCTGTATTTGGCCTGCTCGTTGTGGCCGGTGCCGCGAGCGAAGTAGGCGGCCAGCGGGTGCGCGTTGCCGGGCAGGGTGCGATAGCCAACGCCGTCGCCGTCGAGGTCCTTATAGCGGGCAAAGCCATTTGCTTCGATATCTTCCGCCGTGAGCACCTTGCCGCGCTGCAGCGGCTGTTCCGGGTAGGGGAACGGCTCGCTCATCCAGTTATTCATGCCCAGGTCCAGGTCGCTAAGCACCAGGACGAGGGTCTGCAGCTGCTCGGCCAGGTCGAAGGAGACGCTGCCGAATGCAAAGCATTCTTCGGGATTGGCCGGCAGCAGCACGACATTGCGAGTGTCGCCGTGACCCAGATTGTAGGCGAAGGCCACGTCGCCCTGCGAGGTACGCGTGGGCATGCCGGTGCTGGGCCCAACGCGCTGGATGTCCCAGATGACGGCCGGGATCTCCGCGAAGTAGGAAAGACCGGCAAACTCGGCCATGAGCGAGATGCCGGGGCCCGACGTGGCCGTCATGGCTCGCGCGCCGGCCCAGCCGGCGCCGATGACCATGCCGATAGCCGACAACTCATCCTCCGACTGGATGACGGCGTAGGTCGGCCGGCCGTCTTCATCGGTGCGCAGCGCCGGCAGATGCTCGTTCAGCGCATCGACGAGGCTGGTCGAGGGGGTGATCGGGTACCAGGCGGTGATGGTCATGCCGCCAAAGATGGCGCCCAGCGCGGCTGCTTCGTTGCCCGTAATGAGGAACTTGCCGCGCGTGAGATCCATCGGCGCGACGCGGAAGGGATCGCGCTTCTCCAGATTCTCGGCCGCCCAGTCGTACGCTTTCTGGATGGCCTCCATGTTGGAATCGACCAGCGCCTGGCGCCCGCCGAAGTGGTGGCTAAGCGCCTCGCGAATGGCTGCGAGGTCAATGTCCAGCAGCTGCGAGAGGGCGCCGACGTAGATCATGTTGGTGAACCGATCGCGGAAGTCGCCGCGGGCGCCCAGCTCGCGCAGGAACTGATTGACCGGGATGCCGTACATGGTCACGTCATCGCGCTGGGGCATATTGCGCCAGTCGCCGACGTAGAGGCAGATGCTGCCGGGCGGCAGGTCGCGGATGTCCTCGTGCACGGTCACTTCATTAAAGGCGACCAGCACCTCAGAGGTCTCGCGCCGGGCCACGTAGCCATCCTTGCTGACACGAATATGGTACCAGGTGGGCAGCCCCTGGATGTTCGACGGGAAGATGTTCTTGCCGTTGACAGGGATGCCCATGTTGAACAGGGCGCGCAGCAAGGTCAGATTGGAGGTCTGGCTGCCCGTCCCGTTGGCCGTGGCGACGACAATGGAAAAATCGTTGACCCGGTCGGCCGTGCCGGCTGTGAAGCTGGGGGTCGCACTGGCGACGGGTTCTATCACACCCATATCAAACTCTCCTACTACACTCTACTCTGGATCACAGCGCTCTCGCCTGGCGCAGCTGGGCCGGGCGAGAGCAATGCGTCACGACACGCCCCCGTCCCCGTTCGACGGTACGCCGGAGACGGTAGGCAACAATTGGAAATGTTCGACGAGCAAACGCAGCCCGTCGTCAAAGTCACCGGCGGCGATGGCCGCCGCAATAGCCCGGTGATAACGCCAGACCTCCAGCCAGTAGGCATAAGAGGCCAGCCGGGTTAACTCGCTGGCTTCGTAAATGTCCCAATAGGCCTCGAGCAAGCCGCGGACAAAAGGATTATCGAGTCGACTAAAGACAGTCAGGTGGAAGGCGCGGTGCTCGGCGTTGGGGATGTGCACCGGCTCGCCCTCCAGCTTGGCATACGCCCGCTCCACGAGCTGCTGCAGCGTCGCTACGTCCTCGGCCGTCAGCCGGGCGACTGCTTCGGGCCAGAGGGCCGTCTCCAGGGCGCGGCGCACTTCGCTGAACTGGCGGAAGGTTGCTTCTTTGGCCGCCAGGGCAAAGAGGGCACTGTCGCGCACGGCCGGGAGAAAGTCGAAGGGCTCGCGCTGGGTGCCCACACGGGGACGGACGGAGACCAGGCCGAGGCTGCGGGCAACTTCCAGCTGCTCGCGCAGCTTGCCTACACTGATGCCGATTTCCTGGCTCATGGCGGAAAGCGTGGGCAGCCGCTCGCCCGCCTGGATATTCTGGCCAAGGATATAGGTAAGGAGTTCCGAATCGAGCCGGGCCATGATTTATCCAATAAATCGAATCAATTCAGCACGCCTTATTATAGCCGTTTTACCGCCGTAGGCCAGTGACGAACGTCACATCTTTAAGGTTCATCGTGGCGCTGAGCGGAAAAGGCGCGCCGGCTGCTCCCCACCTCTGGCGCCGGTGTGATGAGCGGGGCGTGAGAAGGCGCGGCCCGGCTGGTCAGCCGGCGAAGCGCACCACCTCGCCCAGAGGCCGGCGCTCCTTTACGCGCTCCTGCGCCGGATAACCCAGGGTAATCAACCCCTGCGGCTCCCAGCCTGCCGGCAGCTCCAGGACGCGGCGGACCGTCTCCTGGGCAAAGAGCGGGGCGCACAGCCAGCAGCCGCCCAGCCCCAGCGCGTGCGCCGCCAGCAGCAGGTTTTGCCCGGCCATCGCGGTGCTCTGCACCGCCATGAGCCGCTCGTTCCGCTGGCGCCGCTCGTCGGGGTAATGGTCCATGTCGGCCATCGTCAGGCAGACGACGATGAGCAGCGGCGCGCCGCTCAGCCGGCGGTAGGAGCGGGCGACGTCGGCGGCGATGACTTCTTCCGGCACCCCATCCGCTTCCAGGTCGGCGCGCAGGCGCGCGCCCATGGCCTCTGCCAGGCGGATGCGCGCCGCGGCCGATTCCACCACGGCAAAACGCCAGGGCTGGCGATTGTGAGCCGAGGGCGCCCAGGCCGCCGCGCGCAATAGCTCTTCCAGCAGATCAGCCGGCACCGGCTCCGCCCGATAGCGGCGGATGGAGCGGCGTGCGGCGATAGCATCCAGGACGGCGCGCGCCCGATCGTCGGCCCCCATCAGTCGTTCCAGCAGCGGAAGACGCCGGTTAGCTTATTCACGCGGAAGGCGCCATTTTCGGCGATCTCCAGTTCCAGCCGCTCGCGCAGAAGCGCCCACAGCTCCTCGTCGTCCTCATCGAAACCGCCTATGGAGCGAGGGCTGGTAGCGACGTAGTCGATCACCGGCTGGACTTCGCGGAAGACCAGCGCGCTGGATAGGTCGATGCGTTGTACGTGCGCGAAGTGGCGCTGAAGGAAGGCGGCGCCATTCTCCAGGGTAAACGCAAGAAGGCCCCACGCCGGCTCATAATCGCGGCCAAGATGTGTCGAGACCCGCTGCACGAGCCGGGGCAGCTCCATCATGGTGCTGGCGCTATTTGTTGCTGCCAGCAGCACACCGCCCGCCCGCAACACGCGCGCAAACTCTGCCAGCGCCCTGTCTTTATCGGGCACATGATAGATCATATGGTTCGCCAGCAGGACGTCGACGCTGTTGCCGGCGAGCGGCAGGCGATTTGCGTCCAGATTGACGCGCGCCGGCGCAGCTACTACCTGCAACATGCCCAGAGATAAGTCGCCGGCCACGTAATGGGGCGTGCGTGCCCGCACGGCCTCGACGTAAGCGCCCGCTCCACAGCCCACGTCTACGACCAGCTCGTCGCCGCGCCACTCGACCTGATCGAGTACCCAGGCCATGAAGTCGCGTTTGGGCTCTGTATAAAGCTCATGCGTGCGGATGCGGGTTGCGAGGTTTGTATCGGTGGCGTATTGCTCCTGGACGAAACGGCTATCATCATACATTCGTCTACTTCCTTCACTCGGGCGGCCAGGGTGGCCGGGCCAGCAGGATGGCGCGCACGCCGCTGGGAAAGCGCAGCAGCCGTTGCGCGCGGAAGCCCAGACGCCGGTAGAGGGCCAGGGCGCGCTCGTTGTCGAGGCGTACTGCCAGCTCCAGCCGCTGCGCCCCGGCGGCGACGGCCAGCGCTCCCAGCACGCGCACCAGGGCCGTCCCCAGCCCCTGCCCGCGCAACGCGGCGGCAACCGTCAGATCGGCAATCTCGGCGACGGTGTCACTATAGCTGATAACCTGCCCGCTGGCGACGGGACGCGCTGGCTCGCCGGCGTGGGCCAGCACCTGCAGGAGCCGGCCCGATTCCTGCAGGCGTAACGCGCTGTCATAGCGGGCAGCGAAGTCATGGAATGGCTCGTCGGGGAAGCAGCCGGCGTGCAGCGCCGCCAGATCGGCGCGGGTAGCCAGGCGGAAGCGAACAGGGATGGGCAGTGGCGCCGGCGGTTGGAGCAGTTCTGGAGCGGGGGTCGGCGAAAAATTCAAGCAGGTCAGGCCAGATCGAAAAACGAGAGGCTGGACGAGATGGTCTCCCAGGTGGGCATCTCCAACGTCAGGAGCGGCGGCGACGGTAAGGCCCGTAGCTGGCGCAGGATGTCATGATAGTCGATGATGCCCGTGTCCAGCGGGAGATGCTTATCGAGGATGCCATCCGTGTTGTTGAGGTGACAGACCCGCAAATAGGGCCCCAGCACGCTAATCCAGTGGCTCAGCGGCGCCTGCGAGAAGAGAGCCGCGTGCGACAGATCCAGGCAGGCGCGTATGGCCGGATGATCGACCGCCGCCAGAACTTCGTAGAGGATTTCTGGCTCAGGCGACCACATATTCTCCAGCAGTACAATGAGGCCGCGCGCGGCGACTTCCTCGACCAACGGCCGCCAGAAGGCTACCTGCCGCTCGTGCCAGCCGTCCCGGTAGTTAGCCAGCTTCCAGCCGCCCATATAATTGGCGTGAAAAATAATGTAGTCTCCCCCGAGGCGAGCGGCAATATCGATGCCCTGCCGATAGCGGCGCAAGGTCAGCGCTGTCACTTCGGGATCGAGGCTGGCGGAAATCATGTCGTAAAAGGCGCCGTGGAAGCCGAGGGAGCCGGAGAAGCCCGCAAGCTGAGACTGATAGTGGGAGACTGCCCGCTCAGCCTCGCCCTGGCTGCTGAGGAGCGCCGGATCGGCGAACATATGCAGCTCTAGCCCGCCGCCAACCCGCTGGGCAAGAGGTCGGTAAGCGGCGATGTCTTCCTGGGAGTAAGCGGTGAATGAAACCCGGTCCATCTTCGTGTGCGGGAAAAACGTTAACTGATTGAACACGTTCTGGCAACCAGCGGTGGGCCAGCCGTGGTTGTTTGTGATTCCCTCCCACTCTCGGCCTCGGTTCCTAACACAAAAAGCCTTGCGCAAGGCAAGGCTCCTTGTGGGAAGAGGAGAAAAAAGGAGGACTTCTTGATCAATTTGCAGTTTTCCCGGCGCAACGCTGGCCAGAGGGTGATGGGCCTGTTGTTCCGGTCCCTGCCAATCTATTGTCCAGTATAGATGAGAGCGCGGATGCGGTCAGGAAAGTTTGTTACAATCAAAGTGTAAATTACTTTACACTTGTCTCGTGGGAAAGGACTTTGAGCGTGCGCTGCGCCATCTGTGATCAGGCCCTACTGGAAGATGAACCTGTCTGCTGGCAGTGCGGCAGCCCCGTAGCCCCGCGCCCCGCGCCCGACGCGCCTGTCGCACCGGTCGCCGAACCCCAATGGCCCATTCCGCGCCCAGAGCGCAAGCTCGCACAGCGCCGGGTCTACGTGACGCTGGGCATCCTGATCGTCGGCGCGGTCCTGCTCTTTGCCGCCTACCGGGCGCGCCAGCCCAACGCCGAGCGTAACGGCGCTACGGCGCCGCCCGGTTGGGCCTGGGTCGGGGGCGGCAGCGCCGGCTTCACGCTGCTGCTGCCAGAGCGGTGGGAGGTCGTCAGCGCCCGCAGCGAACGCCAGGAAGTTAATCTCGCCAGCATGGTAGCTGACACGGCAGCGCTCAGCAGCGCGCTGCAGCCGCTGAGCGAAGCGGATACCAGCCTGCGCCCGGTGCTGTATGCCCATGGCCCCTTGCTGGAGGTTCCCTGGGAAAATGGGCAGGCGCTGGTCGCGCGCAGCCCCAATCTGAACCAGCTAGAGAACGGCGCGATCGTTGCGCTGGCGCAGCAACTGGCGCGGGAGATGGCGCTAGAGCTGGACGCGGCGCGCGTGGTGGGCAGCCGCGCGCAGGGCTACGTCTATCTCAGCCTGAACGGCGAAGTCGAGGGCGCTCCCCGGCGCTGCCAGCAGCGAATCTATCCGGGGCCCGTGGAGGCGCTGCTCATCGTCGCCTGCGCGCGACCGGATGCCGGCTTCCAGGAGACGGTTAACCAGATCCTGGCCAGTTTCCAGCCGCTTGCGCCTTAGTCGCCGGCCAGCCTTCCCTGACCTTGACGCTCCCCTACCCCCCCAGTACAATCGGCCTCATGTCCAATTCTGAGCAAGCTCCCCGTGCTAAGGGTAGTTTTAACTACGGCGGCCAGGCAGTCATCGAGGGCGTCATGATGCGCGGCTCGCGTGCGCTGGCCGTGGCCGTGCGCGACCCACAGGGGCAGATCGTCGTCCACACCGAACCGCTTGACGCCCGTATTTACGGCGGCAAGGTGGCGCGCATTCCCTTTCTGCGCGGCCTGACCCTCCTCTGGGATGCGCTCGGCCTGGGGATCAAGGCGCTTATGTTCTCGGCGAACGTGGCGCTGGCCGAGGAAGAGCAGGAAGAGGAGGCGCCGCACAGCGTGTTCGAAGGGCCGGCCCAGTGGGGAACCGTTCTCTTATCTCTGTCCCTTTCCATTCTGCTCTTTTTCCTCTTTCCGGCCTTCGTCGGCGATGTCGCCGTGCGCTGGCTGCGTCTCGAGCCGGCGCCGGTGCTAAGCAACGTCGTCGAAGGCGTTGTCCGCCTGCTGCTGCTCATCGGCTACATCCGCGCCATCAGCCTCATGCCTGACATTCGCCGGCTGTTCGGCTACCACGGCGCCGAGCATAAGACGATCAACGCCTACGAGGCCGGCGCCCCGCTGACGCCGGAGCAGGTGTCGCACTTCTCGCTGGAACACCCGCGCTGCGGCACCGCCTTTCTGCTGACTGTGGTTATCATTTCGATTCTCGTCTATACCCTACTACCGCCCATGTCGCTGCCGGTCCGGCTGCTTTCCCGCGTCCTGCTGCTACCGCTCATTGCGGGCATCGCCTATGAGTTCATCCGCTTTACAGCTCGCCATCAGGGAAATCCGCTGATCCGTCTGCTGACACGGCCCAACCTGGCTATGCAGCGGCTGACAACGCGCGAGCCGGAGCCGGAGATGCTGGAAGTCGCCATTCTGGCGCTGCAGGAGGTGCTGGCCTACGAAGCCAGCAGCCTGCCGGTGCGCAGCGGCGACGTTCTGGCGAGTACGGCGCCGGAAGACGTGGACGCCGCGCTCCCTGCCTGACCCCTTACCCACCCTGTGAACCACTCCAGTCATCCAACTAGCCAACGAAAAGCGAGGGAAAACAGATGAAAAACAAGGTCGCGTTGTACGGAGCCGGCAACGTGGGGGCTACCACCGCCCACTGGCTGGCGCAAATGGAGATTGCCGATCTGGTCCTCTTCGACATTTTTGGTCAGATTGGCGCCGGCAAGGCGCTGGACCTGTATCAGTCCGGGCCGCCAATTGGGTTCGACGGCCGCATCTACGGCAGCAACGACCCTGGCATCATCGCGGGCGCCGACATCGTGGTCGTCACCGCTGGGGTGCCGCGCAAGAAAGACCCGGCGACGGGCAAGTTCCCCAGCCGGGACGAGCTGGTGAAGATCAACCAGGAGGTGATGGAAGAGGTAGCGCAGAATATTAAGACGCACGCGCCTGACAGCATCGTCGTCCTGGTGACGAACCCGCTCGACGCCATGGCGCACGTCATGCTGCACAAGACAGGCTTCGATCCGCGGCGGGTCATCGGCCAGGCCGGCGCGCTGGACACGGCGCGCTACAAGACATTTATCGCCGAGGAGCTGGGCGTGAGCGTCGAGGACGTGCACGGCATCGTACTCGGCGGCCACGGCGACACGATGGTGCCCCTGCCGCGCCTGACCTCGGTCGCCGGCATTCCGGTCACCGAGCTGATCAGCCAGGAACGTCTGGATGCGATCATAGAGCGCACGCGCAAGGGCGGCGGCGAGATCGTCGGCCTGCTCGGCTACAGCGGCTACTATGCCCCGGCCGCCGGCACCGCCATTATGGTCGAGTCAATCCTTAAGGACAAGAAGCGGGTTATTCCCAGCGCCGTCTACACCCAGGGCGAATACGGCTACCAGGATCTCTTTATCGGCCTGCCCGCCGTACTGGGTCGCGAGGGCGTGGAACAGATCATCGAGTTCGAGCTGACCGCCGAAGAGCGGGCCATGCTCGACCATTCCGCCGAGGCCGTGCGCTCGGTGGTGGACGTACTCGGCTACGGCTAACAGCGTCTCTGCCAACACGTAACAGGCCCTTGCCCACCGGCGAGGGCCTTTTTTGTCAGGCGCCCTCTGGCCGCTCCCCTACCCGCTTGGCCATGATAATATCCGGCTTGCCCCAGCCGTTGGCATCGGGTACCACGCCGACGATGGCATAACCCAGCTTCTGGTAAAACTCGAAGGGATGCCCGCGCCGGTTCTGGATCTGCGCCAGATGGGCGAGCGGATCGGGATAGAGGTCGATACCCGCCAGTGTGGTCATGTCATCTTCGTCGTCGCTGCCCAGCATGATGGTCAGCCCGCCGCGCTGCCGCACCTGCTCCTCGAAATCGGCCACCAGTGCCCGGCCGATGCCCTGTCTCTGGCACGACGGATCGACGACGAGCGGGTGCAGCTCCCAGACGTGGCCGTCGTACTCAGAGATGCCGCCAATCCAGCCAAGTACGTTGCCCCGTTCGTCGAGCGCGACACGGCTGATGCGATCGCTGGCAAACGACTCTAGCACCTCGGCAATCCCTGTGTCCAGGTCGGTCCAGTAGCCAGGCCAATGCTCCTCAAAGCCAATGATAAGCAGCCTGGCTATCTGGCGAATACGCGCAGTATGGTGCGGCCGCAGATCTACGATTTTCATTCGTGTTCCTCCAGCTCAGCCGCGAAGGCAACAAAGTCAAAGTCAATGTAGGGCTCGCCCGCTTCCAGCCGTTGCTTGCGTCCGTCCATAAAGCGCCGGGCCAACGGGTCATTAATGTTGTCCACGTCGAAGCTGCGGTGGAACACGACGTATAAATCGATCTCGCGCAGCTTGAGGAACAGTGGCGCCTTTTCCAGCCAGTACGTCTCCAGGTCGATTTCACGGCGATAGCCTCGCCAGAAGTTGCTGAGGAAGATGCGCGTGAAGGCGGCGGGGTCGCTTGCCCCTGGCAGCGCATAGAAGAGGGCCAGGGTAACGTCGTAAATATAGTGGCCGTAACCACAATCATCGAAGTCACAAAAGGTAATCGCACCGGCGTCGTCCACGTGCAGGTTGCCGCCGTGCGGGTCGAAATGGATCATGCCATAGGCGTGCCGGTCACGCGGCAGCGCCCGCAGCTCGGCGAGCAGCGTCTCATAATGGTGCAGGACAACGCTCTCGGAGGCAGGCAGGTTATCCGCGATGTCCAGCAGCAGCGGCTCGTCCCAGTGGGCGCGCCAGGTGTCTGGCGGCGCCTCATAACGGCGGGACAGCGCATGAATGCGGCCGAGCGCTGCCCCGTAACGCTCAAAGAAGGTCGGCCCCCAGATGCCCTCACCCGGCGGCCTGCCCGGCGCCCGCTCGAAAGCGGTCGCCAGAAAATGCGCGCCGTGGCCGTCGCCGATCAACTCTACGAGATTGCCCTGGCGCGAGAGCACGGCCCGGCTGGCGGCAGCGCCGCTGTCGGCGAGGAAGTTGATCCAGTCAACCTCACCGCGAATGAGCGGGATGGAGCGCCGCTCACTGTGGCCGATGCGCAGGATGTACGCCTGCCCCTCCTGTGTGAAGGCGTAAATAAAGCTCTCAAAGCCGCCCAACGCCGTCACCTGCTCCAGCGCGACGCCAAAGCGGCCCGCCGCCTCGGCAAGGATCTCCTGACTAAAGCGCTGTTTGATGCGGGGGTCCATTATCCATCCTTTCCTGGCTATTGCAGCGGCAGGGGCGGCTGCCACAGCGCCGGCGCGCTCTCGACCTGGATGGCAGTCAACCATTTTACCCAGGCAAAGCCGCGCTGGTCGGGCGCCACCAGGCGCAGCGGTGCGCCGTGGCCGTGGCTGAGCGGCGCGCCGGCTACGTGTGTCGCCAGCAGGTACTGCTGCGCCTGCTCCAGCGGAAAACGCCGCCAGTAGCCGGTCACGCTCTGCACGCGTACGCTGCGCGCTTCTGCCAGCGGGCCGGCCTCGGCCAGCAAGGCCGCAAGCGCCAGGCCGCGCCACTCCTGAATCGTATACCAGCCGCCGGTGCAGTCCAGGGTCGCCGTCAGCAGCGCGGCGGTCCATTGCTGAAGCTCGCGGTAGCCCAGCTGCAGCGGCCGCTCGACCAGGCCAGTAAGCTCCAGCCGCCAGCTCTCGATATCCAGCGGCGCGGGCCGGTCGTTGATCCAGCTGACGCGGGGAAAGAAGCCGCCAAAGCTGCCTATCTCGTAGGAGCCCGTGAAGCGGCGCTGGCGCTGCCAGCCGCGCAAGACGCCCCAGACGAGCGCCCCGCCCAGCGCCAGCAGCCCGCCGCGCAGAAAGGCGCGCCGGTCGCGCGCTTCCACCCGCTGCAGAATCCAGCGGCGGCGCCACGAGTGCCAGGCCATGAGAATGAGCAGGGGCACGGCGACGTAAATGTGCAACGAGAGGAGGCTGAAGCCGGCCAGCGTCTCGTAGCCGGTGAAGGTCCAGGCGATGCCCAGGGCCAGGGCGAGGATGAGCAGCAGGAACATGCCCAGGAACCAGGCGCGCTCGCCGCGCCAGCGCACGCCGCGCCGGGCGACGCCCCAGACGATGGCCGCTTTCCAGAAGAGCACCAGGGTGATGGCGTAGGCGCCGGCGGCGTGCGCCCAGAGCAGCCAGGCCCTTTCTTCCGTGCCAGAGGTAAAGCCGAAATAGCCGGTCAGCGCCTGCAGCAACAACAGGAAGAGCAGGAGGAAATTGGCCCACGGATAACGCATGGTACAATCGGCGAGTAGGTGACTGAAGACGTGGGAGATTTATGCCACACATCCTCTTTATTTGCACTGCGAACATCTGCCGTTCGCCGGCCGCCGAAGGGCTGCTGCGCCAGCGGCTGCAGCAAGAAGGGCTGCACGACTGGACGGTTAGCTCGGCCGGCACCTGGGCCCAGCTAGAGCGCGGCGCCGCCCGCGCCGGCATCGAGCTGCTGGCCGAGCGGGGGATCGACATCAGTGAGCATCAGGCCAGGGAAGTGACGCAGGAGGCAATCGACGCGGCCGACCTGATCCTCTGCATGGAGTCCGGTCATGCCGAAGCGCTGCGGGTGGAGTTTCCCGAGGCGGCCACGCGCATCTTTCTACTCAGTGAAATGGCCGGCGCCAGCCACAACGTTAAGGACCCCTTTGGCGGCCCTTATCCAGGCTATGTCCGGATGGTGGATGAGCTGAGCGAGTTGATTGAGGCCGGGCTGCCGCGCATCCTGGGTGTGGCCGGCCGCTTTGCCTACAAGCGACAGCAGTAGCCGCCTACCAGCCGTTAATGTATGGCTCCCACTCCTGCCGGTCTTCCAGATGGCGGCCGAAGCGATAGGTGGCGTTGCTGCTCGGTTCGTAGGGCTGGCGCAGCAGCTGCATGCCGGCCTGGTCCGGCGTGCGGCCGCCTTTGCGGCGGTTGCAGCCCGAGCAGGCGGCGACCAGATTGGTCCAGCTATGAGCCCCACCGGCGTGGCGCGGGACGACGTGGTCGATGGTCAGGTGGTAATTCTTGCGCCCGCAATACTGGCAGGTGTAATCGTCGCGCCGCAGCACCTCGCGCTTGCTGAGGGTGATGCGCGGCCGTGGCCGCCGGATCATGTGCTGCAGCTTGATAATCGAGGGCAGCTCAAACTCGGCGCTGGCGCTGCGGATGATGCCTCGACCGTTGAGGATCAGCTCCGCTTTGCCCGCCATGAGAAGGGCTACCGCCCGCTTCGTATTGCAGACGTGAAGCGGCTCAAAGTTCACGTTGAGAATGAGCACAGGCTCATTCAACAGGCCATTACTACGATTCATAAAGGCAGCAATCTAGGTCGTTAGCTGTCTATCTGTCAGACCGGGATGCGTCCCCGGCATCAATGACAGTTTAGTGATTTTTCTCCAGCCGTCAACCACGAGACGGCAGGTCTTATGTCTAGCAAAGAAAGGACTGACCATGAATCGAGAGGAACTCGTCGCCTACCTGGACGGCTATCTGCGCATTGGCGCGATTGACGATTACGGGCCCCAGGGGCTGCAGGTGGAGAGCGACAACACGTCCATTGACCGCATCGCCCTGGCGGTGGATACGGCGCTGCCCGTCATCCGCGAAGCGGCCGCCTGGCAGGCCGATATGCTGCTGGTGCACCACGGCATTTTCTGGCGCCAGGTGGAGCGCATTGCCGGCCCGCTGGGCGAGCGCGTGCGCCTATTACTGCGCCACGGCGTCAACCTGTACGCCGCTCACCTGCCGCTGGATGCCCATCCTGAAGTGGGCAACAACGTCGAGCTGGCGCGGCTGCTGGGCGTCAGCGTCGAGGGCTGGTGGTACGAGGTGAATGGGACGCCCCTCGGCGTGGTGGGCGCCGCTCCAGCCGGCCTGACGCTGCAGCGGCTAGAGGCGGAACTGGCGCAGCAGCTGCGGACAATGCCGCTGGTGCTGGCGCACGGCCCGGAGCAGCCGGCGCGCATCGCCATCCTCTCCGGCGCCGGCGCCGACGCGGTCGCCGCGGCGCAGGCCGCGGGCGCCGACACGCTGATCACCGGGGAAACGTCGCACGCCCATTACTGGGCGGCCAGCGACTACGGCATGAACGTCCTCTTCGCCGGCCATTATGCCACGGAGACGGTGGGCGTGCGGGCGCTGGGCCGCCATCTGGCAAAGCAGTTCGCAGTTGAGGTAAAATTCTTCGACTTTCCCACGGAGATGTAGCGGGGACAGCGGCCACACAAGGAGAACAGCCATGAGCACAGACAACGGGAAGAGTAACACAGCCTGGATTGCCGAAGAGCTTGAACTCCTGCGCGAGTCGGGCCTGTACACCCATATCCGCACCATCGAATCGCCGATGGATGCCTGGGTGACAGTAGACGGGCGCCGGGTGCTCAACTTCTGCGCCAACAACTATCTCGGGCTGGCTAACCACCCCCGCATGCGCCAGGCGGCCAAAGAGGCCATTGACCAGTATGGCATTGGTCCCGGGGCCGTGCGCACCATTGCCGGCACCATGTCCCTGCACAAAACATTGGAGGAAAAGCTGGCTGCCTTCAAGGGCGCCGAGGCCTGCATTACCTTCCAGAGCGGCTTTTCGGCCAACATCGGCGCAATTCCGGCGCTGGTCGGCCGCGGCGATGTCATCTTCAGCGACGCGCTGAACCATGCCAGCATCATCGACGGCTGCCGCCTCAGCCGCGCCACGACCGTGCGCTACGAGCATAACGACGTGGAGGATCTGCGGCGGCAAATTGAAGCGACCAACGACTATAACCGCCGCCTGATCATTACCGACGGTGTTTTCAGCATGGACGGCGATATTGCGCCGCTGGACCAGATTGCGGCGGTGGCCGAAGAATATGGCATCATGCTCATGGTCGACGACGCGCATGGTGAAGGGGTACTGGGTAAAGGGGGGCGCGGCATTGTCGATCACTTTGGGCTGCACGGCCGGGTGGATATCGAGGTGGGCACGCTGAGCAAGGCCTTTGGCGTCGTCGGCGGCATGGTCGCCGGCAAGAAGCTGATCGTAGACTGGCTGCGCCAGCGCGGCCGGCCCTTCCTCTTTTCCAGCGCGATGACGGTGCCCGACGTGGCCGCCTGCATCGAAGCCGTGGACATTCTGCAGGAGTCCACGCAGCTCGTCGATAAGCTGTGGGCCAATGCGGCTCTCTTTCGCCGGGGCATGGAGGAAATGGGCTTTGATACGGGCCATAGCGAGACGCCCATCGTGCCCGTCATGCTGGGCGACGCGCCGCTGGCCCAGCAGTTCAGCCGCCGGCTCTTTGAAAACGGTGTCTTCGCTATGGCTATCGGCTACCCTACTGTCGCGCAGGGCATGGCGCGCATCCGGGTGATGAACAGCGCCGCCCATAGCCTGAGCGACATCGAGCAGGCGCTGGAGATTTTCGGCGAGGTAGGGCGCGAGCTAAGCGTGATTTAGGCCGGCAGGAGCGGCGCGCTCGACCTGCTCAGGGGCCGCGACTGCGGCCCCTTTTCTTTTGGCCTATTGGGCCCAGGGGAAGCTCAGCGCGCCGGCGCGAGCCGTGTAGCCGTCGATTTGCGCCGCGCAGACGTCGTACATATTCGGTTCGCCCGCCCCTTGCTCCTGCCGCCCGTGGTAAGCGCGAAACCAATCGACCGTCGCCGCCAGCGCCTGGTCCCACTCGTAGAGCGGCTGCCAGCCAAGCCGGTTGGCCGCCTTGTCACGGTTGAGCCGCAGCAGGACCGTCTCCTTCTCCGCCTGCTGCCCACCAGCCAGCGGCGTCCAGCTGCCGCTGCCCCAGAGCGCCAGCGCCTTCTCCACGACCTGCTGCACCGTGATTCCCGCCCTCTCGCGCGGGGCGAAGTTCCAGGCCTCGGCGTAGGCGCGCCCCTCGCGCAGCAGATGCGCCCCCAGCCAGAGATAGCCGCTCAGCGACTCCAGCACGTGCTGCCAGGGGCGCACAAAGGAGGGGTTGCGCACCAGCGCCGGCTCGCCGGCCATCAGCGCGCGCATCGTATCCGGTAGCAGGCGGTCGGCGGCAAAGTCGCCGCCGCCGATGACATTGCCGGCGCGCGCCGCGGCCAGCGCCGGCCCCTCTTGCTGGAAGTAGCTCTGGCGATAGGCAGCAATCGCCAGCTCGGCCATCGCCTTGCTGGCGCTGTAGGGATCGTGGCCGCCGAGCCGATCGTTCTCACGATAGCCCCATACCCACTCGCGGTCTTCGTACACCTTGTCGGTGGTAATGCAGACAACCGCCGCTACGCCCTCGCTCTGCCGCACCGCTTCTAGCAGGTTGACGGTTCCGCCAACGTTGACGTCGAACGTTGTCTTGGGGTCGCGGTAGGCGGTCAGCACCAGCGGCTGAGCCGCCAGGTGGAAGATGAGGCGCGGGCGGCTGCGGGCAATCGTCGCCGCCAGCGCCGGCAGGTCACGCACGTCGCCGCGCACGTCTGTCACCTGTTCGCCCAGGCGGCAGACGTCGAAGTTGCTGGGCGTGGTGGGCGCGCCGGGCAGGCTGAAGCCCGTCACCTCGGCGCCCAGCTCCTTCAGCCACAGGACCAGCCAGGAGCCCTTGAAACCGGTGTGGCCAGTCACCAGGACCGGCAGGCCCGCGTAGACGTTGGCGAAGCTCATGGCTTAGACGGTAAAGCTCTGGCCGAGATGCGGCACGTGAACGTTCTGCAGGCCACGCTGGCGTAGCGATCTTGAGAAGTCCAGTGACACCGTTTCCTCGCCGTGGACGATGAAGGTATGGCGCGGCTTGCGCCGGAAATGGTCGATCCAATCGAGCAGTTCATCGCGGTCGGCATGGGCGCTCATGCCATTCATGGTAACTACCTCGGCCCGGACCTCATACTCTTCGCCAAAGATACGCACGCGGCGCGCGTTCTCCACCAGGCGCCGGCCGAGCGTGCTGGGCGCCTGCCAGCCGACGATCATAACGGTGCTGCGGGGGTCGCCGATGTTGTTCTTCAGATGGTGCAGGATGCGCCCATATTCGGCCATGCCGCTGGCGCTGATGATGACAGCCGGGCGCTCCAGGCTGTTGAGCGCCTTCGACTGGCTGACGCTGCGGGTATAGGCCAGCATGTCAAAGCCAAAGGGATCGCCCTGCTGCAGCATAAAGGCTTCCAGCTCTTCGTCGTAGGCTTCGGGGTGCAGACGGTAGATGCCGGTCGCATCCACCGCCAGCGGGCTATCGACAAAGACGGGCAAATCGTCCGGGATCTCGCCGCGTTGCACCATCTCGTGCAAGCGGTAGACCAGCTCCTGGGTGCGGCCGACGGCAAAGGCTGGCACAATGACCTTGCCGCCGCGCCGGACCGTCTCCGTGATGACCTGCTCCAGCCGGGCATCGGTCTCGTAATCAGCTTCGTGCAGCCGGTCGCCATAGGTGCTTTCCACGAGGAGCACGTCTGCCTCCTCCACGTAGCGCGGGTCGCGCAGGATGGGGCGGTGCTGCCGGCCCAGGTCGCCGCTGAAGACCAGCCGGATATCGCGCCCCTGCTCCCTGTCCTCAATGTCCAGGGTGACGATAGCCGAGCCGAGGATGTGGCCGGCGTCATAGAAGGTGAGCGAGACGCCCGGCATCACCTCCCGCGTGCGGTCATAGCTCATGCCCAGAAAATGGTTGAGGCTGCGCACGGCGTCTTGTGTCGTGTAGATGGGCTCTAGCGGCGCGCCGTCCTGCTTCCTGTTGAGGTACTCCACGTCCGATTCCAGAATCTTGGCGCTGTCGCGCAGCATGATGGAGCAGAGGTCGCGCGTGGCGTAGGTGCAGTAGATGTCGCCGTCAAAACCGCTCTTGACCAGGTTAGGAATATTGGCGCTGTGGTCGATGTGCGCGTGGGAGAGGATCATAACGTCCACGGCCGCGGCGTCGTAGGGCAGCGATCGGTTGCGCTGGTAGCTCTCCTGGCGCGAGCCCTGGTAGAAGCCGCAGTCGAGCAAAATCTGCTTGCCGTTAACGCGGATCAGGTGTTGCGAACCGGTGACTGTGCGCGCGGCTCCGTGAAAGGTAATCTCCATCTTCCCTCCTCTCTGCTGGCGCTCTGATTAGCTGGGCGCGGCAAGCAGCGTCAGCAGCTCATCGCCATATGTCTCCAGCCGCCAGCGTCCTAGTATTCCTGCCAGCGCGTCCCGGCTTTGCGGATGCTCGCGGGCCAGGGCCCACATTGCCTCGCGGCTAAGGATGACGTCGGATTCGACGCCGCGCGCCTGCCCCTTGTCCCGCCGCCAGATGCGCAGAAGCTCGTAGCGCTCGACAACGTCCTGCGGCAGGCGCGGCGGGCGCGGCGGGCGGCGCGGCGCGCGCGCACCCAGATTCTCGCGCACAATGCGCAGGATGTCGCGCCCATAGCGACTGACCTGCCCCGGCGACATGCCGTGCAGGCGGGCCAGCGCGGCGCGGTCGCGCGGCGCTTCCTGAGCAATCTCCAGCAGCGTCTTATCCTGCAGGATCTTGAAATGGGGCCGGTTGCGGCGCTCCGCCGCCTGGTCGCGGTAGATGGCGAGCGCGCGCAGAATCGCTTTGCCCTGTGGCGACAGGCGGCGGGCGCCGTTCATCGTCCAGAAGGCATCGGGGTCAAAGACGACCGTGGGCGGCTGTACATTTGTCTGCTCGGCGAAGATCTCCTCTGCCTCGGCAATGTGTCCCCCCGCTTCCAGCCGGGCAGCCAGCCTGTCGCGCAGGGCCAGGAGAAAGTGGGTGTCTGCCTGGGCATAGGCCAGCTCGTCCGACGATAGCGGGCGCCGGCACCAGTTAGCGCGCTGGAAATGTTTGTCGAGCTGCACGCCAAACTCGGCCTCCAGCATATTCGCCAGCCCCACGCGCTCGATGCCCAGGATGCGCGCCGCCCACATCGTGTCGAAAAGATTGTTCAGCTCCCAGCCATATTGGCGCTTGACCAGGATCAGGTCGTACTCGGCCGCGTGGAATACTTTCTCCACCGCCGGATTGGCGAACAGCTTGCCGAGGCCAGAGAGGTCGAGGTCCGCCGTGGGATCGACGATGTAATCCTGCCCGGGAATGGAAATCTGGATGAGGCAGACTTCTTCGCGGTAGACGTAGAGGCTGTTTGCTTCCAGATCGACGGCGAGCCGGGGCTGCTGCTGCAGGTGGCGCAAACATTCCTCCCACGCCTGGGCTCTGCTGATGAACTGGTGCGGGGGGAGATCAGGTGTGGGCTGTTGTCGCGACTGGCTTGCTCTACTCATGCGTTCTGGTGCAGGGCCGTGCCGGCCCACGGCCTCGTTTCATGTCGGCGGATTGTAACAGGGGTCGCCAGGGTCAACCAACCTGCCGCGTTTTTTGGCAGAGGGGCCAATCGGCTACAATGGGACGCATGGCTCACAACGTGCAGATCGAGCCGATTCGTCCCTGGGACGTGCTGGCGATAACGCGCCTCGTCTACGCCAATATGATCGGCGTCGACGTCGATTTTACCGAACTCACGCGGACGCCGCTGCGCCGGGCGCTGAGTTACCTGTTCGTGCCCGTCTACCTGCTGACGGCAGGCCGCGGCTTTAAGGCGCGCCGCGCCGGGGCCATCGCCGGCTGCGGCTACTACCATCTCCGCAGCCTCAGCGGCTTTGTCTTCAACGTCAGCGTCGCCGCGCCCCACCGCCGTCAGGGGGTCGCCACGCGCCTCATGGGTTATCTGGAGCAGCAGATCCGCGAATCCGGGAAGCGCTGGGTTGCCCTGCACGTGGACCGCGACAATATGCCGGCGCAGCAGCTCTATCAACAGCTTGGCTACCAGCCCTATCACCCTTACTTCCTGCTGGCGCCGGGCGCGACCTCTGTTGCGCGCGGCGGTCCACCCCCCTTTGCCGCCCTGCCGCGGCGCGAAGGCAGCGCCCGTTTTCGCGCGCTCCTGCGCCGCGAACGGGAAGCGGGCGATCCTCAGGTGGCGGCCGTAGTCGAGACAGATTACGGAAATAGTACTCCTAGCGGCGGGCGCTTCTGGAGCGTGCGCGACGAAGACCGGGAGATCGGCGTACTCTGGCTGGCCGAGACGGACGCCACGCGCCAGGCTATGCTGGCCCTGGAGCCGGTCTATTGGGACAGGGCCGACACGCGCCAGCACATTTACGACGGTCTGCTGCGCATGGATGGCGCCGCGGCGGGAACGCTTGAGCTATATCTGGGTAGCAGCACGCATTACGAGGCGACGCTGTCACACTGGCGCGAGCTGGGCTTTGTGGCGCGCCGCCGGCCGCGGATCTTGATGATAAAAGCGCTGTAGTAGAGCGTCTGTCGCGCCGTCAGGCTCCTTCCTGCCGGTACCAGTCCCAGAAGCGTGTCACGCCCTCTGCCACGGAAATCTGCGGGTTATAGTCCAGCAGCCGGCGCGCCTTGCCAATATCGGCGTAGGTGCGCACGACGTCGGCTGCCAGCTTGGGCGCCGGGCGCAGCCGGGCTTTCTTCCCGGCCAGCGACTCCAGCATAGCCACGAAATCGCCAAGCCGCACCGGTTCGCCGCGACCGAGGTTGATGACCTCGTAGCCCAGCGGGCGATCCACGGCGGCAACTACCCCGTCGGTGATGTCGTCGACAAAGGTCCAGTCACGGTACATCTCGCCGCCTTCGTAGAACGGGATCTCGACGCCGCGGCTGATGCTGTCGGCGACAAGATAGGCCATCATGTCCGGCCGGCCGCTGGGACCATAGACGGTGAAAAAGCGCAGGGCGGTGAAAGGGAGGCCATAGAGATGGTGGTAAGCGTAGCCGAGGATCTCGGCGGCGCGCTTGGCCGCGGCATAGGGCTGCAGGGGCCGGTCGCAGCTATCCGTCTCGATAAACGGGATCTGGTGTGTGTCGCCATAGACCGAGGAGGTAGAGGCGAAGACGAAGTTGGCGACGTTGGCGGCGCGGGCCGCATCCATCAGATTTTGCGTGCCGTTGTAGTCCACGTTGACATAAAGCTCAGGGTGGGTCACGGCGTTGCGTACCCCGGCCAGGGCCGCCAGATGGGCCACGGCGTCAAAGCGCTCGCGCTGGAAGAGGTCGAGCATATCCTGCCGGTCCCGAATGTCGCCTTCGATCATGCAGAAGTTGGGGTATTGGTTAAGGCGGCGCTCGTTGGCGCGCTTGCGCGCCGGGTCATAATAGTCGTTAAAGTTGTCCAGCCCCACGACCGCATCGCCGCGCCGGGCCAGCTTTGCGGCCAGATGGCTGCCAATGAATCCGGCGGCGCCGGTTACCAGCACTTTCACGTTTAGCTCTCCTGCTCTGAAGCCGGGCGAATATCCTGGACCATCAGCTCCAAATTGCGGCTGCCATTCCACTCGTTGACGCTGAGACTATAGGCCAGATCGATGCGGCGCGGCAGCTGCGGCGCCCACACTCCTTGGCGGAAGGCAATGGCATGGATTTTACGATAACCATCGCCCAGCTCCAGCTTGAGATGGGCGCCGTCCTGGCCTACCGCCCGGTGGTTGTAGACGTGCAGGTTACGGCTCATAAAAAGCGGCGCTTCATTCTGCTGTCCGCACGGCTCCAGCTGCGCCAGCACGCCGTGCAGGGCCCAGTCGATATCGGGCAGCGCCAGCTCGGCGTCGATAGCCAGGCTGGGCTTAAGCTCCAGGTCGCGGAGCCGCTCCTCGGCCAGCGCCGTCAGCCGCTCGCCGAACTCCGGCAGCTTCTCGTTACGAATGGTGAAGCCGGCCGCCTGTGCGTGGCCGCCGTGCCGTTCCAGCAGGTCGGCCACCTCGTCCAGCGCTTCGGTGATGTGGAACTCGGGAATAGAACGGCACGAGCCGCGGCTTTCAGTCTCCCCTTGCTCCATGACAATAGCCGGACGGTAATACTTTTCGGCCAGCCTGCTGGCGACGAGGCCGACCACGCCGGCAAGGTAGTTGGCGCCGCCGGCGATGATGATCGGCGCGCCGTCGGCGACCATCGTTTCGGCTGCGTCGCTGAGCTGCTGTGTCAGCGTGCGCCGCTGCTGGTTGAGACGGTTTAGCTCGGAAGCATAGCGCGCCGCCGTCTCTTCACTGGCAGCGGCGAGCAGGCGGGCGGCGTCATAGGCGTGAGAGAGGCGCCCGGCGGCATTAATGCGCGGGCCGAGGGCAAAGCCAATGGACTCGGCGGTAATATTCCCGGCCTTGATGCCGGCGACGGCGGCCAGTGCGGCCACACCCGGCCGGCGGAAGCTGTTGAGCACCTCGAGCCCATCGCGCACCAGCAGTCGGTTCTCCCCCTGCAGCGGCGCCAGGTCGGCCACCGTGCCCACCGCCACCAGGTCCAGCAGCGAGGTCACGTCATACCCGCTGCTGGGCGGCAGCGCCAGGTGCAGCGCCTGCGCCAGCTTATAGGCGATGCCGACGCCGGCCAACATGCGTTCCGGGTAGCGAGAATCGGGCAGCTTGGGATTGATCACGGCGCGCGCCTCGGGCAGCTCGCGGCCGATGCTGTGGTGGTCGGTGATGATCATGTCCAGCCCCATCTCGTTGGCGTGGCGCACCTCGGCCAGCGAGCGGATGCCGCAATCGACACTGATCACCAGATCGGCCCCGATTTCCGTGCGGATCTTGGTCAGGGCGTCTTCGTTGAGGCCATAGCCTTCGTCGACACGGTCGGGAATGTAGGGCTGCGCCTGCGCGCGCTCAAAGCCCAGGGCGCGCAGCGCTTCGACCAGCAGCACCGTCGCCGTCACGCCGTCGGCGTCAAAGTCGCCATAGACGACAATGCGCTCATCCTCTTTGCGCGCCTGGAGAATGCGCTCTACCGCCGCCTCCATGCCGGGCAGCAGGAAGGGATCGCTCGCCTCGACGTAATGGCCCTCCAGGAAGGCCTGGATCTGGCTTTCGCGCTGGTGGCCCCGGTTGTAGAGGATTTGCAGGAGGACCGGGTGCAACTGGCCTAACCGGCCCGCGAGCTCAGGCGGCGCCAGGGGCGCGACGCGCCAGCTGTTTTCACGAAGTTGAGGAGGACGGGTCATGGGCTCGAATCATAGCACATAGCACGGTTGTTCGCACTTTACGGGTCAGCGCGGCGGGCCGGCGGCGACGCGTGCGTCCATCTCTTCCTGCGAACCGCGCAGGCCGTGGATCGACTCCAGCCACCAGGTGACCCCGGCCGCGGCGTAGCTCGCGACCAGCTCGCCATCCCTGGGCGCAGACACCGCCGTCATGGCCACGGCAAAGGGCTGAGCGCCCGCGCGCTCCTGCATGAGCCCGGCGACCATGCGCTCCACCTGCTGCGGGCTCTTTACGTTGGTCGCGCTCTCGTCGTCGGCGGCAAAGACCCAGCCGTCGTAGCGGGCGGCGCGGCGCAGGGCCGGCGCGCTTTCGCCGCCCACCCAGATCGGCAGGCGCGGCTGCTGCCAGGGGCGCGGCTGCAGGCTGACGCCCTGCAGCGTGTAGTGGGCGCCGGCGTAGCTGACCGTCTCCCCACACAGCAGCCGGTCGAGCAGGGGCAGCCCCTCGTCGAGCATATTTGCGCGCACCCGGGCGTCCTCGGGCTCGCCAAAGGCGGCATACTCCGCGCCAACGCCCCCGAGCCCGACGCCCAGGACCAGCCGGCCCTCGCTCAGCCGGTCCAACGTCACCAGTGTCTGGGCCAGCACCTGCAGGCGGCGGCGGGGCAAAGGCGTCACCGCCGTGCCGATCAGCAGCCGCCGCGTGCTGGTCGCGACCGCGCTGAGAATGACCCAGGGATCGCCGGCGGGCACGCCCCAGGCATAAGCCAGATGATCCCAGACAAAAAGCGCCTCCCAGCCGGCCGCCTCCGCTTTCTGGGCCAGACGCATGACAAAACGTGGGTCGCCAAAGTCGCCGAGCGTCGCCACGCTCAATCCAAATCGCACCGGTTGCTGCTCCACGGTTCGCCTCCCTCGCGCTCACTTCCTACAATAGGTTCTACCTGCACCTCGTCTTAATTATAACAGGTGCACGGCCCGGCGCTGGCTTTGTTGCGCCGGGAAAAGCAGGCTATATGAACAACATTGACGAAATACTGGCCGACTTTCCGGCCGAATCACGCGATACCGTCGCCGCCCTCTGGCGGGCGCTGCCAGTCGGGCAGCAGCAAACGCTGCTGGCCCTGTTGCCCGTGCTGCCCGGCGAACCGGGCAAGGTGCGTAAGCTGTTCAGCGCTGCGCAAGAACAGGCGCAGATGGCCTTTGGCGACCGCCACGATGTGGCGATCATCGGCCCAGCCAACGTGGGCAAATCGACCCTGTTTAACCAGCTGATTAGCGAGGCGGAAGCGCCGGCAGACGTCAGCCCGGTGCCCGGTACGACGCGCGCCAACCGCGCCGCCGACGCCGGTCCCTTTCGTATTGTCGATACCCCGGGAGCGGACGCCGTCGGTTCCGTGGGCGAGCGCGAACGGGCGCTGGCGCTGGAAGCCGCCGCTGCTGCCGATTTCCTGGTCATCATCTTTGACGCCATCCAGGGCGTCAAGCGCGAGGAGCTGGCCCTCTTCCAGGAGCTGAAGCGGCTGGGCAAGCCCTATGTGGTCGTCCTCAACAAGATCGATCTGGTACGCAAGGAGAAAGAAGCCGCCGTCGCCAACGCCGCCGCCAACCTGGGCATTGCCGCCGAACAGATCATCCCCATCTCGGCGCTCAAGGAAAAGAACCTGGAAGCCGTGGTTAACGCCATCATCGTGGCCGAGCCGCGGCTCATGGCGGCGCTGGGGCGTGGCCTGCCCGCCTACCGCTGGCATCTCGCCTGGCAGCTTATCACCCGCTCGGCTTCAACGGCCAGCCTGGTAGCGCTGACGCCGTTGCCGGTGATCGACTTTATCCCCCTTGTGGCCATCCAGGTCTCGCTCATCCTCGGCGTCGCCCGCATCTATGACTACCGGCTGACCCCGGCGCGGGCGCGCGAGGCGGCCAGCGTCTTTGGCGCCGGGCTACTGGCGCGCACCCTCTTTTATGAGCTGGCCAAGTTGGGCGGGCCGCCCGCCTGGCTGGTGGCGGCGGCCGTGGCGGCCGGCACGACAGTAGCCCTCGGCTACGCGGCTATCCTCTGGTTTGAGCGCGGCGAGCGTCTCTCGCGCGAGGCGACGGCGCGCGTGGCGCGCACGGTTACCAGTCATCTGCTTGAAGGGCTGAAGGGCCTGGGCCGGCGCCGGCCATCGCGCCGGCGGCTCTCCGAGCGGGTCCTTGAAGCGCTGGAAAAATCGCCGCTGGGCCAGGAGCGTGGCGAGCTGGATATGGCCGCCGGTCAGGAATAGTCCGTGACCGCCGTGCGCGTTTCGGTTCCCGCTACCAGCGCTAACCTCGGCCCGGGCTTTGACTGTCTCGGCCTGGCGCTCTCCCTGCGCAATCGGGCCGTGGTCAGCCCTGCCGGGCGCACACAGGTTATCGTCCACGGCGAGGGCGCCGGCCTGCTGCCGCAGAACGAGGAGAACCTTGTGCTGCAAGCCATGCACCATCTGGCCCGCTACGCCGGTAAGCCCCTGCCGCCGCTGCAGGTTGACCAGGAGAACAGTATCCCGGTGGGAAGCGGCCTGGGCAGCAGCGCCGCTGCCGTGGTCGCCGGGCTGCTAGCAGCCAACGCGCTGTTGGGCGCCGGGCTGCCGCCGCCGCTGCTGCTGGCGCTGGCGACGGAGCTGGAAGGGCACGCCGACAACGTGGCCGCCGCCCTCTATGGCGGGCTGACGCTTGTCGCCGGCGACGAAAGCATTTCTCTGCCGATCGCGCCGCTGCAGGCCGTGGTCGTGCTGCCTGCCGTCGCCCTTTCCACGCAGGCGGCGCGCGTCGCCCTGCCCGCCAACGTCCCGCACGCCGCTGCCGTCTTTAACCTGGGCCGGCTGGGCCTCTTGCTGCAGGGGCTGGCCAAAGGTGATTATGCGCTCCTGGCGCGGGCCATGGCCGACCGGCTGCACGAACCCTATCGCATCCCGCTCATCCCCGGCATGGAGGCTGCCCTGGCGGCAGCGCGGGCGGCGGGTGCGGCCGCCTGTCTCAGCGGCGCCGGGCCGTCGCTCATCGCCTTTGCCCCGGCCGGCCACGAGGAGCTGGCCAGAGCCATCCGCAGTGCCTTCGCCACGGCCGGGCTCGACAGCCGCACCTGGCTGCTGGCCGGCGACAGCCGTGGAGCGGAAGTTACGCTCGCTTAAGCGCCGGCCGAACGCGCCCGCGGGTCTGGCATGCCAGACACACCATTTCTTGTCTTCCTGCGGCGCTTGGCCGGCATGCCAGACCCCTACGACTCGCTCTCAGCTTATGGGTGGACCCGCTCCTGTGGCATCTAGCATGCCCTCGGGAAGTCTGTTACACTAACTTCGGTGCGCCGCCCGGCGGCACCGGAAAGGAATGTTGGCCCGGCCGCTACAGCCGGGATATCCAGATCACTTACCAGTGAGGCAAAGGAGACATGAATGGATAAGGAAATGCTTCTTGACTGGTATCAGCAGATGGTGCTGATTCGCCTGTTTGAACAGCGCTCGGCCGAGCTGTACCAGCAAGGAAAGATCGGGGGCTTCCTCCACCTGTACATTGGGCAGGAAGCAGTCGCCGTCGGTTCAATCGCCGCCCGGCAGGAAGGGGATCACGTCATTACAGCCTACCGCGACCACGCCCACGCCCTCTGCGTCGGCTCGGACCCCGGCGCCGTCATGGCGGAGATGCTGGGCAAGACGACCGGCGTCAGCAAAGGCAAAGGCGGCTCGATGCACATGGTCAACGTCGAGGCCAACTTCTGGGGCGGCTATGCCGTCGTCGGCGGGCACCTGCCGCTGGCAACGGGCATCGCTCTCGCCGAGCAGTACCGCGGCACCGACAACGCCGTGCTCTGCTACATGGGCGACGGCGCCACCAATATCGGCTACTTCCACGAATCGCTCAACCTGGCCGGCGTCTGGGATCTGCCCGTGCTCTGGATTGTGGAGAACAACCAATACGGAATGGGCACCGCCGTCGAGCGCGCCTCGGCGGGCACCATGCTGCAGAAGGCCCAGGCCTACAACATGGAAGGCAAGCAGGTGAACGGCATGAACGCCATGGAGGTCTACGAGGCCACCCAGGCAGCGCTGCAGCAGATCCGCGATGGCGAAGGCCCGCAGTTCCTGGAAATGATCACCTACCGCTTCGAGGGTCACAGCATGGGCGACCCGCTACGCTACCGCACCAAAGACGAGGTCGAGAAGTGGCAGGGAGACGATCCGATCGGCATTCTAGAGCGCCACTTGCTGGAAAATGAGATGGCCGACCAGGAAACGCTGGAGCAGATCGACCAGGCGGCGCAGGAGACGGTGGACGCCGCCGTCGCTTTTGCCGAGGAGTCGCCGCTACCCGAGCCGGATGCTCTGTACGACCATATCTACGTGGAGGCTTAAGATGGCGCGAATAACCATGCGACAGGCAATCACCGACGCGCTGCGCGAAGAGATGCACCGCGACGAGAATGTATTCATCATGGGCGAGGAAGTGGGCGTCTGGGGCGGCACCTATGCCGTGACCCGCGGCTTTCACGATGAGTTTGGCGATAAGCGGGTGCGCGACACGCCCATCTCCGAGATGGTCATCGGCGGCGCGGCGACCGGCGCCGCCATGAACGGGCTGCGCCCCGTCGCCGAGTTTATGACGATCAACTTCGCCATGCTGGCGCTGGACGCCATCGTCAACCACGCGGCCAAGGTCCATTACATGTTCGGCGGCGCCATTAAAGCGCCGGTCGTCTTCCGCGCGCCCGGCGGCGGCGGGCGACAGCTCGGCGCCACGCACAGCCACACGCCGGACATTATCTTCGCCCACTTCCCGGGGCTGAAGGTCGTCTCCCCAGGCACGCCCTATGACGCCAAGGGCCTGCTGAAGACAGCCATCCGCGACGACGACCCGGTGCTCTATATCGAGCATGCAACCCTATACCAGCTACGCGGCGAGGTGCCGGAAGAGGAATACACGGTGCCTATCGGCGTCTCCGAGGTGAAGCGTGAAGGCTCCGACGTGACGATTGTCAGCTACGCCCAGGGGCTGCAGGTCTCGCTGGAAGCGGCCGAGCGACTGGCTCAGGACGGCATTGAGGCTGAAGTCGTCGACCTACGCACTTTGCGCCCGCTGGATATAGGGCCGGCGTTAGAGTCGTTCAAGAAGACCTTTAAGGCCGTCGTCGTCGAAGAGGGCTACGGCACCTTCGGCGTGGGGGCCGAGGTGGCGGCGCGGCTACAGGCGGAAGGCTTCGACTATATGGATGCCCCCATCCGGCGCGTTGCCCAGGAAGACGTTCCCCTGCCCTACTCCGCTGAGCTGGAGCAGATGGCCCTGATCAACCCGGACAAAGTGATAGCGGCGGTCAAGGAGATTCTGTAATGGCCGAGTTTATTGTGATGCCCAAGCTGGGCTTCGACATGCGTGAGGCCGAGCTGGTTAGCTGGCTCAAGGAAGAAGGCGACGCGGTTGAAAAAGGCGAAGTCATTGCCGAAATTGAGTCGGATAAGGCGACGCTGGAACTCGAGGCTCAGGCCAGCGGCACGCTGCTCAAGAAGCTGGAAGATGTTGGCGCCATCGTGCCCGTCGGCGCCAACATCGCCATTATCGGCGACGAAGGCGAAGACATCAGCAGCATGGCCGGCGCCGGCAATGGCGCCTCCGCCCCGGCCGCTGCAGCGCCAGTGGCCGCCGAGGAGCCGGCCGAGGCAGAGGCTGAGGCCCAGGCCCCGGCCGAGGATGGACAGGCGGCGGCCCAACCTGCCGCCGAGGAAGCAGCCCCCGCAGCCGGCGACGCCGTCGGCGATGAGTTCCCCGGCGGCGTGCGCGCCACGCCCGTAGCGCGGCGCATGGCCGAAGAACACGAGATCGACCTGCGGCAGGTCGCCGGCAGCGGGCCCGGCGGGCGCATCCGCAAGGCCGATGTCGAGTCTTACCTGGAAGCCGGTCCGCCCGCCGCGGCCCCAGCGGCAGCGCCCGCAGCCACGCCCGCGCCGCAGCCGGCGACGGTGGCCACAGCCGGGGCCGCCGACACCGAGGTCAAGACAACCCGTATGCGCCAGGCTATCGCCCGCCGCATGGTCGAAAGTAAGACGACGGTGCCGCACTTCTATGTGACCAGCGCAATCGAAATGGACGCGCTGCTGGCGCTGCGCAAGCAGATCAACGAATTGCTGCCGGACGAGGAAAAGGTCACCATCAACGACCTCATCGTGAAAGCGGCGGCGCTGGCCCTGCGCGACTTCCCCAATCTCAATGCCAGCTTCGGCGGCGAGACGCTGATCCGCCACAACAATATCAACGTGGGCACGGCGGTCGCCGTCGAGGGTGGGCTGATGACGGTCGTGCAGAAGAACACCGACAGCTCCACACTTTCCACCATTGCCGCCGACCACAAGCGTATGGTTGCCGGCGCGCGTGAGGGCAAGGTCAGCATTGACGACATCGAGGGCGCGACCTTCACCGTCAGCAATCTCGGCGGCTTTGACGTGGACAGCTTTGTCGCCATCATCAATCCGCCGGAGGCGGCCATCCTGGCCGTGGGCACGGCAGTTAAGACCCCAGTCGTACGTGATGGCGAAATTACCATTGCCACCGTGATGAAAGTGACGCTTTCCGCCGACCACCGCGTGACGGATGGCGCCGAGGCTGCCGCCTACCTGCAGCGCTTTAAAGCGATCATGGAACAGCCGATGCTGTTGCTGATTTAGCAGCGAGCAGGGAGAGGGCGGAGCGCTCCGCCCTCTCCCTGCTCCACTCCCCTAATAGCCCATAGCAAAATCATCTGCCGTTCGCTATAATTTCCGTAAAGGGGCCGTGAAAACGCGCCACAAGGGCCGGAGGATAAGGCGATGACGACAATCATGGTCATTGACGACGACGAGCTGGTCGCGCAGACGCTGCAGCGGGCGCTGAAGCTATATGGCTACCAGGTCATGCTCGCCAGTGGCGGAACGGAAGGGCTGCAGCTGGCGCGCCGCCACCCGCCCGATCTCTTTATTCTCGACATCATCATGCCCGGCGCCGACGGCTACCAGGTCTGCCGCCAGATCCGCAACGATCCGCTGCTGAAGGGGCTGCCTGTCCTCTTCCTCACGGCCAAAGAGCGCGACGAGGACAAGATCGAAGGTTTCCGCGCCGGCGCCGACGATTACCTCTCCAAGCCCTTTAACATGGAAGAGCTGCAGCTGCGGGTGCAGGCCATTTTGCGCCGGGTGTGGGAAGAGCCGGCCCCCGCGCTGGAGCCGGAAGCTGTCCTGCGCATTGGCGACGTGGCGCTGGATACGCGCACCTTTAACGTGACCACGCCGGCCGGCACGCGCCTGCTGACGAACGTCCAGTTCGACCTGCTCTACCACCTGATGAGCCACGCCGACGAGGTGTTCACCAGCCAGCAGCTGCTGCAGGATGTCTGGGATTACCCACCGGAGACGGGCAGCCCTGAGCTGGTGCGCGCCCATATCAAGAATCTGCGCGATAAGATCGAACCGGAAACCAGCTCTCCTAGCTATATCCGCACGATTCAGGGCCACGGTTATACATTCTCCACCGCCGGCGCCGAGGGAGAATAGTCCCCTCGCCTAGCCCGAGCCTGGGAGCGCCATGAAGCCTGCACGGATTCTGGTTGTAGACGACGAGCCAGAGATAGCCGCCAGCCTGGCGGATAATCTCAGCTTCCACGCCGGCTACCTCGTCTGGCGCGCCTACGACGGCCGCCAGGCAATGGAGAAGCTGGAGGAAGCCGCCGCCGGCCCCGACGGCCCGGTTGATCTCGTTATCCTCGACCACCGCATGCCCGGTCTCTCCGGCCTGGATGTGCTCACCTGGCTGCGCGCCCATCCCCGGCTGCAGTACACGCGCGTCATCATGCTCACCGGCGCTTCCGGCAGCCGCGAAAAAGTGGAAGCGCTGCAGGCCGGCGCCGACGACTATATTACCAAGCCGTACTACCCCCACGAGATGCTGGCCCGCGTCAATACCATCCTGCGCACGCAGCAGCTGGAGAAGCAGCTGCAGCGGCAGAGCGCACAACTGGCGGCGCTTAACCAGGTAAGCAGCGACCTGACGACGCTGCTCGACGTCAACGAGATTCCCGAGGTAGCCGTCTCCGGCGTGCAGCGCGTACTGGGTGTGCCGGCGGCCGCTATCTTCCTGCAGAGCGGAGGCGGGCTGCACTGCCGCGCGGCGGCCGGCGTCGCCGCTGGCGATTTCGCGGAGCTGGCCGCCGCACGGGAAGCTATCGCCCGCGCCTTCGCCCAAGGCACAGTGCAGCATATAGACGGCATTGCCGAGCTGACCAACAGCGCCCATCTGGATCTGTCGCCCGCCTTTGGCGTGGAGAGCCTGCTGGCCGTGCCGCTCAGCGCACGCGGGCGCACCGTCGGCGTTCTCTGGGCGGCCGACGAGAAAGCAGGCCGCTTCACCGACGCCGACATCGACCTCTTTGCCTCGCTGGCGCGCGCTATCAGCCAGGCGATTGAAAACGCCAGCCTGTTCCAGAGCGTGCGCAGCCGGCAACAGGAGCTCCAGGAGAGCCACAGCCGGCTCCAGGCCGTCATCGACGGTATCCTGCACCCCATCTACACCATCGACGAGCAGTGGCGCCTGCTGGCCGTAAACCGGCAGAAGACCGAAGATATGGGCCGGGAGCCGGCGGCGCTGCTGGGGCAGATCTGCTATCGCGCCTTTTTTGGCCGCGACGAGCCCTGCGAGCATTGCCAGGTGGTGCGCCTCTTCCAGGAGCAGGAACCGCAGGCCTGGCCGGTGCGCTGGTTGGGCGGCGACCATCTGCTGACAGAGTGGGAGGTCTCGGCTTTCCCCCTGCCCGGCCGCCAGCCGGCGACCCCTGGCGCGGTGGTCGTCTGGCAAGACCGAACGGAACAGCGGCGGCTGGAACATTCGCTGCTGCAGGCCGGCAAGCTGGCCGCCATCGGGCAGCTAGCCGCCGGGGTGGCGCACGAAATCAACAACCCGCTGACGGCCATCAACGTCAACGCTCAGATTTTGCAGATGATGTTGCCCGACGAAGACGAGCTGGTGGAATCCGTCGCGCTCATTGCTAAGGCCGGCGAGCGCGCATCGCGCGTGGTCGGCAGCCTGCTTGACTTCGCGCGCCAGAGCCAATACAGTTTCCAGCCGGGCGACGTCAACCATTCGCTGCGACAGGCGCTGACGCTGATTGCCCACCAGCTGCGCGCAGCTCAGATCGAGGTGCAAGAACGGCTGGCCGACGACCTGCCGCCGGTTGAGGGTAGCTGGGAACACCTGACGTCTGTCTGGCTGAATATGCTGCTCAATGCCCGGGATGCCCTGCAGGCCAGCCCGGAGCCGCGCCGGCTGGAGCTGGCGACCCGGCAGACGGCCGGCAACGAGGTTCAGGTGGTAATTGCCGACAACGGGGTGGGCCTGACGCCCGCCGAGCTTGACCATATCTTTGAACCATTTTACACGACCAAAGACCCGGGCCAGGGTACTGGATTGGGCCTCGCTACCAGCCAGCAGATCGTCCACCGCCACGGCGGTGAGATCGAGGTCGTCAGCGAACCCGGCCAGGGTGCAACTTTCATCGTGCGCCTGCCAGTCCAGGGCGCCCGCGAGCAGTCAGCATAAACATGGAACTACCGGCGCACGACGATGTGACACTGGGCGACCTCGTCCGCCTGGCGCTTCCCTTTGGCACGATGGTCGCCACCGGCCCCGGACAGATGGGCCGCGAGATTGGCTGGGTGGTGACGCTCGTCGATTGGCGCAATCTGGCCGAGCAGGTACAGGCGCGCGACGTGGTACTGCTGCCGCCGGCGCTGCAGGAGCAGACGGCCGACCCAGCCCTGGCCGCCCATCTGGAAACGCTCGCCGCCCAGCAGGCGGCCGCGCTGGTCATCTTTCAAGACATGAGCGCCCACGTCAAGAAGGAGGCGCTCAGGTTAGACTTCCCCATCCTGCTGCTGCCGGCCAATACCACCCTGCGCTACGCCCAGCGCGTGACGACCTCGCTGCTGCTGGACCGTCAGGCGCAGACGACGGAGCGCGGCATGGAGCTATATCGCCGCCTCTCGGAGATGTCGCTGGAGGAGCGCGGCTTGGAGGCGCTGGCCTCGCTGATGACGACCGTCACCGGCAAGATCGTCGTCATTCAGGATAAGAGGCTCGACGTGCGCGCCATTGCCCTGCCGCCGGACAACGCCATCGACGTGGACGAGCTGCTGCCCATGCTCAAGCAGCGCGATAATCTGCCGGCCGTGCTGCGCAACCGCAAGGCGGCTGCTCGGACGCGGCAGAGCTACTGGCAACAGCTCCTGCCCATCGAGAATGTGGGCCGGCTCGTAGCGCCGATCATCTCCGGCGACCGCGCCCGCGGCTACGTTTCCGTCGTGGGCCCAGCCGACGAGCTGGATTTGCTGGACAGCCTGACGGCCGAGCAGGGCGCCGTCGCCAGCAGCCTGGAGATGGCCCGCGCCAAGGCGGTGAGTGTGGCGGAAAAGGCGCTGCGCGGCGATTTCCTGGAAGGCCTGTTAGCCGGCACGCTGCCGCGCAAGGAGATCGAGCGCCTGGAGAGCCGGCTGGACCACGACACGAGCCAGCCGCACGTCATCATGACCTTCGCCTGGGCCGAGCCGGAGAAGGCGCCCGGCCTGAGCCATCTGGAAACCACCCTGAGCTGGCTGCTCTCCAGCCACAAGCGGCCGGCGCTTCTGCACAACTTTGCCGAGGATCATATCGTCGTCTTCCCTGTGTTGGCGCCGGAGCAGGACCGCAGCGAAGTCGCGGAGATCGACCGCCGGCTGCGCGAGCACGTGCAGGTTGAATACGGCGAGGACTATGAGAGCCTGCGCATTATCGGCGGCATGAGCGGGCCGGCCGCCGCCATTCATGAATGGCCCGTCGTCCACCAGGAGGCGCTGCAGGCCATGGATCTGGCGCGCCGGCTGCATGCCAACCAGCTCGTCCAGTTCAATAGCCTGGGTATCTACCAGCTCTTAAGTCAGATCGAGCATATTGAGAGCGTGCAGCGCTTTGCCCAGCAAATCATCGGGCCACTGGCCGACTATGACCGGCGCCACCGCGGCAGCCTGGTGGAAACGATTGCCGCCTACTTCCAGCACCATGCCAACGTCAGCCAGACGGCCGAGTCGCTCTTCATCCACCGCAACACGCTCCTCTACCGGCTGGAGCGTATCCAGGAGCTGACGGGGCAGGACATTGACCAGGCCGACATGCGCCTGGCGCTGCAGCTGGCTCTCAAGCTGTGGCAGCTGCGGCCGGATTCGTAGCCATTCGTAGCCGCTTTGTACAAAGCGTACAAGCAACACGAGAGCCAATTCTGGCAACCTGCACGTAGACAGCAGCCGGACCATCTCCTATACTGGCACTGTGTTTGCGCTCATGGCGCAGCTCAGTGGGAAATAGTGGGATGTTCGAAGCGGACGTGGGTTTACCCTGGTCCGCTTCGAGCGTTTCTGGGGCCAGTTGACAGTTCTCCCCCGCTGGATTATCCTCACCCCTGGAATGCCTTACCGTAGTAGCGATAAAACCCGGCAGAAGAAAGACGCCAAGCGCACGGCGATGATGCAGGCCGCCGTGCGCGTCTTTGCCGAAAAAGGCTTCTATGCTGCCACCGTGCGCGACATTGTCGATGCCGCCAACGTGGCAATTGGCACCTTTTACTTTTACTTTCCCGATAAAGAAACGCTCTTTATCTTTCTCTACGAAGAGACGGCCGATTTCCTGCTACAGACGTTGCAGCAGGCCGTCGCCGGCCGGGCGACCCTGCCGCAGCAGCTGACGGCGGGCGTGCGCGCCTACGTGAACATTGCCCTCTACGAGCCAGCCGTCGTCCAGCTCCTGCTCGTCGGCGGGGTCGGCGCCGTGCCGGCGCTGGACGCCAAACGGGCTCAGTTCCGCGAGCGCCTGACCAGCATCTGGCAGAAGCCGCTAGACGTGGCCCTGGACCGCGCTCAGATCGCGGAGCAGAATACCCGGCGCACGGCCGAAGCGCTGACCGGCGCATGCGACGAAGTGATCCTGAACCTGCTCAACCAGCCCGATGCGGAGCGAGAAGCCGACGCCGTCGTCAACGATCTTGTAGCCTTTGCCCTGAGAGCCGTCGCCTATCACGGGGGTTAGACCGGTGAGCCGCACCATTAAGCAGCATCGCATGAGCTACACGGCGAGTGTGGCCCGGCGCGCCGCCAGTGACGTGACCCACTTCCTGGAGACAACCTGGCCGCACACGGTGGCCGTGCACAACGTCGAGGAGGAGCCGGCCTACCAGGAGCATGATGTCGATCTGCTGTGGAGCTTCGTGGACGGCGATGGCCTGCTGCGCATCCTCTCTATCGAGATTAAGGGCGACCGTTACCACCGCACCGGCAACTTCTTCTTCGAGACTGTCAGCAACGAAGGCAAAGGCACCACCGGCTGTTTCCTCTATACGCGCGCCGACTGGCTCTTCTACTATTTTCTGGAGATCGGCCGGCTTTACTGCCTGCCCATGTTTGGCGTCCGCCCCTGGTTCGACGCCAACATGCACCGCTTTCAGGAGCGACGCACCAGCACGCCGGTGAATCAGGGGCTGGAGCATTACATCACGGTGGGGCGCCTCGTGCCCATCCAGACGGTGCTGGACGAGGTGCCGGGCATTCTGCAATACCAGAAGATGGGCGAGCGCTGGGAGCCGGTCGCCGACGGCGGCGAGTAAGCCCCGCTAGGTCACCTGAATCTGCGAGCCGGCCGGCCCCTTCTGCACCTGGATGCGGCGGGGGAAGGCGTCCTGCAGCTCGCCAATATGCGTGATCACCAGAATCCGCTCGAAGTCGGGACGAATCACATTGATCGCCTCGACCAGCCGCTGCTGGCCCTGTAGATCCTGGCTGCCAAAGCCTTCGTCGACGACCAGGGTCTGCAGGCGGGCGCCGGCCCGGCGCGCCAGAATGCGCGACAGCGCCAGCCGCACGGCGAAGTTGACGCGGAACTGCTCGCCTCCGCTGAAATTCTCGTAGGGCCGCTCGCCGGCGTTGTCGCTGATGGTGATGTCCAGCGTCTCCGCCAGCCCGTCGCGGCTGCGCAGCTCGCGCTGCGTGGCGAAGCTGATGCGCATCTCGCCCCCGCTGAGCCGCTCCAGCAGGTCGTTGGCATCCATCTCAATTTCCGGCAGCGCCTGCTCGATGAGCAGCGCCTGCACGCCGTCGCGCCCGCACGACTTCTTCAGCAGGTCTAGCCGGCGGATGAGCTGGTTCAGGTTGTCGCGCTCTTCCTGCAGCGCCTCTTTACGCTCGCGAAGCTGGGCGATGGTATTCAGATCCTGGCGCGCCCAGCCGACGCGCTCGGCCGCGCTGATCTCCTGTTCGCGCAGGCGATCCCGCTCTCTTTCGGCGGCGTCCAGGTCGCCACCCTCGCTGTCCAGCTTGGCCAGCGCGGCCGCCGCCGCCTCATGCTGTGCGCACAACTCGTTGACCTGACGCTCCTCCTCGGCGAGCTGCTTTTCCATCTCCTGCAGCGCTTCGCGCACGGGACGAATGGCCGCCTCGGCCTCCTTCAGCGCCTGGTGGCGCTGCGGCGCCTCCGCCAGCTCATCGCGGCGCTGCCGCGCTTCCCCATGCAACGTCTCGTCGTAGCCTACGGCGGCGAGCGCTGCGTCCAGCCGGGCCAGCTCCGCCTGCGCTTCCGGCGCGACCCGCTCCTCCGCCAGCCGGTCGCTGATGTCCGCCAGGCTTGGTCTGCCCTCGCTCTCCCAGGAAGCTCGCGCCCGGTCGATGGCTCCCTGGCGCGCCCCGGCGTCGGCGAGCTGCTTCTGCGCTGCGCTGTGAGCCTTCTCCAGCGTCGCCCGTTCCTGCAGTCCCTGGCCCAACGCCTCTACCTGCTGGCGTTGGGCCGCAAGAGTGGTCGTGTCGGCCAGATTGTCGCCCAGCTGCGCCAGGCGCGTCTCACCTTCTTCCTGCCACGCCTGAACCCGGCGCTCTGTCTCTTCCAGACGCGCCAGCGCCGCCGCCAGCCGCTGCTCCTGGCTGCGCCGGTCGCGCTCCAGCCGCTCACCGGCGCGCAGCGCCTGCTCCAGCCGGGGGATCTCCAGCTCCAGCGCGGCAATCTGCTCGCGGTTGTGGCGCCATTGGTCGCCGCGCTCTTTGCCTTCGCGCTGCACCTCGGCCAACACCTCTAGGCGGTGGGCCTCGGTCAGCGGCTGACCACAGGTGGGGCAGTCGCCCTGCGCCTCGTCCTCAAGCTGCTCGATGCGCTGCTTGAGGCGCTGCATCGTCGCCTCCAGCGCCGGCTGTTCGGCCCGCAGCCGGTCGCGGTCGCCGCGGGCAAGAGCATGGCGCTCGCGCTGGCGGTCCAGCTCCACGCTCTGCTGCCCAAGCCGTTCCAGCTCCGCTTCGGCCTCCTGGCGGTTCCGCTCGACCTCAGCTCGCGCCTGCTGCAGGGCGACGATTTCACGCTCGGTATTCTGTAGCTGTTGCTGCTCCTGCTGCCACAGGCGCCGGTCGGCCTCCATCTGCTGCAGCGCCGCGCGCGCCTCGTGCAGCGCCGCTTCCTGCGCCGCCAGCGTCGCGCGCTCGCCTTCCAGCCGCGCCAGCTCGGCTCGCGCGCTCTCGATGGTCGCCGCCAGCGTCACCGCTTCCTCGGCCATACGCTCGACCTCTGCCTGGCGCGCCAGCAACTCAGTCTGCTGCTGCAGCAAACGGCTGCGCGCGCTCTCCACAGCCAGCTCGTGCGGCCGGCGCTCGCGCTGCAGCGCGTGGAAGGCGTCGGCCTTCTCTTGCCACCGGCCGAAGGCAGTCTCGGCTTCCTGCCAGGCGGCAAAATCAGTCTGAATCGCGTCGGCTTCCTGCAGCAGAAGCTCGGCGGCGGCCAGCTCGGCGGCACGCTTCTGCCGCGCCGCGGCCATTTCGGCCACCCGTCCCTGCGCGCGGACAAGCGACGCGTGCAGGTTGGCGACCTGCTGCTTCTGCTGCTTGATGACCGCTTCGTTGAGCCGCATCTGCTCAACCAGCTTCTCCTGAATGGCGCGCTGGGCAGCTATCTCCTGATGGCGGCCCTCGGCCTGGGCCAGCTCCTCGCGCCGCTGCGGCTCGGTCGCCAGCTCGGCGTCAATCGCCTCCATTTGCCCGTCGATGGCAGCGCGGCGCGCCTCCTCTTCCTGCAAGCGCCTGTGCGCCGCATCGCGGTAAATGTCCCAACGGTTGACGCCCAGCAACTCGGCCAGGATCTCCTTGCGCTTGCCGGGCGTCTTGGTCGTAAACTCGTCGGCCCGCCCCTGCAGGAAGAAGCTGGCGTTGACGAAGGTATCGTAATTCATGCGCAGCAGCTGCTCGATGGCCCCCTGGGTGGCGCGCACGCCCGTCTCGCTCAGGCTGCGCCAGTCGCCATCGTCCGTGCGGATTTGCAGCTCCAGCGACGTTATCTTGCCCGGCTGCTTGCCGCGGATGACGCGGTAGCAGGCGCCTTCGAGGAGGAAATCCAGGCGGACTTCGGCTGATTCGCCCTTGCGTCCGGCGGCGCGGTTGACAATATCGTCGTCGCTCTTGCTGCGGCTCTTGCCAAAGAGCGCCCAGGTCATCGCGTCGAGCAGGCTGGATTTGCCGGCGCCGTTTTGCCCGGCGATACAGGTTAGATCCAGGCCGTCAAAGTCGAGGCGGGTCATGCCCCGGTACGAGAGAAAGTTGGTCAGTTGTAATCGTAAAGGAATCATAGCCTCTGCATATCCCGGACGGCAGCCGCTCCCGCCGTCAACTATCTACCCCTCCCAACACCTCCCGCGCCAGCTCGCGCATGGCGGCAATCTCCCCCTCGTCTATTTCCAGATCGCGCCAATGCAGCTCCAGCAGCTCCTCCGGCGCCATCGTTTCGATTGACAGGTGGTCGCCCAGGCGCGAGCGCTGGCTGAACTGGTGATGCTTGACCAGCTTCAGCTCAAACGCCTCGGCAAAATGGTCACGGATCGCGCTCTCGTCGAATAGCTGCTCCCAGTCGCGCGGGTAGCTGAAGCGCAGGCGGCAGACCGCCCCGCGCACACGGTCGGAAACCGGCAGCTGGCGGCGCACGTCGGCCATGAAGCTCTCCGCGTGCGGCGTGTCGATGGTCATATCCACGTAGGGCCGCGTCTGCAGCGGCACGAACTGCCACGCCGTCTCGCCGCGGCTAACTTGCGCCAGGACAAAGCCCTTCGCCTCGTTGGCCTCGCCAAAGTCGATGCGCTCGATGGAGCCAGGATAGACGATGGGCGGGTGGCGATCCGGGTTGAGGCTCTGGTGCTTGTGAATATGGCCGAGGGCCACGTAATCCCAGCGCCTATCGCGCACCAGCGCCGGCCCCAGCGTCAGCTCGTGGCCCAGCATGACCGTGCGCTCGCTGCTGTAGGTGGCGCCCATACCGGTGACGCTGGCGTGGGCCAGCAGGATCAGCGGTATCTCCGGGTCGGCCTGCTCCAGCGCGCGCGTCAGCCCGTCGGCGACGCGCTCTTCGAGCATCAGCGTCACCTCGTCGCTGCTCTTGCCCATCGTCTCCTCGCGCGCCAGCAGCGCGCTGCGCGATACCCAGGGCAGGGTAGCGATCTGGACGTTGACGCCCAGCTGCTCGGGCCGCAGCAGGCCCAGCCGGTCGGCGACGTGAATGTGGGGGATCTCCAGCGTGCTGTATTCCTGCAGCGTATTGGCGCGCTTGCTGGCCGGCGAGACGTCATGGTTGCCCACGAGCAGCACGGTGGGAATGCCGGCGCGGGCCAGCTTCATCATGCGCCGGCCCCACTCGCGCTGGAAGGTCGGCTGTGGGTTGCGGTCTTTGTAGGCGTCGCCGGCGAAGAGCACCAGATCGACCGGCTCGGCGAGGGCGCGATCCACGATCTGGTCCAACGCGGCGAGAAAATCCATGACGCGCAGCGGTAGCCCTGTCTCCGGGTCGTGGCGGCCATAATTGGCAATGTCGATGTGCGCGTCGGCGAAGTGAAGAACGCGCAGCGCTTTCTGTGCAGCCATCATGCTCCCTCCGTTCGCTATGGCGTGTAGGGCCGGATGATAATCTGGTAGGGGTGCGTCGTCGGCTCGCCGAAGACGCGCACGACCAGGGCGTAATAGACCTTGCCGGGCACAATCGGCAGGGTAATGGCGCTCTCGTCCTGGTTGCCGACGCGCACACCATAGCCAACCAGCATCTTGTTGTCGTCGTACAGGTAAATGTCGTAGTTGCTGTCCGCCGGGATATTGCTGACGACCACCTCGTAGCGGCCGGCGGCGGGAATAGTCCAGCTATAGAAATCGAAGAAATCGTCCTGGCCGGCAAAATCGTGGTGATGCGGCTCGTTGAGCGTCAGCGGCCAGGCGCCGGCCATCACGTCGTTGGGCTCCACGCTGACCACGTCGTGGAGGAAGTAGGGCATGAAGCTGACCTGCGCCGGGACGAAGAGCGCCTGCATAAGCGGCACCACGTCGATCTGCCGCTGTCCATCGACCACACTGCCCCACATCTCGCCGCCAAAGATCCAGAGATCGCTGCCGACAAAAGCGCCCTGAGCCAGCGCGCGCGGCGGATCCTTCACGTTGTAGCGCGAGTCCAGCACGTGCCAGGTACCCGTGGCCGGATCGTAGATTTCGGTGTGGGCGACGGCCGCCAGCGAGGCATTGATGCCGCCAAATATGTACCAGCGCCCATCGGGCCCGACGGCGCTATCGGCGGCAAAGCGGGCGAAGTTGAGCGAGCCGCGCTCGATCCAGACGCCGCTGTTGATGTTAAAACATTCGGTCGTGCGCAGCGCCGCCGCCGTATCAGCGTCTATCTTGCCGACGCCGCCGGCTACGCAGAGCTCGGGACCGGCCGGCGTCTGCACCAGCCCGGCCACGTGCGCATAGCGGGGCTGCGCCATGTCGGGCAGCGTGGTCGTCCAGGAGTTGCCGGCAATATTATAGAAGAGCAGGCGGCCCGTCGGCTCGGCGTCAGAAGGCTCCGCCGGGTCGGGGTCGCCCGAGAGGAGGCCACCAACCACGTAATAGCCGCCTTGTTGCGGCGCCGCTACGCTCTGGACCCAGCCATAAGGCTGCCCGCTGGGCGAGGCGCTGGCCCAGGGAACCGGAGCAGCCAGGTTCGCCAGCCACTGATCGGTGGCGATGTCATAGACGTAGTGAATACCGGCATAGACGCTGTTGTTGCCGATATAGCCGGAGGGAACGTAAATGCGGCCGTTGACGTAGGCGGCGGAGGTGCGCGAATAGCCCCAGGGGTCGTCAAGTCCCGGCATCGGATATAGCTCCTGCCACTCGCCGGTGGCCGGGTTGAAGCGCGCCGTCAGGCCATCGCGGCTGGGGAAAGCCGTCACCTCTGTCTCGCCGCCAATGACGTAGATCCAGGTACCGTCGGAGACGACCATGTGCCGGGTGCGCGGCGCCCAGAATTCGTCATCCGGGTCGCTCCAGGGGCTCTGATCCCAATAGCTCTCGCTGTCGTCAAGGATGATTGCCAGCCGCAGGTAGGCGGCCTGCTGGCTGGAAACGTGCCAGTCGGCGACCTCGATGTAGTAGGTCTGCCCCTCGATCACGAAATCGCTCACCAGTGAGAACAAGCCGCTGTAGTCGTCGTTGCAGGCCAGCATGGTGAGCGCGGCGCAGGCGCCGTCGGCGCTCTGGTAGAGTGCGAGCACGGTGTCGTAGCTATCGTCGTAATCAGACGGCAGAAAATCGGTGTAGACGACCAGCTTGCCGCTGGTCGGCGCCACGAACTTATACCAGACGGTGCGGTTGCCGCGCGGATTGATGGGTAGCCCGTGCATACAGGGCAGGATGGGATCAGTCGGCGAGGTGGTCATGTCGTTGACCGCGACAAAGTCGCCGTCGACGCCGTCGGTCAGATCCAGCTCGGCCGCCGTCTCGCATGAATCACTGGCATGGTCGCCGGGCGCGGCCGGGAACTCGGGCCGCGGCGCCGCCACGCGCTCCGCCTTGACCTCCTGCCAGACGCCGTCGATAGGGCCGAACAGCTCGCTGCCCACGGGACCGCGCGGCACGGTAATAGGCTCGCCCGCAGCCGGATTGTCATCTCCGGCGAAGGCGAGAGCCATTGTAGCCAGCAGCAAGAGTAGCAAAAGCAGCAGGGAGCGGCCCATCGGGTATCCTCCTGGATAACGGCGCTCATTGTACTCGCTCTCAAGCAAAGCTAAAAATAGCCCCGGCTTTGTTAAGCGCGCGCCAACGAAAGGGCCCCTCCCGACGAAGGGGCCCTCCTACGCAGCTAACGGATGGGCCGCGCTAAGCGGCTTTGCGCCAGAATAGGGTGATACGATGGTCGCCCACGCTGACCGTGTCTTCGCGGAAGCCACTCAGGTCGGCCGGCCGGCCCGGCTCCAGGGTCCGCGCCAGCGTCTCCTGCGCCACATAGCCGGCCAGGCGCTCCAGCGCCGCACGCACCGCGTCGCCGGCCTCGTAAGTGAGGTGGATGCGATCGCTGATCTCCAGGCCGGCCTCCTTACGCAGCGTATTGACGGCGCGCACCATGTCCCGCGCATAGCCTTCCTGCTCCAGCTCCGGCGTCAGCGTCACGTCCACGGCAACAGTCACGCCCTGGTCGCTGGCGACGGCCAGGCCGCCGCGTGACTCGGTCTGCACCAGCACCTCCTCCTCGCCCAGGTCAATCGCCTCGCCGTTCAGCTCGACGCGCAGGCGGCCGGTGCGCTGCAGCTCGCCGGCTGCCTGCGCCGGATCCAGCGCCAGCAGCGCCTGCCGCAGCCTGGGGAAGTCGGCGCCATAGCGCGGGCCCAGGACGCGGTTGTTAGGGAGCAGTTTGTAGTCCACCAGCTCGCCAACCTCCGCGACGACCTCGATTTCTTTAACATTCAGCTCGTCGGCCAGCACGTCGGCCAGCTCCAGGATGTCCTGCCGCTCCCGCTCCGTGGCGACGTTGACGCGGGCGCGGGCCAGCGGCTGGCGCAGCTTGACGTCGGCGGCGCTGCGCGCGGCCCGCCCCAGGCTGGCGACGGTCACCCCCAGGCGCATCTTGTCCAGCAGCCCCTGGTCGAGCGTGTCCGCGTCGGCCGTGGGCCACTGCGTATGGTGTACGCTGTCCGGCGCGCCGGGCGCGACGCTGCGCACCAGGTTGCCGTAGATAGCTTCGGTGACAAAGGGGATGAAGGGCGCCAGTAGCCGGGTCATCGTCACCAGCACGTGGTAGAGTGTGTGATAGGCCGCCTGCTTGTCGTCGTCCATCTGGCTCTGCCAGAAGCGCCGCCGCGAGCGGCGCACGTACCAGTTGGAGAGGTCGTCGAGGAAAGCTTCCAGCTCCTGGGCCGCGTTCTCCGCGCGGAAAGCGTCAAGTTGCTCGGTCACGGCGAGGATGGTCTGGTCGAGGCGGGCAACGATCCAGCGGTCGAGCTGGGCGTTGGCGTCGCTCGGCGACGTGGCCTGCCCCAGCAGCGCGCGCGTCTCCAGGGCGTCCGCCTGCCCGGCAGCGTCGCCGCGTGGCGTCCAGCCGTCGAGTGCTGCATAGGTGACGAAGAAGCTGTAAACGTTCCAGAGCGGGATAAGAAAGCGGCGCCGCGCCTCGTCGCCCTTGTTGTAGCCAAAGAAGATGTTCTGTTCCGGCTTCTGACTCAGATAGAGCCAGCGCATGACGTCGGCGCCCATCGTATCGGCGGCCTCGTTGAACTCGATAGCGTTGCCCCACGACTTGTGCATCTCGCGCCCATCCTCGGCCAGCAGCGTGGCGTAGCCGAAGATGGTCTTGAAAGGCGGGCGGTTGGTTAGCACCGTGCTTTGCGCCAGCAGGCTATAGAACCAGTTGCGGAACTGCCCGGGAAAGCTCTCGGTGATGAAGTCAGCCGGGAACCATTTCGCCCAATAGTCGGGATCGTCGCGATAGTGCAGCGTGCTGTAGGCGACGATGCCGGCGTCGAGCCAGGGGTTGCCCACATCGCTGATGCGGCTGGCGCGCCCGCCGCACTGCGGGCAGGCAATCTTGACGGCATCCACGTAGGGACGGTGAGGCGAATGGCCGTCGAAGAGATCCCAGCCTTCGGTAGCCCGCTGCTGCAGCTCTTCTTTACTGCCAATGACGTGGAAATGGCCGCACTCCGGCTGCTCACAGACCCAGATGGGCAGCGCCAGCCCGTAATAGCGCTTCTTGCTGATCATCCAGTCGTGCATATTGCGCAGCCAGTCCATCTCCCGGCCATAGCCAAAGGACGGGATCCAGTCAATCTGATCGACCACGTCCATGATCTGGTAGCGCAGGCTGGCAGCCTTTTCCTCGGCCGACACTTCCTCACGCGGCTTGTCGTAGAGCGGGCCGGTGTCGATGAACCACTCGTCGACCAGCCGGTAGACCAGTTCCGAGCCGCAGCGCCAGCAGTGCGGGTAGCGATGCACGTAGCGCTGTTTGCGGTAATAGAGATCTTTCTCGCGCAGGTTGGCAAAGATCGGCTCTGTCACCTCGCTCACGTGGCGGCCGGTCAGCCAGCCGAAGCCGTCACGGTAGACGCCGCTGCTGTGCAGCGGGGCGATAACGGGCAGGTCGAACTCCTGCGCCAGCGCGAAGTCCTCGGCGCCGGCGCCCGGAGCAATATGCACGATGCCCGTGCCTTCTTCGGCGCCCACCTCTTTCCAGGGAATGACGCGGTGGGTATAGCCCGCCATCTCCGCGGCCGGGTGCGGCAGCTCGTCAAACGGCCCGTCATATTCCCAGCCGACCATTTCCTCGCCGCGCAGCTCGCCAACCAGTTCGTAGGCGCCGGTCAGGGCATTAGGGACGGCGTCTTTCGCCAGGTAGTAGGTCCAGCCGTCGTCCTTGTGCGCCACACGGACGTAGGTCAGCTCCGGCCCAACGGCCGCGGCCACGTTGCTGGTCAGCGTCCAGGGCGTGGTCGTCCACACCAGCAGCGCCTCTTTCTCGCGGCCGCGCAGGGGGAAGCGGAGGAAGATTGATTCGTGCGCCACTTCAAAGTAGCCGTCGGTGACGATCTCGTGCTGGCTGATACCCGTCTCGCAGCGGCTGCACCAGGGCATGACGTCATGCCCTTTATAGAGCCAGCCGCGCTCAAAGCAGCTCTTGAGAAAGGACCAGATCATATAGTTGTTTTCGTCGCTAAAGGTGAAGTAGGAGCCGCCCACTTCGCGCTCGCCTAGCCGCCCCACCACCTGCTCGACAGTACCTGTAATGGCGCCGGCCGGTCCGTGGTAGGTGATTACCTGCTGCGGATCTGCCTCCAGCTCGGCCCGCAGCGCGCGCAGCTTCTCCGGGTCGTTCCATTCCATCCAGTAGCCGAGCCGGATCGACTGCTCGGTCTGCACGGCGGCCCAGCGCAAGACCGACATCTTGCACAGCTTGACGAACTCGGCGATGCCCAGCTTCTCAATATCCTGTTTGTTGCCGAGGCCAAGCTCTTTTTCCACGTTTACCTCGACCCAGAGACCCTGGCAGTCAAAGCCATTCTGCCAGCGCTGGTTGTAGCCCTGCATCGCCTTGTAGCGCTGGTAGAGGTCTTTGTAGGTGCGGCCCCAGGCATGGTGCACGGCCATCGGGTTGTTCGCCGTGATCGGGCCGTCGAGAAAGCTCCAATGTTTGCCGGCCGAGGCGCGCAGCCGCTGCAGCGTGCGGAAAGCGTCGCTCTCTTCCCAGAAGCGGAGTATCTCTTTCTCCAGCTCGACAAAGTTCGGTTTGTTTGAGACTTCTGTAAATCCCATCGTCGTCACCATCTCAGTCATTCTTTATTGCGTTTAACTTGACTCGCGGACAACCATCACTGCTCTGATGGGACCGCATCTTCCCGGTAATCCCGGCAGATCGGGTTTGTTGGCCCTTTGCGAATAACGAGGCATCAGACCGGCAACGACGTAGCGTGAGTTTTCAAATCGCGCACTGTACGTTGGGGAGCGATTTGGAAAAATCGCTCTACAGGAACTGTGCTTCCTGGTCATGCCCGGTAACCTGTTCGCTTCCAAAAGACCTGACCTGCCTGCTTCTCATTCATGGCCGGTATTCTCCAGCCGCGCCATAGTGCAGCCGGCGCTTTTCCACGGCCACAAGTCCCTCGCGCTCCATGCGCAGCGGCCACGGCTCGTGATCGCGCCAGACGAGGCGGCGCTCGCCGGCCCAGGCCACGGTTAGCGGCCGGGCCATCGTCGTCTTGCCCATCACCTGCAGCGCCTCCGCCGGCCCTTCGCTCACCTCCAGGTGGGTGGGCCACAGGTTAAATGCGTCCGCTTTGTTGAGCGTCAGCGCCGGCCCGGTGCCGGGAAAAGCTACCAGCCCCAGCGCCGCCGTAGCCGGGAACCAGAAGCGAGCGCCGGGCGGGCGCTCCAGCGTCACCTCATGCCGGTCATCGCCCTTCTGCCGGGTCAGCGTAATATAGGGCCCCTCGAACAGCAGTGTGCCGCGTAGCTGGCGTCCGCGCCGGAAATGGCGAAAGGAGAGCCGCTCCGGCTCGCCGGCTTCGTTGAGTACGAGATGGTAGAGCGTGCTGTCGCCGCCCTCGCCGACCTCGGCGTTGAGGTCAACGCGCAGGAAGCGGTAGCCGTCGGCCGCCGCCGAGAGTCGCCATGACTCCACCGTGCCCGTCGGCGTCCCGTCACGCTGGTAATGGTACTGGCCCGCCACCAGCGGCCTTTCGTAGGGCAGCTCGCGAATCAGCATTCGCATCAGCCGGTTACCGTCTCCTCCAGCTCGACGTAAATCCGCTTGTTGATCTTTCCCTTGCTCTTGTAATCGACGATACGCATCGGGCCAACCTCACGGGTGTTGGCAACGTGCGTGCCGCCGTCCGCCTGCAGGTCGAGTCCCTTTAGCTCGACCGTGCGCACCTCCTCGATGCCTTCCGGCAGCAGGTTGATCTTGGTCCGGATCAGATCCGGTATCTGGAAGGCCTCGGCGCGTGGCAGAATCCTGACTGTCACCGGGCGCGCCGCTGCCACTTCGGCATTGACGGCCTGTTCGATCTCGCCCACCAGCTCGGCGCGCATCGTCTCGAACTCAAAATCCATGCGGCCGCTCAGCGGCTCCATGTTGCCGCCGGTGACCGAAGCGCCGTAGTCGCGCCAGATGACGCCGCAGAGCACGTGCATGGCCGTATGGGTGCGCATCAGCCGGTAGCGGCGCTCCCAATCGAGCTGGCCGGTCACCGGCGTGTCCACGGCCGGCAGCGCATCGCCTTCCAGGTAGTGGACCGGCTCGCCCTGCACGCGCTTCACCGTCTGCACGCGCCAGCGCTGCCCGCCGCTGCTGAGCGCGCCCTCGTCGGCCGGCTGGCCGCCGCCGCCGGGATAAAAGGCCGTGCGGTCGAGAACGACACCGCCGTCGACGTGACCCGTGACGGTGGCCTCAAAGCGCTGCAGATAGGCATCGGTCAGGTAAAGCAGCTCAGTCATTTCCACTCCAGACAGATCAAAAAACGCCTCCATCCCACTGGGACGAAGGCGTGCTTCGCGGTACCACCCAACTTCCCGGCGCTGCTGGCGGGCAGCCCCGGACACTCTATCGGCGACGCCGGCCGCGGCATCGCTGCAATCCTGCTAACGGGGGATGAGTCCGGCCACGCTTACTGGGCGGTCACGCCGTTCGGGTGGCAGCTCCGGAGGGATTTTCAGCCTGGCTATTGCCTGACTTGCACCGTCTCAGGCTCGCTGTCTGCAGCGCCGCGCCTACTCGTCTCCATCATCGCTCTTAACGGTATTCTGGTGGCAAGATTATGCCAGATAGGTAGGGCCGTGTCAAACGCCGCTCACCTGCGCGCCCGCTCAGCGCTGTCAGGCGGCAAAGCTGAAGCCCGGCCCCAGCACCAATACATAAAAGAGAGAAAGCACAACGGCGACAATGGCCCAGCTCCGCGAAAAGCGAACGTCGATCGCCTCTACCTGCCGCTTCTTAAAGCCATTGGAGAGATACCAGAAGGGCATCCACAACAGCGGCGACAGTGTGCCCGCCGCCGCCAGGATACCGGCCACAGCCGGCAGCCCCGTGACGCCGTAGGGATTGAGCAGGGCTGCCAGGGTGATCACGACCACGGCGCCAATGTATGACGGTATGCTCAGGCTAAAGAAGCGGCGGCGTATCTCCAGCGGATCGTCGCCGCCAAAGAGCTGGCCCAGCACCCGCAGCGATAGCCATACTGCGCCCAGCCACAAAATGGCGCCCACGATAACCATGCCAATGCGCCACAGCCCTTCCGGCTGCCAGCCGGCGGTCACGGTGGCATAGTCCCCCGCCCCGGAAATCCCAGAAAAGATCAAATAACCCAACCCGCTGCTCCAATTCGAGAACATGAAGAGCCACGTGAACCATTTCAGCGCGGCCGGCCAGCGGCTGCCAGAGCGCAGGGTCAGATAGGCGAGTAGGCCCAGCAGAACATTGACCACGGCGCCGCTGGCGGAAACCAGCCTCGTGGCGTTATCCACGACCTCGCCGGACTGGCAGTCCACGTGCAGCGCCGAATACTCAAGCAGGTTGCGCCCAACGGCGAGGCAGCTCACGGCATGGGCTGTTTCGTGGAGGCCCACGACGAGGCTTTGCGTCAGGGCAGCCAGCAGCAGCGCCATCAGCAGCCTCCCTGTCGTGGCTTGCGAGCGGGCGTCGTTCTGAAGCGATGTATCAGTCATGGTAACCTCCACCAAATGGACTCGTCGCAGCGCAGTCTGTGCCGCTCTTTTAACGGGCATTGGCTGAGCTGTGCGGCGGCAGCCGGCCGGCACGACAGGCCGGCGCCGGGCGCTGCATCCGTTGTCAAAATGGAGGGAATAATGGGGATGCGGAGACGAGTATACCGGACCGCCGCCATATGCCCACCTTCCTTTACTTCCCTGGACCCTTATGATAAGCTTGGGGCGTCTTTGGGCTGCTCTCCGTGTAAACATTGGGCTTTGCAGCAGTGCTGCTAAGGGGTGACGTCAGAATGACCGAGCGCGTGAGAAAAGTCGTCTGCATCGAAGACGAGCAAGAGATGATCGAGCTCGTCAGGCTCATTCTCAGCAGGCAAAACATCGAAGTTGTCGGCGCATTAGGCGGCGCGGAAGGGCTGGAGAAGATTGCCGAAGAAGACCCTGACCTCGTCCTGCTGGACCTGATGATGCCCGAAATGGATGGGTGGGAAGTCTACCAGAAGATGAAGTCGTCGGAAGAGATGCGCGGCATCCCGGTGATCGTCGTGACCGCCAAAGCGCAGAGCATCGACCGTGTCCTGGGCCTGCACATTGCCCGGGTTGACGATTACATCACCAAGCCATTTGGCCCCCAGGAGCTGCTGGACAGCGTCCGGCGCATCATGGAGAAGAGCGAGCAGGTAGCCGACGATAGCACCGAATAAGCGGCTGCACGTGTAGCCTTCGCGCCATTCTGTTATACTGGCGGCGCTGACTTGCCGGCAGTGATAGCGGAGATGGCCGCCTGGTCCCTGGACCGGCGGCTGTGGAGTGGGAAGGGCATTGCTCGTTCGTTTTTGGGGAGTTCGCGGAACGATTCCGGTCCCTGGCCCGGATACCATACGCATGGGTGGGAACACATCCTGTATTGCCATCCACACGTCCGACCAGCACGTGGTCATTATCGACGCTGGCTCGGGCATCCGCCGCCTCGGCCAGGAGCTAATGCGCACCAACTACCGCCGGGTCGTCGGCACCCTGCTCATCAGCCACACCCACTGGGACCATATCCAGGGCTTTCCCTATTTTGCGCCGGCCTTTGAGCGCAACAACCGATTCGTGATTGTTGGCCAGAAACGGGTTGGGCAGCACCTGGAGCAGATTCTGGCCCAGCAGATTGTCGAACCTTTTCTGCCTTTTGATTATAAGAACCTCTCAGCCGACTTCCACGTGAAGGAAGTGGAAGACGGCGAGATGCTGATTATCGGCGACGAGACCGTGGTCCGGGTAGCAAACCTCAACCATCCCGGCGGCTCGCTCGGCTTCCGCGTCGAGAACGGCGGCGCCGTGCTGGCCTACTGCACCGATACCACCCATCCCGATGGCGGTGTGGAACCGAGCATTGTCGCGCTGGCGCGCGACGCCGACATTCTGATCCACGACGCCTTCTTCACCGACGTGGGGCGGCAGCAATTTGCCAGTTGGGGGCACAGCAGCTGGCGCGAAGCCGTGCGCGCCGCCGCCGCGGCCAACGTTCGCTACCTCTGCCTCTACCATTATTCGCCAGATGCGACGGACGACGATCTGGAGCAGGAAATATTGCCGGAAGCGCAGGCCCTGTTCCCCAACACTTTCCTGGCGCGCGAGGGCATGTCCATTCGCATGCCGTTCGAGACGCTGGCCGAGGCCACAGAGGGCCTGCCGGCGGCCTGACATAGCGGCCGGCGCGTCCCGAGCGACAGGCTGTTCACAGAGACGGTAAACGGCGGTAGAATTGCCATATAATTAGAATGGTTTACAATTGCGAGACTGTCTTTCTGATGGAAACACAGCAATATTTTTTTCCTGAGGACCATTTGAGCCAGTCCGTTTTAGTCGTAGACGATGAGCCGATGGCGCGAACCCTGCTGCGCCTCATGCTGGTGCGGGCTGGCTTCGAGGTGTCTGAAGCCGAAGACGGCTACGATGCGCTGGAGAAGATCGCCGAGGAGCTGCCCGATCTCGTGATTCTGGACGTGATGATGCCGGGTATGGACGGCTTCTCCGTCTGCCGCGCGGTACGTGAAAGCGACCGCACGGCCAGCCTGCCGGTGATCATGCTCAGCGCCAAGACCGATCTGGAGAGCGTCAACCGCGGCCTGCGCGCTGGCGCCAACAAATACCTCACCAAGCCGATCTCGCCGGACGAACTCACCCGGCAGGTACGCTCGGTGCTCGGGGAAGCCGAATCTTCATAGCGCGCACAATAGCGCCGGAAAAACGGCCCATGCAAGGTTGGAGGATGAACAGAAGATGTTAGTGAGACGACTGGCAATGTTTCTCATTGCGCTCATTCTGGGTAGCGGCGTGACCTGGCTTGTAGTCCGCTTCGTCCTCGGGACGAGTGTGGCCGAGTATGGCGGGCTCTACTTTGGCCTGACTGCCTTCTTTTTCGCAGCGTTCTTCGCCATCTGGCTCGATCTCTTCCTGAAGACCGAGCTGCTGCCCGAGTAAGCCTGCCGTCTCCTCTACCTCCGGCGCCAGATGGACCTAACGCCCTCGCCTGGCCGTGAGACCTGTCAGGTTTTCAGAAAGCTGACAGGTCTGGCCGCCGGCGCTTTTTCCTGACCTGGCGGGCATGTCCCCACGACGAACCTTACACTGATGCAGGAGGAGGATAGACCATGACAGCAACGATAATTGACGGTACGGCGATTGCCGCCAAAGTGCGCGAGAGCGTGCGCGCCGGCGTGCAAGAGATGCAGCAACGGCACGGCTACACGCCGGGGCTGGCTACTGTGCTGGTGGGCGAAGATCCGGCTTCCGACACCTACGTGCGCATGAAGCAGCGTATGTGCGAGGAGCTTGGCATCCGCTCGATTGGGCACACGCTGCCCGCCGATGCCACCCAGGAAGAAGTGGAATCGCTGGTGCGCGAGCTGAACGCCAACCCCGACGTGAACGGCATCCTCGTACAGCTACCGCTGCCCGGCCACATTGACGAAGAAGCCGTGCTCGGCGCCATCGACCTGGAAAAGGACGTAGACGGCTTCCATCCGGTGAATATCGGCCGGCTGGCGATGAAAGGGCGCGATCCGCTCTTCATCCCCTGCACGCCGCACGGCGTCATGGTGCTGCTGGAAGAGTCGGGCGTGAAGATCGGCGGCGCGGACGCCGTCGTCGTCGGGCGCTCCAACATCGTCGGGCTGCCGGTGGCGATGCTGCTGCAGAAAGCCAACGCCACCGTCACCATCTGCCACAGCCGCACGAAGGATCTGGCCGACCATATCCGCCAGGGGGATATTCTCATCGCCGCCATTGGCCGCCCGGAGATGATTACCGGCGACATGATTAAGCCCGGCGCCGTGGTCATCGACGTCGGCGTCAACCGCATTGACGATGCCAATGCCAGACGCGGTTACCGCCTTGTGGGCGATGTCAACTATGAACAGGCGAAGGAAGTGGCCGGCGCCATCACGCCCGTGCCCGGCGGCGTCGGGCCGATGACCATCGCCATGCTCATGAAGAACACGCTGCGCGCCGCGGAGCTTGCCCTGGCCGGCCGCGAGCCGGCGACCGCCTGAGCGCGCTACCCCCCAAACGACAGCCCGGGTCCGTTCGCCTGGCGCCGCCCTGGCGCGGGCGAGCGGCCCGGCTAGACAAAGCGGTAAAAGACCTGGTTGCTAAGGAAGCGGCCCCTCTCCGATAGATAGAGCCGCTCCGCCTTCTCGCGCAGCAGACCCCAGGCCAGCAGCTGGTCCACCGTCTCCCCGTACACCTCGCGCACGCTGCGGCCGAAGCGGCGTGCAAAGGCGCCCATATCCAGCCCTTCCTGCAGCAAGCGCAACTGGGTGATCAACGTGTCGGCCATCGCTTCTTGTTCGTCTGGCCGGTGCGCCGCCGCCACGGCCGCCGAGAGCGGGTAGGCGCCTGCTGCACCTGTTTCCATGCGGCGCAGATAGCTGCGCGGCTGCCGGACCACCTGGTAGCGGTAGCCGCCGGCCGAGCCATGCGCCCCCGCCCCCAGCCCCAGATAGCTCTCGTTGCGCCAGTAGGTTAGGTTGTGGCGGCAGGCGCGCCCCGGCCGCGCCCAATTGGAGATCTCGTAATGCTCCCAGCCGGCGGACGCCAGCCGGCGGCAGGCCAGCTCATACTGTTCGGCCGCCAGGTCGGGATCGGGCGGCTGGATCTGGCCCGTCTCCAACCAGCGCTGCATTGGGGTGCCCGGCTCAATGGTCAGGCAATAGAGGCTGAGATGGTCTGGCGCCAGGGCCAGCGCCGCTTCCAGGCTTTCTTCCCAGCTTGACAGCGTCTGTGCCGGCAGGCCATAAATCAGGTCCAGACTGACGTTGTCGAAGCCGGCGGCGCGGCTGAGGGCCACCGCTTCCCGCACCGCCGCGTAGTCGTGGCTGCGCTCCAGCAGGGCCAGCTCTGCGCTCACGGCGCTCTGCATGCCGAAGCTGAGCCGGTTGACCCCTAGCGCCCGCACTGCCTCCAGGTAGGCAGCGTCCACTGTGCCCGGATTTGCCTCCATCGTGATTTCGGCCGCGCCCGCCAGGGCAAAGCTGTCACGCACGCTGTGCAAGATCAGCTGCAGGTCGGCCGGCGCCATCAGCGAGGGAGTGCCGCCGCCGAAGAAGACGGTATGCGCTGGCAGGGGCGCGCCGGCCTGCTGCTGCCCGGCCGCGCCGACCTGGGCGATCTCGCCGGCCAGCGCGACGGCATAGGCGTGCTGCAGATCGCCGAGGCCCGTGTAGGTGTTGAAGTCGCAGTAGGCGCAGCGGTGGCGGCAGAAGGGAATGTGCAGATAAAGACTTACTGTGTCTGGGACCATAGGAGTTGTGCTCGCCGCCAGCATATCTTATCATTACCTCACAGGCAATGGGTGAGAGCCAGGGCTCATATAGCCTGCGACCGCCTCCCCCAAGCAACCAGAGCACTGGTTCTCACGTAGAGGAGAATATGAGAGTAAGAGCACATTGGCTCCGTTTTATCTTGCCGTGCATCCTGCTGGCGGCGCTGCTGCTGGCGGCGCCCGTCGCCGCCGCCTTGCAGGCGGAGCCTATTGTCCTTCTGTTGGAAGTGAAGGGAGCCGTGACGCCGGCCATGGCCAGCTATTTCGAGCGCGGCATTGCCGCCGGCGAGGCCCAGGGAGCCGAAGCCGTGCTCATCGTCCTGGACACACCGGGCGGCGCCATTGACACCACCCAGGAGATCATTCGCCTGATCCGCAACGCCCAGGTGCCGGTCATTGTCTACATCGGCCCGGCCGGGGCGCAGGCAGCCTCGGCGGGCAGCCTGATCACGCTGGCGGCGCATGCCGCCGTGATGGCCCCAGAGACCGTCATCGGCGCCGCGTCGCCGGTCAGCGGTGAAGGCGCCGACATTGGCGAGACGCTCTACCGCAAAATCGTGGAAGACCTCAAGGCCCAGGCAAGGGGTCTGGCCGAGCCGCGCGGCCCAGAAGTCGTCGTGCTGGCTGAGGAGATGATTGAGGATGCGCGCGCGGTTAACGCTCGCGAAGCCGCCCAGGTCGGCCTGGTCGATGGCCTCAGCGCCAGCGCCGAAGGCGTCCTGCCGCTGCTCGACGGCCACACTGTCGAGGTAGACGGCCAGAGCCGCCAGCTCGCGCTCGCCGGCGCCAGCCTTGAGTCCGTGCCGATGGGCTTCGTCGAGCAGATGTTACACGCCCTGAGCAACCCGCTGGTTATCAGCATTCTCCTTTCGCTGGCCGTGCCGGCCATCCTCATCGAGCTGCAAAATCCTGGCGGCTGGGTCGCCGGCTTCATCGGCGTCATGGCCCTGGGTCTGGCTCTCTATGGCCTGGGGCAGTTACCAGTCAACTGGCTGGGCCTGGGCCTGATCGCCGTTGCCTTCGTGCTGTTCCTGCTGGAAGTGCAGTCGCCCGGTGTAGGCGGGCTGGCGGCGGCCGGCGGCCTCAGCCTGCTTATGGGCCTGCTTGTCCTCTTTAACAGCCCCGGCTCGCCGGAGTTTGCCCGTATCGGCATCGGCAGCGCCATCGCCCTCAGCCTGGCCAGCTCAGGGCTCTTCCTGCTCATCGCCGCGGCGGCAGTGCGCACGCTGCGCCAGCAGCCGCTGACCGGCATGGAAGGACTGATGGGCAAGGTGGGCGAGGTGCGCAAGACACTGGTGCCCACACCCGGCGGCGAACTGGCCTTCACCGGCATGGTGCTGGTCAACGGGGAGCTGTGGCGGGCGCGGGCCAGCGAAGCTGCGCCCACGGGAAGCGAGGTCGTCGTGACCGGCGTGGAGGGCTTCACGCTGCTGGTGCGGCCGCTGGCGCCGGCCGAGGATAGCCGGGAAGCGACATAGGAAACGCCGCGCCGCCCATGCGCGCCGTCGCCTAGCGGTGGATGAAGGCGCCTTGCGCGAAGCTGTGGTACTCGTTATGCTCGGCTTTCAGAATGAGATTTAAAGTCAACGTCGCCGGTATCGAAAAAGAGCTGGAAGTCACGCGCCAGACTGACCGACTGCGCATCACCATCGACGGCACGACAAGCGACGTGCGCGTCGTCTATACCGAAGGCGCTCATTTTGTGCTGGAGTATGACCAGCCCGCCGGCGAGTTCGTTCAGCGGCGGCGCCTGCGGGCCGCCGGCCACTTGCAGGGGGATAAGCGGCAGCTCTGGGTCAATGGCAGCCATCTCGACTACGTGCGCGTGCGCCCGCAGGCGGCGGCTGCTGCCGGCGGCGGCTCGCTCAGCAGCTCGATTCCGGCCGTCGTCTCTGAGATCCTGGTCGCGGTTGGCGACGAGGTAGAAGCCGGCGACAAGCTGCTGCTGCTGGAGTCGATGAAGATGATCCTGCCCATCCAGGCGCCGCACGCCGGCACGGTAGAGGCGATTCACTGCGCGGCGGGGGAGGCCGTCCAGCCGGGCGTGGCGCTCCTCGCTCTCAGGCAGCCATAAAGCGTGGCGCCGGCGCTGCGGCGGCTGCGTGAGCCCAAGTCGAGTCGTGGGGCGGCGCTTCCCACCTGTCTATCAACATTGTCCGCGCGAGTAAGGGAACCAATATGCATGCGCAACGCCTGAATAAACTGAAGGAAGAGACGCTGGCGCAGGGGCTGGACGGGGTAGCGCTCGTGCCCGGCTCCAATATGATTTACGTGAGCGGCATCCATTCCCATCTCAGCGAGCGACCGATTGTGCTCTTCGTGCCGGTGGACGAGGAACCGGCGATGATCATCCCCCGGCTGGAGGCGATTAAAGCCGAGGCCGCCGGTATCCCGGCCGGCCGCATCTTTTCCTGGAGTGACCAGGAGGGCTTTAGCGGCGCCTTCCAGCAGGCTTGCGCCCGGCTGGAGCTCTCCGACGCCTTGCTCGGCGTCGAGGCGCTGCGCATGCGCGTGCTGGAGCTGGAGCTGCTGCACCGCTACGCCCCCAACCTGAAGACAGCCCATGCCGATCCCATCCTCGACGCGCTGCGGCTGCGCAAGGACGCGACGGAGTTAGACGCCATCGAGCGCGCCGTGGCCGTCGCCGAGATTGCCATGCACAACTTGCTGCCTCAGATACGGCTGGGACAGACCGAGAAAGAAGTCGCCGCCATGCTGGCGCGGGAGCTGATCTCAGCCGGCGCCGACGCGCTTGCCTTTGATCCGATTGTCTCCACTGGCCCCAACGGCGCATCGCCACACGCCGTGCCGACCGACCGCGCCTTGCAGAAAGGCGACCTGCTCATTCTCGACTGGGGCGCGCTGATCGACGGCTACGTCTCCGACATTACGCGCACCTTTGCCCTGGGCCCCATTGCCGACGAGCTGCGCCAGATCTATGAGGTGGTCAGGACCGCCAACGAGGCTGGGCGCGCCGCCGCCAAGCCGGGCCGCAGTGGCGAGGAGATCGACGCCGCCACGCGCGCCGTCATCGACAATGCCGGCTACGGCGACTACTTCATTCACCGTACCGGCCACGGTCTGGGAATGGAAGCGCACGAAAACCCGTCTATTGTGCGCGGCCACACTGACCCGCTGCCGCCGGGAGCCGTCTTTACCATCGAGCCGGGCATCTACCTGCCGGGCCGCGGCGGCGTGCGCATTGAAGACAACGTGGTCATCACGGCCGACGGCTCCCACACGTTGACAAGCTTCCCGCGCGAGCTCATGACCATCGCCGCCTGATTGTTGGTTAGCTCCCTCTTGCGTAACTACTCTGACACGACACTCCGTCCTGCTGCACTGCTGTGCCTGCTTCTCGTCGCCGTCTGGCTCGGCGGCTGTACGCGCACGCTGCAGCCGGGCGCCGCAACCGCCCTGCCACCCGCGCCGGGCAGCGTTACGCCGGCCGGCCTCGCCGAATCGGCGCCGGCCACCCAGCCCGCCTATCCCCCCCCGCCGGCCACCGCCGCCGGTTACCCTGGCCCGCCGCCCGGCCAGACGCCAGCGCCCTCCGCCTACCCTGATCCCGCTCTGACCAGCACGCCGCAGGCGGCGACGCCCGGCACGCTCACCGAGGAGCTTTACCTGCCGGCGGTCATCTATCCGGCGCCGACCATGGCGCCCACACCGACGCCGACTAACACGCCTGTGCCGACGCCGACGCCGACCATCGACTTCCGCGCGCTGCAGGCCGAGGTGCGCGCCCGCGGCGAGGAGCTGGCTTTCGTCAAGGTCGGCTTCCACACCGGGCCGGGCGGCAATCAGACGGGCGTTGGCGAATGGATGCAGCGGCTGGATGCGGCCGGTGTGCCCTTCTTCCTCAAGAGCGTCGATAGCAGCAGCGCCCTGGTCGAGGCGCAGGAGATTGCGCGGCGCAGCGACGTGCCCCACGTCCTCGTCTATCGTACCAGCGGCGACGCCTATGACGTGCCCGATTACACCCTGCCCGCGGCCGAAGCGGCGCGCCGCCACTGGGAGCAGGCCAAAGCGGCCTTTCCGCCGGAGCTGGACCCATCGCTCATCTGGCTGGAAACAATCAACGAAGTAGACCAGCAGCGCGGCGCCTGGCTGGCTGAGTTTGCCGCCCATACAGCGCGCCTTTCCCTGCAGGACGGCTACCGCTGGGCGGCCTTTGGCTGGTCAGCCGGCGAGCCGGACAGCCCCGTCTGGGAACACCCGCGCATGCTGGAGTTCCTGCGTCTGGCGGGCGACAATCCCGAGCGGCTGGCCGTGGCCCTGCACGAGTATAGTTACCTGACGGGAGACATTGCCCACGACTATCCTTTTAAGGTGGGCCGCTTTCTCTCCCTCTTCGCCGTCGCCGACCGCCACGGCATCCCGCGGCCGACGGTGCTCATTACCGAGTGGGGCTGGGCCTATGACGACGTGCCCGTGCCCGGCGAGGCGCTGCAGGACATTGCCTGGGCGGCGCGCCTCTATGCGCCCTACCCGGAAGTCAAGGGCGCAGCCATCTGGTATCTCGGCCCCGGCTTTGGTGGCATTGCCGACCGGACGCAGCCGCTGATCCAGCCCGTGACTGAGTATGCTCTGGGCAACTATTTCATTATCAGCCAGCCCGGCCTGCAGGCCTCCGTCGATCCCGGCCAGTTTCATCCCCTGCCACGCCGCTGAGCCGCCGGTTGTCCCGGCAGCGCCCTTTGGGTAGAGTAAGGCTGCCGCCAAGGAGGGATGATTATGGCAGAGTGGAGCAAACGCAGACGGCTGGAAGCAGCCATCGCTGGCGAAGCCCCGGACCGCCTGCCGGTGGCGCTCTGGCGTCACTGGCCCGGCGATGACCAGGACGCCCATGAGCTGGCCGCATCGCACGTGAAGTGGCAGGAAGATTACGACTGGGATCTGCTCAAGGTATCGCCCGCCAGCAGCTTCTGCCTCGTCGATTGGGGCGTTGAAGATCGCTGGGAAGGACACGTCGAAGGCACGCGCAGCTACAGCCGCTACGTGGTCGAGCGCGCCGAGGATTGGGCGCGGCTGCCGCTGCTCGACCCGCGCCAGGGGATGCTGGGCACACAGCTGCGGGCGCTGCAGCTCCTTGCTGACCATTTCGGCGAAGAAGTCCCCATCGTGGCGACCATCTTCTCGCCGCTGGCCCAGGCCAAGAATCTGGCCGGCACAGAGCGGGCTATCAGCCAGATGCGCAGCCACCCGGACGCATTCCGCGCCGGCCTGGAGCGCATCGCCGAGACAACGCTACGCTATGTCGAAGCGTCCCGGCGCGCCGGCATCAGCGGCATCTTCTACGCCATCCAGCATGCCCGTTATGGCCTGCTCAGCCCGGCCGAATATGCGCTCTTCGGCCAGCCCTACGACGAGCGCATTCTCGCCGCCGCCAGCGATCTATGGCTGAATATCCTGCACGTCCACGGCGACGAGCCCGTTTTCTTTGATCTCGTCGCCGATTACGACGTGCCCGTGATCAACTGGCACGACCGCGACTGCGGCACCAACCTGCAGCAGGGGCTGGCCCGGATGGCCGGCGCAGCCTGCGGCGGCGTCTCGCGCAAGACCGTCCATCTCGGCGCGCCGCAAGATGTCATCGCCGAAGCCCGCGCGGCGGTAGACGCCACCGGCGGCCGCCGCCTCATCCTCGGCACCGGCTGTGTCGCCATGACCAACTCCCCGCTCGGCAACATCCGCGCCCTGCGCCGCTTCGCCAATGGAGATCAGTGACCCGGGAGCAATATTCGCTTGAACACTGATCACCGACCATCGACTACTGACGACTCGACCTGGCCGCGCGCCGTCCTCCATCTGGACATGGACGCCTTCTTCGTCAACGTCCACCTGCTGGAGCACCCGGAAGACGCGGGCATCCCGCTGGTGGTCGGCGGCCGGCCGGAGGGCCGCGGCGTTGTCGCCTCCGCCAGCTACGAGGCGCGCCAGTTTGGCATTCACTCGGCCATGCCCGCGGCGCGCGCCGTGCGCCTCTGCCCCCAGCTCAAGTTCGTCGGCTTCAACCGCCCCCATATCCGCGCCTGTTCGCAGGAGGTAATGGCCGTGCTGGCCCGCTATGGGCCGGTGGAAAAGGTCAGCGTGGACGAAGCTTACGTCGACGTCAGCGCCTGGGCCGACCCGGCGGCGCTAGCGCCAGCGCTGCGCCAGACGGTGGAAGCCGAAACCAGACTGCCGGCTTCGGTGGGCCTGGCGACGAGCAAGCTGGTGGCTAAGGTCGCTTCTGACCATGAGAAGCCACAGGGCTGCACCATCGTACTGCCCGGTCAGGAGCCGGCCTTTCTCGCGCCGCTGCCGGTGCGCGCTATCTGGGGCATTGGCCCGCGCACGGCCGAGCGGCTAGCCCGGCTGGGCATCGAGCGCTGCGGGCAGTTGGCGACGGCCGATCCTGACCGGCTGCGGCGCGCCTTTGGCAGCCGCGCCGAGTCGCTGCAGCAGCGCGCCCGCGGCGTAGACGAGCGCCCCGTGCAGCCCGCAAGCGGGCCGCGCAAGTCACTCAGCCAGGAATATACCTTCTCCGAGGATGTGGCCGACGCCGCCATCCTGCAGCGCCATCTGGTGGAGATGGCCGAGGCCGTCGCCGCCGAGCTGCGCGAGCGCCGGCTCGTCGCCAGCACCGTCTTCGTCAAGTTCCGCTGGGCTGATTTCACCACCTTCACCCGCCAGCGCACGGTGGAATACACCTTCGACAGTCCGGAAACCGTTACGCGCCTGGCTCTGGCGCTGTGGGCGGAAAACTGGCCGACGGGCCAGCGCGTGCGGCTGCTCGGCGTCGGCGTCAGCAGCATCGGCGCCGTCGCCGCGCGGCAGCTCTCCCTCTTCTGATTTCCTGCTAAAAGGGCGGGCTGGCGCCCGTCACTTCCCGGTACCAGTCGGTGAGGAACGCCACTGCCGCCTCAAAGCGGTGGGCGGGAAGCTGCTTGTAGCTGGTAATCTCAAAGCGGCGGTACAGCTCCCCGTAGACGCCGCCGTACTCGTTTCGTCCCGTCTTTTTGCCCAGCGCCATGGCGATGGCCTTCACTGCCTGGCTGACCTGGCTGGCCTGTTCCGGCGTAATCTGCCGGCCGGGATCGCCGAGCGTCGCTTCGATCTGCTCCAGGCGCCGTTCGTGGTCCTGTAGCTGCGCTTCCAGGAGCACCTGCTGCTCGGCTATCTGCACCACGGCCAGCGCCGTCTTATAGGCGCGCACGGCGGCTGTGTCCCGCTCCAGCAACT
>CAZOGK010000013.1:0-82932 GCA_964579295.1 uncultured Ardenticatenaceae bacterium
CGGGAGTGGATGGGAGTCGAACCCACCGCCGCTCGCTCGGCGCGACCGGCCACTGATTTTGAAGACCAGGGCGCCCACCGGGACACAACCACTCCCCCTTGTCAGACCTGGCGATCATAGCCGAAAGGCGGGTGAGGGACAACCAAGACCGAGATTAAAGAACTTGACCCACCCCCTTACTTTGGATAGAATTTACAGGCGTCTCGAGGCAGAGTGTGTAGCGCCGACCAACGCCGCGTTTACAAGCAAGCCGGGATAGCTCAGTTGGTAGAGCACTGCACTGAAAATGCAGGTGTCCCCAGTTCGAGTCTGGGTCCTGGCATTGACAACAGAATATGGTATAATTTTATCGACCTGCGGGTGTAGTTCAGTGGTAGAACGTCTCCTTGCCAAGGAGAAGGTCGTGAGTTCGAATCTCATCGCCCGCTCTCTCAGACCCGGCAGGCTCGATTGAAGGCCTGCCGGTTTTGTTTGGCGACGTGGCCAAGTGGTTAAGGCAGGGGTCTGCAAAACCCCCATCACCGGTTCGAATCCGGTCGTCGCCTTACACGAACAAGCTCCTGCCCCACGCTCTTGCCGGTGGCAGGGGCTTTTTTTATTATTGGCGCCAACGGTTACAGTCGCCCACAGGAGACGGAGTATGACCCTCAGCAGACTGCCACAGTCCATCGACCAGCTCGACGCCACGACCTGGGAGACGTTTGCCCCCTTCTACGAGTCCCTGCTGGCGGTGGAGCTCACGCCGGAGACAGCGCCGCAATGGCTGCGCGATTGGTCAGAGCTGTCGCGGCTACTGCGCGAAGCCATGAGCTGGATCAGCATCGAGAAGTCGCAGGATACAACCGATAGCGCCCGCGAGCAGGCTTATCTGGCCGTGATCAGCAATGTCTACCCCCAGGCGATGCGTGCTGAACAGGCGCTGAAAGAGCGGCTGCTGCAGTTAGACGTGCGCGACCCGGATATGGCCGTGCCGCTGCGCAACCTGCGCAACGAAGCCGATCTGTTCCGGGAAGAGAATGTTCCCCTGATCACTGAGCTGCAGAAGCTGGCGAACAGCTACCAGCAGCTTACGGGCGGGTTGCAGACGACCTGGGACGACGGCGCCGAAAAAAATCTCAGCCAGCTAGATGCGATGCTGGTGCAAAAGGATCGAGCGCTGCGGGAACGGGCCTGGCGCGCCATGATGGCTCTCTGGCTGTCGGAGCGGGAGCGGCTCAACCAGATGTACACGGATGCACTGCGGCTGCGCCAGCAGGTCGCCGAGAACGCCGGCCTCCCCGATTACCGGGCCTATGCTTTCCGTGACCGCGCTCGCTTCGACTATACGCCGGAAGATTGTTTTGTCTTCCACGAAGCGATTGCCGAAGTGGTCGTGCCCGCGGCACGGCGCGTGCTGCAGCGGCGGCAGGCGCGGCTGGGATTAGAGAGCCTGCGCCCCTGGGATGTGCGCGTCGAGCCGGGAGCGGCGCCCCCGCTCCGCCCTTATACAGAAGAGGAGGAGCTGATAGCGCGCACCCAGGCCATCTTTGCCAACGTAGATGCCGGGCTGGGCGAGGCCTTTGGCACGATGGCGGCCGAAGGGCTGCTTGATCTGGAAACGCGTGCTGGCAAACAACTGGGCGGCTACTGTGCGTCGCTGCCGCTGCGGCGCCGGCCTTTTATCTTCATGAACGGCGCCGGGACGCACGACGATGTACAGACGCTGCTGCACGAAGCCGGGCACGCCTTTCACGCCTTTGCCAAGCTGGAGCTGCCGCTGATCTGGCAGACGGCGACGCCCATGGAGTTCAACGAGGTGGCGTCGATGGCCATGGAGCTGCTGGCGGCCCCTTACCTGACGCAGAGTGAGGGTGGATTCTACAGCCGAGATGAGGCCGCGCGCGCCCGCATCGAGCATCTGGAGGGCATTATCCTTTTCCTGCCCTATATGGCCGTCGTCGACGCTTTCCAGCACTGGGTCTACACTCACGTAGCCGAAGCGGCGCAGCCGGCCAACCTCGATGCCGCCTGGGACGCTCTCTGGCAGCGCTTTATGCCGGTCGCCGACTGGAGCGGCTTTGAAGATGCGCGGGTGACTGGCTGGCATCGCAAGCTGCATATCTTCACGGCGCCCTTCTACTACATTGAGTACGGCATGGCCCAGGTGGGCGCGCTCCAGATCTGGCGTAATAGCCTGGACGATCCTGATGGCGCGCTGGCCGCCTACCAGACGGCGCTGGCCGCCGGCGGCACACGCGCCCTGCCTGAGCTATTCCGGCTGGCCGGGGCCGAATTCCGCTTCGACGCCGCTCTCCTGGGCGAGCTGGTGGCCTTGATGGAGGCGACGATTGCCGATCTGGAGGCGCCGCAGTAGGCAAACGCCCGTCTTGCCCAGGCGGAGGCCAGCAGTTATTATTAATTCATTGATAAAAAGTCGGCGGGGCGGCGAACTACTCCGCGGAGACATAGATGAAACCAAGCGTCGCCATGCGCGAGTATCTGGCGGAGATATACCGCCTGCAGGAAGACGAACCGACGGTGAGCACGACCAACCTGGCGGAACGGTTGGGTGTGTCGGCGCCGGCGGTGCCGCGCATGTTAAAGCGCCTGAAGAACGAGGGGTACGTTAAACATATCCCTTACCAGGGCGTCGAGCTGACCGAACTGGGGCGGGAAGAAGCACTGCGCGAGCTGCGCCGGCACCGAATCCTGGAAGTATTCCTCGTGCAGATTATGGACTTTAGCTGGGACGAGGCCCACGAACATGCCGACATGCTCGGCCAGGGGCTGAACGACGCGCTGACGGAGCGAATGGCCGAGATGACGGGCGAGCCGCAGCGCTGCCCGCATGGCGAGCCCATTCCCGACCGGGAGGGTAACCTGCCCCCCGTCAATGACATCGCCCTCATTAACCTCGGGGTGGGCACAAAGGGCGTGGTCAGCCGGGTGCGCACGCACGATCCGGAGCGACTGAAATATTTCCACAGCCTGCGTCTGGTGCCGGGGCAGGAGTTCGCTATCATTGGCCGGGCGCCCTTTAACGGCCCGATGCGGCTGCGTGTGGAGCGCGATGAGGTCGTGCTGGGAGTGGAGCTGACCCAACAACTATGGGTCACGCCGGAGGATAGGGCAGCTACGCCGGGGCCGGACGCGGGCTAAATCAGCCGGCAACAAGCTGCAGTGGCGACAAAGCAACTAGAGTCGCCACGACCAGGGGTGCCCTTGTAGTAACGACTCTAGTCGTTCACCAGCGCAATGTCCTCGGCAAGAGAGAGGTGCAAAAGAGCGTTCAGGGGAAGAGGCGGCGCGCCTTCACTTCGGCAATGGCGTCGGCCTTATAACGGTAGAGGCGCGCCGGCCGCCCCTCGCCCTCGCGGCGCAGCTCGCCCGTATCTTCCAGCACGCCGCCCGCCAGAATCTTGCGGCGGAAATTCCGCTTATCCAGCGATTCCCCCAGGATCAGCTCGTAGGCAGCCTGCAGCTCGGAAAGGGTGAAGACGTCGGGCAGCAGCTGGAAGCCAACGGTCGTGTATTCCAGCTTGTAGCGCAGCCGTGTCAGCGCGTAGTCGAGAATCTCGTCGTGGTCAAAGGCCAGCTCGGGCAGCTCGTCTATCGGCCACCATCCCGTCTCGGCGGCGTCTGTGCCTGCCTGGGGGTGGCGCACGGCGCCGGCTGGCACGAGCGCGTAATAGGCCACTGTAATCACGCGCGTGCGCGGGTCGCGGTCGGGCGCCCCAAAGGTGTAAAGTTGCTCCATGTACACGTCGTCGACGCCAGTTTCCTCGGCCAGCTCGCGCGCGGCTGCCTCTTCGAGCGACTCCGTCATACGCACAAAGCCGCCGGGTATGGCCCACATGCCGGCATACGGCCATGATTTGCGGCGGACCAGCAAGACCTGGAGTCTGTCCGCGACGAGCGAGAAGATAACGATGTCGACAGTTACTGACGGCCGTTCATAATGCGAGGGGTCGTAACTTTCGGGCGTATCCTCCGGCATTATCTCTCTCCAATGAAAAAGTCCCTCGCCCTCGCGGGCCAGGGACTTTTTTGCTTCGTCAGCGCCCACGTGCGGCCTTACTGCTCTGGAGCCGGCAGTGTCGTCGGCTCCACTTCGTCCGCACGCGGCATCAGGTCAAACTCCAGCGGCTCAGGAATGGTCAGGCCACCCTGCTCCACCAGCTGCGGCAGGCTGATGCTGACCGTGCTGTGGTCGCTGGTATCGCCCTGCGCGCGCAGCGCCAGGTCCATACGGACGCCGCGGTCCATCGCCCACTTGAGCGTGAGGGCATCCTGCAGCGACAGACTGAGAATCACCACGTCGGGGAAACGCTCGGCGCGCTGGAAGAGGGGCGTCGGCGTGGGTATGGGCTCTACGGGCTCGCCGGGGACGGGCGTCGGCTCGGCCGGGTTGAGGTCGCCGGGGTCTTCCCATGTGCCCATCCAGAGAACTTCGGCCTGCTGCACGGTAAGCTGGGTGATGCGCCGCGGGATCTGTAGCAGCTCGTCGCCGGTCCAGGTCAGCGCGCCGCGCGGGCTGATCATCGCCACCAGGTTGACGCCGGGAATAATCTCCAGGCGTCCTTCCACGCCCTGATTGAGCAGGAAGGTGCCGCCTTCCTGCAAGAGAATCTGGCTCACAGGACGGTAGAAGTTAGGTAAAGCCGTGCGGAACTCAGGGTCGATGTCGATGACGCCGACCGTTGCCAGCACGTCAACCATGTCTCCCGGACGCAGCGCATAAGCGGCGCCGGTATAACGGTCAATAGGAAAGGCGATAGCTACCTGACCCTGGCTGACGTAGAGCGCCAGGTCCGAGCCCATTGTCGCCAAGTCGACCGTGCTCAGGGCCAGCATGGAGTCAAGGATCTCCTGCCCGCGGTCGACGCGGGTGCGGGTAATACGGCCGACCACATCTTCGGGAGCGCTGAAGGCATAGCCGGCGCGGACGGCAACGTTATCGTCAGGCCGCATCTCAACACGAATGAAGTCGGGCTCAATGCGGGTGCCGGGCGGCAGGGCAATGGTTGTCACCACCACCGGCACGAAGTTGAACTCCGGCGTCGGCGTTGGCGGCGGCTCTCCAGGCTCGCTGCCTTCGGGCGTTGGTACCTGCTGCGCCGGCGTGTTGCCTGCCGGCGACAGCGCGCCGAGGATGTCACCCCCACCGAGGGTGAGGAAGGCCACGACCCCAACGGCGATGAGTAATAGGACCAGGAAAAGTAAAAGGAAGGTTCGTGCACGCATGACGTTCTCCTGCTTCTATTCGCCGCCGCCAGGAATCTCGGTAGGTACGGGCGCCGCCGGCGTCACTGTGGCAAAGACCGGGCTCACGGTGTAGCCGAAGTCGATGGGCGGCTCGATGTTGAATCGCCTCAAGAAATAGTTGAGATCGACGTTGTCGACGGCGTAGACCTGACCATCGTCGGGTCCGCGCAAGGCATAGTCGATATTTGCCGCGCTCTCGACAGCATACTTCATCACCAACTGCTGCTGCGGCGTCATAGCCAGGACGATGACATCAGGCGGCAGCGGCGTCGCAGTCGGGATCACGCCCGCTTCTGGCGTCGGCGTGACTGCCGGGTCTGGCGTAGGCGTCGCCGTGGGCACGGTCACAATGTCCGGCGGAAAGTAAGGCCCTACCTGGATCACCTTCGCCCCCTGCAGGACAAAGGAGACCTGTACCGGACGCTGTTCTTCCGAAGGCGTAATAAGGGCAAGATCGTTATTGGGCAGCGTTTCAAAGCGGCCAAAGGGATCGAGCACCAGGATTGACTGGGTCGTCTGCGCTTCTTCCCCCTCTTCGCCGCCAGGCGTAGTCGCCTCCAGGACGAAGGTCGCGCTGTTCTGCAGCAGTGTCTGGAATTCTTCGTCAATCTCGTAGATAAGGAAGGTCACCATGACGTCGATGTAGTCGCCCGATGCCAGACCGTAGGCCACGCTGGAGAGCCGGTCCATGGGCACGCCCTGGGCGACGTATCCCTCGGGAATGAGCGACGAGGGACCATACTCCTCGACGCCGACCAGCGTCGGGTCCTTAATGAGCGCGTCATAGGTCAGCGTCTCGCCCTGGAAGATGTCGGTGCGCGCATAGAGGCCCACCGCGTCCTCTAGATTGGTGATGACGTTGCTGCCCACCTCTTCGGCGCGCCGCAGATCCAGAGCAAGCTCTTCTTCCGTCATCTGCCAGCCGCGCGGCACGGTCTGGATGGAGACCACAACCGGAATGAGCTGGGGTATCTCCCCGGCGACCGGTATCGTCGTCTGCGTGTCAACAGGAACAGGCGTCCCTTCTCCCACCTCTACCTCGGGCGGAGGCGCTTCGGGCGCCTGGGTTGTGTCGCCGCCCGACCCTCTATTCATGAATTGAATGACAATTACCGCAAGGAGGAGCAGTCCGCCAATGAGAAACAGGATAGCTAAAATGCGTCGGCCCATAGTCTCTTTCCCTTGTGTATGATGGCGACGTGTCTGCTGGCACGAGAAACGTCAGACAGAGCGGTCGCTCCCAGCAGCCTGCACCCGGATGGTGATGGCTGCCCTCAAGCCCTTACCAATTATATGTAAACCTCTCGAGTGGCTGTATCTTAGCATAAGCCGCGAAGCCATCGCAAATAGTGTTAGTAGTACAGTAGTCCCTTTTTTGGCCCGAAAAAGCCACTTTTGGGACTAAAGTAAGATAGGCGCTCAGGCGCAGCGCCCCCACCAACCGGGGACGCCGCCGCTGGAGCCTGTTTACAGATAGCCGGGCGTGATTATGGTCGGGGCAGCGGGGAATCGGTCAGCAGGCGCCACCAGGCCTGCCAGGGGTGGGCCGAAGCGGCCGGGTCGGGCGTGGGGATGGGCGTCGGGGAGGGAACGGGCGTTCCTTCGACAAGCAGCGGCACGACGCGCCGCTCGCCGGGCAGCAGGTAGCCGCCTTCCTCACGCGCATAGGCTTCCACATAGTGGCTGCTGCTAACGTAGGTAGCCGTCGCTTGCAGCTGGACGTAGCGCGTTTCTTCGGCGTCAATCTCCGCCTGTAGCTCGTCCTCGCCAACGCCGACGAGACGGCCGGCCTGAGCGCGCCGGTTGAGGTCGAGCGCGATGAACAGGCCGGCGATAACCGAGAGCAGCACCAGAACCTGGGGAAGGGTCAGTAATGGTTGCTGGCCGAAGAGCTTCCTGCGCATGGTCCATAGCTTAACGAGGACGGCGGCTGCGTGCAAGAAATGGCCCGGAGGACGCCGGCGCGCCCATCTCCGTTTTCGCCAGGGGTGAAACGGTATGTTAAAATCCAGCGCGATGACCCAGGTCGATTACCTCGCCATTGGACACGTTACAGACGACCAGACGCCAGCAGGACCGACTACCGGCGGCACGGTAGCCTATGCGGGCTGTACGGCGCAGGCGTTGGGTTGCCGCACGGCCATTGTCACCAGCGCCCGCGCGAGTGATGAGCTGGCGCTCACCCTGCCCTCGCTGGCCGTCCACTGCGTGCCAGCCGCGGCCAACACGACTTTTACCAATACATACACGCCGGCCGGGCGGCGGCAGCGGCTTCACGCGCTGGCGGCGCCGCTGCGCGCCGGCGATGTGCCCGCCGCCTGGCAGCGCAGCGCCATCGTCCACCTGGCGCCGGTAGCTGGCGAGGTCGACCCGGGGATGATCCATCTCTTCGGCGACAGCCTGGTCGGCCTAACGCCTCAGGGCTGGATGCGCCGCTGGGATGAGACCGGCCATGTGTCGGCCACGCGCTGGCAAGGCGCCGCGACCTACTTTCCCCTGGCGGACGCCGTCATCCTCAGCGAGGAAGATTTGCCCGACGTCGATTATCTGGACCTCTGCCGCCAGGTTGCGCGGCTGCTGGTGGTGACCCAGGGGCCGGCGGGCTGTACGGTCTATCGCGGCGGCGAGTCACGCTCCTTTCCGGCGCCAGAAGTGACGGCCCGTGACTTGACCGGGGCCGGCGATGTGTTTGCCGCCACCTTCCTGGTGCGTCTCTCCCAGACGCGGGGCAACCCGTGGGAGGCCGCCCTCTTTGCCAACCAGGTTGCCGCCGCATCTCTGACGCAGGTAGGGCTGGCGGCAAAGATTGCCCATCTCGCGGCGGTCCTTCAGCCGTAAGCCGGCCAGCAGCATGAAGATCTACGCTGTCGTCAATCAGAAGGGGGGCGTTGGCAAGACCACCAGTGTGATCAACATAGGCGCGTTTATGGCCGCCAGCGGTTTACGGGTCCTTATCGTCGACCTCGATCCCCAGGCCAATGCCACCTCCGGACTGGGCATTGACAAGAACGCCGTCACTCTATCTACCTACGATATCCTCTTGCAGTCGGCCGGCCTGGACGAGGTCGTCGTCGGTCACGAGGACACGCCCGGCCTCTACCTGCTGCCGGCGAATCCCGCCCTTGCCGGCGCCGAAGTCGAGCTGGTGAACGAGATGGCGCGTGAATACCGGCTGCAGCATGCGTTGCAAGCCGCCGGCAGCCAGTACGACTACCTGCTCATCGACTGCCCGCCGAGCCTGAGCCTGCTGACCATTAACGCCCTGACGGCCGCGCGCGATGGGGTGCTAATCCCCATCCAGTGTGAGTATCTGGCGCTGGAAGGGCTCTCGCAGCTCATGCAGACGCTGGAGATGGTGCGCCGTTACCTGAACAGCGGGCTGGTCGTGCGCGGCATGTTGATGACGATGTACGACAGCCGCACCAATCTTAGCCGGCAGGTCGTCGAAGAGGTGCGCTCCCACTTTCCGGGCAAGGTGTTCCGCACCATCATCCCGCGCAATGTGCGCCTCAGCGAAGCGCCCAGCTACGGCCAGCCCATTCACGTCTATGCGCCCACCTCGCCGGGGGCGCTGGCCTACCAGATTCTGACGAGCGAGCTGCTGCGCGGCGACGGCGTGTCGCTGCCGGCAAAGGAAAAAGACCGATGAGCAAACGACGCGGTCTGGGAAGAGGGCTGGGCGCGCTGATCCCCATCGGCGACGAGGAAGAGCCACAGGCCACCGAGGCGGCGGAGAGCGGCCTGCGTACCGTGCCTGTCAGCGCGATCCACCCGAACCCCCATCAGCCGCGCAGCCGCATCGACGAAGCCGCACTGCAGGAGCTGGCTGATTCTATCGCCGAGCACGGCCTGCTCCAGCCGCTGATTGTGCACGACGACGGCGACGGGACATTCACCCTGATTGCCGGCGAGCGCCGCTGGCGGGCTGCCCGGCGCGCCGGCCTGGAAACGGCGCCGGTGGTCGTCAAGCAGGCCACACCGCAGACGATGCTGGAGCTGGCCCTCATCGAAAATATCCAGCGCGCCGACCTCAACGCGGTGGAGGAGGCGACCGCCTACCAGCAGCTGGTGGACGAGTTTGGCCTGACCCAGGAAGAAGTGGCGCAGCGCGTCAGCAAGAGCCGGCCGGCCGTGGCCAATGCGCTGCGGCTGCTCGATTTGCCTAATAAGGTACAGCAGGCGGTCATTGACGGCGCGATCAGCGGCAGCCATGCGCGCACGCTGGCGGCGCTGCCCACTCCGGAGGCGCAGCTGGCGCTGCTGCAGACGATCCTCAAGAAAGGGCTCAACGTGCGCCAGACAGAAGAAGCCGTGCGCAAGATGAAGGAAGGCTTTGTCCCCCGCGCCCGCCCGCGCCCGCCGGCCGAATGGGTCTGGCTGGAGTCCCGCTTCCAGCAGTCGTTAGGGACGCGCGTCAATCTGGAAAAGCGCGGCAGCGGTGGGCGGCTGGTCATTCACTTTGCAGACGACGAGGACCTGCAGGCTCTCTTTGAAGCCATTGTGGGCGATGAGTAAATGGCAATTCGCCTGAAGTCGCCGGCTCAGATTGCGGCGTTACGCGAAGCCAACCGCCTTGTCGCCGAGTCGTTCGTCCTGCTGGAGCAGGCGATCCGGCCCGGCGTCCGCCTCTCTGACCTCGACGAGATGGTTACTGCGTTCATTACAGAGCGTGGGGCCGAACCGCTCTACAAAGATTATCGCGGCAACCCGCCGACACACCCGCCCTTCCCCGGCACGATCTGCGCCTCGGTCAACGAAGAGATCTGCCACGGCCTGCCCGATGGGCGGCGGCTGCGCCGCGGCGACATCGTGGGCATCGACATCGGCGTGCGTCTTAACGGCTGGTGCGGCGACGCCTGCGTCACCTTCCCGGTAGGCCGGGTAACGCCGCAGGCGCAGCGGCTGCTCGACGTGACGCGCGAAAGCCTCTATCTGGGGATTGAAGCCGCCCAACCTGGCGCCCGGCTGGGCGACATTGGCGCCGCCATCCAGGCCCACGCCGAAGGGCACGGCTATAGTGTCGTGCGTGAATGGGGTGGGCATGGGGTCGGGCGCAGCCTGCATGAGCCGCCCAGCGTCTCCCACCTCGGTCCGGCCGGGCGGGGCATCCGCCTGCGGCCCGGCATGGTCTTCACCATCGAGCCGATGATTAACGCCGGCGGCCCGGCCACCAGGCTGCTCGCCGATGGCTGGACCGTAGTCACCGGCGACGGCGCGCTCTCGGCGCAGTTCGAGCATACTATCGCCATCACCGCAGAGGGCCCTCTGATTCTCTCCCAGCTCTGACGTAGCCCACCGCCGGAGCCAGACCCAGGAGCAAACCATGGATAACCAACAACTCGTGCAGGAGAAGATTGCCCAGGCTACAGAGATTCTCCACGAGCTGGAGATCGATCTCTGGCTCACCTTCGTGCGCGAAACGTCGCTCGCGCCAGACCCGGCGCTGGAGCTGATTCTCGACGTCGCTCTCACCTGGAAGTCGGCTCTGCTCCTCGACCGTTCCGGGCGGCGCGTCGCCATCGTCGGCCACTTCGACGCCGAGAACGTCCGGGCGCTGGAAGCCTACGATCAGGTGATCGGCTACCATGAGGGTATCGGCCAGCCGTTGCGCGACGCGCTTGCCAGGCTTGATCCGCGGCAGATTGCTATCAACTATTCGGAGGACGACGTCGCCGCCGATGGCCTCTCCACCGGCATGTACCTTTCGCTGCGCCGGCTGCTGCAGGGGACGCCCTATGAGAGCCGGCTAGTCAGCGCCGAGCGGGTCATCGCCGCGCTACGCGGGCGCAAGAGCGAGAGCGAGGTGGCGCGCGTCCGCCAGGCCATCGCCACCACTGAGGCGCTCTTTGAGGAAGTCTCGCAGGTCGTGCAGCCGGGAATGACACAGCGGCAAATCGCCGCTTTTGTGCAGGAGCGTATCGACGGGATGGGCCTCGGCTATGCCTGGGATAAGCCCTACAATCCCATTGTCACCTGCGGGCCCCATTCGGCCATTGGCCACGCGGCGCCGGGCGATACGCCGCTAGAGCGCGGCCACACGCTGCACATGGACCTGGGCGTGAAGGAGAACGGCTACTGCTCGGATCTGCAGCGCATGTGGTACGTGCTGGACGAGGGGGAAACGGAAGCGCCGCCAGATGTCCAGCACGCCTTTGCCGTCGTCTATGGGGCGATCAAGGCGGGCGAGGCGGCTCTGCGGCCCGGCGCGCCCGGCTGGCAGGTGGATCAGGCGGCGCGGGAGTATATCGTGGCCCACGGCTTTCCCGAGTACCAGCACGCCCTGGGGCATCTGCTCGGCCGTTCGGCGCACGACGGCGCGACCGTGCTTGGTCCCCGTTGGGAGCGCTACGCCGGCATTTGCGAGCTGCCGGTCGAGGTGGGCAACGTCTTCACTCTGGAGCTGCACGTTCAGGTTCCCGGCCGGGGGCTCATGAGCCTGGAAGAGGATGTCCTCGTCACCGAGAATGGGGTCGAGTATCTGAGCACGCCGCAGACGGAGCTGCGCCTCATCCGGCCAGAAAGCGAGTCGTAATTGGCCGTGCAGCCAGACCTGATCGTCCTCTCTTATGTGCAGGCGCGGCCGCTACTGGCGGCGCGGGCGCGCGGCGCCGGCGCGGCGACCACCAGCCTCGACCTGAACCGCACGCACGAGGAGCTGGCGCTGCTGCCGGAGGGGGTGCAGCTGCCCGATGAGCAGCTCCTGGATTGGGACCTGGTGGAGGCCATTGCCGCCGACGAGTCTGTCTGCTACCAGATCGAGGCGGGTGAAGCCTACAAGATCCAGTTCTTTTCCACGGAGCAGAACCGGCACTATACCCTTTATCCCACGCAGGCCGCGCCGACGATGCTCATCTCTGGGCTGCCCATGCACCGCATCAAAGACACTGATCCCTACCGCGATACGCAGGAGAAGATCAGGGCGGCGCGCCCGGCCGGCCGCGTGCTGGATACGGCCATGGGGCTGGGCTACACGGCCATCCAGGCCGCCGCGGCCGCCGACGCCGTTCTGACTGTCGAGCTGGACCCGGTGGTCGAGCAGGTCTGCCGGCTCAACCCCTGGTCGCAGGCGCTGTTCGACAACCCCAAGATTGAGCGCCGCTTTGGCGACGCCTTTGACGTGGTAGAGAGCCTGGATGATGGGCAATTCAACCGGGTCATCCACGACCCGCCCACGTTCAGCCTGGCGGGACACCTTTATTCACAGGAGTTCTACCAAGAGCTGCACCGCGTGCTCACCGACCGGGGCCGGCTCTTTCATTATATTGGCGATCTCAAGAGCAAGAGCGGCGCCGGCGTGGCCCGGGGCGTGCGCCAGCGCTTGCTGGCCGCCGGCTTCCAGCGCGTCGCCGACCAGCCGCGCGCTTTTGGCGTCGTCGCCTTAAAATAGCAGCAATGGCACAAGGAGTCCCTATGCTCGCCACACTGGTTCTGACCAACGGCCGCTTCTACACGATGGACCCGGCGCAGCCGCAGGTAGAAGCGATTGCCATCCGCGATGAGGTGATCGTGGCTACGGGCAGCAACGACGAAATGCGCGGGCTGCTCACCCCCGGCGGCGAGTGGCTCGACCTCGACGGGCGCGCCGTCACGCCGGGCCTGGTCGACGCCCACGTTCACTTCCAGTCTTTTGCGCTCAATCTGCAGCGGGTAGAGCTGCACGAGGTTTCGTCCAAAGAAGAGGCCCTGCGCCGCCTGCAGGCGGCCGCCCAGAAGATTGCACCGGGCAGCTGGCTGCTTGGGCGCGGGTGGACCCAGGAGCTGTGGGCGGACCGGGCCTTCCCGACGGCGGTCGATCTGGATGCCATCGCGCCCGACGTACCCGTCTATCTCGCCCACAAGAGCGGTCACGCCGCCTGGGTAAATAGCCGCGCCCTGCGCTTGGCAGGCATCGACGCCGGCGCCGCTGACCCTGCCGGTGGGCAGATCCAGCGGGATAGCAGCGGCGAGCCGACCGGGATTCTGCTAGAAACGGCCATGGATCTGGTGGCCGACCTGATCCCGCCGGCGACGGTCAGCGAGGTAGCGGCAGCTATGCGCGCGGCGCAGCCGGTCTGCTGGCAGGCGGGCCTGACCGGCTTGCACGACTTTGATGGGCGCACCAGCTTTGAGGCGCTGCAAATGCTGCACGAGGCCGGCGAGCTGGGGCTGCGCGTGGTAAAGAACATACCGGTCTACCGCCTGGACCACGCCATCGGCGTTGGCCTGCGCACCGGCTTTGGCGACGACTGGCTGCGCATTGGCGGCGTCAAGATCTTTGCCGATGGGGCGCTGGGGCCGCGCACCGCCTCAATGATCGCCCCCTACGAGGGCGAGCCGGACAACCGCGGCATCGCCGTCACCGATAAGGAAGAGATGATGGTCCTGGCGGCTGCGGCCAGCGCCCACGGCCTGAGCGTGACCATCCACGCCATTGGCGACCGCGCCAACCACGACGTGCTGGATGTCTACGAGGCGGTGCGCCGCCAGGAGCTGGCGGCAAGCGGGCTGCCTAACGACAGCCAGGGCGCCGCCCTGACGCAGGCCATCCGGCGTATGCGCGCGCCGCTGCGCCACCGCATCGAGCACGTACAGATTATCCATCCCCAGGACCAGCCGCGCCTGGCGGCGCTGGGCGTCATTGCCTCCATGCAGCCAAGCCACGCCACGGCCGATATGGAGATGGCCGAGCGCTACTGGGGCGAACGGGCGCGCCATAGCTATGCCTTCCGCACCATGCTGGAGAGCGGCGCGACCCTCGTGTTTGGCAGTGACAGCCCCATCGAGCCGATTGCGCCGCTGCCGGGTCTCTATGCCGCGGTCAGCCGGCGCCGCGCCGATGGCAGCCCCGGCCCCAACGGCTGGTATCCCGAGCAGCGGTTGAGCCTGGCCGAAGCGGTGCGCGCCTTCACACTGGCGGCCGCCGAGACCAGCGGGCAGGCGGCGCGCCTGGGCAGCATCACAGCTGGCAAGCTGGCCGATCTGACGGTCTACAGTCAGGATATCTTCGCGCTCCCACCCGAAGCGCTACTAGAAACGGAGATTGACGCCGCCATCAGCGGCGGCGTCTTCCGCCACCGGACATTCTAGCGCCGCTCTGGCTCAGTCGTAGACGCCTTCGCGCGTCTCGGAGACGAGGTTATCGACGACGGCGTGCAGCGCCTCTTCCCGGTTCTGGTCGCCGCCGTGCTGCTCGTAGACGGCTACCTGACGGTCGGCGCTGGTGCCGTTCTTGAGGATAGTGTGCACGTAGGAGACCTCCTCGCGGCTGTTCAGGTCGTCAACCACGTCGTCCACGATCTCCAGCAGCTCCTCCATGAGGGCGGCAAAGGGCAGCGATTCTTGCCGGCCCCAGTCGATCATCTCGCCGTCTACCCCGTAGCGCACGGCGCGCCACTTATTCTCCGAGGCGTGCATGTGCCGGTAGGCGCGCCAGGAGAGGTTATTCAGCCGCAGCTTGATCAGCTTGGCGCAGATTGCCTGGAAGAGGGCCGCGATACAGACCGCTTCCTCCACACGCGTGCAAATGTCGGCGATGCGGAACTCCAGCGTATCAAAGACAGGATGCGGGCGGATGTCCCACCAGATTTTGGCAACCGGGTCGCGCTTGCCGAAGCTGCCCACCTTCATCAGGGCGTCTTCATAAGCCTTATACTCCGCCCAGGAGTGGAAGGAGTGGGGGATGCCGGTGCGGGGCATCATCTCAAAGATGATGCTGCGATAGGATTTGAGGCCGGTGTTCTTGCCGTGCCAGAAAGGTGAGCTGGTGGAGAGGGCCAACAGGTGCGGCACGAAGTAGCGCGCCTGATTCATGACCTCGATCATCAGGTCGGCCATCTGTGGGTTGTCGTGATGGCCGAAGCCAACGTGCACGTGCATGCCGAAAATGAGCAGGCGGCGGGCCACGCCGCGCATGTCGTCCAGCAGCTCGCGGTAGCGGGCGCCGTCGGTGATCGACTGCTCGTCCCAGCGGGCAAACGGGTGAGTCGAGGCGGCGGCGATTTTCAGGCCATTGGCCGCGCCCATGTCGCAGACGGCGCGGCGCAGCCGGTGCATCTCCTGCCGCACATCCTTGATGTCGCGGCAGACATGGCTGCCCACTTCTACCTGCGACTGCATGAACTCCGGCTTGAGATTCAGCCGCTCCGGCCGGGTCTGGTCCTGTGAAAGGAACTCCGAGATGTAGGAATGGAGATTGCGCGTCTCGGGATCGATGATCTGGTACTCTTCCTCGACCCCCAGCGTCAGCGGCGGCATGGCGACGGTCATACAGCACCTTCCTTGGCACGGTCAGGATCGCGTGGGCGGCGGCGCAAGCACGATGGAACGGAGCAGATTATATGGAGGGTGACGGCTGGCGACAAGCAGGGCAAGTGGCGCGCGGCGCCACGGTTCTTAATCGCCGCGGTGCCAGTCGCGCAGGAACTGCACCAGGAGCCGCACGCCGAAGCCGGTGGCGCCAACGGCGCTGTAGGCCCGCTCTTTCTTACTGGAAGCGACGCCGGCGATGTCCAGGTGTGACCACGGATAGCTGGTGAACGCTTTGAGGAACATGGCCGACGTACCCACACCGCCAAAGCGGCCGCCGCTGTTCTTCATGTCGGCGACCTCCGACTTAATCGCGTCGGCATAGTCGTCCCAGAGCGGCAGCGGCCAGACGCGCTCGTGCGTCGTGGCCCCGGCCGAAACAAGCTGGTCGCGCAGCCATTCGTCGGTGCTGAAGAGGCCGGCGGCCACGTTTTCACCCAGAGCGATAACGGCCGAGCCGGTGAGCGTCGCCAGGTCGATGACGGCCTGCGGCTGATAGCGCCCCGCATAGACCAGCCCGTCGGCCAGCACCATGCGCCCTTCGGCGTCGGTGCTGATGATCTCGATGGTCTTGCCGTTGCTGGCGGTGATGACGTCGGCCGGGCGGTAGGCGTGGGCGTCGGGCATATTCTCCGTAGCCGGGGCGATGCCGACGATGCGCAGCGGCAGATCCAGCCTGCCCACGGCGCGCATCGTGCCCAGCACAGCCGCGGCGCCGGCCATATCCGCCTTCATCTCGCCCATGCCGTCCGACGGCTTAATACTGATGCCGCCCGTATCGAAGGTAATGCCCTTGCCGACGAGGACAATGGTATCGAGATCGTCGCGCTCGCCATTGTGTTCGACGACGATGAACTGCGGCGGCTCGCCGGCCCCTTTGGCGACGGCGAGAAAGGCGCCCATATTCCGCTCGCGCGCCCATTCCCGATCGCCGATGGTCACCGCCATGCCCCCTTCGACGGCAATCTGCTGCGCCGCTTCCGCCAGGCGGGCCGGCGTGGCGACGTTGGGTGGGGCATTGACCAGATCGCGCGCCAGCGTCACGCCGGCGACGATAGCCTCGGCCAGGCGCACGCCTTCACGGATAGCCGGCAACCGCTGCTCGTCATATTCGACGATGGTCACCGACTGGATCTCGTGCTGTTCTTCTTCGTGCTGCCTGGGCGCCGGGTAACGGTAGAGCGCCAGCAGCGTCCCTTCTATGGTGGATTGGGCTGCCAGCGCTACGGGCAGCCGGCCAATCCCCGCGCCGTGGACAATGGTAGCGACATGCTCGGCCCGCAGCGCGCGTGCTTTCTTGATGGCTGCCGCCGCCGCGCGCCGTACCTGCTCCAGGTCGAACTTATCGGAGCGGCCCAGGCCGGCGATGATAACGCGCCGGGCCGGGATAGCGCCGCGCGGGTAAAATACGGCCGCCTCCCCTTCTTTACCGCGCAGGTCGCCGCTGGCAATCAGCTCGCTGATTGCCTCGTCCAGCGCGCTATCGACGGCGCCGGTCGCGCCGCCGGGGCTGGTTACCCCTTCAAAGAGGTTGACGATGATCGTATCGGCAGCGCTCTCCTGGATGCTTCCCTGTTGGACGTCTACTCGCATCTTCACCCTTCCTACCATCACTCTGGCTGCACGCTGTGGACTACTCTAACATGATTGCCGGAGGCAGGCTATACTGCAGGCGATAGACAGAGATGAGAGAGGAGACATGATGAGACTACTTATCCTGGGTGGAACGCGCTTTCTGGGCCGCCATCTGGTCGCGGCGGCGTTGGAACAAGACCATGAGGTGACGCTCTTTAACCGCGGGCGTAGTAATCCCGGTCTCTTTCCGGGCGTCACTGAGCTGCACGGCGACCGCGACGGCAATCTGGGCGCCCTCGCCGGCGGTCGCTGGGATGCGGTGATTGACACCAGCGGCTACGTGCCGCGCATAGTGCGCGCCAGCGCGGAGCTGCTGCACGACGCCGCGCCGCACTATACCTTCATCTCTTCGATCTCTGTCTATGAGAATCTAGACGTAGCCGGCGTGGACGAAGACGCTCCGGTGGCGACCATCGCCGACGAGACAACTGAAGAGGTTACCGGCGAGAGTTATGGGCCGTTGAAAGCGCTCTGCGAGCAGGTGGTTACCGGGGAGTACGGCGATGCCGCCCTCATCATCCGCCCCGGGTTGATCGTCGGCCCGCACGACCCTACCGACCGCTTCACCTACTGGCCGGTGCGCGTTGATCGCGGCGGAGAAGTGCTGGCGCCGGGCGATCCGCAGAATCTGGTGCAGATCATCGACGCGCGCGATCTGGCCGCCTGGACCATCGCCCTGGTGGAGAGGCTGGCCGGCGGCGTCTACAACGCAACCGGGCCGGACACACCGCTGTCGTTCGCGACGATGCTGGCGACGTGCCTGGCAGTTACCGGCAGCGACGCCGCCTTCACCTGGGTACCGGAGGATTTCGTGTTGGCGCACGGCGTCCAGCCCTGGAGCGAGCTTCCCCTCTGGCTGCCGGGCGAGCAGGCGATTGGCCACGGCTCCGTGAACGTCGCGCGGGCCGTGGCTGCCGGGCTCAGCTTTCGCCCGCTGGCGGCAACGGTGGCCGACACCCTGAACTGGGCGCAGCAGCGCCCGGCCGATTATGGGTGGCGCGCCGGGCTGGCCCCGGAGAAGGAAGCGGCCATCCTGCAGGCGTGGGGCGCCCGCGCGGAGCAGGGCGACAGTTGATCAGGCGCCGAGGGTACGGCTGGCGCCCGCTCGCTGCAGCTCGCCATCCAGCGTCAGCTTGAACAGCTCCAGATTCGCCACGGGAATGGTGAGATTGGCGCGGCTGATTTCCTGGTTAAGCTCCACCACCTGCGCGGCATAGTCACGGAGACGATCCGTCCACGCCGCCTGCAGCTCGGCCTGGGCCGGCGCCTTGCCCTGCTGCCAGTGCTGGCGGTAATGCGACCAGTCGGCGGTCAGCGCCAGGCGCAGCGCCGCGATCTTTTCCACCAGCTCATTGCGCTTGGCTATCCAGGGTAGGGTGTAATCGTTGTTCTGCAGCAGCTCAAAGGCCAGGCTCTGCTCGGCCGCGAAGGGATTCTTGTTGCGCCGCAGCGGCTTGCCCTTCCCCGGCAAGTCGTCAAAGACGCCCTTCTCCGCCGCCTCGTCGATAATGCGGTCAATGGCGTTACGCAGATCCTCCTGCCGCCGCTGGCGGCGCATCTGCTCGATAGCGTCCTTGTCGGAAAACTTGTCGTAGGTGTCACTCATCAGCAATTCCTGCTCACGGCAAACGTCTAAGCGTAGGGCGAAGCTGATCGCTGCGCCGCTGACAGGTCGCCGGCATAGCGGAGGATGGCTGCCGATTGCGGCAGCGCCGCCTGCCCGGCGCGCACCTGCACCTCACCGCCGCCCAGCAGCTCCTCATAACGGCCATCTGGGAGCGGCACGGCCATTGTACCCTGATTGCCCACCACATTAAACAGACCAAGCAATCCCTCATGCTGCGCCTGCCACACACCGCAGATGGCCGGCTCGGCCGCCAGCCAGTAGAGCTGTCCGGCGCGCAGGGCCGGCTCCTTCTTCAACGCCGCCAGGCGCGTCAGGAAGGACTGCAGACGGTAATCGCCCCAGCGGACAGGCTCGCGCTCGAAGAGGCTGGGCGTCACGGCCGCGCCCGCTTCCTGGCCGGCGTAAAGGAGCAGGGCGCCTTTATTGAAGGCTGCCTGCGCCGTCCAGGCCAGCGCCTGCGGCTCCGCCGTGCGCCCCATAATACGTGGCTGGTCGTGATTCTCGACGTAGCGCAGCTTTACATAATTCTCCGGGTAAATGCCGTCCTGAAAATGCAGCAGCTCCAGATAGGCTGGGACCGCGCCGGCATCGGCTACCGCGGCTTCCCACTGCGGAAAAATGTCATAGTCGTAGGTCAGGTCAAAGGCACGGTATAGCTCGCCGTCGCTGTGCGCCCGCAGGCCGTGCCGCCGCCGGCCGCGGATAAAGCTGATATGCACCGACTCGGCCAACCAGATGACCCCCGGCTTAACCTGAGCGATAGCCTGCCGCGCCCGTACCCAGAAGGCTACCGGGACCAGCGAGGCGACGTCGCAGCGGAAGCCGTCTACCCCTAACCCTACCCAATATTGCAGGGTTTCAATCAGGTAATCCCACAGCGCCGGGTCGTCGTAGCTGAGGTCGATAACGTCGCTCCACTCAGGCACGGTTGTCGCCGGCCGGCCCTCAGCATCGCGGTGATACCATTCCGGGTGTTCGTCGAGGAGCCGCGCGTCGGCCGCCGTGTGGTTGAAGACGACGTCAATCATGACACGCAGGCCAAGCTCATGCGCCCGATTGAGCAGCATGACGAAATCGTCGGGCGCGCCGTACTCAGGGTTGACGGCGCGATAGTCGACGATGGCATAGGGGGAGCCCAGTGACCCCTTGCGCCGGGCCACGCCGATAGGATGGATGGGCATGAGCCAGACAACATCAGCGCCCATTGCCCTGATGCGGGGCAGGTCGACCGTGACCCCCGTGAAGTCGCCGCCGGCCGAGTGGCTGCGCACGTAGACCTCATAGATGACGAGGTTGCGGAAGTCGGGAGGCGTGTCGGCAGCCACGGCGCGGCGCTCCCTACGGCAGGCCCCAGAGCAGGGCGCGCAGGAGACGGGCAATATTCCAGGCGTCGTCGTCCCCGCGATGGTAGACGCCTTCCAGCTCCCAGCCGAAGTGAGCCAGCGCCTGCGGCAGGGAGAGTTCCTCGTCAAGCCGGAGCATCAGCCCCGCCAGGTTTTTGACGTTGAGGTGGGTCCGGCCAAACGGGTAGGGGACGCCGCGCGCCTCGCATTGGGCGCGCAGCTTGCAGCGGTCGTAATCTCCGTAGCTGGCCCAGACGCGCTGGGGTCCGGCGAATTCGTTGCGCACCAGGGCGCAGGCCTCGGCAAAGCTGACGCCGGCGTCAACCTGCTCCTGGGTAATCGTCGTCAGCTCCGTACAGAATGGGCTGACGCGCGAGCGTTCCGGCCGGATCAGGATACTGCGTTTCAGGTCCAGCCCGCCCGTCGCCACGTCGACCAGGCAAAGCCCAATCTCAATAATCTCACTCTCTTCGCCGGGCGGCGCATCGCCCTCCCAGCAAGTCGCTTCCAGATCGACGACGACAATTTTGTCAAGAAGATTACGCCTGGGCATCGGACTCCTCAGTCGTGAAGGGGGGACGGTAACGCTCGTAATCGCCGGGCCGGTCCAGGTCAATCAAGACGGCCTCGGAATCGACCGGCACGAGGCGGAGGGCATTGGCGTGCGCCTGCAGCAGATGGCGCGGCGCGCTGCCCGGCGGGAGGGCCAGCAGCCCCGCGAAGAAGGAGCGCCCAAACAGCACCGGGTGTCCGCGCCGGCCGGCAAAGACCGGCGCCACAATGCGCTGCTCGTCATGCGCGAAGGCGGCAATGACTTGGTCATACACGGCAGTGGTAATCAGCGGCTGGTCGGCGAGGACGACGAGCAGGCCGCTGCAGGCAGCGGACAGGGCGCGGATGGCAACCCCTAAAGAAGACAACATCTCGCCAGAAGCATAGTCCGGGTTGTACAGGGTACGCACGCCGTGGCTTTGCGCGGCCTGCGCCACCGCGGCGGCCATAAAACCGGTGACGACGAGCACGTCATCAATCCGGCTGGGCAGTAGCTGAGACAGTGTCTGGCCCAGCATCGTCGTCCGCCCCCAGGGGAGCAGAGGCTTGGGCGAACCCATGCGGCGACTCTCGCCGGCTGCCAGTACCGCCGCGACAACCGGACCCTGCGGGCGCTGGCCGTTAGTGTCGATAATCGCTGTCGAACGGGTCAGGATTGCGTGAAAAGGCGGTGGGCGTGCCCGACTTAGCGCGTCCCTGCGGGCTGGCGATGGCGAAGGCAAGCAAGAAGAAGAACTGGAGGATGATCACGCCAATCAGGACCAATCCCAACATCAGCGCCCACTCCGGAACCCAGCGCGGCACGAGCAGGCGGTTGTACAGGAATGCGTTGGAGAGATAGTCATTGTCCATCAGGTAGCCGACGAACAGGTACGTGGCGAGAGCGGAAATCAGCAGCCAGAATCCCTGGATAATGGAGCGGGTAGTCAGACCCTTACGGCGGGCCAGCTCCTTTTCGCGCAGGCGATCGATACGCATCGGCTACCTCCTTAAACGGCTCAATTCGGGCCGCTATTCAGGGCGTCCCCTGGGCAACACACCAGGCTGCAGCCCAACCGGCATCCTGGCGCTCAGCGATAGACAGGTGGAAAAATGTCGTATCAAACTGGTTAGCAGTCGCTACCTCGACAATGCGCTCGACGCGCTGATCGACAATATCGACGATGCTGTTCTCGGCGATTGCCAGATCGTGCTCGGCCGGCGTCACCGACGGCCCTTCGCGGTTGAGAAGAACGACGCGCCCACGATCCTGGCTGACGCCGCAGAGGCCGCGATTAGCGCATTCCTGGCTGCAGATCAGGGTTGCCTGGAACGCCGAGGGGATGGCCCCGGCGCCGTCCGGCGTCGCTTCCGGCGCACCGCCGCCGCAGGCAGCCAGCAGCCAGAGGACGAGAAAGAGCGTCACTCCAGAACGCCACTGCCTGGTTACCAGAAATGTATCGTCAGCGTGCAAGCTTGCCTCTCTGGCGCTGCGCAGCTCAGGGCAAGACGCCTGTCGCGCGCCGGCTGCAATCGGGGTTCCGGCCAGCCAATAATGATAACAGTCTAGCAGATGGCGAGAGGCGCGACAATGGGTAACCCTGCCTATAGCCTGGCTAACCAGCGGCGTCGATGCGCCAGCCCAGCTCCTCCGGGTCGGCGCCGGCCAGCAGCTCCTGCGGGACATCGGCCAGGGTCAGCGATGCCTCGACCGCCACGGCGCCGTCGGGCAGCCACAGCTCGCCCACTGCCTTCCCCAGCCGGCCGCGCAGGCGTTCAATACGGCCCACCAGGTGCAAGGGCGTCTCAATCGGCACAGGATGCCGATATTTCAGGTCGAGGCGGACGGTCATCATGAAATGGTGATGGTCGCCGATCATCGACACGCGCCCGACCACCTCGTCCAGCATGGCGGCGACGATGCCGCCGTGCACCAGGCCAGGATAGCCTTCGTAGGCGGCAGGCACCGTATAGTCGGCATAAACCTCGTCGACGCCATTGTCGAAGAAGGTCATGTGCAGGCCATGCGGGTTGCGCCGTCCGCAGACGAAACAAAAGTCGGAGTTGGGTTGGGGATTACGCATAAGCTGGCTTCACGGCGCAGCCGCCATGGCGTGCGCCCATCTGCGGCGGGAAGGGAAGAGGCGCCTCCTCTTAAGAGGAAGCCGGCAGCCTCGCGCCCATGATCGTCTGGTAGACCTGCCAATCTTCCTCGGTGTCCAGGTCAAACTTCAGGCCGGGCGCATGGACGATGCGGCTGCGCATGCTGAGCCGCTCGGCCTGCTCAAGGTGACGTTGAAAGCTTCCTTCGCCATAGGAGAACTCGAAACCAAGCGGTGGACTGACGTAGAGGGCATTGGTGCCGTTCTCACTGCGATCCGGGCAGATGGTAATGGCGCGCGGCTGGCGGAAGCGAAATACCCTGTTGCGGTGCCCATTGACCCGGCCAAAGGGGATGTGCGGCCCTACCCCGGCGAGCATCATCTCCACGTCTTCGACGCTGATCAGCGGTAGATCGGCGGGAATGATCAAGAGGCCGGTTGCCTCCTGGGTGGCGGCCAGATGGGCGGCCCGCGTCAGCGCGATATTCAGATCCTGCTTGTCGCCCTCGCCATAGCTGTAGGCGCCATAGTCACGGGCGATTTTTAGCGCCGCGGGATCGCGACTGATCACGAGGCTGCGCGAAATGCCAGAAACGTTGTTGAGGGTCTGCAGCGTACGGCTCAACATGCTGGTCGTCAACGCCGCGCGCTCGTCAGGGGAAAGGATCTGGGCCAGGCGACTCTTGCCATAGCGAAGGGGTTTGACGGGGACAATCGCCCAGGTAGTCATGCTTCTTTTCGCTCCTCGGTAAAGGCCAGGATCTCGGCGGCAAGGCGGGCGCGCGCTGCACGCTCGCTCATGATCGTATCGGTGCACAACAGCTCATGCGCCGCCCCGGGGATCAGACCTTTATCCTGCTGATCATAGACAAATATATCGATAAGCTCGCTGTAATAATCGCTAACGGCCTGCGGCGAAACGGCTAGACCTCGCTCCTGCAGCATCTTGGCCGCCGGACCCTTGAGGGCCGCGCCGCCGACAATTGGGCTGACGGCGACGACAGCATCCGGCAGATCGGCTACCATGGCCCGGATCGGGTAGACGTTGAGTATCGGGTCGATACTGACAAAGGGATTAGACGGCGCCAGCACCAGCAGATCCGCCTTTTCGAGAGCGGCCAGCACCGCGCCGGACGCGCGCACATCCTCGGGCAGCAGCACCTCGCGGACGGTGGGCTGCCACTTCCTGGCGACAAACCATTCCTGAAAAGAGAGGATGCCTTCGTCTGTCGCCAGCAGCGTCGGCGCCGGCTGGTCGCTCATGGGCAGCACGGTGACGGCCGTGCCCAACTGGCGGCAGAGGCGGCGCGTTACCTCCGTCAGCTTCTCGCCCTGCGCCAGTAGATGGCTCCGCGTCAGTTGCAGCGCCAGATCGCGGTCGCCGAGGCGAAACCAGTCAGGGCCACCGAGCGCCGTTAACTCGTCCAGGACGCGCCAGCTCTCGTCGCTCCGGCCCCAGCCAGTCGCCGCATTGGCGACACCGGCCAGCGTATAGGACACCGTGTCCACGTCCGGGCAGATAGTCAGGCCCAGATGCTGGAAGTCATCGCCGGTGTTAACGATAACCGTCAGATTTTCTGGCGACAGACAATGCGCGAAACCATCCGCCATGCGGGCGCCGCCAACCCCGCCGGCGAGCACCACGACCTTGCGGTCTGGGTTGTATGCAGTTGTCACCGGCGCGGATGGTTGCGGCATCTCCATCAGGTCTGTTACACAGCAGGTTTAAGGCGGCAAGGTGGACTGCCCCACGTCTACCCCACACCACAACTATAGCTTACCATCGTTAATCACAGATGAGAAGGGTACCTAGTTACCCTTTTGCAGCCATTGGCGGGCGGCGGCAACCATCGTCGCCAGTCCCACAGCCAGCGCGCGCTCATCGAAATTGAAACGCGGGTGGTGGTGTGGGAAGCTCAGCTCCGGCGTCTCTCCGGCCGAGCCAATGAAGAAGTAGCAGCCGGGCACCTCTTCCAGAAAGTGGCCCATATCCTCCGAGGCCATGTCCCGGCCGGCGACGACATGCTCCTCGCCGACGACGCTGGCCGCCGCCTGGCGCACCGTTTCCGCGACGCCAGCGTCATTGACCACCGGCGGCACGATCGCCACAGTCTCCATCGACGCCTCGCAGCCGAACGCGGTCGCCATGTTCTTCGCCATCTCCAGGATGCGCCGGTAGATGAGGCGGTGCGTATCGTTATCATAGCTGCGCACCGTGCCCTTGAGCACGGCCGTTTCGGGAATCACGTTAAAGGTGGTGCCGGCGCTGAATTCGCCGATAGTCACGACGACGCTGTTGAGCGGGTCTATGTTGCGGCTGACAATGCTCTGCAGGGCGGCGACAATGTGCGCCGCCGCCAGCACGGGATCATTGGCCTTGTGCGGCGCGGCGCCGTGGCCCCCTTTGCCATGCACGGTCAGCGTAAAGGTGCTGGAGGCGGCCATCGCCGGCCCGGCCGTCACCCGGACCTGCCCATAAGGCAGATGGTTCCAGAGATGCAGCGCCAGCACGGCGTCGGGGCGGGGGTCGTCGAGCACACCATCGGCAATCATGGCAATGGCGCCGCCAAGCCCTTCTTCCGCAGGCTGGAAAGCGAACTTGAGCCGCCCAGGCAGCTCCGCCTGATGGCGGGCCAGCAGCGTGGCGACGCCGAGCCCGATGGCTACGTGGCCGTCGTGCCCGCAGGCGTGCATGCGGCCCGGTACGCGCGAGGCAAAGGGCAGCTCTGTGGCCTCCTGGACAGGCAGGGCATCCATGTCGAAGCGCAGCATCAGCGTTGGGCCCGGCGCGCCGCCCTCCAGCGTACCCACGACGCCTGTCTGGCCGACGCCCGTCTGCACTTCGAGGCCGAGATCCTGCAGGTGGGCGGCAATAATGCGCGCCGTGCGCGTCTCCTCGAAGCCCAGCTCGGGATGCTGGTGGAAATCGCGCCGCCAGGCGATAAGCTGGTCGAGCAGCGCCTCCGCCTCCTGCAGCACAGAGGGCGGCGCGCTCATGATAAGCCGGCCCCGGCCGCCGCCGGCAGCGCCAGTACTGCCTGCTGCCGGCCAACAAGCGTGCCAATGCCGCCGGCGGCCAGCTCCAGCAGCCGGCTCAGCTCATCACGGCTGAAGGGCGCCCGCTCGGCCGTACCCTGCACCTCGACAATGGCGCCGCCGGCCGTCATGACCACGTTGAGATCGACCTCGGCCCGCGAGTCGGCCTCATAGTCGAGGTCGAGCACAGGCTGGCCGGCGACCAGGCCAACGCTGACCGCCGCGACCTGGTGGCGCATCACGGCCGCGGGCACCGTCCCCGCGGCGACGAGCGGCTGCAAAGCCAGGGCCACCGCCACCCAGCCGCCCGTAATGGCGGCCGTGCGCGTGCCGCCGTCCGCCTGCAGCACGGTGCAATCTACCGTGAGCTGCCTTTCGCCCAGCTGCTCCAGATCGAGCGCCAGGCGCAGGCTGCGGCCGATGAGCCGCGAGATTTCCTGGGTACGCCCGCCGGGGCAAGGCCCTTCCGTGCGCCGCCGGTGGGTGCTGCGCGGCAGCATCTGGTATTCGGCCGTCAGCCAGCCTTGCGGCTGCGCGCGCGCTTTCAGCCAGCGCGGCAGCTCATTCTCTATCGAGACGTTACAGAGGACGTGAGTCTCACCAAATTTACATAATACTGAGCCTTCGGCCCATCGTGTGTAGTGCAGATCAAATGTGACGGGCCGCAGCTCATCGCGCGCCCTCTCCTGTGGCAATGTCATCTCTGTTTCCTCGTTGTCACCGGCGCCGGCTGTCTCTCAGCCCCGCCGCACAGCGGCGCTATTCGCGCCGCGGCTCCGCCGACACGTAGACCGTTGCGCTTTCCCAGGCAACGGCGACGCCCTGTAGCTGGCGCCGGTAGCGGCTACTGATGCTATTCAGCTCCTCGCTGCTGATACCCGCGGCTTTCAGGCGCGCGGCGTAGCTGGGCCGTCCATCATCAACTGTGTCCGCGTCAAACCAGCGCGCCAGATGGTCGGCGGTCAGCGTGCGCTCCTCGGCCCGGCGCTCGACGTGAACCTGCTCCGGCTGCAAGCCGGCGGCCTGCAACGCCTCTTCCAGATCGGCCACATCCCAGTTGACGAGCGGGTCGCTGTCGTCGTGAAAAATCGCCTCTTCGGCCTCCTGCACGCGCCGCACCAGATCGTCCGCTACCCCCTGCCAATCGACCAGAGCGGAAAGGCGCTGACCACGTCGCGGCACGACCTGGGCAAAGCAAAAGCGGCCCTCCGCCTGCAGCCAGCCGGCAATCTCCGCGGCGAACGCCTCCCAGGGCCGGCTGGCCCGGCTGAACGGGTTGTAGGCCAGGATACGGTCGAAGCGCATGTGTTCTTCGCCGCGCAGAGCGAGCAGGTAGCCAAGCTCGGCGACGGCGCCGGCGAGGACGGACGGCCGCTCCAGCTCGGGCAGGCTGGCGGCCTGCTGCCGCAGCAGCTCGCCGCCCTGGCCTTCCCCGGTGAGCGACCAGACGCCGCCTTCCGGGGCGTGGCGCGCCGCCTCCCAGGTCAGCAAGCCGCTGCTGGCATCAAGCGCCAGCACCAGATGGTGGCGCTGTACTTCGGCAAGCGCGAAGAGGCGCTCGCGCACGTGCGCCAGATTGCGCCCGGCGTTACTGACCGCGCGCTGTAGCCAGGCATCGCGCTGCCGGTTACGCGGGCTGGTGGTCAATATCTCTGGCTCCTGAACGGCGCCGGTCTCCACCATCGCCGCCAGCTGCGCCTCGCGGCGGCGGGCTACCTCGTCGCCAATCGCCCGCTCGTAGCCCTGGTTGCTGGGCTGGTAGAAGAGCTTGCCCTGCAGGGCGCCGGGCAAGTATTGCTGCGCCACCCAATGGTCGCGAAAGGCATGCGGGTAGAGATAGCCTTTGCCGTGGCCGAAGCCTTCTTTGTCGCGGTTGGCGTCGCGCAGGTGCGTCGGCACGTCCGCCTCGCGCTCTTCCTCGACCGCGCGCATGGCGTCAAAAAAGGCCAGCGTCGAATTGGACTTGGGGCAGGTCGCCAGATAAAGCGCGGCTTCGGCCAGGGGAAAGCTGCCCTCCGGCTGGCCGATGCGCTCGAAGGCCTGCCAGCAGCTAACAACTACGTTGATGGCGTTGGGGTCGGCCAGGCCCACGTCTTCGCCCGCCAGGATCGCCATACGGCGGAATATAAAGCGAGGATCCTCGCCGGCATAGACCATCTTGGCCAGCCAGTAGAGCGCTGCATCGGGGTCTGAGCCGCGCAGGCTCTTGATGAAGGCCGAGATGGCGTCGTAGTGGGCGTCGCCGTCCTTGTCATAGAGCACGGCGCGCCGCTGGATCGACTCCTCGGCCACGGCCAGATCGACCACGATCTTGCCCGCCTCGTCCGGCGGCGTGGTCTCCACCGCCAGCTCCAGCGCGTTGAGCACGCCGCGCGCATCGCCGTTTGCCACGTTGACCAGGTGCTCCAGAGCGTCCTCGTGCAGCTCGACGTCCAGAGCGCCGTAGCCGCGCTCCGGGTCGCGCAGCGCCTGCCGGGCCACCTGCCGCAAATCTTCCTCTGTGAGCGGCTTGAGCTGGAAAATACGGCTGCGGCTCACCAGCGCGCGGTTGACCTCAAAGTAAGGGTTTTCGGTGGTGGCGCCAATGAGGATGATGGCGCCGCGCTCGACGTGCGGCAGCAGCGCATCTTGCTGCGCCTTGTTCCAGCGGTGGACCTCGTCCACAAAGAGGGTCGTGCGCTGGTTATAGAGGTTGCGCCGCTCGGTAGCCTCGGCTATCGCCTCGCGAATCTCCTTCACGCCGGCCAGCACGGCGTTGATCGTGATGAAATGGCTCTGGGTCGTGTTGGCGATGACCATCGCCAGCGTCGTCTTCCCGGTGCCGGGCGGGCCGTAGAAGATGAGCGACGAAAGCTGGTCGGCCTGTATCGCGCGGCGCAGCAGGCGGCCCGGCCCGACGATATGCTCCTGGCCGACGAACTCGTCGAGGGAGCGCGGCCGCATGCGGTAGGCGAGCGGCGCCTCCTGCTCTATCTGCGGCTCGCGGGCCTGTTGGAAGAGCTTCATGCGCTCATTGTAGCCAGATTGACTACAACTGGAAACCCTCGCGGTAGGGGATCACCTTGTACTGGAAAGAAGTCACGTAGCGCCCCAGCTCCTCGGTCAGCGCCTCCCAGGCCCGGGAAGCCAGAACTCTGTCGATAATGGCGCGGTCCTGAGCGACAAAAGCGACCAGCCGGTTTGGCTGGTCCCCGTAAGCAGTATGCCAGGCGTCAGACATCTCCAGACCAAGCCCCTGGATCATGGGCACGTAGCGCCCCAGCATGAAGCGATAATAAGACTCCATGTGCTCCTCGCTCACCTGGTAGCTGAGCATCAGCTTGTAGGCCACAGGCTCCTCAGCGGCCATTGCCTGCTCCTTGCGCCAGCGGGAGCTGCAGGGTGAAGGTGCTGCCCTGACCCAGTGTGCTGCGGCACGATAGCTTCCCGCCCTGCGCTTCGAGCAGCCCATGGGCAAGGGCCAGGCCCAGGCCCCAGCCGGTCTGGGCGCGCACGGTCTCGTCGTCGGAGCGGAAGAACTGGGTGAACAGGCGCGCCTGGTCGCCGGGCGAGATGCCGATGCCGTCGTCGCTGACCGAGATAGCGGCCAGGGCCTCACTGCTTTCGGCCCGCAGCGAGATAGCGCCGCCATCCGGCGTATATTTGTGAGCGTTGCTCACCAGGTTGGTCAACGCCTGACTAACGCGCGCGCGGTCGGCGTGCACAAGCAGCGGCAGCGGCGAGGGCGCCAGCGTCAGCGTTTGCCGGCGACCGGCCGTCGCCTCCCGGAAATCATAGGCGACCCCTTCCAGGATATCGTTGAGATCGAACAACTCCGCAGCAAAGGCCATCCGCCCGCTTTCCAGACGGTTGAGTTCCGACAGATCCTGCACCAGGACGGACATCCGCTCGACGTTGCGCCGGATGGTGGCGACAAACTCCTGCTGCGGCGCGCTGAGCGGGCCGGCTATGCCGCCCGTGAGCAGGTCAGTATAGCCGCGTATCGAGGTCATGGGTATGCGCAGCTCATGTGTGACGAGGGTAATGAAATCGCTCCTGGCCTCGTCGGCGGCGCGTAGCTGCTGGCGGAGGCCGGACAGCTCCTCGTCCATTTCCTGCCAGCGGCGCGCATTCGCGATGGCCGCCCCTGCCTGGCCGGCAAAAGCAGCCAGCAGGGTCAGGTCGCCGGGCAAAAAGGCTGCGCCGTGCGGAGGATTGGCCACCAGGAGTGCGCCTATGATCCGCTCGCGCCCCGGCAAGGGCGCGCACAGCAGCGAGCCTTGAGCGTCGACTACATCGGATTTGTGGCCGTCTTCCCCGGCGTCAGGGCCGAATGCAGCCTCGCCACTGGCGACGACACGGGCCATAAGGCCGCGGCCCAGCACCGGCTGATTGCCGTCCACGGGCGCAGGCGCCGTGTTATGCGCGGCCACCGTCTCCAGGTCGCCATCGTCGCCGACGAGCGCCAGTAGGCCACGCCCGGCCCCGGTCAGGCGGAGGGCGGCCGCCAGCACCCGCTCGTATAGCTGCGCCGGCTCCAGCGCGGCATCCAGCTCAGCCCCCAACGTATAGAGGTCCGCCAGCTGCTCCGCCGGAGAGCTTGCCGCCGTCGCCGTCATCGTAATTCCCTGTTAATTACTGAAAGCCTGGTAATAGTCACAATACTCCTGCAGCGGGCAGATGTGGCAGCGCGGCGCGCGCGCCACACAGATTTCGCGGCCGTGACGGATGAGTATAATGTGGAAAGCATAATAGCGCTCCGGCTCAATCAACGCTTCCAGCAGCTCATGCGCCCGGGCGGCGCTGGCGGCTGGCGGAACCAGCCCGACGCGCCGGGCAATACGGTGGATATGCGTATCCACGGGAAAGGCCGGCCGGTTGAAGGCAAAGAGCAGTACGATGGCCGCCGTCTTGGGGCCCACGCCTCGCAGCCGCTGCAGCCACGCTTTGGCTTCCGCTACCGGCCATGCCTCCAGGAAATCAAGGTTCAGCTCGCCGCGCTCCTGGCGGATGGCGCGCAGCGCCTCCTGGATGCGCGGTCCCTTCTGCCCGACCAGACCCGCGGGATAGATGGCCTCCATAATCTCCTCGAGCGGAGCCTCGATGACCGCTTCCCAGGCGGGAAAGCGCTGGCGTAATGCGGCGAAGGCGCGCCGCTGGTTACTGCTGCTGGTCTGCTGCGAGAGGATGGTAGCCACCAGCTGATCGACCGGCGGTAGATAGCGCTGCCAGCGCGGCTCGCCATATAGCTCGACCAGCAGCGGGTAGATTGCCTCGACCTTTACCTTTGCACGCGCCGCGGCCGTCTTCCTCGCCATAAGCCCATTGTAACCGCGATGGCGCCGGCCGCGTAATAGCCTGCTGCTACTACTGCGGTCAGCGTTCGCGCCGGCGCGGTTGCGAACGGGCGCGCCGCTGGCGCGTGGCGACCCGCTCTAGCAGCTCGGCCCGCACCTCATCGCCTTCGCCGCCGTCGAGGCCGCACAGCGCAAAGACCATCTCGTCGAGCGCCTGACGCGCCGGCCGTTCCAGCTCGGCTGCCAGCCCGGCCGCCAGCGGCTCAGCAGCGGCGCGCTCGAAGAGGGCGGCGAGCGCGGCGTTCTCCTCCGGCGTCAGGTAGCGCGGGTCGGGCAGCAGCAGCCTCTCGACCTCGTAGCCCGCCAGCCAGAGGACGCCGTCGCCAAAGTTGATGCGGCCCACCAGCTCCAGCTGCAGCGCCGTCCAGCTATTATTGAGCAGGGCGGCGGCGGCCAGACGCGCCACGCCGGGCTTGAGCTGGATCTGGTAGAGCTGCTGATCGACAAGCATGTCGGCCCCCAGCAGCGGCGCAAAGTGGCGGTCCCAGATGCCTTTGGGCAGCACGAGCGGCGCCGGCTCCTGCATGGGCAACACATACCAGGGATGGCGCCGCGCACAGGTCGAGCGGCGCGCCACTCCTGTCTGCTCGCCCCACTGGACGTAACGGCCCGCGGCGGTGCCGCCAATGCTGGCAGTCGGCGGCACCAGCAGCACCTCGTGCTCACAGGCGTCGGGCGCCACCTGCAGCCCAGCGACGCGGCGCAGCGACTTGAGCAACGGGCGGCGGAACTCCGGCTCGATGCCCCAGGCGGCGATGGCGGTCGCGTCGAGATAGAAGAAGTCGTTGGCGCCGGTCGTGAAGCCACGGCGCACGGCGGCCCACTGCGCGAGCGGGGCCAACCGCCGGTAGCGCGCTTCGCGCTGCGCCCGCTGGAGCGCAGCGGGCGCCCGCCAGAGCAGGCCCCACTTCTCACGGGCATGCAGCTCGCGCTGCGGGACGACGCGCGCGCGCAGCGAGGCTGTCTCCACGTCCTGCGGCGCCAGCACGCGCAGCACCAGCGACTCCAGCCGGTCATAGCGGCCGGGATCGTCGGCCGGCTCCGGGAGCAGGCGCTCCAGCCGCCGCCGCAGCTGCACGAAACGCACGCGGTTGGCCGCCCGGCCGGCCGGGTCGCTGCAGCGCTCCAGCACCAGCAGGCAGGTGTTGACGCTTGCCTGGCTGAACCAGCGTTCGGTATTGGATTCGATCAGGGCTACGATACGGAAATGGTCGAGCAGGAACTGCTTGAGCCCTGCGCCGTAAGCTACATCCAGCCAGTTGTTGGGCAGAACGAAGCCAAAGCGCCCGCCCTCACGCAGGAAGGAGAGCCCGTGCAAAAGGAAGTAGATGTGCAGGCCGGCGCGGCGGCCAACGTAACGATTCCAGAGGTGCGGGGGAATCAACTCCCGGCGCTCACCGGCGGGCGCGGCGTCGTCATCTGGCGGCGTAAACATCGCCAGCTGCTCGCCGGCGGCCTGCTGCAGCCGCGCGATCCACTGCGAGCGCGTATAGGGAGGATTGCCGACGATGACGTCTAGCGGCTGCCCGCCTCCCAGCTCCGCTGGCGAGAGCGTGAAGAAGTTTTGCTGCAGGATATGGGCGTGCGGCAAGCGCGCCTGGGCCAGGTTGGCCGCCTCCGCTTCCAGCTCAACGCCGAACAGCAGTCCCGGCTCGGCCGCGGCGACGTCGGCCAACCAGCGCTGCCAGCCCTCGGCCCGCGCCAGCATCGCCCCGTTGCCGCAGCTCGGATCGAGCACCCGGTCGTTGGCCCGCCGCAGACAGAAGGCGAGCAGAAGATCCGCTACATTGACCGGCGTCTCAAACTGCCCAAACGTCCGCGTCTTGTCGGTCATCGCCGCCTCCCTGCCCGCATTATACCCTGTTTGGCTCCGCCCCACAGCAGTGCTATAGTGCCAGCATCATGGCCGGCGCTCCCATATCCCAGCAGCAGTTCCTGAAGAGTCTCCCGGCAGCCGTTCGCCCGCACCTGCCTGCCGAGCTGAGCCATATGCGGACGCGACAGCCCTATAGCTGGCTCGTACAATTCTATTTCGGCGCACCGGAGCTACATTACGAAGTCTCCTCCGCCAAGCACCGGCGGGGTTGGGAGCTGGGTTTCCATTGCGAGTCACGCGATCGGCAGCTCAATCGCGATCTACTCGACGGCTTTTGCCGTCACCTCTTTGAGATCAAAGACGCACTTGGGGAGCAGGTCGAAGCGGAAATGTGGGACCGCGGCTGGACCAAGATCTACGAAGTCTACCCGGCGGAATCCCTGACGCAGGCCTACCAGGCGCGCGTGGGCGAGCGCCTGGCCCAGATCATTACCTGCCTGCAGCCGATTTTTGAGCTATTGCGTCAGGAGACCGCTTAGGCCGGCGGCCCAGGTTTACTGCAACGTTACCGGATAGTAGTACACGGCGCCGCCGGCGTCGCCCCAATAGGCAAGCGCAATGAGAATATAGTCGCCAGGCGCGGCGTCTTCCGGCGTCCATTCCAGCGTGGCGCTTTGCGGATCGCTTGTGTCGGTCGTCGCCAGCGCGAAGATGCGGTCGGCCGGGCTCAGGGCCAGCGTGATACGCTGTGGCAGCGGCTCTTCCATCTCCACCCGCAGCGGAGCGCTGCTGGAGATGGGGATAAAGGTCGCCGTCGTGAAGTCAGGCTGCTCGGCCTCGCCGCAGGTCTCGACGGCTGCATCAAAGTCAGCCGGCGTCTCAGCCGCCACCTGCCAGCAATAATGCTGGGCAAAGCTGCTGACACGCCCCTCGTCCGCCAGCAGGTAGACTTGCGGGGGCTCGTCGAGGTCTTCAGCTTGCGTCTCGCCATCATCGCCGCCGCAGGCAGCCAGCAGCAGGACAAGGAGTAGCGACAGCAGGAATGCGGCCCATCGATTTGTTCTCATCTCTTCTCCTTCAGGTGGCAGCAACGGCCGCTGCCGGCGTCTTGTTCAATGTGAGCAGACTAGCGGCTGCACGTTAGATCGGGATTATCGTTAACAGCGTCCGCTTGCCGCGACCCCACCCGTCCGCTACCATGACAGCATTGTCATCCAGTTTAACAATGAAGGAGAACAACGATGCCTGTACGTTCAGCAGATGCAACCTGGAACGGCGGTCTCCGGGGTGGAAAAGGAAGCATGCGCATGGCCAGCGGCGCGTATGAAGGCCAGTACTCGTTCGGCTCGCGCTTTGAAGACGGCGTGGGGACCAATCCCGAAGAGCTGATCGCGGCAGCGCACGCCGGTTGTTACTCGATGGCGCTGTCCGGCGCGCTGGAACGGGCTGGCTATCCGCCGGAGCGGGTCAGCACGACGGCCCACGTGCACATCGAGCGCGGCGAGAGCGGCTTCCGCATTACGCGCATCCACCTGGAAGCGGAAGCAGCCGTGCCGGGTATTGACGACGCCACCTTCCAGGGCGAGGCCGAAAAGGCCAAAGAGGGCTGCCCCGTCTCGCAGGCGCTCGGCGCTGTCGAGGAGATTACGCTCGACGCGCGGCTGGCAGACTAACAACTCTGGCGCAGCGCCGGACGCCCGTCATAAGTCCGGCGCTTTTTCTTTCAGGGCATCGGGCCGTGGCACACAACGCAGATTGGGCTTCCCCGTAGGCCGGTATGACTCACCGCTAATGGATAGCTTCAGCAGCGTCGAGGAACTGGAACATTGGCTGCGCGCCCACGAGGTAGATGTTACAAGCTGGGGGACTGGGGGCAGTAAGACGGTCGCCGTCCTTTGGTCTGAGCTACACCACGGCGAGAGCCAGCTGAGGAGCGCGCCGCCGCGCCGGCTGGTGGCCGTGGTGCGCGTCATCATCCGCCGCGACGATAGGGTACTGCTAGAGACGGCCCAACAGTTCGACGATGGCCGCTGCCGCTTCCGGGGGCAGCCGCCATCGGAAAAGATGCGGCAGGGGGAGCCGCCGGAGGAGGCGGCCGTGCGCTGTCTTGCCGAGGAGCTGGGCGTGGCGGCGGGCGATGTCTGGCTGGCGCCGGGAAGCATGCGCCGTTGGGAGCACGAGCGCGAGAGCCTATCTTATCCCGGGCTGGTGAGCTGCTATTACTTCTACAGTATCGAAGCCAGCGTGCCCCGCCTGCCAGACAGGCCCTTCAGCACGCGCGAGAGTGCGCCCGGCCCCGGCGAACCGGTGCAAAGGCACTTCTGGGAGTGGGCGCCGCTCAGCGCGCTGGCCGAGCATCTGCTCGACTAGGGATGCATCCGCTTGAGCGTACGCGGGAAGGGGCTCGTCTCGCGAATGTGCGCGGTTCCGCAAATCCAGGCAACAGTCCGTTCCAATCCCAGGCCGAAGCCGCTGTGCGGCACGCTGCCATAGCGGCGCAGGTCCACGTACCAGTCGTAATGGGCCAACGGCAGCTCGTGGCGCTCGATGGCCTCTATTAGCAAATCGGGGTCGCTCATGCGCTCGCTGCCGCCGATAATCTCCCCGTAGCCTTCCGGCGCCAGCAGGTCCACGCTCTTACAGACCTCCGGCCGGCCCGGCCAGGGCTCCATGTAGAAAGCCTTGACCGCGGTCGGGTAGCCATAGACAAAGACCGGTTTCTCAAACTGCCGGGCCAGCTCCGTCTCGTGCGGCGCGCCAAAGTCGCTGCCCCATTCGATTGCCAACAGCTCCTTTTGCTCCGGGTCGTCGCTGGCCTCGCGCGCGGCGGCGAGGCGTTCCAGCGCTTCGTCGTAGCTGATGCGCGGAAAAGGCGGCTGCACCTTCTGCAGCATGGTCAGATCGCGGCCGAGCAGCGCCAGCTCGTGGCTGCGCTCGCGCAGCGTCGTCTGCACCACGTAGGAGACAAATTGCTCTTCAATCTCCATCAGGCCGTCGAGGTCGCAATAGGCAATCTCCGGCTCGACCATCCAGAACTCGGCCAGGTGGCGCCGGGTTTTGGACTGCTCGGCCCTGAAGGTCGGCCCAAAGCAGTAGACCTTGCCAAAGGCCATGATGTTGGCCTCATTGTAAAGCTGGCCCGTCTGCGCCAGGTAAGCCTTGTCGTCGAAATAGTCAACCTCAAAGAGCGTGCTGGTCCCCTCGGCGGCCGACGGCGTGATGATCGGCGTGTCGATGTTGAGATAGCCGTGGTTATCCAGCCAATCGATAATGGCCCGCTTGACCGTGGCCCGCACGCGCATGATGGCCCACTGCTGGCTGGAGCGAAGCCAGAGATGGCGGTGGTCCATGAGGAACTCGACGCCGTGCTCCTTGGGCGTGATCGGATATTCGTCGGCCTCCTGTATGACGACAAGCTCCTTGACGCCAAGCTCATAGCCGCCGGGCACACCGGGTGCCCGCTCGTCACGGCGCACTGTCCCGCTGACGATTAGCGACGACTCCTGGCCGAGCCGCCGGATCTGCTCGAACAGCTCCTCGTCCAGGTCCGGCTTGAAGGCGACGGCCTGCACCATGCCCGTGCCGTCCCGTACCTGCAGGAACTGCAGCTTGCCCTTGCCGGTACGGTTATAAAGCCAGCCTTTCAAGGTTACGTCCGCGCCTTCGTGCTGCGCGATATCTTCGATGCGGATTTCCTGTGCCATCACTTTGCCTTTGCTCTCGGGTGCTATCGGTCGAACGGCTATTCTAGCCAGCGCTCGTGCGGCGGACAAACGGCGAGGCGCCGCTAGAGGCGGAAGAGGTAACGCCACAGCCCTTTGCGCCGCAGGTAGGAGATGTGATCCTGCAGCCGGGCCGGCCGGAAGCCAAAGGTGCGCAGGACGCTGTCCACCGCTGCAATATCGGGGATGGTGAATCGGTCCATCAGAAAGGGCGTCACCGGGGGATAGATCCACCAGGACATCAGGATGCGGTTAAGCGGCCGCAGCACGCGCACGTCAACAGGAATCGGGATGCGCCGCAACCCGGCTGTGCGCATGACAAGCTGTGCCAGATCGCGGTAACGGAGACGCTCTTCGCCGGCCACATCGACAACCTCGTTCTCCAGATCGGGCCGCTCTAGAACGGCGACCAGGCAGCGCGCCAGGTCTTCGACCCAGATTGGCTGGAAAGGCGTCTTGCCGCCGCCGGGAAGCACGAGAAGAGGCCAGCTCCAGGCGGCCAGCCCGGCGATGACGTTTAGGAAGCGGTCATAGAGGCCGAAGACGGTAGCCGAGCGCACGACCGTGTAGCTGATGCCGCTCCGGCGCACCAGCCGCTCCACCTCGCCCTTGGTCTGCAGTAGCGGGTAGAGCGAATTGGGGTCAGCGCGCAGGCGGCTCATGACCACGATGCGCTGCACTCCGGCGCGCTGGGCCTCCTCCAGCAGCCGCTGCGTCCCCTCGACGTCGACGTGGTGCAGCGTGCGCCGCCGCCCGCGTGCCTCGGCGCTGGCCAGGTGGTAGATCGTCTCAATTTCCGCCAGCTCCTGGCGCAGCCGCAGCGGGTCGTTGATGCGGCCGCCGTAGCCGCGCGCCTCGTACCCATTCTCGTCAAGCTGCCGCAGCAGGGAGCGGCCGATAAAGCCGGTAGCGCCGGTGACCAGTATCTTCTCGTCGGCCATAAGCGGCTATTGTAGCCGTATGACCCGCCGGTGGCAGCCCACCGGCCGGGGGCTATAATGGCCGCCATGCGCATTTGCCTCATTGGACCCACCTATCCTTACCGAGGAGGCATCGCCCATTACACCACGCTGCTGGCGCACCATCTGGCCCAGGACCCGGCGCACGAGCATCTCCTCATCAGTTTTTCGCGACAGTATCCGCGCTGGCTCTACAAAGGCAGCAGCGACCGCGATACGAGCCGGCGCCCGTTGCAAACCGACGCGGAATATCTGCTGGACCCATTAAACCCGCTATCGTGGCGCCGTACCTGGCGGCGTATTGGCGCCTGGCAGCCGGATCTAGTTGTTATGTTTTGGTGGGTACCGTTCTGGGCGCCGGCCTGGTCATGGCTGGCGCGGGCCAGCAAGCGGCTGCGGCCCGCGCCGCGCCTGATCTACATCTGCCACAACGTTCTGCCCCACGAAGCCGGGCGGCTGGACCGGCAGGCGCTGCGCGCCGCCCTCTCCCCGGCCGATGGCCTGCTGGCCCACGCCGAGAGCCAGGCGGCCGAGCTGCGGCGGCTGTTGCCCGGAAAGCCGGTCGTGGTCAGCCCCATGCCCACTTTCGCCGGCGTCGGTGCGGACGCCGCGCTCTTACCTGTGCAGCCGCCGGCAGACCGCCCGCTCCTGCTCTTTTGCGGCTTTGTGCGCCCCTACAAAGGGCTGGATATTCTGCTAGAGGCGCTGCCGCAGGTGCTGGCGCGGCAGCCTGTCCATCTGCTCATTGCCGGCGAGTTCTGGGACGGCGAAGCTGATTACCGCCGGCAAATCAGCCGCCTGCAGCTGGACGCTCACGTGACCATCGACAACCGCTATATTCCCGACGAAGAGCTGAGCGCTTACCTGCAGGCGGCCAGCGTCGTCGTTCTCCCCTACCGCAGCGCCACCCAGAGCGCTGTGGTGCAGCTGGCCTTCGGCCACGGGCGGCCGGTGATCACCACCGACGTGGGTGGGCTAGCCGAAGCCGTGGAAGACGGCCGCACCGGCCTAGTCGTGCCGCCGGAGGATGTGGAGGCGCTGGCGGGGGCGATCCTACACTACGTCGAGGCGGATCTGCAGCCAGCCTTCGAGGAGAATATCGCGCTGGCGCGCGGCCGCTTTGCCTGGGGACGGCTGGTGGAGGCGCTGGTACAGGAGCTGTGAGGCGGGACGCAAGCTGATTGAACCCATCCGGACAAAAGAAAAAGGGAGATAGGCGACGGGCCTATCTCCCTTTCGTTGCATATCTCAGTTACCTGCTATCAGGTAACCGAGCAATAGATTGTCGTTAGGGAGCGACGCCAATACCGTTGTAGTCTTCGCCGACCTGGCCGAATGGAGCAGCAGAAGCGACACGGGCGACGGCTACCAGCTGGCTGCCGGGAGGCCCTTCGATAATCACGCTACCGCCGAACTGGCCGCCAGCGTAGCCAAACTCGTTCAGGTCAGCGGCGTTGCCGACCACACCGGGGTCTTTGGCGAAGGTATTGACCTTGGCGCCGGAGGCGATGGCCGGGAGCGTGTGCGTGCCGACGACGTTACCGTCCTTATCCAGGTACTTAGCGGTCACGGTGCCAGCGCCAAGCGCGGAGCCAACGTTCTGAATGGCGATGTAGGTGCGCTGACGGCCACCGGGGAACCACTGGGACTCGGTCCAGCGGACGTACGGGAGGGCCAGCTCCTGGTCGCCAGCGGTGGCGCCGAGGAAGGCAGTGTAGAGACCCGTGCCATAGACCTTGCCGATGACGACGATGTCAGCGCCCGTGCTCGAGATCGTGGCAGAGCCACTGAAGCCGGCGGACATGCCCGTGGCGTTACAGGTCACGAAGCTCTGCTTGGCCCCAGCCGGGACAACCGCGTTAGCCGTCGCGCCATTGCTGTAATTGACCGTTACGTTAGCGGACGAGCTCTGGCTCGTGTTCTGCACCGCATAGGACGTATTCTGCCCGCCGAACGCGTTGCAGATTGCCGACGGCATGTAAACGGTCGTGCTGCCGCCTGTCACGCCTTCAAAGGCCGAAGCGTTGCCATTGTTGGTGCCCAGCTCGAGCACGGAGGCAACTACGTTGCCCGTAGCCTCAATCACCGCCGAGCCGTTGAAAACGGCATCAGCAATCTGCGGGATCTGGCCCATGTCGAAGTACTTGGCAGCGCCGGCCGGCAGGCCGTTGTGCTCAATCGTAATCGGCGCGGCGGCCAGATTGTCGGCATTGTAGAAGGTGATGTCCAGGTCAACCGGCCCCGTGCTGGCATTCTGCACCGAGAAGATCGAGGTTGCATTGAACTTGTTCTTCAGGACAGTAGCCAAAAGGACATCGGGCGAGCCGCTCTCAAAACCGTTGGAAAGCGGGCGATTCTGCACGTCAGGGTCGGCAGAAATCTGCACCAGGGTCGCCACCACGGGCTGATCCGAGCTGAGAACGCCAGCGCCCTTGAACCCGGCCGAGACGGCGGCCACATTACCCATATAGAGCGACGCGCCCGCGTTCTGCGGCAACGTGGTGTTGTAGGTGATGGGCGTGCCGGAGTTCTCCGGGTAGAACTGGAAGCTTACCGCGGCGTCGCCGGTGCCAACGTTCTGGTATGTCACCGACGTCGTAAACGACGCATTGTAAGCGGTGCCCGCGAACACCGTAATGGCCGAAAGCAGGGCCAGAATGGCGACGAGCAAGAAAGTGAACTTCAAATGTTTCATAGTTGTCTCCTTCGAACGACGATCTATTTCTGCGAACACTCATAATTCTAGAGGAATAACCAGGCGACCTCAATAATACGATGGGGTTATTATCGGGTTAAACGCCTCGACAATATGGGTGAACCGGGCCGATTTGGCGCTATTCATTGCGTCTTTCTGCCGTTCCAATATCATTTGTTTTCATTTGTTGAGAAAAGTGCTCAGGACAAACGTATGAACCGCAACTACTTGATCATTCTGCTTCTGGTCGCGCTGGCACTGGCGGCCTGCCGGCAAGATGCAGGCACGGCGCCAACGCCAGACCAGTCAACTGTCGCCGCTACGACGGGCAGCACGGACGCTTATCCCGCAGGAGACGCCTACCCGGCCCCCGGAACCTTTGAGCAGGTGCTGTCGCCTGCTTACCCCGGCGCTATGCCCATCGACCCCGGCGCAATCACGACGCGCCCGCCCGAATCCGCGCTGGACCCGGATCGGCCCGTACCGACAGCTGAGGCTGGTATGGCCGTCGTCACTGGTCATGCCGTCGACGCAGCCACTGGCGAGCCGCTTGTCAATGTTCCCGTGCGCCTGGCGCAGGTCTACTATAATGCCGAGAACGTTGGCGGTTTCATCCTCGACGGCGCTAACAGCCCGGGCACTCTGAGCGACGTCAACGGCCGCTTTATCTTTGCCGCGGTGGACGCCGCCGAATACGTGATCGTTGTGGGCAACGTAGAGATGGGTAACTACGACATCATCGAATCGGGCATAGCCGACGAAGCTCAGGTATGGCAGATGCCGGCCGGCGAGATCACCGATGTAGGGATATTGCGCGTCGAGCTGTCGTCACAGTAGGCTGGCAGATGGGGCCGCCCTGTGACCTTCCTGCGCCGCTTCCTTACTTTCAACTCTTCCCGCTATCGTTTACAGCGGGAAAATGAGGCGTTCGCCGCCAGCATCCCCCCGGAAGCGCTGGTGCTGGACGCCGGCGCCGGGGATGCCCCGTACCAAGCGCTCTACCAGCACGCGACCTATGAGTCGGCTGATTTTGAGCAGGTCGCTAAGGTCTACGGGCGTACAACCTACGTCTGTGACCTGAGACAGATTCCCGTCGAGGATGGCCGCTTCCATTACATCGTCTTTACTCAGGTGATGGAACACCTGCCCGATCCGGGGCAGGTGCTGCTTGAGCTGCACCGCGTTCTCAAGCCAGGCGGCCGAATGCTCTTCTCCGCGCCGCTCTTTTACGAAGAGCATGAGCAGCCGTATGATTTCTACCGCTACACACAGTTCGCGGTGCGCCGCCTCTTTGCCGAAGCTGGTTTCACGATAGAGCGGCTGGATTGGCTGGAAGGCTACTTTGGCACCGTCGCCTACCAGCTACACGGGATGGCTCGCGATCTGCCCCTGACGCCGGGAGAGATTGCCCCTGGCATCACGGGATATCTGCTCGTCCCTGTCATGCTCTGGCTGAAGGTGAGCTGCGCGGGCTGGTCAATACTCTTCCACCGATTAGAGTCCCGGGTCAAGTTCACGCGCAGAGGCTACCCAAAGAACTACGTCGCCATTGTCCGCAAGGCGGGTTAAAGCAGGCGGGCTGGTTCTGAATTCGCCCGGCCGCCGCCTACCGTTACCGGCGCGTGACTAGCTCCCGGTAGAGAGCCTCATGTTGGCGCGCCACGGGTTCGATAGAAAAGGTCTCGCGCGCAAAGGAGTAGGCTGCGGCGCACATCTGCGCCGTTTGCTCAGCAGGGGCCGTCAGCAGCTTCAGCATTCCCTCCGCCAATTGCGCGGGATCGTCGGGCGCGACCAGGAGACCCGTTACGCCGTCGGCGATCAGCTCGCTATTGCCGGAAACGCGTGTGGCAACAACAGGTACGCGGGCGGCCATGCTCTCGAGGATAGCCGTTGGCAATCCTTCCCACAGCGAGGAGCTGGCGAAGAGGTCCATAACCGCCAGCAGCTCCTCCACGTCGGAGCGCGGTCCGGTGAAGATAACCCGGTCGCCAATCCCCAACGCTCTCGCCTGGTCGCGCAGCGCCGCCTCCAGCTCGCCGCCGCCGACGATAAGAAAGTAGACGGCTGGCAACTGCTCGAGGACGGCGCCGGCTGCTTCCAGGAGAACGTGATAACCCTTCTGTTCGGTAAGTCGCCCGACGGTGCCGACGACGGGCGCCGTGGCCGGGATGCCGAGGCTTTCCTTCTTGGCCCGTCGATCCACGGCCAGCTCTGCAAAGCGTGAAAAGTTGAGAGAGTTATAGGCTCTATGAATCGGCTGGCGCAGCAGGCGGGCGAGCGGGCGCCGCTGCAGATTGTCGGCAACGCGCTGGGCCACGGCCAGCTCGGCGTCATAGAGGAGCGGAAAGAGAATGTTGGTGAACAGAAGGCGCCGGCCCGGTCGTTTACCCCACTCACGCTCATTGTGAACGGTGCGCACAAGCACCCTGGCCCCCAACCGCCGGCGCAACAGCAGCGCGGCGATATCGCCGAACTGGCAGTGGCTGTGAATCAGATCGATCTGCCGGCCCTGTAGATACTGGCGTGCTGCTCGTAGTGTCTCGACAAAGCTGCGGTAAGGAGCGCCTTCATCCCAGGTCGCGGGCATAAAGGCTTCGATGCCCTGGCTGTGCAGCGTCTCCATCCATCTGGCTTCGTCCTGGGCCTGATATGACCACATGCCATAGACAACCGGCTCGAATTGCGTCCGGTCTAACTGCTGTGCCAGCTCCACGCCGAAGCGCTCAATGCCGCCTAACGGCCCTTCAATGGCAAAGCCACTGATGATCTCCAGGACGCGGATTGGTTTCACCGCTTTGCTCCATAGTGGCTGGCAATGCGCGCGCCAACCTGGCCGGCTTCATTGACCACCGGGGCCAACTGCTGCTGGATATGGGCCACTAGCGCTTCCCGATTCTGCCAGAGCCGTTCCAGCAAGACGCCCAGCTCCTGACTGGTTACCCGCTCGATCTCGACGACCCACTCTTCCAGGGCCAACATGCGCATCACGCCACGGCTCTTGGGTTGGTACTGGATCGTGAGCACCGGTACAAACTCGGTGAGGGCAAAGATATTGGAATGGAGGCGAGAGCCCATGAAGATATCCATGCAGCCATAAGCGCTCTTCAGGGTGGCGGCGTCGGCGTCCTCTTCGACAAGGACCACGGCCGGGCCAAGATCCGCCAGCATGTTGCGCACACGGCGCGCCGGAACGCGATCGTCTTCCGCATCGGTTGGCCCGCGCACCTGGGCGAAGAGGACACAGCGCCCCGCCTCCCGGGTGACGAAGGCGCGCAGGGCGGCCGCCACGGCATATTCGTAAGCTTCCTGTCCGCGGAACTGGATATTCTGGGCTCCCCAGTTGATCAGCGTCACGCCCAGCAGCGGCGTGGCTCCGGGAACGATACCGTGACGGCGCAGCAATGCCTCGCCTTCGCCGCCTCTGGCCCGGGGCACGGCAAATGCCAGGTCTGGCATTAGCTGGCAACCCTGATGCCAGGCGCCCGCTGCTTCCAGCTGCTGCTGGGAGATGGCGTCGCGAACGAAGAATAGCGGCATTCGCCGGACAATCCAGCGCACCAATAGCCGTTCCCGGCGGCGGCGCAAAGGGCCGACTGTCTGCGGCATGTTGTACAACGGCTTGCCCACGAGCAAGGCGTAGGCCATCGTCAAGATGGCAATGAGAAAGGGCAACCCAACATGGCCGCTGCTGTAGAGAAAGTTGCCGGCGCTGCTGACAACCAGGTCGGCCGCGCAGTAGGCCTGCAGCAGAGCGCGATAGCGACCAGGGACAAGGCGCAGAGCGCGCAGACCGGCGAGCCGGTAGCCCAGGGCGCCGACAATGGGGAAGACAAGGGAAGCGGGAGCATGCCACCAATGCCAGCGGCGGGCCGGCTTAATCCAGGTCATGAAAGAGCCGACAGTCGTCGCCGTTCCCTCATAGCTGGCCGGATCGTTCATTGCCAGGGTGAGTGCGGCGCCGGGGAAAGCTTCCTGTAGCTGCCGCACCGTCTCCTCCGTGAGGACGTGGTCGCCGGCATTGGCCGAGGAGTGCAGGTTTATGACGAGGATTTTCATGCGGTCGAGGCGGTAGCTGGCACGTTCTTTTGTTGCCAGCGTACCACAAGGTAGACGTAGCTGGCAGTCAACAGAGCCTCCGTCAGGACGAAAACGTGTGCCACGCCGTGGATGCCATACTGGTTGATGACCGCAAACGTCAGGCCAACGTTAATCAGCGCGGCCGCCGCCTGGACCAAAGCCCGGCGTCCCTGCCATCCGACGCCGGCAATCACCGCGGCCAGGGCAAAACTAATCGTCTTAAAGATAAGCACACTGCTCAGCACAGCCAGTATTGCGCCCGAGGCAGCGTACTCTGGCCCATAGAGAATCCACACCAACGGATGCGCCAGCACGCTCAGGACCACGCCCATGCCAGCTCCGAGGAAAGCGCTCAGCAGATAAAAGCGAAAAGCAGTCCGGCGCACTCCGGCGCGGTTCTGCGCATGGATGGTACTGATGAGCGGCAGCACCACCTCGTAGATCGCCAGGGGAATGAGGTAAAGCGTAGTCATCAAGGAGACCGCTGGCGCATAAATACCGGCCGCCACGTTGCCCAAGACGAAGGCGATAATGGTAATGTCGGCCCGCTCGTAGATCAGCGCAAGGCCCTGCGAGACGCCAAATGAGGCTGTCTCGCGCAACACCTGTGGCATCCAGCCCCAACTGATTGAGAGACCAAAGAGCCGCCATACCAGGAAAAGCGCCACCACGCCCGCCAGGACAAAACTGAAGATACGCGCCAGGAAGTAGGGGGCCACGCCGGCAACGTCGCGGCTCGCAAGGAAGATCGTCAATAGCAGCAGCGCCGCCGGCGCAATCATCATCAACCAGAAGGTGATCTTGTTGCGCAGCGCTGCCTTGAAGGCAGTCAGGGCCGTCAGAGAAAGCTCCTCGAGCAAGACAGAGACGGCGGCAAAAATGACCAGCGGTGTGGGAAACGACTCCTGTTTGAGAAGGGGCGCCAGCAGGCTGAGGAACGCCAGCCAGAGGACGCCCAGCAGGAGCTTGAGCATCAAACTGGCGCCGACGGCTGCAGAGAAGCGTCCCGGCGCCCGGCGCCCTTCGCGCAGCAACCAGCTATCTAGCCCCAGCGAAAAGAGCACGCTGCTCAGCTTTGCCAGTGATAGCGTCGCCGTATAGATGCCGAACTGCGTGACGCCAAGCTGGCGCGCGAGCACGAAGATAGAAAAGGCAGACAGCACGCGGGCGGCAGCCGAGCCCGAGAAGAGGGCGCCCATATTGCGCAGCGCCTGGCTCTGGCCAAGTGAAGCTAAAAAGTGGCGAACCGGCTGCGCCTGGGTCAGGTTAGCCGGCATGGGGGTAGAGGCTGGCGAACGAGTGCGCCAGCACGTCCCACCAGTAATTGTCGCGCAGGGAGAGGGCAGCCTGGCGCATGCACGCTTGCTTTGCGGGCTCCTGCAGGACAGAAAGGAGTGCATCTGCCAGCGCCGTGGCGTCGCCCGGTGGGACGGCAATTCCGGCGTCGCCGGCGAGCCGGCGGCGGTCGCCAATATCCGTGGTCACGCACGGCACGCCGGCGGCGATACTCTCGATTAGCTTCAGGGAAAGGCTTGACTCCGCCTGAACCGTATCCAGACGAGGATCGACAGACACGGCGCCGAGGCGGTAGTAGAAGGGGACTGCCTCGGCCGGAACGCGCCCCAAAAAACGCGCCTGCGGCGCAATGCCCAGCCGGGCAGCAAGAGCGCGCAGGAGATCGATGTCCTCGCCGCTGCCCACAAGGAGCAAAACGGCGTCCGGCTGCCGCCGGCACACGCGGACGAAGGCATCCAGCAGGAGATCGATGGCATGGCTGACCAGACTCATCGAGCCCACGTAGACGACGACCGGTTGGCCGTCGCTTAGCTCAAGCTCGCGCCTCATTTCTGCCAGGCGCTCGGCGCTCTCCGGACGTTCGAGCGTAGCAAAGGTCTGGCGATCGGCGCCATTATGGACGACAACGAGCTGCTCGCGGGGATATCCCAGCGCCAGGAAACGCTCGGCAATGAAGCTGTTGCCGGCCGTAATGCCGGCCGCAAAAGAGGGAAGCCAATCCTCAAACCGGGCGACAAGCCGCTGCTGCCAGGGCGCGCCGAAGCGATTGTTGCCCGCTTCATAGTCGTCGCTGTCCAGGTAGACTGGTACCCCGCGCAGCTTATGTGCCAGCCAGGCGGCGACGCCGTTCATTGGCTGGGATTTGCAGATGTGGATCAGCTCCCCAGGCCGGCGCAGCGCCGCCCAGCTGAGCCGCAGCGTCGCCACGGCCGTAATCCAGAGCAGGGCAGCGGGGTGAAAGTACTCCTTACGATTGCCTTCCTTGCGCACGTGCATCTGTGCCACATACTCAACGGCGACGCCCTCACGCACGAAGCGACGCTGCTTGAGTTCGCGGTAATTGTGGTGCAGCGCAACCATGGTGACCTGGTGGCCCTGGGCTACCAACGCCTTTGCCAGCGGGAAATAGCGACCTCCGCCGCCGGGGCTCTCCAGACTCTGGGTTAACAAAAAGGTGATACGCATACAGCTTACTTTGCCTCTGTGCCCTCGCCGCCCGATTTTGCCTTAACGCCCCGGAACTGTCACCTTCTGCGCCTTTCTCACAGCGCAACAGAAGAGCGAGCTAAGAGGAAGGCGGATTATCACGGCCAACGGCAAAGACAAACACCCCATCGACGGCAAAAAGCTGCTGCAGCGCCGGATTGCGCGCCAGCGCCGCCGGGTCGAAGAAGCCGCCCCTGGCGCCGACGAAGATATGGGTGACTCCCTCGGCGGCCAGCCAGTGGGCGGCAGCCGGCTCCGACCAGTCGGCGACAGCCTGGGCAGCCTCGTTGAAGGCGGCCACCTTTTGCGCCAGCTCGACATGATAGACGTAGTCGGCGGGCGGCGTGGTCGTCTGCCGCCCGGTCAAGGGCAGTAGCCAGCCGCCCCCATCGCTGCCCGCCCAGGCGCCGCCCAGCCAGTGCCAGGCGTTGACGGCGATATAGGCGTCAGGCGGCAGATTCTCGTCCACCCAGTGCAGACCGGCCAGGTCGGCTGGCCGTGCCAGCTGCGTTGATGGATTGACGATCTTGATCTGCTGGCGCGCGCCAAAAAGGAGCAGGACAGCCAGCAGCGCGCCCATGAGCGTATCGCCCGCAGGGCCGGCCATCGGCCGTGGCCGCCACCAGGCCTCGGCGGCCGCGCCAGCCGCGCCGAGAATGAGAGCCAGCGGCACAAAGTGCGTGATGTAGACGCTGTTGAGGTTAATCAGCCAGATGGTGGGAACCGCAGCAACCAGCAGCAGCAACAGGCCGCTCCAGGCGGCCAGCGCCATGCTGAAGCGCGCCCAGCGATGGCCGCGAAGCGCGGGTACAAGGGCCAGCAGCAGCGCCCCGCCGCCGGCCGCCAGGAAGGCCCGCTCCCAGCCGGCGGTCACGTAGGCAACGGGAAACTCATTGTAACCGCTGTCTGCGCCGGTAAACACGCCGCCGGCGCTGGCTGCCAGCTCCCACAGGCGCGGGCCGGCCAGCAGCAGGGCAAGCGCCGTCGCCCAGGCCAGCGGAATGAGGCTCCGCCCTTTGCCGGCGAGCAGCCAGGCAAGGGGGACGAAGGGGAGATAGATGAGGAAGACACGAAAGTGAATGAAGACCAGACTGGCCGCCAGCAACGCGACCAGCCACCAGAGCCGGCGTACAGTGCGCCTTTCCGCCACAAGCCAGGTGAGCGCCAGGAGGAGCGGCAGAATGAGCACGCCGCTTAGCTGCGTCAGCCGTCCCCAGCTGGCGTAATAGCCGGGAAAGTAGAAAGGAAAAGCGACCAGAAAAGCGGCCAGCAAGGCGGCCAGACGGCGCCGCGTTACCAGCCAGGCAGCCGCGTAAATCGTGAGCGGCGCTAGTGCGTTGAGCAGCTGGCCGAGCACAAGCAGCAACCGTGGCAGCTCGCCAACGCCGAGCAGCGCCAGGCCGGCCGGGAGCGTATGGAAGCCAGCGTGATAGGGGAAGGTGCTGATGGGCAGCAAGGGGGCATAGTCGCGCAGCATCTGGCCCCGCTCGACCATGACCTGGGTGATCAGGCCGTGCCGGATGGGATCGACCCACAGCGGAAAAGCCTGATCGCGCACGGCCAGCAGCCGTACCACCAGGCCGCCCAGCAAGAGCAGCAGCAAGAGCAGGTAAGTCATATGGTGAGTCGAGGGTACGCGGAGCAGGCGCAGCCGGGCGATAGTCTGGCGCGCGCGCCAGGCCACCAGCGCCCAGCCGGCGGCCAGGACAAGCGCCAGCGACCAGGGCTGCCAGCGGGCGCCGAGCAGGGTGAGCCAGTACCAGAGCAGGGGCCAGACGGCCAGACCGAGGGCAAGAGCCGCTCCCCACCAGGCGGCGCGGTCGCCGGCGAACACGCCTGGCCGGGTGGCTGAGAGGAGGAGCGCCCCGGGCATGAATGTCAGCGCCAGCGCCAGCAGCAGCAGGCCGGCGTTTTCCGCCAGGTTGCCGGCCACGACCCGCAGCGCGACGCCTGGCAGGAGCCGGTAGTGGGTGACGAAGCGCAGCTCGGCAACGGGCGCGCCGGTCCCGGCCAGCTCGCCATCAGCATAGACGTCGAGACTGTAGCCCCAAAAGGACATTGCGGGGTCGCCGCTGCCGCTGAGCGCCAGCGAATAGAGGCGGCCGGCCGACCCGTGTTGTGGTGGAAAGCGCAAGCTGAGTGGCTGGTTGTGCTCAAGGCTGGCGGCGTCCCACGTCTGCGTGGCGACAGACCGGCCGTCTGCGTCGGCAAGGTGCAGGGTTATCTCGCCGGCGCCCACGTCCCGTTGGGCAACGATGAGCTCCACTGCCACCAGGCCATCGTGAGCCGGGCGGAAGGTCTGCACGAAGGGCTCGCCGGCCGGCAGCGCGGGGAGGGCCACGTCGAGACGGGTCTGCTCAATATCGACCGCCTCGAGCGGCGGCGGCCAGGCGCGGACGGCGGCAATCGCCAGCGCCAGGATAGCCCCCACCAGGATAGCGACCAGGCGCCAACGGGTTCTTTGCAGCCCGGCGCCGGCGCTGCGCGCTGCCGGCGGCTGTGACGTAACAACCTCTGTTCTCGTGTTCTGCATTTGCGTGCTGTATGATAACAGATACAATGACCGGCAGCATTGCCGGCGGCAATGCTGTTTTTGTGCGTTTCGACCAGACGTGTTATACAGAACGGCCCGGCCTGAGGCCGGCGCGCGCTGTGTTGTAAGGAGTTCGACGTGACGACTGTAACAAAGACTACCTCACTTATCTCCCCCTATGGGGGGAAGCTGGTAGACCTCATGGCCCCAGCCGGCGAGCTAGAAGCGCTGCGCAGCGAAGCCAATGCCCTGCCCTCCGTGCGCCTCTCGCCGCGGGCCGAGTGTGATCTGGAGCTGCTGGCGATTGGCGCCTTCTCGCCGCTCGACCGCTTCATGGGCCAGGCCGACTTCCAGCGGGTCATCGACGAGATGCGCCTACAAAGCGGCTATCTCTTCCCCATACCCGTTACCCTCCCTGTCGAACCGGAAGCAGGGATAGAAGTGGGACAGCGGATCGCGCTGCGCGATCAGCGCAACGAAGTGCTGGCGGTGATGGACGTTGAAGAGGTCTACCCATGGAATCTCGCGGAGACGGCCGAGAAGGTGTTTGGCAAGAACGACGCGCGCCATCCCCTCGTCGCCGAGATGAACCGCTGGGGCCGGCTCAACATCTCCGGCCCAATGCGCGTCATCCAGCTGCCGGCGCACTATGATTTCCAGGCATTGCGGCTGACGCCCCGCCAGACGCGCGAGCGGCTTGAATCCTTCGGCCACCAGAACATCGTCGCCTTCCAGACCCGCAACCCGCTGCACCGTGTCCACGAAGAGCTGACCAAGCGAGCCAGCCAGGAAATTGACGGCGTCCTCTTGCTCCACCCGGTGGTCGGCATGACCAAGCCCGGCGACGTAGACCATTTTACCCGCGTGCGCACCTACAAGGCGCTCGCCAGTCGTTATTACGATCCAGACCGCATCCTCCTCTCGCTGCTACCGCTTGCCATGCGCATGGCCGGACCCCGCGAGGCGCTCTGGCATGCCCTCATCCGTCGCAATTATGGCGCCAATCATCTTATCGTCGGGCGCGACCATGCGGGACCGGGGAATGATTCCGAAGGCAAGCCTTTCTATGGCCCTTATGACGCCCAGGAGCTGGTCGAGGCCCACAGCGAGGAGCTGGGGGTCAAGGTCATGCCCTTCCGCATGCTCGTCTATCTGCCCGAAGAGCAGCGCTACGAAGAGGTCACCAAGGTGCCGCAAGATGTCACGACCGCCTCGATTTCGGGCACCCAGGTACGCGAAGAATATCTCGAGAATGGCAAGCCGCTGCCTACCTGGTTCACCCGGCCAGAGGTGGCCGAGATTCTTGCCGAGAGCCATCCGCCGCGCCACAAGCAGGGCGTCTGCATCTGGTTCACCGGCCTGAGCAACTCCGGCAAGTCCACTACCGCCGCCATCCTGACGACGCTCCTCCAGGAAAAGGGGCGCCAGGTGACCCTGCTCGACGGCGACGTGGTCCGTACCCACTTCTCCGACCGGCTCGGCTTCACCAAAGAAGATCGCGATACCAACGTGCGGCGCATGGGCTATGTCGCCTCTGAGATCGTCCGTCATGGCGGTGTGGCGCTCTGTGCGGCTGCCAGCCCCTACCGCAGCACTCGTAACGAAATCCGCAGCATGATCGGCGGCCAGCACTATGTCGAGGTCTTTGTCGATACGCCGATTGAAGTATGCGAGGCGCGTGACACCAAAGGTCTCTACGCCAAAGCGCGGCGTGGCGAAATCCGCGGCTTCACCGGCGTCGATGCCCCTTACGAACCGCCACTGCACCCGGAGATCACACTGGACACGGTCAATTATTCGGCCGAAGCCAATGCGCGCGACATCTTAAGCTTTCTCGTCAACCGCGGCTTTATCCGGCCCGACGACAACGAGGCCGACGCCTTACAGGATGCACTCAGCTAACCGCTGTTGTCGAGCTAAGGGTTAATCAGCTCACGATTGAGATGAATAAGGAATCATGAATCATCAAAGAGAACAAGAAGGTTTTGTAGTGTGGATGACCGGCCTCAGTGGCGCCGGCAAGACGACTATCGCCCACGTGCTGGTGGACGAGCTGCAGCAGCGCGGGCTGCGCGTGGAGCGTCTCGACGGCGATGTCGTGCGCCAGAGTCTGACGCGCGATCTGGGCTTCAGCAAGGAAGATCGCGATAAGAACATCGAGCGCGTCATGTTTGTCGCCAAGCTGCTGTCGCGCAATGGCGTCGCCTGTGTTTGCTCCTTCATCTCGCCTTACCAGTCGGTGCGCGATACGGTGCGGGCCGAGACGACCAACTTTGTCGAGGTCTTCGTCGATGCGCCGCTGGAAGTCGTCATCGAGCGCGACGTGAAGGGAATGTACAAGAAGGCGATTGCCGGCGAGATTGAAAACTTCACGGGCATTTCTGACCCGTTTGAAGCCCCGGCGCAGCCCGACGTGCACGTGCGCACCGACCAGCAGACTGTTGAGGAAAGCGCACAGGCGATTCTTGACTACCTGGAGGAGCGCAGCCTCATCCCCGTCGCGGCGGCGGCTTAGCAGCGCGGGGCGGAACCAGCGCGCCGCCCCCGAATCCTTCTGCAGATGACCATTGCCGACGCCTTAGAGTGGGCGACGGGCGAGCTGGGCAGGGCGCCGGGCGCGGCTGCCGATGCGCGCCTGCTCCTGCAGCACGTGCTGCGGCGCCCCCGCTCCTATCTCGTCGCCCACGGCGAGGCCGTCCTGGCGCCGGCCGAGCGCGCGCGCTTTGCAGCGCTCGTCGCCCGCGCGCGGCAGCAGGAGCCGATTCCCTACCTGGTCGGCAGCGCGCCGTTCTATGGCCGCGACTTCATCGTTACGCCGGATGTTCTCATCCCGCGCCCGGAGACCGAGCTTCTGGTCGAGGCGGCGCTGGCGTGGGCCCGCCCGCGCCCGGACGCCTGTGTGGTAGATGTCGGCGCCGGCAGCGGCTGCATCGCCGTTACCCTGGCCCGGCATTTGCCCCATGCGACCGTCATCGCCGTGGATGTTTCGCCGGCCGCGCTGGCGGTTGCCCGCCGCAATGCGGCCCGCTGGCGCGTCGCCGGGCGCATTGACTTCCGCGAGGGCTCTCTGCTGGACCCAGTCGCTGAGTCGCCTGATCTCATCGTGAGTAACCTACCCTATATCGGGGATGAAGAGTGGACGGAGCTTGCGGGCGGAGTAAAATGGTACGAACCTGCTGTCGCGCTGCGCGGCGGCCGCACCGGGCTGGAACTGATTGAGCGCCTGCTGCAGCAGGCCCGGTTAGGGTTACGCCGCGGCGGCGCCCTGTTCCTGGAGATTGGCTGGCGCCAGGGGGTCGCAGCACAGCAGCTGGCACGCAATCAGTTTCCCCAGGCGCATATCGAGCTGTTAAAGGACTATGCCGGGCACGATCGAATTGTCGTCGTCAAAGACCATGAAGACGCTCTACCTCCAGGCAACTGATCCCGAGGCTGTCGGCCGGGCAGCCGCCCTCTTGAAGCAGGGCCGGCTGGTCGTCTTTCCCACCGACACGCTTTATGGGGTTGCGGCCGCCGTAGATAACGCCGCGGCCATCGACGCCCTCTACCGCGCCAAAGGGCGGCCGGATGAAAAGGGCATTCCGGTCCTGCTGGCCGATGCGGACGGGCTGGCGCTGGTGGCGCGTGATACGCCGCCTGTCGCCCGGCAGCTCGCCGAGCGCTTCTGGCCCGGACCCTTGACGCTCATTCTGCCGCGGCGCAGCGATCTTCCGGCCAATCTGTCGGCCAACGATACCGTGGCCGTGCGCCTGCCGGACCATTCGCTGGCGCGGGCTATCATCCGCGCGGCAGGCGGCGCCGTCGCCGCCACCAGCGCCAACCGCTCCGGCGAGCCGCCAGCCGGCGACGCCGGTGAAGCCAGGGCAGCGCTGGCTGGGCGTGTTGCTGCCATTGTCGATGGCGGGCCGGCGCCCATTGGCCAGCCCTCGACCATTGTCGATTGTACGGCCACGCCCCCGACCATATTGCGCCAGGGGCCGCTTTCGGCCGGCGATCTTTCCCTGGCGGCCTGAGTCATTATGGATGGATTGTTTCTGCCGCTACTTCTGACTGGACTGGCTTTCGTCGCCGCCATCCTTACTTACCGCGACATACGGCGCGGCGGCGCGCGTTACTATGCGCTGGAGCGCGAGGCAATCCTGCGCCGCGCCAGCTTCACGCTGATGGCGGCCGTCCTGCTCTTTCTGGGGACGATTTTCCTGCTTGTCACCCAGTACCGGCAGACAACCACCGAGCTGGCGGTGCAGGCCGGCGAAGAGATTGAAGGCGTGCCGACCTTAACGCCTACCCTTTCCACCCTGCCCCCGACGCCGACAGCCACGGCGACCATCGATCCCGACCTACCAACTGTGACCCCCACCTCCGTCGTCTGCCGTGCGGTGGTTCAGGGCACGGGCGGCAGCGGCCTTAACCTGCGCGCCGAACCGGGCGGCGACGGCCTGGAAGTCCTGCAGGAGCAGGACATTGTCAACATCGTCATGGAGTCGCCGCCGGTGCAGGCCGGGGGCACAACCTGGGTCAATGTACGCACGGCCATCACCCGCAACCAGGGTTGGGTCTCGCTCAACTTCCTGTTGATCGAAGACCAGTCCTGCCTGGACCAGCTGCAGGGACCGTAACGCCATGCATCTGGGGATTGATGCCAGCCGTGCGGCAACGGTCCAGCGTACAGGGACAGAAGGCTACGCCTACCACCTGATCCGGGCGCTGCTGCCGCTGGCAGCGGAGCGGGGGCACCAGGTCACGCTCTACTTCAATCAGGCGCCGGCTGCCGACCTATTTCCCGACGCGGCGCAGGAAGTCATTCCCTTTGCGCGGCTCTGGACGCATCTGCGCCTGGGCTGGGCGCTCAACCGCCGGCGACCCGACCTCTTCTTCACGCCGGCGCACGTCATCCCCTGGAGCTACTTTGGCCGCAGCGTCGCTACCGTGCACGATCTGGGCTACCGCGTCTTCCCCCATCTCCACACGCGGCTGCAGCTTGCCTACCTGAACTGGAGCACGCTGCACAACGCGCGCCGCAGCCGGCTGGTCATCGCCGACTCGCAGACGACGGCCGACGATCTGGCCCGCATCTATCACATCTCGCCGGGTAAGATCCGCGTCGTCTATCCCGGCGTCGATCCCTCGCTGGCGCCGGTGCGCGATTCCCGGACATTGGCGGCTATCCAGACCAAATACACCATCGTCAGCCCCTACTATCTCTACCTGGGCACGATCCAGCCGCGCAAAAACCTGGTGCGGCTGATCGAAGCCTATGGCGCGAGCGGCGTGCCGGAAACGCTGGTGCTGGCCGGTAAGGCCGGCTGGCTATCCGAGCCGATTCTCGACGCGATGGCCCGCCTGCCGCTGCCTATCCAGGCCCGCATCCGCATTACCGGCTTTGTCGACGAAGCAGATAAGGCAGCGCTGCTCTCCGGGGCCAAGGCGCTGCTCTTTCCATCGCTCTACGAGGGCTTTGGCTTTCCCGTCCTGGAAGCGCAGGCCTGCGCCATCCCCGTGCTGTGCGCCGACAGCAGCTCGCTGCCCGAAGTGGCCGGGGACGGCGCGCTGCTGGTGGATGCGGCCTCGACAGAAGCCATTCGCGACGGCATCCACCGCCTCTCCGGCGACGCCACGCTGCGCGAGCAGCTGGTGGCCGCCGGCCAGGCAAATGTGCAGCGCTTCTCCTGGGAGAAGACGGCCGGCTGCGTCCTGGACGTCCTGGAAGAGGCGGCGAGCGCGTGACCTCGCCAGCCCACACCCCTATTCTGGGCATACCCATTCATGACGTGACGATGGCCGAGACGCTGCAGCTTGTCATCGGCTATATGGGCGAGGAGCGGCTGCACCAGATCGCCACGGTGAACCCCGAATTTGTGATGAAGGCCCAGGACGACCCGGCTTTCCGACAGGTCTTACAGGAAGCCGATCTGTGCATTCCCGACGGTGTAGGTCTGCTGCTGGCGGGCCGGCGCTACCGGCGCCCCTTCCGCGAGCGGGTAGCCGGCTCCGAGCTTGTCTACCATCTGGCCGAGGCGGCGGCAGCGCATGGCTGGCGCCTCTTTTTGCTGGGCGCCGCGCCGGGGGTGGCCGAGGAGGCGGCCCGCAGGCTGTGTGCGCGCTATCCCGCGCTGCAGATTGCCGGCGCCTATGCCGGCTCGCCCGATGCGGCCGAGAATGACGAGATTGTGGCGCTCATCAACGCCAGCCGCGCCAATTTGCTCTATGTGGCTTACGGCGCGCCACGGCAGGATATGTGGATAGCGCGCAACCGCGCTAAGCTGAGCACGGTCCGGGTAGCCATTGGCGTAGGCGGGGCGCTTGACTTTATCGCCGGCACGGCTGTGCGCGCCCCGGAGCGCTGGCAGCGGCTGGGGCTCGAATGGTTCTACCGTCTGCTGCGCGAGCCCTGGCGCTGGCGGCGTATGCTAGCCCTGCCCCGCTTTGCCTGGCGCGTGTTATGGACGCAAGCCGGCCAATGATCTACGTCGACGTGTCGGCCGCGGTCCACAGCAAGGCCGGTCTGGGCCGCTACAGCGAGCGGCTTGCTCATGCCCTGGCGGCGCAACACCCCGGCCAGATTGCCCTCTTCTATAACCACGGCAGGGGGACTCACCTGCCGCCGCGCCTACTGCCTCTGCCCAGCCGCAGTGTGGCCCTGGGCTACAAGCCGTGGCGCATGAGCGTGCTCCTGGCGCATCTCAGCCACGTTCGCTTCGACCAGTATGTGCCGGGCGCGACAGTCTTCCACAGCACCGAACACCTGCTCATGCCCCTGCGCCGCACCCCGACAGTCCTGACCGTGCACGACCTGATCTACAAGCTCTATCCGGCCTATCACAAGCGGCTCAACTACTGGTATCTGAACATCGCCATGCCCATTTTCTGCCGCCGGGCGCGGGCCATCATTGCCGTCAGCGAGGCGACGAAAGCCGATATTATCCGCCACTACGGGGTCGATCCGGCGCGTATCCACGTGGTTTATGAGGCGGCGGCGCCGCACTTCCGGCCGCCGTCGCCAGAGGCCGTGGCCCGCGTCCGGGCCCGCTACGAGCTGCCGGAGCAGTACCTCGTGCATTTGGGCACCGTCGAGCCGCGCAAGAACCTGGACCGGCTGCTGGACGCGCTGCTGGCGCTGCGCCGCGACTTTGCCGGGCTGCGGCTGGTCCTCGTCGGGGCGCGCGGCTGGCTCGTCGACGATTTCTTTGCCCGCGTGGAACGCGAGGGGCTGGCAGACATGGTACACCCCCTCGGCTGGATTCCCGACGAAGATCTGCCGGCTATCCTGGCGGCCGCCGCTCTGGCCGTGCAGCCGAGCCTCTATGAAGGCTTTGGCCTGCCGATCCTGGAAGCGATGGCTTCCGGGCAGGCTGTCGCCGCCAGCCGCAGCAGCAGCCACCCGGAAGTGGGCGGCGACGCGGCCGCCTACTTCGATCCTGGCGACGTGGCCGACATGGCGGCCGTTATCGGGCGGCTGTTGCGCGATCCTGACGACGTCGCCATGCGGCGGCAGCGCGGCCTGGAGCAGGCGGCGCGCTTCAGCTGGGAGCGCGCCGCCCGAGAAAGCTACGCCGTCTACGAAACAGTCCGCCGCGCAACGTGATGCGCGACAACTGGCGCCGGCTCCTAGCGCTCCTGCTGCTGGCTATCCCCCTGCTCTATCTGGCGACAATGGCGCGCGGGCTTGTCCTCGGCGATCCGACCGAATACACACTCGTCGCCAACGTCCTGGGGATCGCCCACCCGCCGGGCTATGCCTTCATCACCCTGGCCGGCAAGCTCTTCCAGACGCTCATCCCCTTCGGCGGCATCCCCTGGCGCATGCATCTGCTGGCCGTGGCGGCGGCTACGCTTGCGGCCGTGGCCCTCTTCCTGGCGCTGCGCGCGCTGCGGCGCGGGCTGGGCGTGGCCGCGTGCGGCGATGGGCTGCTCGCCGGACTCTTCGCCGCGCTTAGCGTCGCCCTCGCCGCCGACGTGTGGCAGCACGCGATCCACGCCAACCCGCACATCATCACCGCCGCCTTTCTGGCCGGTAACCTCTGCTTACTGACGCGCTGGTGGGCCTCCGGCGACGACGCCGGCGTGTTGCGCAATGACCGCTGGCTCTATGCCGCCGCCTTCCTCGCCGGGCTCGGCGTTACCCACCACCCGCTGACCGTGTTCAGCGCGCCGGCCTATCTGCTCTTTGTCCTGGTGGTGCGCCCGCGGCTGTGGCAACGCCCGCGCACGCTGCTCTGGCTGGCACTGGCCGTGCTGCTCGGCCTCTCCCTCTTCCTCTATTATCCGATCCGCAGCCCCATGCAGCCCGTTTTCGGCCCGCATGGGATGAACACCGTTTCCGGCTTCCTTGACCACGTGCTGGCGCGTGGCCTAAGCGAGAGCCTGCCCTTCTTTGGCCTGGCCGACCAGCCGCTGCGGGCGCTGGTCTTCTGGACGCTGCTGCGGCTGCAATACGCGCTGCCCACCATCTTCCTGGCGGCGCTGGGCTTCGTCTGGCTGGCGCGCCGCGAATGGCGGCTGGCGCTGCTCTATGGGCTGGCGTTCCTGGCTAACTACGCCTTTGTCATTAGCCTGCGCGCCCAGGACATTATGGCCTATCTGCTCGGCCCATTTATGATCGTCGGTCTCCTAGCCGGCGCCGGCGTGCTCGCGCTGTTGCATATGCTGCGGCGGCGGGCAGCGCCGGCTACCGCGCTGGCGCTGCTGCTGGCGGCGCTCTTTCTGCTGGGACCAGCCCTGCAGTTGGCGCGCAACCTGCCGGCCATCTCGCTGCGCGACTACGACGAAGGCGACGCTTACGTGGCCGCCGTCTTTGACACCTTTCGCGGCCGCGGCGAGGGCGCTGTTTTGCTCAACGACTGGGAGCATATGACGCCGCTCTGGTACACACGCTTTGTCGCAGGGCGCTGGCCCGACCCCGCCGACGTGCGGCCCGAATTCGTCTCCACCGACAGGCCCTGGCTGGAGAGCGTCTATGCCTTTCTGCCGGGCGGGCCCGTCTATCTAAATAGCTACCGGCGCGAGATTGTCGATGCGGGCTTTCGCCTGCGCCCAGCCGGGCCGTTTTATCAGGTGCTGGAGCCGGCGAGCGCGGCGAGCCAGAGCCTGCCGCCTGAGCTGACGCCGGCGGCGGCCGCTTTCGGCGAGCTAGAAATCGCCGGTTACCTGCTCCCCGGCGAAGCCAGCGCGGGCGAATTCGTGCCCTTCACACTGGCGATGACCGCACCCATGACGCCTACCCACTACTTTGTCCCCTCGCTCACGGTCGGGCCGCTCGTCTACACCCATACCACCGACAGCCATCTGCTGACGCCGTGGTGGCGGCCGGGCGAGATCGTCGTCGAGCGCTTTGACTTCGCCCTGCCGCATGATTTGCCGGGCGGCACCTACCCGGTGACGCTCACGATGGTCGATCTGAGCGCCGGCGAGCAGGCTGGGCCGGCGCTGTCGCTGGGAGAGCTGCTGGTCCACGAGCAGGCCAACCCGCCGCGCACCGACCATCTGCTGGCGAACTTCCGGCAGCGCGTGGCGCTGGCGGCCGCCTGGGGCCAGGCCGGCGCCCAGCTACAGCGGGCGCCCTGGTCCGAGCCGCTGACGGTGCAGCGCGGCGGCGCCATCCACCTGCTGCTGCAGTGGGAAAGCCTGGCGCTGGCCGAAGAGAGCTACACGGTGTTCGTGCATCTCATCGACGAGGCGAACCGGCCCCACGCCACCCTCGACTACACGCCGCTGGGCGGCGCCGCCCCCACCCACCTCTGGATTCCCAAATGGCTGCCGGGCCAGCGCCTGCTGGACCCATACCGCCTGCCGCTTGACGAGTCGCTGGCGCCGGGGCTCTATTACGTCGAAGTGGGGCTGTATGAGATGACGGGCCAGCGCCGGCTGCACATTGCCGGGCCAGACGGAAGCCTGCAGGGCGACCGCTTTATTCTCGGGGCCGTGCTTGTGGAATAAAAAACCGGGCCGCACCAGAGAGGAGCGGCCCGGCCGAGGAGTCAGGGGCAGCGGCTAACGGCGCCAGAGCTGATTCCAGCTTTCGCGCAGGCTGCGGCGCAGCAGGAGCGGGCGAAGCTGCTTCCATTCGGCGCGTGGGTCAAATTCGGCGTCGCCGTCCGGGTTGCGGCTGAAGCGACGCAGCACGTACTGGTGCGTTAGCTTGCGGATCGGCTCGCGCCCGTCGGGCACGGCTTCCACCAGCTGGTTGGCGCGCTCATACGGCGTGTCTACGGGCCGGAAGAGCAGGCCGAGCCAGCGGGCCCAGCTCGCCAGCCGGTCGTAGCTGCGCTCGACGTCGCTTTCCACCTGATGGTTGTAGTAGTTGGCCGCCAGAACCAGCGCGCCAGCCATCGCCAGCAGGACGCTGCCGCCGACGGCCTGGGAGACTATCAGGCGGCGCCGCTCTTCCGCTGCAGCCGCCTCTCTGGCTTCTTCGGCGGCGCGCAAATCCTCGCGTAAATCGCGATCAGGGCCGGAGAGGATATCGTCGTCCAATACAGGCTGATCGGAATCGAGGAAGAAGCCCCTGTCAAAGGCATCGCCGGGATTGCCGCTGGCCTCCCCTTCGGGAAGCTCAACAACAGGGATGCTGGACGTGGGCTCGAAGATGATCCAGCCGTAGCGCGGGAAAAAGACCTCGACCCAGGTGTGGGCATTGTTGGAGCGCACCCGGTAGGAAGAGGAGTCCGGCAGGAACTCACCCATCGAGTAGCCGTTGACGATGCGCGCCGGCACCCCTTCCGCGCGCAACATCATTGCCATGGCCGTGGCATAGTAGGTGCAATAGGCTTCCTGGCTCTCAAAGAGCACGTAATGAACCGGCTCTACGCCCGGCGGCGGTGTATCGATCTGATCATTGTAAGCAATAGTAGCCCGCAGATAATCACGGATGGCGATGGCCTTGTCGAAGGCATTGTCGTAGGGCGCCGCCAGCTCGGCGGCCAGGGCGCGCGTTTCCGCGGTCAGCGTGTCCGGCGTCTGCAGGTAGCTATCCCGTACCCACTGCGGGTAGCTCACGCCGGCGTTACGCAGCGATGTCTTGTCGGCGATGCTCACATCAGAGATGACGGTGTAGGCATCGCCCGCCCGCAGCACGTAGCGCGAGCGAACCCAGTTAATGGCCTGCACTTCACTGTTCACCACCGCACCAACGTCGATGAACGTCTGCTTGTTCGTCGCGATGAACTGGGAAGCAGCGTATAGCGTCCCGCTGTTCGGCGTGTAGTTGACGACCGTCTGCGTAAATGGCGTCCGCAGCAGCAGCTCAGGCTGCGCCAGGCGTCCCTCGGTGGGCAGATTGAGGAGCGTGGTCTGCGTGCTATTCGACCAGCCCCTCTCACTATGGTAGGTATCCAGCACCACACCCTGCCAGTAGATGGAGCTTACCGGCGCGGGCACCTGGATGTCCATGATCAGCCGGTTTCCCGGGTTGCGCGCGCCGCCAAGCTGCATCGTGTCCTGGTAAGCGTCGTCGGGCGTAATGCCGTAGGAGTTGAGGGAGGCAAAGAGCCGCGTCCAGTTATCCTGGAATCGGCGCCACGGGCGGTCAACCGTCGCCAGCGCGCCCGTTACCTGGTTATTGGCGCCCAGGGCCGGCAGTGTGCTGGCCAGCAGCAGGGAAAGCGCGCCGACGACGAAGGCGGCGCGCAGGAAGTCAAAGCGGATATCCTCTTCATAACGCACGGCTGCCGCGCGCCAGCCGCGCTCGCGGTCCACCAGATGCGTGCGGGCTACAAAGAGCAGCGCCAGCAGAGCGTAAATACCCAGATAGACGACCAGGGCCTTCGGGCCGTTGTAGTAATAGACGACACTTAAGAGCACCAGACCCGTGGGCACCACAACCCGCCAGACGCGCGGCTTGCGGAATGTATACCAGGCCGCCGTATAACCAAGAAGCCAGAAGACGCCGGCTGTCTGCAGAACGAAAATGAGGCTGTCGCGGTTGGCGCCGCCTTCGACCGCCTGCTGCATCCAGCGGATCTGGCGGCCGGCCAGGTCCAGAATGCGCATGCGCCAGGTCAGCTCCTCGCCCGGCAGCGTGCGGCCGACGAGAAAAGCAATGAGGGCAATGCCATAGACCAGGGCAAAAATGTGAGCGCGCTGGCCGCGGAAGTTGCTCTTAGCCAGAGCGAGGCCGGCAAACACGGCCGCCGAACTCACCGGCAACAGCACTTCAATACCTTCGTCGGTATATTCGGCGGAGATGATTGCGATGGCGGCGACCGTGATCAGTAACCACAACAGGATAAGCGTGGTCCATCCTTCTTCTAGCTTCAGACGGCCAAACATACTGGCTTTCCTTTTCCTCGGGCTCCCCACACAGCGCGGTGCGCCCTGACGATGCATCTGTTCGTGGCGCCACCTGGCAACACATCACCTGTATTATAACAAGCCGGGACGGCCAAACTCCACGGCCGGCGCCGTCGCGGCCTGTTCCTTAAAAAATATTCATGTCGCCGGCGATGCCTGACAGGGCTGGCGCTACCGGCGCGTTTCGGCCCGATGTACATAAAAGAGGTAGCCGACGCCGAGCATGAGGGCAAAAGAAAACCACTGCAGCGCGTAGCTGAGGTGCGGCCCTTCCGACAGATCGGCTTCCGGCTGTTCGCGCAGGGGCGGCGACGATTCGTCGTCATCCGTCTGGTAGATAAAGATAGGCAGCAAGTCGTAGGGGAGCCGTTCGTCGAGCGCGGCGACATCGATCCGGTACCACTCGCGGCTCTCGCCCGTGGGCAAGGTAGCCCGCTCGCTGGCCTGGCTGCGCTGGATAACGCCGGTGATGGTTAGCTCGCCGCTCTCGTCAAAGCGGCCCCAGCCGGCCGGATCGGCATCCGCGGCCGGCGCCCAGCCGCGATCGACAAGCACTGCATCGGCGCGGCCCTTGATGCGGAAAGGAGCGAAGAGATGACCCCCCGGCTGTCCCCGGAAGTTCTGGAGCAACAGCCATTGCTGCTGCGCCAGGTCGAACTCGCCGGTGACGGTCACGGCGCGGTCGGCCATATCAGGCAGTTGGCCCAGGTCCAGCGTGGGATCATTCAGATTTAGCGGGTCGGCTGCCAGCTGTTCGGCCAGCACAGCATTGGCGGCGAGCCGCTGCTGGCGCCGGTCGAGCTGCCAGTTGCCGAGGCTGATGAGCACGGCGATGCCGGCGATGACGAGCAGGGTCACCCACCACCAGCGGCGGCTGAACAGTTGCCTCAGTGTCTCGATCATGATGTCTCGTCAGAATTTGAACGGTCAGGCGCGGCGGCGCCCGGCCAGGAAATAGAGCGCCGTAATGGCAAGCACGCCGCCCCCGCCCCACAATAACCAGTTGGCGCCGCCTGGCTCGACAACTTCCAGCTCAAACGAGGCGCTGCCGCTGCCCTCGTCGCCGGCGACGTCAACCTGCACCAGCCAGGAGCCGCTCTCCGGCAGCGTCAGGTCAGCCTCGTAGAAGAGCCGGTTGGACGCGCTGGCGCTGGTGGCGGCGGCCCGCACGGGCGCAGCCGTCCCCTCCTTCGGCGACAGCGTTAGCATCACCTCGGCGCCCAGCACGGGCGCGCCTGCCTCGCGGCCGGCGCCTGGTTCGGCAAGCCCCACGGTGATGTGCAACGCCCGGCCGGCCTGTGGCGGCGTCGGATAGGTCCAGGCCGAAAGCCAGTACGGTCCCACCGGCTCGTGGACGATCTGCGGCGTTCCGCCGCCATGCGCCGCCGCCAGGGGGGCCAGCCAGAAGAATAGGCCCACGGCCAGGAGGAGCGCCCATTGCCGGGCACGGCCAGCTTTCCGCTTCATTTACGGCGCCGCCATGCGCTCGTCGGTCGCCCAGCGGGCCGCCGGCAGCGGCGGCTTGCGCTCTTCGTCCTGCAGCCAGCGCGCCGCCACGATCAGGACGCCGATCAGGTGCATCATGCTGCCGGGAATCCACATGATGATGCCGGCGATACGCTGGTCAGAGAGAACGTCGAGGCCCCAGGGGCGCGGCACGGTCAGGTAGTAGCTGTAAATCGGCTGGTTGGCGAAGGCGATGGCAATGCCGGTTAGCATCATGGGAGGAATCGCCGCGATGAGGAAGGCCACCCGCGCTGCCCGGCCGAACTGCCTGTGAATCCGGGGCCCGGCGCCGACGACGTGCCACCAGTAGAGCATGGCCGGCAGAAAGAAGGAGATGTGCTCCATATCATGCACAAACTGATCGCGCAGCGCCGCATCATAGAGATTCGGGTCGTGCCAGATGAGTAACGCAACCACGTAGAGCAGCAAGACAAGGCCCGGCCCGGTCGCCGACCGTATGCCGCGCCGGAGAGCCGACCGCCGGTGCAGCGCCGTGGAGAGCAGCCCGCCGGCCTGGCGCCGCAGCGGCTGGGGCAGCCCCCACAGCAAGAATGGCATCGGGTTCGCCAGCACCAGCAGCGGCGGCGCCATCATCACCAGCAGCAAATGCTGAATCATGTGCATGAAGAAGAGCTGCCCGCCGAGCACGTCGATGGGCGAGACCAGCGCCAGCAGGAGCAGCAGCAAGCCAGCCAGATAGGCGGCCAGTCGCCAGCCGTTAGCCAGCCGCCGGTGCGACGATTTCTGGCGCAGGCGCCGCCATCCAAGCGTATAGAGCACGCCGAAGATAAGCAGCGGCAGCAGAACAGCGGGACGCCACTCCCAGGAAAGCAGGATGGCGCGCGTTACAGGGTCCATGTGCCTGAAAAAAACGCCGGGACGACAGAACCCGCCCCGGCGTCCGCTCCATAAAACGAATGTGGCTCGTCGTTAGCCGATGTGGACAGCTTCGCCAATGAGATAGAGCGCCGGGTAAAAGAAGACCCAGGCCACGTCGACGAAGTGCCAGTAGATGGCGGTGGCTTCCACCCCCCAGTGGCGCTCAGGAGTGAATTTACCGCGCACACTATTATACCAGATGATCAGCAGCAGGATGACGCCGCTCAGCACGTGCACGGCGTGCAGCCCAGTCATGCCGAAGAAGACGGCGCCAAATGCGCCGTCGCCCGGCGCCACTTCACCGCGCCATTCAAGGCCGACGACCATCGCCAGAAAGACAGTGCCCAGAAAGGCGGTAACCAACAGCCCGGCATTCAGCATGCGGCGGTCGCCTCGCCCGGCGGCCGTTTCGGCCAGCGCCATAGAGAGACTGCTGAGCAGAAGGATCGAGGTGCTGAGGAGGCCGAGCACCTGCGACAGCTCCGGGCGCACAATGGCGTCGGTCACCGGATCGCGCCAGAGATAGAAGCGAGTCATGAGAAGGCCGCCGAAGAGGAAGAGCTCGCTGAAGACAAAGAGCCAGAGACCCAGGCGGTTGTTGCGCAGCTTCTCAGCGTAGGTCAGCTCCACAGGATCGTGATGATCCTCACGCGGGGTCGCGACAACACTCATCAGTGACTCTCCTCACGCCACAGGCGGTAGACGTGCATAAAGAACTGGACGATGATGGCAGCCTTGACCAACGCGATGAGCAGCAAGACGATGGCCGATGGATAGGCCAGGGCTATGAAATATTCGGCGATGGTGAGGGCCGCCAGCACAATACCGATGATAATGACCAGGCGATAGCTGCCGGCATGCTGTTCGTTCACAGGTCGCTCCTTAGCTGTTGCGCCGCTGCGCCTAATCCCCGGTCGCCGGGTACATGTTGACGTAGGTGGAATCGGCCAGCCCGTAATCATAGGGTTCGCCCACGACTGTAAACGGATGGTCGTAGTTGAACTCCGGCATCGGCGAGGGCACCTGCCACTCCGGCGAGCGCGAATTCCACGGGTTGGGCGCCGCCGCCGGTGCGGTGCGCAGGCTGCTGACCAGGTTGTAGATCATGATCAGAATTGACCAGCCGATGACGAGGGCGGCAATGGTCACCAGCGTCTGGGTGAACTCAATACCCAGCGCAGGGTCGTAATCGGCGATGCGGCGGCGCATACCCAGCAGGCCAACCCGCATCTGCCCCAGACTCATGACCCAGAAGCCGGGCACCATCAACCAGAAGTGGAGCTTGCCCAGCACCTCGTTGTACATGCGACCCGTAACCTTTGGATACCAGTAGTAGATGGCGGCAAAGAAGGGGAAGACAAAGCCGCCGAACATGGTAGCGTGGAAGTGGCCCACAATCCAGTAGCTGTCGTGTAGATGCAGGTCCGTGGGCACCGTCCCCAGAATCGGGCCGCTCAGCCCGCCGATGAGGAAGACAGAGATCGCGCCCAGTACAAAGAGCATCGGCGTGGGGAAGGTCAGCTTGCCGCCCCAGACGGTGCCGATCCAGCTAAAGAACTTGACGCCGGTCGGCACGGCCACCAGCATCGTCGAGAACATGAAGGGAATACGCAGGAACTCGTCCATACCCGACGTAAACATATGGTGGGACCAGACGAGGAAGCCTACCAGGGCAATGGCCAGGCTGGAGAGCGCGATCCATTTATAGCCGAAGAGCGGCTTGCGCGAAAAGACGGGCAGCAGCTCGCTGATGATGCCCAGCCCAGGCAGGACAAAAACGTAGACAACCGGGTGGGAGTAGAACCAGAAGAGGTGCTGGTAGAGAATGGGATCGCCGGGCGGGATGTTGGCCGCGCTGAAGGTCGCGTCGAAGAAACCGAGCCCGAACTGGCGCTGCATGGTGACCATGAGCAGGGCCAGGCCCACCGTCTGTGTCGCCGTGAACTGGATGATCGAGGCGGAGATGGAGCCCCAGACGAAAATGGGCATGCGGAAGAGGCTCATGCCCGGCGCACGCATGGTCAGCACGGTCACGATAATGTTAATGGCGCTGGCAATGCTGGAAAAACCATTGAGGAAGAAGCCGAGCAGGAATAGCTGCGTCCCCAGCGGGCCGCGCACGCTGAGCGGCGGGTAGGCTACCCAGCCGGTATCCCAACCCTGGACGAACATGGCCGCGATGAGGAGCATGGCACTGGGCACGCCGATCCAGAAGCTAAAGGCATTGAGCCGGGGGAAGGCCATGTCGGCAGCGCCTATCATCATTGGCACCAGGTAGTTGCCCATGGCCCCAACGCCGGCCAGGATGCTGGCGATCATGATGATGCCGTGGGCGCTAAAGATGGTGTTATAGGTTTCCAGCGTCAGGAACTGCATGCCGGGCACCGCCAGCTCGATGCGGAAGATGAGCGCCAGAATACCGCCCACCAGCAGCACTATGATGCTGGTTACCCCATACTGGATGCCAATGACCTTATGGTTGTAGTCAACGCTAAAGTAGCGCGTCCATTCCGGCCGGCCCGGCGGCGGCCCGTGGCGCAGCGTAGTGTCGCGGCCCAGCGCCCAGCGGAACCAATCGCCCAACACGCCGGCGGCCAGGAGCGCGGTGAAGACGCCGAGGAAGGCGCCGGCTACCCAGCCCGCTTCCGGCGCGTGCTCCAGACCCAGCAGCGCGCGTATAAGAGCCACCAACCAGTAGCCAATGAGGATACCGATGGCCTGTCCGACGATAGCGCGGACCAGACCAGTGGTCAGAAAGTGAGCGAGGAAACGGAAGATCCGACCGAATAATGACATCAGCAAGGCTCCTTTACTCGGAAAGGCTCATGATGTAGGCCAGGAGATCGTCGAGAATGCTGATCTCGCCGTCGTATTTAGCCTCTTCAGTGGCAAATAGATCTTCAAAGATCTGCGGCATGATATTGGCGCTATACCCGGCGTGAATCTGATCGTTGGGCGCGATGATTGACGTCACTAGATAGTCATCGTCCGCTAGCACTGTCTCGCCACTGGCAAGCTCGATCTCCGCGCCGTAGAGGTCCTGCCATGTCGGCCCGGCCAGCGCCGTGCCATCGGTAGAGTGACAGCCGGTGCAGCCAAACTGCTGCGACCAGAGCAGGCCGCGCTCTACCGGCTCCAGCTCGGTTACGCTCGTACTGCTCTCCTGCACCCAGCTATCGAACTCGGAGGCGGAGACAACGCGAACGTCGGAAATCATATAGGCATGGCTGGTGCCGCAAATCTCGGCGCAGCGCGTCTTGTAATCTCCCTGCTCTGTTGGCGTCATGCGCAGCTCGTGCACCTGACCCGGAACGAGATCCTGCTTGACGCGAAACTCTGGCACCCAGAAGCTGTGCAGGACGTCGAGCGACGTCATCTCCAGGCGAACCTTCTGGTTGACCGGAATAACCAGCTCATCGCTGCTGATATCGCCATGTTCCGGGTAGGTGAAGCGCCAGGACCATTGCTGGCCCACCACCTGCACGGTCATCTCGTCGTCCGAGGGCCGGATAATATCGGTCAGCAGCCGCGCTCCCCAGACGCCAAAGACAATGACGAGAACCAGCGGCAAAATAGTCCAGGCAATTTCTAGGCCGGTGTGCCCGTGGAAATGGTCGCCCTCGACGTCCTCCGGCTCGTCTGGCCGGCGCCGAAAGGCGACGACGCTGTAGAGCATAAAGGTGACGACGAGCGCAAACAGAAAAGAGATGAGGATAAAGTGGCCCCGGAAGAGCGAATCGATAGCGATGGCTTCTTCACTCGCGGCCGGCGGCAGGGCGTAAATGGCTTCCAGAACCACATACGTCACAATCGCACCTACCACGACTAACACTGCCACGATGGCAAAATGTCTCGCGTACTTCATTATGCTCCTTTCTTACGCTCTTTGACAGGCCTGGATAGGTCTGATCTTCTCGTCCGCTCCAGTTCGCGCCACCTCAGGCGGACGGGACGATCTCTCCGCCGGCAGGCGAGGAGATCAATTCTGCGCATTTTATCACAAGCAACCCCGGCTATTCTACCGAGCCGGGCATAGCTCGTCAAAAGAATCCGCGTAAAGGCGCTGTTCTCAAGCGGAAACAGCGCCGGCAGCCAGCCGCAGGCTCCACAGGCTCCACATTGCTACTGATCACTCTCCGGTTCGCGCCGGCGCCACAAGCTGCGCCAGATCCGCCGCGGCTCCGGCGTCTCGATCTCCTGGCGCAGAGCCAGCAGGGTCCGGTGGTAGAGGGATTTGATAGCGCCCTCGCTGCGCCCCATCACCTCGCCAATCTCCGCGTTGCTGAGCTGGTCGACAAACTTCAGTGTGAGCAGCTCCTGGCGCTCGCCCGGCAGCGTGCGGATCGCCTCCAGCAGCCTGGCCCGGTCTTCAAGAAGCGCCGTGATATCTTCAGGCCCCTTGCCGGCCACGTGCCACTGCGCCAGGTCGTCGATGTCAATTGTCGGCCGGCGGCTGTTATCGCGGTGCCAGTTCGCCACCAGGTTGTGCGCAATACGGTAGAGCCAGGCTGAAAAAGCGTAGCCGCGGTCCTCATAGCCGTCGATGTTTTGCAGAGCGCGGACGAAGACACGCGCCGTGAGGTCCTCGGCGTCGGCCGCGTTACCCGTCCGGTAATAAATGTAGCTGTATATCTTCTCGACATAGCGTTCGTACAACAGGCCGAACGCTTCGCGATTCACTTTGGCCTGCGCGACGAGAGTCGCCTCGTCTGCCTTTCGGTCCACACATACCTCTGCCACTGGCCGGCTCCTGGCACGCTTTCAAGACGGGCGTCATAAAGGGGAAGCGCCGGAACGTTAGAGGCGAGTATAACAAAAGCGCTTGCGCCTGCCAGCGTCTTGACTGCGATCCGGCGCTCGGCTATCCTCGCCCCGATGGCAGAGCGAGCTAACCCCGGGATGCGCGTGGACGGTATTGGCTGCGCCGGATTGCTCTTCCTGGTGATGATGGTGCTGGTCGCCGCGGCCAACGTCATTGCCCCGGAAGAGGCCGAACCGGCGGCGCTGGCGGTTACCATGCCGCCGACGGTCACCGCCACGGCGACGCTGCCCCCACAGAATCCACGAACGCTGGCCCCGGCTCTTGTCTTTGTCGAGGAGCCGCCAACGCCCCTCCCGCAACCCAGCGCAGCGGCGCCGCCTACGGCTGTCGTCTTGCCCACGGCGACCGGTACCTCTGTGCCGCCGGCGGCCATTGTGCCTCCGCCTGCGCTCGGCGACGGGGCCGCTTTGCCGGAACCGGCCGGCGGGGTAACGGCTACGGTCAGAGTGCCGATCTTGATGTACCATTACATCAGCGACCCGCCTGAGGACGCCGACATTTACCGCGAAGACCTGTCGGTCTCGCCGGCAGACTTCCGCCAGCAGCTCCAGTACCTGGCCGACAACGGCTATAGCACGATCGACCTCTACGATCTGGCGCTGGCAGTGGCGCGCCGCAAGGCGCTGCCGCCGAAACCCGTGATTCTCACCTTTGACGACGGCTACCTGGACCATTACACAAACGCCTTTCCTCTGCTGCAGGAGTTTGGCTTCACCGGCACCTTTTTTATCATTACCGCCTACGTCGATAATCAGAATCCGGCCCATATGAGCTGGTCGATGATCACGGAGATGGCCGCGGCGGGCATGCGCATCGAATCCCATACCAAGACACACCCAGACCTGAGCGAAGCGAACCGGGAAGAGCTGGTCTGGCAGATCCTCGGCTCGCAGGAAACGCTGGCGGCGCACATTGGCTACACGCCCCGCTTCCTCTGCTATCCCGGCGGGCGTTACAGCGAGGAGACCATCGACATGCTGCAGGAGCTGGACTTCTGGGGCGCCGTCACCACTGCCGGCGGCAACTATCATACGTACGAGGGTCGCTATGAGTGGTCGCGGGTGCGTATGCGCTACACGACGACCCTGCCCATCTTCGCCGCCCTGCTGGACGCATAGGTCGCGCGATGGATTCTGGGCGGCCGACCAGCGGCGATCAGCCATTTTTCGCCGCCAGCCAGTGGGGCTGTTTCCTCTTCCTGGCGGCGCTGGCCCTCGTGTCTGTGGGCAGCGCCCTACGCGCGCTGAGCGGCGGACCAACCACGAGCTACGAGGGAGTAATGGGTGAGGTAGAGCGGCAGCAGGCTGCGCCGTGGCGCACCAGTTACCACGTCACAATTGCCGGGGAGAGCGGCGCACCGGCGCCACTACGGCTACGCAACCAGGGCAGGATTCTCGATTACCTGCAGGCTGCGGCGCCGTCCGGCCCGGTGCGCATCACGGCGCGTGATGGGGTGGTCCGCGCGCTGACTGACCTCGCCGACGGTGAGACTATCGCCGAGCCGGAAGCGCCGCAAGGCCTATTGCTGGCCAGCGCCATCCTGCCGTTCCTGCTGCTGGCCTTCTTTGCCTGGCCCTGGCTGACGGCGCGCCGGGCCGGGGCCGAAGCAGCGCGACCGCTGACGAGCGGCGACGAGGAGGAGTAGCGCATGAGCGGCAAGCTGGCAGGTAAGAGAGCGGTGGTCACCGGCGGGGCCGTCCGTGTTGGCCGGGCCATCGTTCTGGCGCTGGCGGAAGCCGGCTGCAACGTGGTCATCCACTATAGCAGCTCCGCCGGGCCGGCGCAGGAAACGGCGGCGGCAGCGGCTGCTTTCGGCGTGCAGGTGCAGACCGTCTGCGCCGATCTCAGCCGGCAGGAGGAAACAGAGGCGCTCATCCCGGCGGCGGTCCGGGCAGCCGGCCCTCTCGACATCCTGATTAACAACGCCGGCATCTTTGAAGAAGGTGGCCTGGCGCAGGCGAGCGCGCCGCAATGGGAGCGCGAGATGAGCATCAACCTGCGCGCCCCCTTCTTCCTCAGTCAGGCTTTTGTGCGCCAGCTCACGGCCGAACGTTCGGGCCAGATCGTGAACATCAGCGATGCGCGCGTGCGGCGCGCCGGCAGCGACCACCTCATCTACCGGCTAACTAAGGCCGGCCTGGTAACACTGACCCGCTCGCTGGCCCTAGAGCTAGCGCCGCGGGTGCGCGTCAACGCCGTGGCGCTGGGCGCAATTCTGCCGCCGCCGGGCGAGGACGACGACTACCTGCAGCGGCTGGCACAGGAGCGCGTACCCCTGCGCCGGGCCGGCAGCGCCGAGCTGGTGGCGGCCAACGTGCTGCACCTGCTGCAGCAGCCGTTCCTGACCGGCGTCATCCTCCCGCTCGACGGCGGCGAATTTCTCTAACCGAGGAGAGAAATGGACAAGATCATCATCAAAGATTTGCTCGTGCGCGGCATTCTGGGCATCAATCCGGAAGAACGCGAGAAGATGCAGAACATCCTGATTAACGTGACGCTCTACGCGGACATACGTGCGGCAGCGGCGACGGATGACATCGAGGACGCCGTCAACTACAGGTCGATCACCAAGCGCATTATCGACCACGTCGAGAGTTCATCTGATTTCCTGGTGGAAAAGCTCGTGACCGACCTGGCGCGAATCATCATCAGCGAAAATGAGCAGGTCCAGCGCGCCCAGATTCGGGTCGAAAAGCCCGGCGCGCTACGCTTTGCCCGCTCGGTTGGCATCGAGATCGAGAGGAGCCGGGACGATTTTTCCACATGAGGCGCGCGGTGATCAGCCTGGGCTCAAACGTCGATAAAGAAAAGAACATGCCGGCGGCGGTCGCTCTGCTCGGCCAGCGCTGCCGTCTACTGGCGGTGTCTCCGCTTTATGAAACGCTGCCGATGGGGCTGCACGATCAGGGCAACTTCTTTAACGCCGCCGTGCTCGTGGAAACGGAGCGGACGCCGGACGAGCTAAAGGAAGAAGTACTGGACTGGCTGGAAAGCGCGCTGGGACGGGTGCGCCAGGAAGACAAGAACGCGCCGCGCACCATTGACGCCGATCTGACACTCTATAACGGCCAGATTATGGACTACAAGGGTCATCACGTTCCCGACCCTGATCTGCTGCGCTTTGCCCATGTCGCCGTGCCTGTCGCCGACCTCTTGCCGCAAGAGCGCCACCCGGAAACGGGCGAGCCGCTGCCGGCGCTGGCGGAGCGGCTGGCGGCGCGCGCTGCCCGCAAATACGGCGTGCAGGTGCTCTGGCCCCGGCCCGATTTTGACCTGCTTAAGGCGTCGCAGTCGCCGTCGGCGAGGGGACCAGTAGACTCTGGAACGTGAGGCGCCAGCCGCCGGCCGGACTCGCCACACAGGGCTCAATACGCAGCCCGCTGATCTCGGGGCTGCCGCCGGCCAGTACAACGCTGTAGGAAACGTCGGCTTCCATGACGAAGTCGGCATAGCCGGGGCTCTGGTCCAGCCGGAAGCCGGTGAAGAAGCTATCGCGCCCTCCTTCCCAGGTAACAATCACTTCGGCGCCGGGCAGCGGATCGAGGCCGGCGTCGAGCACTTCGACGACAATCAGGGGAGTGGGCTCGTCCGGCGCGCAGAACCGCTCCTGGCTTAAGAGCCGGAAGGCCGGGCGGGGCGTCGCCGTCGGGCGCGGCGTCGGCGAAGGTGTCAGCGTCGGTCGCAGGGTATTGGTCGGAAAAGGGGATGGGCTGGGCGTAGGTAAAAGCGTCGCCGTCGGGGTGACGAGGGCTACGGTAGCCGTCGCCGTCACCACGGGCGCTTCGGGCGTGGGATTAAACAGAGCCAGCGCCGGATTACTTCCCCCCAGCAGGCGCGTCAGCGTTGCCAGGTTGCGCACGCTGTCCGCCGGATCTCCTGCGCGCAGCGAGCGCTCAAAGAGCGCTGCCACGCGCTGCGCCAGATCGGGATCGTCCAGCGCCGACAGCCGTCTCTGCGCCATCTCCCAGTCGCCCGTATAGGCATAGCTCTGGCTGACGAGGAAAATATACTCCTCCTGGTAGCGGGCGCTCATCCGCGACGGCAACGCATCGACGTAGATAATGGGGTTGAGCAGCCAGGCATAGACGAGGCCACCTGCCAGCCCCAGCAGCAGGCCGAGGAGGAGCAGGCTGCTGCGCGCCACGCGCGGCGGCGGCTCAGGGGGAGGGCCCGCCTGCCGCTCGCGAAAGCGCCGGCTACGAAACATCGTCCCCGGTTGCCCCCTGCCCGGCTCCATCGAGGTAAGGCGCCATCGCCGGCGAGGAGAGACCGAGGTCGGCGGCCAGGCGCACCAGCGGCCGGATTTCGCGCTGCTCGTCGCGACCGGAGAGAATCGTATCGACCGTGAGCGACAGCAGCCAGCGGTCAGGCTCGGGCTCGCCGAGACTGGAGAGGCGGCGGCGCGCGCCGTCCAGGTCGCCGTCGAGGGCATAGGCCTGGGCGATCATCAGCGCATACTCGCGCTGGTAATCGTCGCGCAATATGGAGGGATCGGTGTTGGTGAATTCCGGCGGCCAGACGACCCAGCCGAGATAGAGTCCGGCGCTTATCCCCACAACCAGCCCGAGGCCGATCCAGAGGATGACCCGCTTCCAGTTACCCATAGGGCCTCAAGTGTGGTCTAAGGGCCGGGCGCTGTCAAGCACACGGCTACAGCCCATGAAAAAGACCACCTCGCGGTGGCCGTCTGTTTGCCTGGCATATGGGGGCGACTTATAATGCGCCCGTTCGGACTCAGAAGAAGTGCCGAAGGTGGGAATCGAACCCACACTCCCGAAGGAACACGATTTTGAGTCGTGCGCGTCTGCCTGTTCCGCCACTTCGGCTCAGTGACGCCCGAGTATAGAGGATGCAGCAGCCCAAGTCAACTGCCGGCCCTGCCATCTTATGGAACAGTTAGCCGGGGATAGTCGAGTCACAGCCGCAGCAACACAACCATGATCGACGAAGAAAGCCTGATTGCTCGGGCCCAGAAGGGGGATGTCAGCGCCTATAATCGCCTCGTGCTGCACTATCAGGACGCTGTTTATAACGTCGCCTACCGCATCATGCGGGACCCGGCCTCGGCCGACGACGCCACCCAGGAAGCGTTCATTTCGGCCTACAAGGCGATCCGGCAGTTTCGCGGGGGCAGCTTCAAATCGTGGCTGCTGCGTATCGTCACCAATAGCTGCTACGACGAGCTGCGCCGCCGCAAGCGCCGCCCGCAATCCTCGCTCGACGAGATCACGGAAGAGGTAGAGTCGCCCGCATTTCTGGCCGACGATAACCACACGCCGGAAGAAGTGCGGCAGCAGGTGGAACTGGTGGGCGCCGTGCAGCGTTGTCTGGACGACCTGCCCGACGACCAGCGAGTGGCTGCCGTCCTCTGCGACGTGGAAGGGCGCGAGTATCAGGAAATCGCCGAGATCCTTTCTATTTCGCTCGGCACGGTAAAGTCGCGCATCAGCCGCGCGCGCAGCAAATTGAGAGATTGTCTACAGGGTTTCGGGGAACTATTGCCCGCCCAATATCGTCTTAATACGTAGAAGCGACCTTACATGGAACGCGGCGCCTCTCAGCAGGGGAGCTGTGACGAAAGCTGATGTTGGATTTTCTGCGAAACCTTACCCGCTCTGCCGAGGAGAAAAGGCAGGAAGAGCTGAATGCCTACCTCGACGGCGAGCTGCGCGGACGGGAGCGCGAGCAGTTTGAAGCGCTGCTGGCCTCCGATCCGGCGCTGCACGCCGAGGTAGCGCAGCTTCGTGCTACCAAAGAACAGGTGGCGCAGCTGCCGCGCCTCCGCGCACCGCGCAACTATACGCTCGACCCGGCTCGCTATGGCGCACCGGCGCCCGGCGGCGGCCTGTCCCTCTATCCAGCCCTGCGCCTGGCGACCGTTCTGACCGCCTTCTTGCTCATGCTTGCCGTCGGCATCGAATTTCTGCCGCGGCCGGCAGGCGCGCCGGTTGCCGAAGACAGCATCGCTCTCGTCGCAACCACTGTGGTTGAAGAGCCGGCCGCCGAACGCGTCGAGGCCCCGCAGGAAGCGGCGCCTGAATCCGCACGGGAAGCCGGCCTCAGCGAGATGACTGAAGTTGCCGGTGCAGAAGAAGAGGCAGACGATGGCGAGCTGTTCAGCTTGGAGACGGCGGAGACGGAAGTGATGACGGAAGAGGTCGGCATTTCCGCCCTCCCCGCGCCAGCCGCCGACGCTGTCGAAGAGACGGCCCAGGATACGCTGGCGGAGGAGGAGCCGCTCAACCAGGCTACGGCCGCCCCACCCGAAGCAGAAGGGGAGACGGCGGCCGCGCCCGAACTGACGGCGCCTACCGACCAGCCCGCGCCTGTGAATGCCCCGCTGCGCCTGACGCAGGTCGCGCTGGGAGCTCTGCTCCTCGTCCTGCTGACCGCCACGCTACTGCTGCGCCGCCGCCTCGCCTGAATCATGGCCGATCCCGCCCCGGCCGGCTACGTCTACTGCCCGCGCTGCGCCACGCCACTGCAGACGCGACAGGTGGGCGACAAGCCCCGGCGCGCCTGCCCGGCCTGCGGCTTCATCTACTTCACCGATCCCAAAGTTGGCGCAGGCGCCCTCGTCGTGGTGGACGGCAAGCTGCTACTGGTGCGGCGACGCATGATGCCCGAGGCCGGCAAGTGGAGCATTCCCGCCGGCTTTGTCGACCGAGGTGAGGACCCGCGTGACGTTGCCGTGCGCGAGACCTGGGAGGAGACTGGCCTCGAAGTTGCCATTGAGAGCCTGCTGGACGTTTACTACAACCCGCACACAGAAGCCGGCGGCGCGTCCATTTTCATCCTTTACCGCGCGCGCCGTCAGGGCGGCACGCTGCAGGCCGGCGACGACGCCGATGCCGCCGCTTTCTTTGGCCCGGAGGAGCTGCCGGAGCTGGCCTTTGACAGCACCCGTGATGCTGTGCGCTGGCTGGGAGCAGAATAGGCCCACCGCTAGTGAGCGACCTGCTGCCGGCCAGTGGAGCACTTCGGGGACCATGCTTCCTTGACGCGCCTCCCCCCACCTCTTACAATCGGCGGCGTTTAGCAGATACCTGATGAGGGTTCAGAGGTCATGGATATATTTGCCAAGATAGCGTGCGACCCACGTATGGCCCGCGCACGCGCTGCCCGCGAGGCGGGTCTTTACCCCTATTTTGTTCCGCTCGACGGCACCGAAGGCACTGAAGTCACCGTCGAAGGCCGCACGGTCATCATGATCGGCTCCAACAACTACCTCGGCCTGACCACACATCCTAAGGTGCGCGAGGCAGCCAAGCAGGCCATCGACGAATACGGCACCAGCTGCACCGGCTCCCGCTATCTCAACGGCACCCTGCGCCTGCACCGCGAGGTGGAGCAGCGGCTGGCGACCTTTGTCGGCAAGGAAGCCGCCGTCATCTTCAGCACGGGCATGCAGGCCAACCTGGGGGCCATGGCCGCTCTGGTCGGTCCCGAAGATTACGTCGTTCTCGACAAAGAGAACCATGCCAGCATTGTCGATGGCGTGCGCCTGGGCCTGGGCACGATGAAGCGCTTCCGCCACAATGACATGCGCCACCTGGATCGCGTGCTCGGTGGCCTGCCGGAAAAGGCGGGCAAGCTGGTCGTCGTCGATGGCGTCTTCAGCATGAGCGGCGACATTGCGCCCCTGGACAAGATCGTACCCATTTGCCAGAAATATGGCGCTCGTCTCTACGTGGACGATGCCCATTCGCTTGGTGTGCTCGGCGGCGGCCGGGGCACCGGCATTCACTTCGGCCTCAATGAAGGCGTGGATCTGGTAATGGGCACGTTCAGCAAATCGTTTGCCAGTATCGGCGGCTTTGTCGCCGGCAGCGCCGAGGTCATCGACTTCATCCAGCACCATGCGCGCAGCCTGATTTTCAGCGCCAGCCTGCCGGCTCCCAACCTGATGGCCGTGATGGCCGCCCTGGAAATCATGGAGAACGAGCCAGAGCACGTCGAGCGCCTCTGGGAGAACGGCAACTACATGCTGCGCTCGCTGCAGGAGCTGGGCTACAACGTCGGCAGCACGGAAACGCCGATCATCCCGATTATCATCGGCTATGACGAGCCGACCTTCCTCACCTGGAAACTGCTCTTCGAGCGCGGCCTGTACACGAATCCAGTGGTGACGCCGGCGGTGCCGGCCGGCCAGTCGCTGCTGCGCACCAGCTACATGGCGACGCATACCCGCGAACAGCTTGATCGCGCCCTGGATATTCTGGCGACGACGGGCCGGCAGCTGGGCCTGATTGCCGCCTAGCGCTATCGCGCTGTCGCTACCCTGATGGTCGAGATTCCATCCTATTTGCAGCCGCCGCTTTCACCCCTGGCCCGGCCCGAAGCTGTTGTGCGCGCCGGCGCCGCTCGCTTCACTATGCTTACCCCCGGCCTCGTGCGCCTGGAGTATGATCCGCAGGAGCGTTACGTCGACCAGGCGAGCCAGCTCGTCTGGTTCCGCGACCAGCCCGCGCCGCCCTTTACGGTGCAGGATGACGAGGAATGGCTGGAGGTGCAGACAAACCTGCTGCGGCTGCGCTACCGCAACGGTGCGCCGTTTAGCGGCGACAGCCTGCAGATAACGCTCCTGGCCAGCGGCGCCGTCTGGCGCTATGGGGAACAGGACAGCGCCAACCTGAAAGGCACGACCCGCACCCTGGACCAGGTCAGGGGCGCTACGCCGCTGGAGCACGGGCTGCTCTCCCGCAGCGGCTGGAGCGTCGTCGACGACTCGGCATCGCTGCTTTTCGACGACGCCGGCTGGCTGCAGCCGAGGCCGGACGGGGCGGCGCTTGACCTCTATTTCTTTGCCTATCCCGGCAGGGAGGGCGACGGGCCCGACTACCAGCAGGCTCTGGACGATTACCTGCTGATCGTCGGGCGCGTGCCGCTCCTCCCGCGCTGGGCACTGGGCAACTGGTGGAGCCGCTATTGGGCTTACAGCCAGGACGAGCTGCTGGCGCTCATGGACGATTTTCGCCGGCGCGAGCTTCCGCTCTCCGTCTGCATTGTCGATATGGATTGGCATATCACCAAGACCGGCAACAAATCCAGCGGCTGGACCGGCTATAGCTGGAACCGTCAGCTCTTCCCCGACCCCGAGGCGTTCATCCGCCGGCTGCACGAACAGGGTCTGCGCACGGCGCTGAACCTGCACCCGGCCGAGGGGATTCACCCGCACGAGACAGCCTACGCGACGATGGCCGGGCACATGGGCATTGACCCGGATACGGCAACACCCGTCGCCTTCGACCTTGCCGATCCCCATTTCGCGGCCGGCTACTTTCGCTATCTGCACCACCCGCTGGAAGAGCAGGGCGTTGACTTCTGGTGGATAGACTGGCAGCAGGGCACGCTCAGCTCGCTGCCGCGGCTGGACCCGTTGTGGTGGCTGAACCATCTCCACTTCTACGATCGGACGCGCGACGGCCGGCGCGGCTTCATCTTCTCGCGCTGGGGGGGCCTCGGCAACCATCGCTATCCCATCGGTTTCTCCGGGGATACGGTCGTCAGCTGGGAATCGCTGGCCTTCCAGCCCTATCTGACGGCCACGGCGGCCAACGTCGCCTTTGGCTGGTGGAGCCACGATATTGGCGGCCACATGGAAGGAACCGAAGACCCCGAGCTGTACACGCGCTGGGTGCAGTTTGGCGTCTTCAGCCCCATCATGCGCCTGCACAGCAGCAAGAACGCCTACCAGGAGCGCCGGCCCTGGGGCTACGATGCCAACACGCTGCAGGCCACACGCGCCGCGCTGCAGCTGCGGCATGCTCTCATCCCCTATCTCTACACGATGGCCTGGCGCAACCATGTCGAGAACCGGGCGCTGGCGCGCCCCCTTTACCACGACTGGCCGGCCGCGGAAGAGGCCTATCATTGCCCGGACGCCTATACCTTCGGCAGCGAGCTGCTGGTCGCGCCCTACGTCTCGCCGGCCGACCCGGACACGCGCCTCAGCCGCCAGGTCATCTGGCTGCCGCCCGGCGACTGGTTCGCCTTTGAGGATGGTCGCCGCTACCCTGGCGGGCGCTGGCACGCGGTCTATGGCGACCTGAACCACGTGCCCCTCTTCGCCCGCGCCGGCGCCATCGTGCCCCTGGGCCCGCGCCAGGGCTGGGGCGGCGTGGAGCAGCCAGAGGCGCTGGACATTTACCTCTTCCCCGGCGCCGATAACAATTTTACGCTCTACGAAGACGACGGCAGCCAGGAGGCGACCGGACAGGGGAGATTCGCCCTGACCCCGATGGCCTTACGCTGGCAGCCGGACGAGCTGTCCTTTACGCTGGGGCCGGTACAACAGGCAGCCGAGCTGGTCCCGGCGGCGCGCACGGTGACGCTTCACCTACGCGGCGCCAGCGCGCCGGCGGCGGTCTCGCTGGCGCGCAACGGGCAGGCGCAGGCGGCGGCAGCCTCATTTGACGCCGGCACGGCGACTATCAGCCTGCCCCCCATCACGCTGGCGCCCGGCGACGTGCTGACGCTGCGGCTCGCTGCGCCGGCCTTGCTTACCCCTGACGATTACCGGCGAGCCACGGCGCGGCGCATGGTCGAGCAGTTCCGCTTGCCGACCGCAGCCAAAGGGGCCATCGTGGAGCGGCTGGAGGCCATTTTCGACGACGTAGCAGCGCTTCTGCCCTTCCACGCGGCTCTGCGCCCCGCTCACTGGCAGGCCCTGCTGGAAGTAATCACCAGCGCCGGCAGCCATGTTATCGACCATCTGGACGGCCAGCCGGAGCTTATCCTCTGGAACAACGAGGAGGGCGGCGACGTGCGTTACCGCCTTACGGGCAGCCGCCGCAACTGGTATCCCGATGGCTTCTACCACGGCGAGGCGGGGGCGCTGCCTCGCTTCCGCGTCCTCACGCCAGCAGAATCGCTCACCCAGAGCTGGGAGCTGGCCGTGCGCTATGGGGATCTCTTTGAGGTGCGGCGCGCTTCCCCCTGACGGCACGCGAACCTATTGTCCGCCCCAAGACCTGTCAGGTCTTTAGAGACCTGACAGGTCTCACGTTCCAGCCAGGGCATGACTTCGTCAGGTTTGAAACCTGACCTACCACTGCCGGGTCGTCTCAGTCCGCCGATAGCCCGCTCAGATACCGCTCAATCTCCGGCAGGGCAACCAGCTTCTCGTGAAAGAAGTTGTTGACGAGATTGATGACCTGATCGCGGGCCGCTTCTACTTCCGCGCTCCAGCCGTCTTCCCGCTCCTGGCGCTGCAGCCCGTCGCGCAGACGCAGCAGCAGGCGCACAATTTCCGTTTCCTCTTCGCCTTCAAGCACCTTAACGACTTCGAGGATGAGATTATCGGCCTGCGCCATCACGTGCTTGCCGGAGATGGGCGAGCCCGGCTCAGAGGCCTCTTCCATCGTGCGGATAAGGGCGCCCACCTGGTAGAGGAGGGCCGTTGGCTCGTCAAATAGCTCGCGCACATAGGCGGCTTCCGGGTAGCGGCCGGTGAGGCGGAAGACGTTGTACAGACGTTTCGCCGCCTTGCCGTAGTTGCGGGGATCTTTGCTGACGTAGGCGGCGACCTGCTTCTCCAGCTCACGCACGTAATCGTCCAGCGCATCGGCCGACACCTGTTTGGCGAGCTTGGTAAAGATCGGCACCGATTCCGCTTCCAGGTAAACCTCCTGGAAATAGGGATCGAGGTAGCCGTCGAGCGGGGTAATCGCGCCGTCCGGCGCTTCCCAGGTCACGTCGAGCATATTGCTGGCATTAGCCAGAGCCCCACGCTCGGGGTCGGCCACAACCCAATCCAGCTTGCACCAGCCGGGGTCGCCGGCGGCGTCTTCCCAGGTGAGCGTAAGCGCACTGCCGTCAGCGAGCTCGGTCTGGATGGCGCCAGCCTTGATTTCGTCCGCATTCCAGCCAATCGAGGCGCCAGCGCGATGGTGGCGGCCCTGGTGGTACATATCGACAGGATACGAGCCGAAGCGGACTTGAATGAGCCGGTATGTCGGCCCACTCATCGTCGCCAGCGCCTTCTCACGGATGAGACGCGCCAGGATGGCGCAGGCTTCCTCGCGGCTCGCGGCGTGGATATTGACGCGCTCAAAGAAGTCGGCGTCCCCCGGATAACTCTGGATCTTGGACTGGGCAGCTGAGCCGGAGAGCGCCAGCGCCGTCTCGACAACGCCAGGTTCTTCGTGGAACTCGACGAGGCTGCCCAGCTCGCGGAAACGAGCCAGCTCGGCCTCGCTGAAATCGAGCATGGAGACGCGGTGGCCGAAGACGCCCGCGCCCTCGTCGTGGACAATATCGTGCGCCTCGCTGGCGGCCATGGCGACCAGCCACTGCAGCGCTTCTTCCTCGTCCAGCTCGACGCCGAGACGGTGGGCCGACTCGATGATATGTTGCAGCTCTTCTCGTGCCTTGATTTCCGGCATCAATTCCTCCTGATAAAGACTTGTAGGATTCGGATGGGTGTGAGTATAGAAGCAACTCACGGGCAGAGCCAACCGGTCGGCACGCTTAGTTGTCATAAAGTCTAATTTGCGTATTGACAGGGCTGCCGGATCTCTGCTAGACTCAGCGAAGCTTTTATAAAAGGAGGTGTGCGCTAGATGCGAGTCATTGCGAATACAGATGTTCTGACCCAGCGTTGTGGGCGCATGCCTGGCCTTTGCTGATCGGCTGATCGATCTCGCCTCTCGGGCCACAGGTATGCTCTGCCTGTGGCCTTTTTCTTGCCACGGCTCACAACGCTGAGCCGTGGCAGTTTTGTCTCACGCGCCTTCTTGCTTGCGGCTGCCACGGAATGCTGAACCAGAATAGTCATTCATGCAGCATACCCGAGGAAATAGACAGCCGTGAGTACCTACTCCGATAAATACAGTTTCTACGAAGAATATGCGGACTACGCTGAGGAGTTCAACCCTGAGCGTAGCGACCGCCGCGCCCGCCGCCATCGCAAGCAGCGGGTGCAGCCGCCCACCTACCGCGACCACGCCGAGGAAGCCGCCGAGCTGGCCGACGTGGCCGGCCTGGAAGGCGGCTTCAACATTACTTACCAGCCGGCGAAACACGAGCGCTCCTGGCTCCTAAGCTCACTCCGGCCGTTCTACGACCAGCACCTGATCAGCGACGTGGTGGCCATTGTCAAAGGCGGGAAAGAGGCCAACGTCTACCGCTGTGAGGCTACACCGGAAACGGGCGCGACCTGGCTGGCCGCCAAGGTCTACCGGCCGCGTATGTTCCGCAACCTGCGCAACGACAAACGCTACCGGCAGGGACGCCGCGTGCTGAACGCAGGCGGCAACGAAATCAAGAGTAATGACCACCGAGAGATGCGCGCGCTGGGCAAAAAGACAAGCTTCGGCGAGCAATTGGCCCATACGTCGTGGCTGATGCACGAGTACACGACGCTGGAGACGCTGCATGCCGCCGGTGCAGATGCGCCGCGACCAGTCGCCGTGGCCGAGAACGCTATCCTCATGGGCTACGTCGGCGACGCCGCTATGGCGGCTCCCACGCTGCACGAGGTGCGGCTGGAGCGCGACGAGGCGCGCCCTCTGTTCCGCCGCATCTTGCACAACGTCGCGCTGCTGCTGGAGCGCGGCCTGGTGCACGGTGATCTGTCGGCCTATAACATCCTTTACTGGGATGGGACGGTGACGCTGATTGACTTTCCCCAGGTAGTGGACAGCCAGCAGAACGACGAAGCCTACGACATTCTGGGGCGGGATGTGCAGCGCCTCTGCGACTACTTTAACCGCTATGGCCTGGCGGCAGACGGCCAGGCGATCACGCGCCAGCTATGGCGGCAGTACGTCGCCATGCCCGATCCCGAGGACATCGCTGCCGATCTCTCGCGTATGGATCAGGAAAGTGAGGAGGAGGCGGAATGAGCCAGCCGGCCCGTTCCTCGTGAGAAGCAGCCATGCGCAAACTCCCCGCCTACAAGCTTTTCCTGTTCCTCACCGGCAGCCACGCGCTGCTGTTCACCATGATGAGCTTCATCCACGCTATCTACCGCGTGGAGGCAGCTCATCTGAA